>NZ_QNGB01000001.1 GCF_003298505.1 Roseovarius sp. TE539
CTCTACAACCAGCAGCTCCCGCAATCAGCCCTGGGCAGCAAGACGCCCTTGCAGGCGATGAAAGACTGGCACAAACTCAAGCCCGACCTGTTCAGGAAACGGCCATACTACCTTCCGGGATCCGACACTTAGCTGCGCACGATGTTCGGTTTCCGTCGCCATAAAACTATTTACCCCTCAGTTTCGGCACCTTCTTTACTCAAGGTTGTAAGTTGTTGAGGCCGGATTGTCTATCCTCACTCAAACATCCAACTCCACAACAAACCTAGCATTCTCCTGGATATACTGGAAGCGCAGTTCCGGCTTCTTGCCCATCAGGCGTTCCACCAGGTCGCCGGTTTCGCCGGGTTCGTCCTCGTCGATGGTCACCCGGATCAGTTTGCGGGTCGCCGGGTCCATCGTGGTTTCCTTGAGGTCCTTGGCGTCCATCTCCCCCAGCCCCTTGAAGCGGCTCACCTCGACCTTGCCCTTGCCGCCAAGTCCCTTCTCGACGGCGGCCTCCTTCTCGGCCTCATCAAGGCAATAGACCCGCTTCGCGCCTTGCGTCACGCGAAAGAGCGGCGGGCAGGCGAGGTAGAGATGGCCTGCGTCGATCATCGGGCGCATCTGCGAAAAGAAGAAGGTCATCAGCAGCGAGGCGATATGGGCGCCGTCCACATCCGCATCCGTCATGATGATCACCTTGTCGTAGCGCAGGTCGTCAAGGTTGAAGCGCGTGCCCAGCCCGGTACCAAGCGCCTGGGTGAGATCGCTGATCTCCTGGTTGCTTCCCAGCTTGGAACTTGCCGCCCCCAGCACGTTGAGGATCTTGCCCCGGAGCGGCAGCAGCGCCTGTGTCTTGCGTTCGCGCGCCTGCTTGGCCGATCCGCCCGCGCTGTCGCCCTCGACGATGAAAAGCTCGGTTCCCGCGCGGTTGGTGGCGGTGCAGTCCACAAGTTTGCCGGGCAGGCGCAGCTTCTTGGTGGCGGTTTTGCGCTGCGTCTCCTTCTCCTGGCGGCGCCTTTGCCGTTCCTCGGCCCTGAGCACCAGGAAATCGAGGATCGCGCCGGCGGATTTGGTATCGCTGGCCAGCCAGTTGTCGAAATGGTCGCGCACCGCGTTCTCGACCAGCCTGGTAGCCTCGGCAGTGGCCAGGCGATCCTTGGTCTGACCCACGAATTCGGGCTCGCGGATGAAGCACGAAACCAGCGCGCAGCCCCCCGCCGTAAGATCCTCGCGGGTGATCTGCGCCGCCTTCCTGTTGTTCACAAGTTCGCCATACGCCTTTATACCCTTGAGGATCGCCGCCCAGAAGCCGGCCACATGGGTGCCGCCTTCGGGCGTGGGTACCGTGTTGCAGTAGCTTTGCAGGAACCCGTCGCGCGACGGCGTCCAGTTGATCGCCCATTCCACCTTGCCGGGCCGGCCGAATCGTTCCTGGAAATCGACGGTGCCGGCAAAGGGATTGTCGGCGTAGGAGGCCGCCCCGGCCATCGTCTCACGCAGGTAATCGGCCAGTCCGCCGGGAAAATGGAATGTGGCCTCGGTGGGGGTGTCGCCATCTTCCAACGCGGATTTCCACCGGATCTCGACCCCGGAAAATAGGTACGCCTTTGACCGGATCGAATGGAAAAGCCGCGAGGGTTTGAACCGGTGGGAGCCGAAGATCTCCTCGTCGGGGTGGAAGGTGACGGTGGTGCCACGGCGGTTGGGCGCCTGCCCCACCTTTTCGATCGGGCCCAGCGGCTTGCCACGCGAAAAGCTCTGTTCATGCAGTTCGCGGTTGCGCGCCACCTGCACGGTCATCCGGTCGGAAAGGGCGTTGACCACGCTTGCGCCGACGCCGTGAAGCCCGCCCGAGGTCTGATATGCCTTGCCCGAGAACTTGCCCCCCGCATGAAGCGTGCAGAGGATGACCTCGAGCGCGGACCTGCCGGGAAATTTCGGGTGCTCCTCGATGGGGATTCCGCGGCCGTTGTCACGGATGGTGACGGAATGATCATCGTGCAGCTCCACCTCGATCCGGTTGGCGTGGCCGGCCACGGCTTCGTCCATCGAATTGTCGAGAACTTCGGCCACGAGGTGATGCAGTGCCCTGTCATCGGTGCCGCCGATATACATGCCGGGGCGTTTGCGGACCGGTTCCAGCCCCTCCAGAACCTCGATATGAGAGGCGTCGTATTCGGATTGACCGCTCCCTTGAAGAAGATCGTCCGTCATGCTCGCTGCCCTCGTCTTTGTTGATTGGAAGGCAGTATGACAGAGGGCACGAAGCGGGGGAAGTGGCCCCGGACCCTCGCGTCAGGCGGTCTGCTGCCGCAGGTGGCGGGCACAGCCGCGCAGGGCCGCCGTGTCGTCGATGATCAGGGCAACGGGAATGTCGCCGACAATTCCGGCATAGGGGCCTCGCGCCGTGAAGGCTGCTTCGAAAGCCGCGCGGTCCAATACCGGGGCGACCGCCCGGGCGGTGCCGCCGCTCAGGAACAGCCCCCCGGTGGCCATGTGCGCGAGACACAGGTTCCCGGCAAGATCGCCCAGCAGATCCGAGAATACGCGCAGTGTTTCGCGCGCCTGCCCGTCACCCTCCGCGCGGGCCGCGAGGATCGCCTCCGGCGGCAGGGTCCGGCCAGCCACCCAACGGTGGATGCTGGACAGCCCCGGCCCTGAAAGCGCCGCCTCGACGGGCAGGTGAGAATGCGCCGCGCGCAGGTGATCGTACAGCGCCCGAAGCCCGGGCCGGTCAGAAAGCCCGGTATGTCCCGTTTCGGAGGCCGGTACGAAAAGTTGCCCCTCCACCCGATGGATCGCGGCCACATTGCACCCGGTTCCCAGCCCCAGCACCAGCCGCGCGCCACCCGCCGCGGCAAGGCCGGGCCGCAGGGGGGTGATGCGGTGCTCCGGCAGGTCGTCCAGGGCAAGCCCCTGCGCCTGAAGATCGTTGATCAGCGCGACGTGTACTGCACCTGTGGCCCGCGCCAGATCGGTGGTTTCGATGGTCCAGGCGTGGTTGGTGAGCCTGGCGCGATTGCCCCGTACCGGACCGGCCACCGCGGCACAAAGCGCGGACAAGGGGCCGGGATGCGCCTCCAGGTAAGCCATCAGCACCCCTGAGAGGTCGCGATGACCGGCGTTCGGATAACTGCGCACGGCTTGCGGGATCAGCCCTTGCGCTGTGGCCAGCCCGACACGGGTATTGGTGCCGCCGGCATCCACGACAAGCTGACGCTCATCCGTCATCGTTCCAGCGCGCCATGGTCTCGCGCGCTGCCCGGGCCAGCATCACCACGTCGATGCCCACGGCAAGGAACCGCGCGCCCCAGTCACGGTATTTCAGGGCCGTGTCGTGATCGGTGGCAAGGATGCCCGCCGCCTTGTCGGACGCGGCAATCCGTGCCAATGCGTCGCGGATGGCGCTTTGCACCTCCGGGTGCGCGCTGTCGCCCGCCTGCCCCATGTCGGCGGCCAGGTCCGACGGCCCGATAAAGACGCCATCAACACCAGCGACCTCGAGGATCGCGTCCAGAGCCCCGATCCCGGCGCGGGTTTCGACCTGCACCAGAAGGCAGACCTGATCGTTGGCGGTTGCGGTGTAATCGGCGATGTCGGAAAAACGCGAGGCACGAGCCAGCGCCGCACCCGATCCGCGGATGCCTTCGGGCGGGTAGCGCATGGCACGGGCCAGATCCTGCGCCTGTGCCGCGCTTTCGACCATCGGGATCAGGAGGGTCTGCGCGCCTGCATCGAGCACCTGTTTGATCGCCCATGCCTCGCCCATCGGCAGGCGAACCACGGGTGCGCTGTGGCGGCCCTCCAGCACCTGAAGCTGATGCATGATGCTGCGCAGGTCGTTGGGGGCATGTTCGCCATCTATCACCAGCCAGTCGAACCCGGCGGTGGACAGCACCTCGGTCGCATAGGCGTCGGCGAAGGCGGCCCAGCATCCGTATTGCACGGTGCCTCCGGCGAGGGCGGCCTTGAATCGGTTTTCCGGTGCGGGCATGGCGCGGCTTTCGCTGTTTGGTCTTGGCAGGGATTAAAGCGTGTTGTTGAGTGGGGGTCCAGCCACGACCGTGGGAGACAGGCATGAAACTGACCCTTCATCATATCAACCTTTCAACCGAGAAGGTGGAAGAGATGGACAGCTTCTACCGTGAAGTCATGGGGCTCGGTCAGGCGCAGGACGATGTGCCCGGCCTGCGCGGCGACAAGGATGTCTATGACGGTGACGTCGCGTTTCTGGACGATGGAAAAACCCATCTGCACGTGGCGCGCAAGGACGTGGAGGCCGGTTTCCGGACCGGCCAGATCGTCAACCCGGTGGCGCGCGGCCATATCGCCTATCGCTGTGACGACATCGCCGCGTTCAAGACGCACCTGGAAGCGCGGGGCGTGCCCTATTCGGATTGGGGCACATCCGCGGTCAACGGATGGCACCAGATTTATTTCTACGATCCCGACGGCAACGTTATCGAGGTCCACCAGGTGATAGGCTGAAGGCCGCGCCGCTTGTCAGCCCTTGCAGGCTGCCGCGCTAGGATCCGGCGTTGCGGGCGGCGGCAAGGGCGGCCCGGAAAAGCTCGCGGTCGCCTACGTGATTGGCGAGAACCAGGATAAGCCGCGCATTGAGCGCCGCGCTTGCCGCTTCGTCCAGCCCCTCGTGCGCTTCCAGAAGATCGGCATAAAGATCATCGGGCCGGTCGATATTGGGCTCGAGAACAAGGTCGGTCATGGGTCATCCTCCTGCTTTCACGCGCGCCAGCGTGGCTTCCACCGTTGCGCCATCCGCCGTTGACCAGCGCGCCGCCACATGCTGATCGGGCCGGATAAGGTAAAGTGCCGAGGACGCGTCGCCAAGGTACCGCGCCCGCAGCTCTGGTGTGATCCGTCCCCCGGGATCGACCACGCGCAGCCCGGAGATACCGGGGGCATCCGTGGCAAGCCCCATCAAAGTGAACCCGTTGCCGAGTTGGTCAAGCAGGTAATCGCCACTTGCCAGCGGCGCATCGGGACAGGCGCTTCCGGGGCGGGTGCGGGACGGCCCGTCCGCCAACCCGTCAGGGCCGTTGATCGGTGAGTCATCATGCGTGCAGGGCAGTGAAAGCCGTCCCGAATTGACCAGCGGCCGTGCAAAGGGATACGCCGCACTCAGGTCCAGCACTGCATCGCGGAACATGCGGCTGTTGGCCGATTTCGGAGCGATGAAGTCGGTCGAGCGGGTCGAGTTGAGGATATTCTCGTCCGCGGCCTGAATGCGTTCGGCCGTGTAGCTGTCCAGAAGCGTCTCCGGTGCCGTGCCATCCAGAACCAGCTTGATCTTCCAGCACAGGTTGTCGGTGTCCTGGAGGCCGGAATTGGCACCGCGTGCGCCGAAAGGGCTGACCTGGTGGGCCGCGTCGCCGGCGAAGATGACCCGGCCTTCGCGAAACCGCTCCATCCTACGGCACTGAAAGCTGTAGATGGAAACCCACTCAAGCTCGAAATCCACCTCCGGGCCAAGCATCTGTCGCAGTCGTGCCTTAACGCGCTCAGGCTCGGTTTCGCGCGTGCGGTCAATGCTTTGTCCGAGTTGCAGGTCGATACGCCAGATCCCGTCGGGCTGCTTGTGAAGAAGCGCGGACTGGCCGGGGTTGAAGGGCGGATCGAACCAGAACCACCGTTCGGTGGGAAAATCCGCCTGCATGGTGACATCCGCGATCAGGAAATTGTCTTCGAAGACGCGGCCGGTGAAGCCCATGCCCAGCATCTCGCGAACCGGCGATCCGGCCCCGTCGCAGGCGATCAGCCAGTCCGCCTCAAGCGCATAAGGACCCTCCGGCGTTTCAATGGTCAGGACAACGTGATCGGGATGCGGCACGACAGCCGTCACACGGTTGCGTCCCCGCAGGTCGATCGGCGCACCCGCCGCCTGCAATTGTCGCAACCGCGATACCATGTCGTGTTCAAGGTGATACTGCTGAAGATTGATGAAGGCGGGGCGGCGGTGCCCCTCCTCGGGCAGAAGGTTGAATTCATAAACCTTGCGATCGCCGAAGAACACCTTGCCAAGGTTCCAACGGACCCCCTTTTGGACAAGTTGTTCGCCGAATCCGAGGCGGTCGGCGATCTCGAGCGTACGCTTGGAAAAACAGATGGCGCGCGATCCGTGCGAGACGCGATCGTTCTCGTCCAGCACGACCACCGGCACGCCTTGCTGCGCCAGGTCGATCGCGGCTGCAAGGCCCACGGGCCCGGCCCCCGCAACGATGACGGGATGGCGTATCGTGGCTTGCGCATCCTGATCGCGGGACCGCGCGTAGGGATAGAGAGGAGTTTCGAAGATCCGGGTCATGACAGCCTGTCCGATTGGGCGGTTGACATTTGCCCGCCAGCTTCACACGTCATGTCCCGACAGTTGGGAAAAGTCACAACACACTGTAACTTAAAAATAAAAGGAGGGTTCATGACATCCACCACACATGAAATCGAAGATGAACAACAGCTTTTCGGTCCTGGTTGGAAAGGGTTGGCCCTGCTTGGCCTTCTCATGGTCGTCGGCGGTTTCGTGGCCTTTCTCAATCCGTTTGCCGCCTCCCTGACGGTGGAATTCGTGGCCGGCGCCGCGTTTCTGATCGTCGGGGCGCTGCAGCTCTGGCTGGCGTTCACCGGCCGGGCGGGCACAAGCGGCGACAGGTGGCTTTCCGGCGCTCTCGGGCTGGCCCTCGTGGTGCTGGCAATTTCGCTTATCGCCAATCCGCTGGCCGGTCTGGTGACGCTTACGATCCTCGTGGCGATGCTGTTCGCCCTGATGGGCGGGCTGCGCATTGCGCTGGCCCTGAATGAACGGCCCCGCGAGGGGTGGGGCTGGCTTCTGGCTTCGGGGGCCGTCTCGCTTGCGCTTGCCGTTCTTATCGTTCTGGGGCTTCCCGCAGCGGCGGCCGGTATACTCGGTATCCTCCTCGGCATCGACCTGACGATGTCGGGCGCCGCAACCCTCGGACTCGCCTGGAACGCCTGGCGGCATCGGCACGGCTGATCCGCTACGACCACCCCGGCCCGATCGTCACGTCGTGGCACCATCAAGATGCGGCGCGGGGAGGGCCGATGATTGGTCCGGAGGCCGGGCATGCGGTCACGCGCCTTTCAACGGCATCAGCCCTGGAAGCGCCTGGAGCTGATTCATCTTTTCATCCCTGAAGTTGCTCCCACATTTCCAGGTCCCTCTGGGCGGTCCAAATCCGCGGCGTGTCGATGCCGCGCGCCTCGTCATGGGCGCGGGCGACGTTGAACGGCAGGCAGTGTTCGTAGATGGCGTAATCGGCGAATTTCGGATCGCAGGCTTCGCGCACCGCGTACCACGCGTCCTTCAGGGGGCCGCCGCGCGCGGCGACCCTCGCCGCAGGCCGGTAGGTGCTGTCAACGAAATCACGAGTATTCTCGATAGCGGCATTGACCATATCACGGCCCACAAGGGCATCGCCCCGCCCCGGCGCGATCGCATCAACATCGAACCGCCTTATCGCATCAAGGGTGTCTCCCCAGTCTCCGAAATGCCCGTCCCCGCAATAGCATGCGGAATGGTACTCGACGATGTCACCGGTGAACATCACGTTTTCATCGGGCACATGGATGACGATGTCTCCCGCCGTGTGCGCCCGTCCGAGGTGCATCAGATCGACCCGGCGCTTGCCCAGGTAAACGGTCATCGCTTCGCTGAAGGTGGTGGTCGGCCATGTCAGGCCGGGAATACTCTCATGCCCTTCGAATAGGCGCGGAAATCGCTGGAATTCACTGTCCCAGTCTTCTTGCCCGCGCTCGGCAACCATGGCGCGCGCCGTGTCCGACATGATGACCTGCCCCGCGCCATAGGCCGACGCACCCAGAACACGAACGGCGTGGTAATGGGTCAGCGCCAGATGCGTGATCGGCTTGTCGGTGACCTCGCGGATCTTCTCGATCACCTTCCCGGCCAGTCGCGGCGTCGCCTGCGCCTCGATGACCATGACGCTGTCATCACCGATGATGACGCCGGAATTGGGATCACCCTCGGCGGTGAAGGCATGAATGCCCTTTCCGATCTCGGTGAAACTGATGGTCTTTTCGCTCATGTCGCCTGCTGAGGCAAAGGCCCGTGCCATGCGCGGTGCTCCTTTCGTCAATGGACAGCGCCGGGGCGCTGTGCTTGTCTGCCGGGATGATCGGGGACCGGCGGTTTGCTCATTTTGTCACGGCGGCGGTGGTGCTGGCCACCGTCCTCATTCTTCTGTTGATGGGGCGCGCGCCGTGGTGCCCCTGCGGGCATGTCGATCTCTGGGGCACGGTTGGCAGCGAAGAGGCCAACATGCAGCTTCTGGACTGGTACACGCCCAGCCATGTCCTGCACGGAATCCTGTTTTACGCGGCGCTCTGGCTGACGGCGCGCAGGATCGGCGTCGGCTGGCGGCTGACCATCGCCACCGTGCTGGAATGCGCCTGGGAAATCCTCGAGAATACCGACGCGATGATCAGGCGCTACCGCGATGCGACTGTTTCGGTCGATTACATCGGCGACAGCGTGCTCAATTCCACCTCCGACATCGTGGCGATGTTGCTTGGTTTCGGGCTGGCCCGTCTGGCACCGGTCCCGGCAAGCGTGGCGGTCGTCATCGGCCTCGAGGTGCTGGCCGTCCTTGCCATCCGCGACGGGCTGACGCTCAACGTGCTGATGGTCGTCTGGCCTGTCGAGTCGATCAGGGATTGGCAAATGGGCGGTTAGGGCCATGCCGCGACCTCCTGTTCGATGGCGCCAAAAAGGGAAACGCCGGCAGCGTCCTCCATCCATATCCTGATCCGGTCTCCCGGCTGGAGGAACGGTGTCGAGGGACTACCCGACAGCAGGGTTTCCACCATCCGTTGTTCGGCGATGCAGGAATACCCCGCGCCGCCCTGCGCCACCGGCCTGCCCGGCCCGCCATCCGAGTCGCGGTTGGACACGGTGCCCGAGCCGATGATCGTGCCGGCCGCAAGCGCCCGCGTCTTCGCGGCATGGCTGATGAGCGCGGGAAAATCGAATGTCATGTCGTGCCCCGCATCGGCGCGCCCGAAGGGCATCCCGTTGAGGTCGACCCGGAGGGCACCATGAAGCCGGCCACCGTCCCAGCCCGGCAAGGCGCCAGGCGCCACCGCCAGCGGCGAGAAGGCGCAGGCCGGTTTCGATTGAACGAACCCGAATCCCTTGGACAGCTCGCCGGGGATGAGTGCCCTGAGCGACACGTCGTTGCACAGCATCACGAGGCGGATCGCGTCGCGCGCCTCCCGTGGCGTGGCGCCCATGCGGACCGGGCCGGTGATCACCGCCACCTCGGCCTCGAAATCCATCCCCCACTCCGGATCGCCCTCGATCGGCGCGGTGGGGGCCAGGAACCCGTCCGAGCCGCCCTGATACATGAGTGGGTCGTGCCAGAAGCTTTCGGGCATCTCGGCCCCGCGCGCGCGGCGCACCAGCGCGACATGATTGACGTAGGCCGAGGCATCGAGGAACTGGTAGGCGCGCGGCAGCGGCGACAGGCACGCGGCGGGATCGAAGCGACATTCCGGACCGGACCACGCCGGCTCGGCCCCGTCGAGCATCGCCTGCAGGCTCATCCCCGGCGCGATACGGCATGTGGTACGGTCTTCCGACACGCGGGCAAGCTGCCCGTCGGGCGTGCCGTCGTCCAGCGTGGCACAGATCATAGGGCAATCACCATGCCGTCCTCGCCCACGTGAAGCCGCCCGCCGAAATGTGGCTCCACGGCGGCCTGCCAGTCGGCCACCGTCACCCCGGGTTCGTGCGACGGCACGAGATGATTGAGCGCCAGCGCCGCTACCCCGGCCCGGTGGGCGATGCGGGCGGCGTCGGCCGCATCCGTGTGGCTGCGCAGCACATGCCTGAGCAGCCGGTCATCGGCGTAGCCCATTTTCCGGATGCTCTCGGTCACGCGGTCGGTCAGCATCGCCTCGTGGACCAGAAGATCGGCGTCTTTCGCGAATCCCGCCATCGCGTCGATCAGGGCGGTGTCCCCCGAAAGCACGACGCTCCGGCCGCCCCCCTCGAATCTGAGGGCGAAGCTGTCGGTCACCGGCGGGTGGTGGTTGCGCAGCGCCGTCACGCGCACCCCCCCAAGCTCCAGATCAAGGCTTTCGTCCAGCGGGTGCAGCGGAAACAGTGTATCGAAATCCGGCCGCCCCTCGTCCTGGATGCGTGTCTCGATGTCATAGACCATCGAGGCGCGAAACCCGTCCCAGTAGTCCGCCGTGCCAGTGGGGCCATGGATCGGAATCGGCCGTCGGAGGCCCGAGGTCCAGGCGGTATGCAGCAACGGACCAAGCTCAAGGTAATGATCGGAATGCAGATGGGTGATGACCACAGCGTCAAGCTCGGTGAGCGCGACACCGGCCCGGGTCAACCCGACGGTCGCACCGATGCCGGCATCCACGAGGATTGTCTTGCCGTCCATGCACACCAGCGTGGAGGTCGGCATCGCCCAGCCGGGGCGCACGGCCGGACCACCCTTGGTGCCCAGAAGAGTTACACTCTGGATGCTCATTTGATACCCGGCGTGCCGTCGAATTTCTTCTCAATATCGGCCCAGCAATCGATGTAATCATCCTGGAGCGGCGCCTCTTGCGCGGCAAACCGGGTCAGATGCTGGGGAAACCGGGTCTCGAACATGAAGGACATGGTATTGTCGAGCTTCTCCGGTTTCAGCTCGGCATTCGCGGCCTTCTCGAAGGCTTCCCGGTCGGGGCCGTGCGGCAACATCATGTTGTGCAGGCTCATGCCCCCGGGAACAAAGCCCTGCGGCTTGGCGTCATACTGGCCATAGATGTTGCCCATCAGTTCGGACATTATGTTGCGGTGATACCAGGGGGGGCGGAATGTGTCCTCCATCACCATCCAGCGTTCCCGGAACAGCACGAAATCGATATTGGCCGTACCGGGCACCCCGGACGGCGCGGTCAGAACCGTGAAGATCGACGGATCGGGATGATCGAAGAGGATAGCGCCGACGGGGCAGTAATTGCTCATGTCGTATTTGCAGGGAGCGTAATTGCCATGCCATGCCACCACGTCGAGCGGCGAATGCCCGATTGCGCAACGGTGGAACTGCCCGCACCACTTCACCGTCACGTCAGAGGGCGCGTCCCGATCCTCGTAGGCGGCGACCGGTGTCTTGAAATCACGCCGGTTGGCCATGCAGTTGGCACCGATCGGTCCGCGCCCCGGAAGCTCGAATTTCTGGCCGTAATTTTCGCAGACGAAGCCGCGCGCCGGCCCCTCGATGACCTCCACCCTGTAAACCAGACCACGCGGGATCACCGCGATTTCCTGCGGGGCAAGGTCGATCACGCCCAACTCGGTGGCGAACCGCAGCCGCCCCTCCTGGGGGACAACCAGAAGCTCGCTGTCGGCGGAGTAGAAATAGGCGTCCTGCATGGACGCCGTCACCAGATAGATATGGCTCGCCATGCCCACCTGGGTGTTCACGTCACCGGCTGTGGTCATGGTGCGCATCCCCGTCAGCCAGGTCAGCGGCTGATCCGAATGAGGCACAGGATCCCAACGGTACTGGCCCAGTGAAATCACGTCCGGATCGACATGCGGTGCGGATTTCCAGTAGGGCAGGTCAATCCTCGCATAGCGCGAGGAGTGCCGGACCGAGGGGCGGATGCGATAGCACCAGGTGCGCTCGTTCTGGTGGCTGGGCGCGGTGAAGGCCGTCCCCGAAAGCTGCTCTCCGTAAAGGCCGTAATTGCATTTCTGCGGGCTGTTCATACCCTGCGGCAGGGCACCGGGCAGGGCTTCTGTCTCGAAATCGTTTCCGAAGCCGGGCATGTATCCGGGATGGGTGCCCCGCACGGACACTGCCTGTACGGATTCCTGTGCCGGGGGATGGGTGGTCATGGCGTGTCCTCCTTGTCTACGGAGCTAACAGTTGAATTTGTAACTAACAAGCTGTAGCCGGCGCCAATGACCTCTCAAGATGATGATTTCGACCCGCGCGATTTCCTGCCCTATCTGCTCAACCGCGCAGCGGATGCGAGCAGCCTGGAGTTTCAGGCGATCTACAAGGCACGCTACGGCATATTGCGGACCGAGTGGCGAGTGCTCTTTCATCTCGGGCTCTTCGGCGGGATGACCGCAAAGGAAATCGGCGCCCGCGCCGGCATCCACAAGACCAAGATCAGCCGCGCGGTGGCGCGGCTGGAGCAACGGCGTTTCCTGAGCCGCACACGCGACCGCCGTGACCGGCGGCGCGAGACGTTGGCGCTCACCGGCGCGGGGCGCGCGGCCTATAACGATCTTCGGGACGTCGCCCGTGACTATGATGCCGCCCTCGTCGGGGATCTGGGCACCGAAGAGGCGGAGAGGCTGCGCGCCATGCTCCGGCAGCTGACGCGGGGACGATCCTGAACGGCGGTACGGCGCCACTTTACAATCACCGCGAAAGCACCGACAGATCTGTTTCATGAACGACCACCTCAAAGGCCTTCTGATCACCACCCTGGCCGTTCTCTTAGTGGTGCCCGATTCGCTTTTCGTGCGCCTGATCGACGCCGGGCAACTGACCACCGCCTTCTGGCGTGGTATCACCTCGGGCGGGCTGATCCTTGCGGGCCTGCTTGTCTGGCAGGGCACGCGGGGATTCGCTCCGATATTCCGTACCGGCTGGCCGGGGCTGATCTACATCGTGCTGATGGGGGCGACCGCTCCGGGCTTCGTGTTCGCCGTAAGCCAGACGAGCGTTGCGAACGTGGTGTTCATCTTCGCCTCGATCCCGATTTTCGCCGCCGTGTTCAGCCGGATCTTCCTGGGGGAACCGATCAGCCGTCGGTTGATATTGACGATGGCGGTGGTGCTCGTGGGGCTGGGTATCATCGCTTACGGATCGCACGAGTCCCAGATCGCGTCGTGGCGCGGAGATCTTTGGGCGCTTGGCGTCGCCGCAAGCTATGCCGCCGCGTTGACCGCGGTACGCAGGCTGCGGGCCACTTCGATGATACCGGCCATCCCCATAGCCTATATCGGCGCCGCGCTGGTGATGTGGCCAATGGCCGATCCCGGCCCGGCCTTCGCGGTGCAATGGCCGCTTTTCCTGGGACACGGAGCGTTCATCGCAATGGCGACATGCCTGCTTACGCTGGGGCCGCGTTACATAACCTCGGCGGAGGTGTCGCTGCTGATATTGCTGGAGTCCGTTCTGGCGCCGCTGCTGGTATGGGTCGTGGTGGGCGAGGATCCCGGACGCTGGGCGATCCTGGGCGGTGCGGTGGTGATCGGGGCGCTGTTCGTGTCCAACCTGATCGCCCTGCGCCGGCGTCGTGGGACGCAGGGGTGATGCCCCGAGCAGGGGCGCTGCCACTCTTGCCCTTCGGGCAATTCACCCCGGGATATTTCCGGCCAGAAGAAGACCGGGCCGGCGCGGGTTCAGAAATCCGGATCGACGCCCGGGAGCCTTAGTGCCCTGATCAGTTCACGCAATTCCTGGCGCGCCGCGACATTGGAAATGTTGAGTTGCTTCACGCCCACATCCTTGAGGTCGAGCAGCGTGAGGCCGCGTGGGAAGAGTTCGCGGAAGATCACCCGTTCGGAAAATCCCGGCGCGGTGCGAAATCCGATGCGCCTTGCCAACGTATCCAGCGCCGCCCCCATCTTTTCCTTGTTGATCATCTGCTGTGCACCCAGGCGGTTGCGCAGCACCACCCAGTCGATCGGGTTCAGTCCCGCCTGGGCCCGGAGCTGACGCGCGTTCCAGACCATTTCGGAATAGACCGAGGGGCCGAGGATCGTGCTGCCGTCGCTGTCCACATGCGCCAGAAGGTCGAAATCCACGAAACTGTCATTGAGCGGCGTGACAAGCGTATCAGCCAGCGAATGGGCGACCTGGCTCAGGCGGGTATGGGAGCCGGGACAGTCGATCACGATGAAATCGCTGTCGGGTTCGAGATCGGCCACCGCCTCGGACAGGCGCCGGTCATAGAGGTTCTCGCCCGGTTTCAGGTTGGCCTGGTCGACTTCGGGCAGATCGTGGAAGAAGGCACAGGGCAGATCGAGGCCGGATTTCTCCATGAAGGCGCGGCGATTGGCACAGTAACGTCCGAAGGTCTTCTGGCGCAGGTCGAGGTCAAGGGCACTGACCTTGTGGCCCATTCGCGCCAGGGCCGTGGCGACATGCATGGCCACTGTCGATTTGCCCGCACCGCCCTTCTCGTTGCCGACAACGATGATATGCGCCATGTCCCGTTCCCCTGTCTCACGTGTAAGCCCGTGACGTTCGGCGCACAATATCCGCTGCCCGGTCAATAGGGAAGAGGATGTGCGCAAGCCGCGCCTGACAGGCCGACAAAACGCAAGACGCCGCCCCGGAGGGACCGGGACGGCGCCGCTTCACTGTCATCAGGCCAGGGTTCAGAAGCCCAGCCCCTCGTATTTTTTCTTGAACTTCGAGACGCGCCCACCGGCGTCCATGAGACGGGAGGACCCCCCGGTCCAGGCCGGATGCACGGACGGGTCGATATCGAGCGACAGCATGTCGCCTTCCGCGCCGTAGGTGGAGCGCATCGGAACCACGGTGCCATCGGTCAGCTTGACGTCGATCAGGTGGTAATCTGGGTGGATGTCTTTTTTCATCGTCGCGGTCCTTACGCTTGAGCGCCTTTGCGGGGCTTGTAGTTCGTGTTCTCGGCGATACGGGCCGACTTGCCGCGGCGCGAGCGCAGGTAGTAAAGCTTGGCGCGGCGGACACGGCCACGGCGCACCACGGTGATGCTGTCGATATTGGTCGCGTGGAGCGGGAACACCCGCTCGACCCCTTCGCCGAAGGATATCTTGCGCACCGTGAAGGACCCCGCAATGCCCTCGCCGTTCTTGCGGCTGATGCACACGCCCTCGAAGTTCTGGACCCGCGAACGGGTACCTTCCGTCACCTTGTAGCCGACGCGCACGGTATCGCCGGGCTTGAAATCCGGAATGGTCTTGCCGAGCTCCGCGATCTGCTCGGATTCCAGTTGAGCGATAAGATCCATCGCTTCTCTCCTAATCTGCTTGCGGTTTGCCCCGCAAAGTTTGCTGCGCCCTCAGAGCTCGCGGTCTTCTCTCGGGTTCCCATTCCGTGGAATGCGCCCGCCGGAGGTACAGGTCGTCTTGCTTTCGTCGTCGAACGTGACATTGTCGGCGCCGCTACATCGGCAACTCGCCCCCTCGTCAGAAGAAAACGGGACCCGGGATTGCCAGCACCGCCGGAATGCGCGCGGTAAACCAGAACTGCAGGCGGAATTCAAGACCAAAGAGCGCGCCCGGCGCGGCCCCGTCAGAGCACCAACTCGCCGATCAGCATCAGCGGGGCCGCATCGGTGAAATTCGGAATGTCGGCAACAACCGGTTCGGCGGCTGCCATCGCGGCGTCCAGCGCGGCCTGACCCGCGAATGTCATCGTCGCGATCGCGTGAAAAGGCGCCGGGGCATCGGAGCCGCCAGCCACGCCACGGGTGACCTGCACGCTTTCAAGGTGCGGCCCCATGTGCTTGTCGGCAAGCGGCATGTGCGTGGCGAGGTAGTAATCCATGTCGAAACGGGTCGAGTCTCCGACCGGGTAGATCACCTGCAATGAAAGTGTCATGGTCCGCGGTCTCCTTCTGGGATCCGGTGGGGGCGGGCACGTTTGCATTGCTGGCAGGCTATCCGCGCCGGCGCCACCGCGACAGCCCGTGACACGCATTCGTTACCCGCGATCCTCAGTGTCGTCTGCGGCATCCGCCATCCGGGTCCGCCACGCCTGCCACAGGTCGGGGCGGCGGGCACGGGTCAGCGCCCGGGCGCGTGCCTGCCGCCAGCGGGCAATCTCGGCGTGGTTGCCGGACAACAGCACCGGTGGGATCGGTCGGCCTTTCCAGTCGGATGGGCGAGTGTATTGCGGATGCTCCAGCAGCCCGTCGGCAAAGCTCTCCTCCTCGATGGAAGCCGCGTTGCCGAGGATACCGGGACGCAGGCGCAGGGCGGCATCGATCATCGCCTGCGCCGCGATCTCGCCGCCCGACAGGACGAAATCGCCGAGGCTGACCTCCTCGATCGCGTAATGCTCGATCACGCGCTCGTCCAGCCCCTCGAACCGGCCGCAGATCACCGTCAGCCCCGGTCCGGCGGCAAGGCGCCGGGCCATGGCCTGGTCGAAGGGGGCACCGCGGGGGCTGGCATACAGGATGGGCCAGCCCGGCGTCATGCCGGTGCGGGCATGGTCGATTGCCTGGCCCATCACGTCGGGGCGCAGGACCATGCCGGCGCCACCGCCCGCCGGCGTGTCATCCACGTTGCGATGGCGCCCCTCGCCGAAAGAACGCAGGTCGATCGTTTCGAGCTGCCAAAGCCCATCCTTCAGGGCCCGGCCGGTCAGGCTTTCGCCCAGAACCCCCGGAAAGGCCTGCGGCAGGAGCGTGATGACCTTCGCGGTCCAGACCCCGGCAAGGCGCGGCGCCGGCGTGACCAGCGCCCGGGGCGCGGTACTGGCCGTGATGGACTTGACTCCATGGGATCTGTTGCGGTCGGTCATGATCCGCGCCTTTAGCGCGGTCTGCCGACCCGTGGCAAGCACCCGGTCGCCGGCGGGCCCGGAATCGTGCGCCCTGCGGGCGCGCCGGCCTGCCTCGCCGTCCGCCTCCGGCGTCCTTCGAGGGGGCCTCCGGCGGGAGTATTCAGGGAAAGATGAATGTTCAGGCCGGCCGATAGGCCGCCGCGTGACGTCCAGCCCAGAGACCGGTGGCCAGGCAGGCGGTCAGCAGGTAACCGCCGGTCGGGGCTTCCCAGTCAAGCATTTCGCCGGCGGCGAAAATGCCCGGCCGGTGGCGCAGCATCAGCCCCGCATCGAGCGCGTCGAAGCGCAGTCCGCCCGCGGTCGAGATCGCCTCGTCCAGCGGACGCGGACCGGCGTGCCGCACCGGCAGCGCCTTGATCAGCGGCGCGGCATCCGGGGGCAGCGGACGGGCGAATTCCATCAGCAGGGCCTGCTTGGCGCGGTCGAGCCCGAGGGTGCGGCGCAGGTGATTGGACAGGCTTTGCCGGCCGCGGGGCCGCGCCAGGCGGGTGCGCAGCGTCTCGATGTCGAGATCGGGCATGAGGTCGAGCACCAGCGGCGCACCGTCGCGCATCGCGGCCGCGATCGCGTAAATGCCGCCTCCTTCGAGGCCGCGGCGCGAGATCACGAACTCTCCGCG
Source organism: Roseovarius sp. TE539 (assembly GCF_003298505.1). Taxonomy (GTDB): domain Bacteria; phylum Pseudomonadota; class Alphaproteobacteria; order Rhodobacterales; family Rhodobacteraceae; genus Roseovarius. Next base: position 17,185 of record NZ_QNGB01000001.1, read on the forward strand.
CGACCTTTGCCCGCCCGCGCACAGCGCGACGTTCTTCACCGGGGCGCCGAAGTGAGCTTCCATATGTGCAGACCACTCGACGTTGAACCCCATGTTTGCGGGGCGGAAAGGGACTGTCCGTCCGGCCATGTGCGCCGCCCATGTCCCGTCCGACCCGAGCCGCGCCCAGCTTGCGCCGCCACAGGCCAGAACCGTGACCGCCGGGCGCAGTGCGCGCCGCCCCTCCGGGACGTCGAAGAGCAGGGTTTCCGGCCCGTCCCAGCCCGCCCAGCGCCAGCGCCGCCGCAGCGTCACGCGCATCGCTCCGAGCCGCTCAAGCCATGCCCGCAGCAGCGGCGACGCCTTCATAGCCCGGGGATAGACGCGCCCGGTCGAGCCGGTGAAGACGGGCTGGCCAAGGCCCTCGGCCCAGTCGCGGACGGCTGCCGGGCCAAATTGCCCGAGCATCGGCTCAAGCCGCGCGGCAGCAGGACCATAGGCCGCCAGGAATTCGTCGAAAGGGTCCATCCTGGTCAGGTTGAGCCCGGTTTTCCCGGCCATCAGCAGCTTGCGCGCCGGTGAGGGCATGGCCTCGGCGACCAGAACGCGGCGCCCGGCACCGGCCATCGCCTCGGCGGCCATCAGCCCCGCCGGGCCGCCCCCCACCACCAGCGCGTCGATCCTTGCGGGGCCGCTCATCCGCAACCTCTTGTCTTCACGCGTGCCACCCCCATCCTCTTGCCCATGACCCGAGAAAGGATCAGGAGATGACCGACTCCGATGCCCGGCACCGATTGAGCGAAGTGCCGGTCTGCCCGCTCTGCGGACGGCCGATCCCGCCCGGCGCGCGGCAAAGCCTGCACCACCTGGTTCCCAAACTGAAGGGCGGCAAGGGCGGGCCCACCGTCCTGCTGCACCAGATCTGCCACAACGAGATCCACGCTACCCTTACCGAGGCCGAACTTGCCCGTGACCATTTCACCATCGAGGCCCTGCGCGCGCACCCGAGACTGTCACGATTCATACGCTGGGTTGCCAAGCGCCCGCCGGAATTCCATTCGCGCACGCCCGGCAAGCGGCGGCGGCGCTGAACCGGCGCCGCGCGGGCGGTCCGATCTTCATCCGCCGCGCACCGTGTCGATCATGCGCTGCACGTTCTCGGGGTCTGCATCCGGGGTGATCCCGTGGCCGAGATTGAAGACATGCGGCCCGCCGCTGAAGGCGTCAACGATCCGGCGGGTCTCGTCCACCAGCGCCTGACCGCCCGTGACCATGTGCGACGACGCAAGATTGCCCTGAACACAACCCGCGACCTGAACATTCCCGGCGCCCCATTCAGGGCTGACCGAATCATCCAATGCAACACAATCAGCACCGGTTTTTTCATGGAATCCAATATACTTGTCGCCTGCCTCACGCGGGAAGGCGATCACCGGAATGCCGGGGTGCCTGGCCTTGAGCGCGGCAATGATCCGTCGTGCGGGGGCGATCGCGTACGTATCGAAATCTTCACCCTTGAGCGATCCCGCCCAACTGTCGAACAGCTTCACGCATTCCGCGCCGGCGCTGATCTGAGCCGAGAGGTATTCGATCGTCGCCTCGGTAAGCCGCTCCATCAGGATGTCGAAAACCTCCTTGTTTTCGGCCTTGAGCGCGTGCGCCGGCCCTTGATCCGGGGTGCCGCGACCGGCGATCATGTATGTTGCCACTGTCCAGGGCGCACCGGCGAAACCAATGAGCGTGGTATCGGCGGGCAGGGCGCCGGACAGGTTGCGCACGGTCTGGTAAACAGGATTCAGGGTCTCATGGATTTCCGCGGCCGGTTTCAAACGGTCGACACCGGCCCGGTCGGTGATCGTCGAAAGCCGCGGCCCCTCCCCCGTCACGAACCAAAGATCGGCGCCAAGAGCCTGAGGGACGAGCAGGATATCGGCAAACAGGATGGCCCCGTCAAAGCCGTAGCGCCGGATCGGTTGCAGCGTCACCTCGGTGGCGAGATCGCTGTTGTAACACAAGGAAAGGAAATCACCGGCCTCCGCCCGGGTCGCCTTGTATTCCGGAAGATAGCGCCCGGCCTGACGCATCATCCAGATCGGTGGCGTATCCAGTGTTTCGCCCGCCAATGCGCGCAATATCGTCTTCCTTCCGGCCATCCACTATCCTCCGTTTGTCACGTCGTCACCCTGCCGCGCCCCGATGTCAAGCGCCGCCGCCTTGCCACTGTCGGCTGCCAAGTCTAAACCACTGTCATGACACTTGTTCTTCCGACACCCGACTCCCCGCTCAGGATCGGCACCCGCGGGTCACCGCTGGCCCTGGCCCAGGCGCATGAAACCCGCGACAGATTGGCGGCTTCGTTTGACCTTCCCGGTGATGCCTTTGAAATACTTGTAATCAAGACAACCGGTGATCGTGTGACCGACCGCCCCCTGAAGGAAATCGGCGGCAAGGGTCTTTTCACGCGCGAGATCGAGGAGGCGCTGCTTTCGGGCGACATCGACATCGCCGTGCATTCGATGAAGGACATGCCCGTCCTGCAGCCTGACAATCTGATCCTTGACACCTACCTGCCCCGCGAGGACGTGCGCGACGCGTTCGTGTCACCCTCGGCCGGTGCCCTCGCCGATCTTCCGGAAGGGGCGAAGGTTGGCACGTCATCGCTGCGGCGGCGGGCCCAGGTTCTGGTCGCCTTTCCAGCCCTGGAGGTGGTCGAGTTTCGGGGTAACGTACAGACAAGGCTGAGAAAACTTGATGATGGCGTGGCCGCCTGCACTTTCCTGGCGATGGCCGGGCTGAACCGCCTCGATCGCGCCGACGTGGCGACCGCGGCGATCGACCCCGACGTGATGCTGCCAGCGATCGCGCAAGGCGCCATCGGCATCGAACGCCGCTGTGATGACAATCGCGCCGCCGAAATGCTTTCTGCCATCCATGATGCTGAAACCGGGCAGAGGCTGGCGGCGGAGCGTGCCTTTCTCGCGGCTCTCGACGGCTCCTGCGAGACACCGATCGCCGGCTTGGCGGAGCTTTCGGACGGGCACCTCCGTCTGCGCGGCGAAATCCTGCGCCCGAACGGGTCCGAACGCCTTTCCGACGACAGGACTGTCACGATCGAGGACGGTGCCGCTCTGGGTCGCGAGATGGCCCGCCGGATGCTGGAACAGGCCGGTCCGGATTTCTTCTACTGGCGGCAGTAGGTCAGTCTTCCGGCAGGACTTTCCCGGGGTTGAGAATGCCGTTGGGATCAAGTGCCCGTTTTATCTTGCGCATTGTTCTCAAGGCGGTCCGGTCCTTGTGCCGGGCCATTGCGCCCTTCTTGGCAAGTCCGATCCCGTGTTCCGCCGAGAAACTTCCGCCGAGTGCGATTGTTTCCGCCTCTACCGCCGTGCGGATCGCGGCATGAACTTCGGGATCCCGCGTTTCGGGCCATCCTGCAAAGTGCAGATTGCCATCACCCAGATGCGCCACCGAAATCGAGCGAAGTCCCGGATCAAGGCTGTCGCAACGCACCGCGATCCGGTCCAGCAATGCCTGCATCCTGTCCGGCGGGACCGCGATATCGTTGTCAACCACAGGATCGTGGAGGCGGGAAACCTCGGCGGCGGCCTCGCGCCGGGCCCACATCTCCCGCCGTTCCGCTTCGGAACGGGCGACGACGGCATCAATCACCTTCCCGGCTTCGAAGAACTCTCCGAGGATTTCCTCAAGCCGTCGTGTCACGGGGATGGCGCCATCCGGGCCGGGCTGCGCATCCCGCGCGGAAAGCGCCCCGATCTCGACCAGAATATTCACCTCGTGGGGGGCTTCAAAAGGCGGGCGCGCATCGGGAAACCGTTCAAGATAGGCTTCGATGTAGCTGCGTGGCATGTACTCGAAGGCGTCGACGGCGCCGCCGGTATCCTGTTGCAACTCATTGAGAAGCGATAACGCCTCGGACACTGACGGCGCCGCGACCATCGCGGTGGCATGGGCCGCGGGCTTTGGGTGCAATTTCAGGACGGCTGCGGTGATGATGCCGAGCGTACCCTCCGCACCGATCATCAGGTCGCGCAGGTCAAAGCCCGAATTGTCCTTGTGCAGTTCGCTCATCAGGTTCATCACCTCGCCATCGGGCAACACGACCTCGAGACCGAGGCAGAGGTTTCGTGCATTTCCGTAACGCAGGACGTTCGAGCCGCCGGCATTGGTGGACAGGAAACCGCCCACCATGGCCGAACCGCGCGCACCGAATGTCAATGGAAAGATCAGGCCATGATCCTCCGTAGCGTCATGCAGAGCCGCGAGCACGACACCCGCCTCGACAACCGCTATCCGCGCATCGGGGCGGATTTCACGAATCCTGTGGAACCTGTCCAGGGACAGAAGCAACGCCCCTTCGGCCCGGGTGCCGCCGGTCAGACCGGTATTGCCGGATACCGGCACCACTGGTGCAAGATGCGCGTTGGCAAGCCGCAGGACTTCCGAAACCTCCTCCGTGGTCCCGGGACGCAAGACCGCAAGCGGCTGCCCTTGCGGCGCGCCTGACCAGTCTTGACCCCAGTTCCCGGCGTCATCGCCGGTCAGCACATGATCCTTGCCCAGAAGGCCGGTCAGTTCTTCGATCATCCGCGCATCCCGATGTTTTGCGCCGGGAAAATGCGCCACATTCCTGCCTCGCGCAAGCCTGGGCTGGACCCGCATCGAAACCGGCCTATTTTTGGTTGGTGAAAACAAAGGAGCGCAAGCATGCCGGGACCCACAGCACCCTTCCGCATTCTCGCGGTCATCCTTGTTCTGGCTCTGCCGGCAATGGCCTCGGATCGACCCGGGTACAGCTTTGCTTCGATCGACGGTGGAACGCTGTCACTGGCGGACTGGGAAGGACGGCCGGTCCTGGTGGTGAATACCGCGTCAAGATGCGCTTTTACCAAGCAGTATGACGGCCTTCAGGCGCTATATGACAGGTATCGTGACCGCGGGTTGATCGTTCTGGCGGTGCCATCGGGGGATTTTCGCCAGGAGCTTTCCAGCGACAGGAAGGTCAAGGAATTCTGCGAGTTGAATTATGACCTCGACCTGCCGATGACGACCATAACGCCGGTGCGCGGAGAGGGCGCGCACGTATTCTACAGATGGCTGGCCGAAGCGCACGGCTTCGTACCCTCTTGGAACTTCAACAAGGTGCTTCTGGGGCCGGATGGAGCGGTTGTTGCGACCTATGGTTCGGCCACCCGTCCTCTCTCGAAGACAGTGACCGGAGAGGTCGAGAAGTTGTTGCCGCAAGGCTGAGCGGTTTGGTCAAACGCCGACATAGGCATTGGTGACCGTCTCGTCGAGATCACCGAAATGACCCGACCAGACCGTGCTACCGCGTTGAAGGATCACCGCGCGATCGGCAATGGTGCCGAGCTCCCTGAGGGATTTGTCGACGATCAGGATGGCCATGCCGCTTTGCAGCTTCAACTGCCTGATCGCGTCCCAGATTTCCTGCCGCACGAGCGGCGCAAGCCCCTCGGTTGCCTCATCGAGGATCAGCAGCCGAGGGTTGGTCATCAGCGCACGGGCTATGGCGAGCATCTGCTGCTCGCCGCCGGAAAGAGTTGCCGCACTCTGGTTGCGCCGTTCCTCGAGCCGGGGAAAAAGGCCCGTAACGCGTTCCATCTCCCATTCACCGGGCCTTGCCGTCGCGAAAAGATTTTCCCGCACCGTCAGATTTGGAAAGCAACGCCGTCCCTCCGGCACCAGACCTATTCCCAGCCTTGCGGCCCGATGAGAGGGCAGCGGCCGCAGGTCATGCCCGTCAAACCTCAGGTCGCCACCGGCAATCGGCAGCATTCGGCAGATCACCTTGATTGTTGTAGTCTTGCCCATTCCGTTTCTGCCCATGAGCGCCATGACCTCGCCTTCGGCAAGCGACAGCGAAACATCGAAAAGCGCCTGGCTCGCCCCGTAGAAGGCCGATACGTCCGACAGGGTCAGAAGGCTCATGCGTCCTCTCCCAGATACGCCTTGCGCACCGCACGGTCGGCGCGGATCTCGTCGCGGGTGCCGGTGGCGATGATCTTGCCGTAGACCAGAACGCTAAGCCGATCGGCCAGCGCGAAGACGGCATCCATGTCATGTTCGACCAGAAGAATTGGCGCCTCGGCACGCAGCCCATCGAGGAACGCGGTCATCCGGTGGGACCCTTCGGCGCCCATGCCAGCCATCGGCTCGTCCATGACGAAAGCGCGCGGGGCCAGCGCAAGAGCCACCGCGACTTCCAGTTGCCGCCGTTGCCCGTGCGACAGTTCGGCGGTGCGCATGGTTGCCAGATCGGCCAGCCCGACGCGGTCCAGCGCGGCCATCGCAACGCTGCGCAAGTTGTTGTCGTCAAGTGCTTTGCGGAGCATTCCGAAGGCACCGCCCCGCGCACCCAGGGCACCGAGGGTCGCGTTCTGAAGCACGGTGTCGTCCATCGCCAGCGCCGATATCTGGAAGGTTCGCGCCAGTCCCGCCCGCGCCCGTGCCTGCGCGCCGGTAGCGGTGACGTCATGCCCCAGAAATTCGATACGCCCCGCATCCGGGCTCAGCGTGCCGCAGATCTGCTGTATCAAAGTGGTTTTTCCGGCCCCGTTCGGCCCGATGACGGCATGGATTTCACCTGCCCGAAGGTCCAGGTTTACCCCGTCGCAAGCCGTGACAGCGCCGAACCGCTTGGTAAGCCCGTAGGTGGCCAGGACAGGGTCAGTCATGGGTTGCCGCCCTCCCCGCCAGCAGACCAATGATCCCGCCCCGGGCGAACAGGACCACTGCAAGCAACAGCAAGCCGAGATAAATGTGCCAGAACTCCGAAAGCTCGCCGAGGAAATGTTCAAGCGTGATGAAAAGCGCCGCCCCCGCCACCGGCCCGCAGAGCCGACCGACACCGCCGAGGATGATCAGCACGATGATTTCACCACTGGTTTGCCAGCTGAACATCGCGGGACTGACGAACCGGTTCAGATCGGCAAACAGGGCCCCGGCCAACCCGGTTATGGCACCGGAGATGACGAAGGCCACCAGCCGCAGGCGGAATGGGCTGAGGCCTACCGTTTCGACCCGCCTTGGCGCCTGCCGCGCCGCGCCGAGGGCCAGACCGAAGGGGGATTGCGCCAGCCTTGCGTTGAACCAGAGCGCCAGTAGCAGCAATACCATGCAAATCGCGAAAAACTGGATCGGATCGAGGGTGTTGAGACCAGGAAAGTCGTTGCGCAGATAAATCGAAAGCCCGTCCTCGCCGCCATAGGCCGGCCAGCTTATCGAGAAGAAATAGAACATCTGCCCGAAAGCAAGGGTAATCATGATGAAGTAGACGCCTGACGTTCGCAGGCTCAGCGCCCCGATCACCACGGCCGCCAGGGCCGCGGCAACGATCGCTATGATCCAGATAACAGGCATGAGTTTGGTGCCCTCGATCAGGATCGGGGACTCCATGATGGGATCATAGGCCTGCGCGTGGCTTGCCAGTATGCCCATTGCGTAGCCGCCAATACCGAAGAAGGCCGCATGCCCGAGGCTGACCAGCCCGCCCAGACCGAGCGCGATGTTGAGGCCCACGCCGGCGAGCGCGAGGATCGCAACCCGAGTGGCCAGCGTTATCGTGAAGGGCTCGTCCCCCGCCCAGGCCCAGAGCGGAATCGCGACGAGCCCCGCGAGCAGGGCGGCATTGATCAAGCCCTCACGGCTCATGCGGTGCCTCCGAACAATCCCTGCGGCCGCCAGACGAGCACCACCGCCATGAGAATGTAGATCAGCATGGACGCGAGCGCCGCGCCGGTTGAGCTGGCCGCGGAGTTATCCATGAAGAGCCGGAAGACCTCGGGCAGCAGAACGCCGCCAAGCGTATCGGTGAGCCCGACCAGAATCGACCCGATGAGCGCCCCCTTTATGGACCCGATCCCGCCGATCACGATCACGACGAATGCCAGGATCAGCACCGGCTCTCCCATGCCGACCTGCACCGATTGTATTGCACCGACCAACGCGCCGGCCAACCCTGCAAGCGCCGCGCCGAGGGCGAAGACGACCGTGTAGAGCCGGGATATGTCAACCCCGAGTGCCGCGATCATCTCTCGATCGCTTTCACCGGCCCGGATTCGAACACCAAGCCGCGTGCGCGATATGAGCCAGAAAAGTCCGGCCGCGATCGACAGTCCGACCCCGATGAGGGCAAGCCGATACCGCGGATATTCGATCCCGCCCGGCAGCGAAACCGGCCCCGAAAGGTAGGCCGGTATGTCCAGATACAGCGGAAAGGATCCGAAGATCCACCGAACTCCTTCGGAAAAGATCAGAATGAGGGCAAAGGTTGCAAGCACCTGATCCAGATGATCGCGGGCATAAAGCCGACGTATCACGACGATCTCCACGATCGCGCCTGCCGCCGCAGCAGCAGCGAGTGCAGCGGCTATGGCCAGAAGGAAGGATCCGGTCGCCGTCGCCACCGCCGCCGCCGCGAAGGCGCCGACCATGTAAAGTGAACCGTGAGCGAGATTGATGAGTCCCATGACCCCGAAAACGAGGGTCAGGCCCGCGGCCATCAAAAACAGCATGACCCCGAACTGAATCCCGTTCAGGACCTGTTCGATGAATAGGATGATTGTCACGAAGCGACGCCCCGGAATGCGCGCGGGGGGCACGTTGGATCCCCGCGCGTCAGGTCTTACATCTCGCACTCGTCCACGTAGACGTTGCTGTGATCCTCGAGCGCCACACCGATGATCTTGTTGGTGTAGACGTCGCCCTCCTTGATCACCTCGCGCACGTAGATGTCCTGTACGGGGTGGTTGTTGGCGGCGAATTCGAAATCCCCGCGGGTGCTGTCGAAATCGGCTTCCCGCAGCGCGGCGCGGAACGCCTCGGCATCGCCGATATCGGCCTTGTCCATGGCGCTCAACAGCAGGTTGGCGGTATCAAAGCCCTGGCTGGCATAGAGCGAGGGCAGCCGGCCATACTCGGCCTGGAACGCCTCCACGAACGCCTTGTTGGCCGGGTTGTCGATGTCCTTGTTCCACTGGCTGGTGTTCTTCACGCCAAGCGCTGCATCGCCCACGGCCTGCAGGATGCCCTGATCGAAGCTGAACGCCGGACCGACCACGGGGATATCAAGACCGCTGTCGGCGTATTGCTTGAGAAACGAAATCCCCATGCCACCGGGGAGGAAAAAGAAGATGCTGTCGGCATCCGAGGCGCGGATCTGCGCGATTTCCGAAGCATAGTCCTTCTGGCCCAGCTTGGTGAAAACCTCGCCTGCAAGGGCACCATCGTATATGCGCTTGTAGCCGGTCAGCGCGTCCTGACCCGCGGGATAGTTGGGGGCCAGTATGAAGGAGTTTTCGAATCCGGCGGAGTTGGCGTAGCCGCCGGCGGCCTCGTGCAGGTTGTCATTCTGCCACGCCACATTGTAATAGTTTGCGTGGCATCCCTTGCCGGCAAGCGCGGAAGGGCCTGCATTGGGAGAAAGGTAGAATTTTCCCTGTGCGGTGGCTGCGGGAACGACGGCCATCGCGAGGTTGGACCAGATGATGCCCGTCAGGACGTCCACCTTCTCGGACTGTATCATCTTGTCGGCCAGCTGCACCGCGATATCAGGCTTGCGCTGATCATCCTCGACGACGATCTCCAGGTCATCGTTGCCGGCCATCTTCGCAGCCAGCAGGAAGCCGTCGCGCACGTCGATGCCCAGGCCCGCGCCACCGCCCGAAAGCGTGGTGATCATCCCGACCTTCACCTTGCCCTCGGCGGAGGCCGCGCCGACCCCTGCAACTGCCATGCAAGCCGCCGCAATTAAGGATTTCATTCTCATCTTCTGTCTCCCTTGTTTTTTCGACCATGCTTCCGCGCCGGTCAGAACGCCTTGAACGTGAGTGTCGTCTCGGTGCGTTCGATCCCGTCTATGTCCAGCAGGTTGTCATTGATGTATTTTCCCACGTCCTCGGTTTCCGGAACATAGAGCTTGAGCAGAAGATCGAACGGCCCGGACGTGGAGTGAAGTTCCGAGTGTATCTCCCGAAGGGCGATTTCCTCGGCCACGCGGTAGGATGTACCGGGCCGGCAACGGATATTCACGAAGACACATCGCATGGTTCGAACCTCCCCTCATTGCCGGTGCCCATTAAGACCAATTTCGTCCCGGATTGAAACGGGGAATTTGACGGTGCCGCCGCCCGCTGCCGGCCCGGATCATTCGGTCAGGTGACGCGCGCGGGCGCCACGCTCGATCGCGGCGGCATGAAGCCTGTCAAGATCAAGCTCATACCGGATCTCTTCCAGCAGGCGCAGTTCGCCTTCGTTGAGTGTACCATCGGCGGCGGCCACGTCACAGGCAAGCGCGTATGCGGTCTCGTAAAGGCGTTCCGGAAGGTTGTCCCGTATCAGGCCAAAGAGCGCGTCAAGCCCTTCTTCCTGCTCGAACAGATCCAGCACGGTTCGTGACATGGTCTGCATCCGATCAAGGTCGTAATTGCCGAAGATCGGCAGGTTGTTCACCTCGTCCTCGATCTTGACCAGTTCCGATGTCCGGATCTTCTCGTCTGATGCGGACACCGCGATCATGACCGCCACAAGGCAATCCTGCGGGGTCAACGGGTGCGGTATCTGGTTGGGCATGCGGGATCCTCTCGGGGTTTCGTTGCGGTGCAGAATATTGACTGTCTCGGCGGCGGGCAATAGGAAGCGGCCAACCCCGCGCCGCCGGATCACGCGGGAAACCGGGAGACCGACAATGTCCGAGATGCGCGATGCTGCTCTTGCCTCAAAAGCCTGGCCTTTCGAGGAGGCGCGGCGTGTGCTCAAACGCTATGAAACCGCGCCGCCGGAGAAGGGTCATGTGCTTTTCGAAACCGGTTACGGCCCGTCGGGCCTACCACATATCGGCACGTTCGGCGAAGTCCTGCGGACCACGATGGTACGACGTGCCTTCGAGGTCATCAGCGACATCCCCACGAAGCTGGTCTGCTTCTCGGACGATCTGGACGGCATGCGCAAGGTTCCCGGAAATGTGCCCAACCGGGAGAAACTGGCAGAGCACCTGCAAAAGCCCCTGACCTCGGTGCCGGATCCTTTCGGTACGCATGACAGCTTCGGCGATCACAACAACGCCATGCTGCGCCGCTTCCTCGATACCTTCGGATTCGAGTACGAATTCATCTCCGCCACCGAATTCTACCGTTCCGGTCGGTTCGACGACGTGCTGCAGCGTGCCGCCGAACGCTATGACGACATCATGAAGGTGATGCTCAAGTCGCTCCGCGAGGAACGCCGGCAAACCTATTCCATCTTCCTGCCGCTGCACCCCGAAACAGGCCGCGTGCTCTATGTGCCGATGAAGGAGGTGAATGCGAAGGATGGCACCGTCACCTTCGACGACGAGGACGGGCGAGAATGGACACTGCCCGTCACGGGCGGCAACGTCAAGTTACAGTGGAAGCCGGATTTCGGGGCGCGTTGGGCCGCGCTCGGCGTGGATTTCGAGATGTACGGAAAGGATCACTCGACCAACACGCCGATATATGACCGCATCTGCGAGATCCTCGGCTGGAAGGCACCGGAACACTACACCTATGAGCTGTTTCTGGATGATAACGGTCAGAAGATTTCCAAGTCTTCCGGCAACGGGATCAGCATCGACGAATGGCTCAGCTACGCCTCGACCGAGAGCCTGAGTTATTTCATGTACCAGAAGCCGCGCACGGCCAAGCGGCTTCACTTCGACGTGATCCCGCGTGCGGTGGATGAATATCACCAGCAGTTACGCGCCTATCCGACGCAGGAGCCCAAGGCGAAGGTCAACAATCCCGTTTACCACATTCATTCGGGGTCAGTGCCCGAAAGCCGGATGATCATTCCGTTCTCGATGCTCTTGAATCTCGCCTCGGTGGCACATGCCCATGACAAGGAACAGCTCTGGGGGTTCATCCGCCGCTACGCGCCCGATGCAAGCCCCGAAAGCCATCCCGATCTTGATGCGGCGGCGGGGTTCGCGGTGAGATATTATGAGGATTTCGTCGCACCGCAGAAGCAATACCGGGAACCCACCGAAACCGAGCGCGAGGCCCTTCAGGCACTCAGGGATTCGTTGTCGGCGTATGATGGTCCGGTCGAGGACGAGGCGCTTCAATCCGTCGTCTATGCCGTCGGGCGCGACCGTTTCGATCCCCTTCGGAACTGGTTCAAGGCGCTTTACGAGGTTCTTCTGGGCGCCAGCCAGGGTCCGCGCTTCGGCGGTTTCATCGCTCTTTATGGTGTCGATGAGACCGTGCGCCTGATTGACGACGCCTTGGAAGGCAAACTGGCCTGATCTGGATCATTGCCGCGACATGCGACGCTTGATATTGTATCCTGGAAGGTGGCGCGTATGATCCGTTATGCATTGATTTTGATGATTTTTGTGGCGGCGGCCTGCATGCGCACCGTGAGCATGCCCGAACCTTCCGAGGGGCAGGCCCTGTTTGCAGAAAACTGCGCCCAGTGCCACGGTGAGGATGGGCGCGGGCAAGGACCATGGGCGGCTGCCATGAATCCGCCACCGACCGATCTCACGCAACTTTCGGAAAACGGCGAATTTCCGCGGGCGCATGTCCTATCAGTCATCGACGGGTATGACCGCACCGGCCTGCCCGGCAAGGAGATGCCGGAATTCGGCCTGCTCTTACGCGGCGATACCGTTCCGGTCGATGTTGGTGACGGGGTAATGACGCCCACGCCGCGGCCGCTGGCGGCGCTTATGATTTATCTGGAAAGCATTCAGGAGCCTTGACATAGGTCACGGGCTTTTTGGTGGATCGGGACTGCATGTCGCGCGGTCTACCGGCAGATGTCCTTGGTTTGCGCATCGGGCCACGGCAGGGCCACGGTATCGGGGATCGTCAGCCTTTGTATCGGGAACGCCCCGCGCAGCAAGCCCGCCAACCGCCGGGTCCGGGGGGCGTGGGGATCCAGGGCGGCGCAGCAAACATATTCCTCCACGATCCCGGCCTGCTGCTCATACCCGAAATCAAGAAATTCAGATCCGGTGTCGATGTCAAAAAGATAGGGATCCGTGCCGACGCCATGCTCGGACGCCGCGCGCAGGGGCGAATAGCCGGTCACTTCCCGGTTCTGCCATTGCCATATGTGGGTGAGTTCGTGCGCCAGAAGCATCGCACTGCCAAGCCTCATGCGCTGGGGCCAGTCCGGCAGGTAGTCGCGACGGTACCAGTCGCTGGCAAAGAATATCCGGTTGTGGATCGCAACACCCGCTGGCGAAACCTTGACAGTGTCCCCCCGGGGCTTGGGCAGGATGCGTTCACGGCAGGCAAGCCGGGGTCGTGGGGCGCGGGTTTGCGTCACCTGGCCGACAAGTGCGCCGTCGATGAAACGGATGCGGGCGGGTTCGATCGATGGTCCGAAGATTTCGGCGGCAAAGCTTTCCTCGGCCGTGGAAAGGGAGCGGCCACATGCGGCGAGTGTGGCAATCGAGGCGATGAGGATGAAAAGGCGCATTCTTGGCATCCCATCAATCATCAAACGTCAGCACGAAGCCCGGAGCGCGACAGACTGCCGGCGGGATCGGACGCAAATCCAGACCCGCGAACATTCAGACCCGGCGAGGCGGGTAAGGGTTTCCATACCCGTCAACTGAAGCAGGGTATGGAATACCCGCCTTCTTGTCACTCGACCGATTACAAAGGTGGTGGTATGTTATGTTCATTCGATGTTGTCCCGCAATCATGCCGCCGAAACAACCAAGGACAAGGCGGAGTGTGGCGCAAAGATAATCCTGGTTTTTTTGGAGGTAATACCATGAAGACGTCTCGCATTCTGTCCCTTGTCGCCGGTGCCACAATGGCGGTGTCGGCCGGTGCCGCGGCAGCGACACAATACTATGTTCAGCACGGTGTCTGGTTGAACGCCCGCTCGGGTCCGGGAACGCACTACCATGTGGTTGCCACGCTCAACCCCTGCACGCCGATCCACGTTGTCCAGAATTATAACGGCTGGACCAAGTTCTCGTGGAACGGCAGTCACTACTACGTTTCAACGCAGTATCTGCAGACCAGCGCGTGCACTTACCAGAAGAAGAAGAAAAAGCATAATCAGGGCTACAGCTACTGATTTGCGCCTCGTATCGTGAAAAACGAATGATCCCGTCATCGGCGCGCTGACGGGGTCTTAACCCTTGAAGGGTGATCAGTGCGCCTCCGCCCAGTTCGCCCCCTGTCCGGCATCCACCACCAAAGGCACGTCCAGATGCACAGCCGGGTTGGCGGCGTCTTCCATGATCGCGCGGGCGGATCCTATCAACTTTTCCTCGGCGCCCGCCGTCACCTCGAAGATCAATTCGTCGTGGACCTGCAACAACATCTTTGCGGGCAAGTCGCGGATGGCTGCGGGCATGCGTATCATCGCGCGGCGGATCACGTCGGCCGCGGTGCCCTGAATGGGCGCGTTGATGGCCGCGCGGCGGGCGAACCCCGCACGCGGACCCTTGGCGGAAATCTCGGGGGTGTGTATGCGACGACCAAAGAGGGTTTCGACATGGCCATGCTCCTTCGCGAAGGCCACGGTTTCGTCCATGTAGGCCTTGATGCCGGGGAAGCGCTCGAAATAACGGTCGATGAAGCCCTGTGCCTCACCTCGCGGGATACGCAGGTTCCGGGCAAGCCCAAAGCCGGAAATGCCGTATATCACCCCGAAATTGATCGCCTTGGCCTTGCGGCGCACCTCGGGCGTCATTTCATCCATCGGGACATCGAACATCTCGCTTGCGGTCATGGCGTGGATGTCCTGACCTTCCTTGAAGGCCTGCTTCAGGGCATCGATCCCGGCCACATGCGCGAGGATGCGCAACTCGATCTGTGAGTAATCAAGACTGACCAGAAGGTTGCCCTCCTCGGCCACGAAAGCCTCGCGGATGCGACGGCCCTCTTCGCTGCGCACCGGGATGTTCTGAAGATTGGGATCTGTCGAGGCCAATCGCCCGGTATTGGCGCCGGTCTGTACGTAGGAGGTGTGCACACGGCCCGTATCCGGGTTTATGTGATCCTGCAGGGCGTCCGTGTAGGTGGACTTGAGCTTGGATAGCTGGCGCCAGTCCAGAACCCGGACGGGCAGATCGTGGATGGTGGCCAGATCCTCCAGCACGTCCGCACCTGTGGCATAGGCCCCTGTCTTGCCCTTCTTGCCACCCTCGTAACCCAATTCGTCGAACAGGATTTCGCCAAGCTGCTTTGGAGAGCCGACATTGAACTTGTGACCCGCCAGTTGATGAATCTCCTCTTCGAGTGCCGCCATTTTCTGCGCGAACTTGCCCGACATCGCGTGCAGGGTCTCGCGATCCACCTTCACGCCGTGGCGTTCCATGCGCGCCAGCACCGGCACAAGCGGTCGTTCGAGGGTCTCATACACAGCGGTAACCCGTTCACGGTGCAGTTGCGGGCGCAGCACATGCCAGAGCCGCAACGTGATATCCGCGTCCTCGGCCGCGTACCCGACCGCCTCGGAGATCGGAACACGATCGAAGGTGATGGCGGACTTGCCGGTGCCCAGAAGTGATTTGATCGGAATCGGCGAATGCGACAGGTAGCGTTCGCTGAGCGTGTCCATCCCGTGACCGTGAATGCCGGCATTGAGCGCATAGGACAGCAGCATCGTGTCGTCGATGGGCGCCACCGTGATGCCCAGCTGCGCGAAGATCTTGGCATCGTACTTCATGTTCTGCCCGATCTTGAGGATTGCGTCGTCCTCCAGGATCGGCTTGAGCGCGCCGAGCGCCTCCTCCGTGTTCATTTGCCCCTCGGCCAGTGCGGCACTGCCGAAAAGATCGCCGGCATCCCCGTCACGGTGACCCAGCGGAATGTAGCACGCCTGCCCCGGCTCCACGCAGAGCGATATGCCGACTAGTCCCGCCTGCATCTCGTTAAGCGATGTTGTTTCGGTATCCACGGCCACGATGCCACGCGCGATGATCCTGTCGATCCAGGCTTGAAGTGACGATATGGTATCGACGCGTTCATAAGCTTCCGGGTCGATGGCAGGCCATTGCGGTGCCTCCTCCTCGTCCGGGGGGTTGGCACCGGCAGGGTTGGTATCGGGGATGACCGGCGCTTCCCGGCCAAGGGCCTCGGCGATCCGTTTGGACAGGGTGCGAAACTCCATCTCGGTGAGAAACCCCAGCAGAACCTCCGGGTCAGGGTCGCGCACCTCCAGATCATCGAGTGTGAAATCCAGCGGAGTATCGCAATCGAGCTGCACCAGCTGGCGGGACAACTCGATCTGCGCACGCTTCGCGATCAGGGTTTCCCGACGCTTTGGCTGGGTGATTTCCTCGGCTCGGTCGAGCAGGCTTTCAAGGCTTCCGAACTCGTTGATCAGAAGCGCGGCCGTCTTTATGCCGATACCAGGGGCGCCGGGGATGTTGTCGACGCTGTCGCCGGCCAGGGCCTGAACGTCAACCACGCGGTCTGGCGCAACGCCGAACTTCTCTTCCACCGCCTCGGTGTCGATGCGGCGGTTCTTCATCGCGTCGAGCATCTCGACACCGCCGCCCACAAGCTGCATCAGATCCTTGTCGGAGCTTATGATGGTGACGCGGCCGCCGGCCTCGCGGGCCCGGCAGGCAAGTGTGGCAATGATGTCATCGGCCTCGTAGCCTTCGGTTTCCTTGCAGGCAATGTTGAACGCCTCTGTCGCCCGCCGCGTGAGCGGGATCTGCGGGCGCAATTCCTCGGGCATTTCTTCGCGGTTGGCCTTGTATTCGGCATAAAGATCGTTGCGGAAGGTATGACTGCCCTTGTCGAAGATCACGGCCAGATGAGTGGGCGCATCAGCGCCGGTATTGCCGTCGATATATCGCTGAAGCATGTTGCAAAAGCCCGAGACCGCGCCGATCGGCATACCATCGGATTTGCGCGTGAGCGGCGGCAGCGCGTGATAGGCACGGAATATGAAGGCCGACCCGTCGATCAGGTGCAGATGGCAGCCCTTGCCGAATGTCATGCTCGCGCCCTCCGGATATTGTTGGTGCATGATCTGATATGCCATGCGCCGAATGCCGGGGCCAGTGGCGAGTTTGCGGGTCGGACAAAGCTCCGGCGGCCTCTTGAACGGTGATGAGTGTTCGGCGGCACACGGTCATGGGATCCCGGATGGGCGAAATGTACTGCCGCGTCCCTGCCGTTGCGCTAGCCGCTCAGTTTCTGCCACAGCGCGGCGAGCCAGATGAGGCCCGGCACGAAGGCCGACAGCAGCACCGCGAGAGAGCCGAGATCCTTTGCCATTCGCGACAGTTCGTGGCGCTCGGGACCGATCCGGTCAACGACCGCCTCGATGGCGCTGTTGAGCACTTCGACAACGACGACAAAGAGCACCGAAGCGATCAGCAGCACGATTGTTCCCGCGTCATCGCCCAGCCAGAAGGCGCCGGGGATCGAGGCGAGGAAGATCACGAATTCGATGCGAAACGCCTCGTCACCGCGCCATGCATCGCGGAAGCCCGCGGCGGAATTGCCGAACGCGGCGATGAGTCGTGCCAGTCCCGTGAGGCCCTGTTCGCTCATGTCCGGCTTCTCAAGCGGCCTAGACCTTGCCTTCGAAATCGCGATGGATGAGCTTGGCGTCGCAATAGGGGCACTCGACCCAGCCCTGCTCCAGCGGAATCTGCAACCATACGCGCGGATGTCCCAGCGCACCCTCGCCGCCGTCACAGGCCACGCGGTAGCTGTCCACGATCCGGGTTTCGGGAGCTTCGGTTGTCATGCCGGGCGTTTCCTTTCGACCTCAATTCCAGTACGGCGACTATGAGCGATCAACAGGGCAGAGGCAAGACGGGCATGAAGGCCAACGCAATCGAAATCCGCGGTCTGACCAAGACTTACTCGGGCCGCCGGAGCGAACCGGAAAAGACGGCGCTGAGCGGCGTGAACCTCGACATTCCGCAAGGATCGGTATTTGGCCTTCTGGGGCCGAACGGAGCCGGCAAATCGACACTCATCAACATCCTTGCCGGGCTGGTGGTGAAGAGTGCCGGTGAGGTCATGATCTGGGGCTTCGACCAGGACGTGAACCCGCGTCAGAGCCGGGCCTCGATCGGGGTGATGCCGCAGGAGTTGAACCTTGATCCGTTCTTTACGCCGCGCGCCGCGCTGGAAGTTCAGGCGGGTCTTTACGGAGTGCCCAAATCGCAGCGCCGCAGCGACGAGATATTGCGCCTCGTGGGGTTGGAGGACAAGGCCGAAGCGTATGCGCGCACATTGTCGGGCGGGATGCGGCGGCGGCTGCTTCTGGCCAAGGCGCTGGTTCATCATCCGCAGATCCTGGTACTGGACGAACCCACGGCCGGGGTGGACATAGAACTGCGCCGGATGCTGTGGGAAAATGTGCGGCGCCTCAACGAACAGGGCATGACCATCATCCTGACCACGCACTACCTCGAAGAGGCGGAAGAAATGTGCGACGAGATCGCGATCATCAACCTGGGACAGGTTGTTGCGCGCGACAGTACCGAGAATCTTCTGGGGCGGCTGGATTCCAAGACCATGATCATCCACCCCGAAACCAGGCCGGCCCGATTGCCCGAAGCGCCGGGCCTGGAGGTGGAAGAGCGCGCGGACGGCGCCCTTGTCGTGAGTTATCACTCCGCCCGAACACCGGCCGAGGAGGTGTTGGAAGCGGTGCGCGGGGCGGGTATCCGCATTCGCGACGTCAAGACCGAACAGGCCGATCTTCAGGATGTTTTCCTGGAGCTGACGCGCACGCGCTGAGTCCGTGGTTGTGGCCGGCGGGACGCTTCTTGCTCAGTCGTCCTTGCGCGACAACATCCGGCCAAGATGGCGTCCGCCGAGGATGTGAAGGTGGAAATGCGGAACCTCCTGAACCCCGTTTTCGCCGGCGTTGGAGATAGTGCGGAACCCGTCGCCGCCATTGCCCGGAGAAACACCGGTGATACGGCAGACCTCGGCGGTTGCGCGCATGAAATCCAGGATCTCGGCATCGCTGGCCTCGGCGGTGAAATGGTCATGGCTGACATAGCGGCCCTTCGGGATCACCAGGACATGCACCGGGGCGAGGGGCTCAATGTCCTTGAAAGCAAGTGTGTGCTCGGACTCGAACACCGTGTCGTTGGGGATCTCGCCGCGCAGGATCTTGGCGAAAATGTTCTGATCGTCGTAATCATAGGGCATCTGGAACCTCAATCGGCAAACAAGTGGTCTGTCTCCGCGATCTCCTGCGCCTTGTCGTATGGAATATCAAGGAAC
This sequence comes from Roseovarius sp. TE539, assembly GCF_003298505.1. Taxonomy (GTDB): domain Bacteria; phylum Pseudomonadota; class Alphaproteobacteria; order Rhodobacterales; family Rhodobacteraceae; genus Roseovarius. The sequence goes on from NZ_QNGB01000001.1 coordinate 36,399, forward strand.
TTCGCGATCGGTCCGGCATTCTGTTCGGGCGTGTCGGTTTGCCGGATGCGGTAATGGTTCTCGAACCCGGCGTCCCGGATCCGGTCGCTTTCGAAGGTGATGTCGCCGCGGATCGCGGGCAGCAGCCGTTCCAGTGTTTCCAGAGGGGTCTGTTCACCCGCCAGACCGACACGCATTGCATGGCCCATCAGGAAAGCGTCACTGAATTCGCACTTGATTTCCAGCAGCCGGGTGATCGACCTGTCGCCGCAGAAATCGTGCAGAAGCTCGATGTTCCCGGGATCCATGCAGATGATCAACTGATCGGTCTCGTAGTAATCAAAAAGCATCCGCATCAGCGCGCGGCGGTGCCGTGTCCTTTTGGCCAGCGTTCCCTGGATGCCGCCCAGATCGGGCAGCGCGGTGTGCTCCTCGTTGAAAAGGTATTCGATCGCCGGCATGTTGGTGGCCTGGCGAATACTCTCCAGCGCGCGCTTGGCGACGTGCCACTTCTTGCAGATCACGATCATCAGTTCACGGTGCCGCCCGAGGCTGCTCTCGGTTTCCCAGAAGCGGCTTGCGAACCGTTTGCCGATCCGTCCGCGCCCGGTGAGGAACATGAACAGGTTGCGGCCCTCGTTGGAGATCTTGAATTCCGCCGTATCGTCGGAATAGAGCGCGCCGAGGCGTTGCTTGAGGGATGTCGCCTCGGGGCTGATCTTGCGGGCGAAAAGGAAATCCTGGCTGATAAGAAGGTCGTAGTGATCATTGTAGAAAGTGACAGGCATACCGTAGTCGGTAAACAACAGGAAAGTGAGCGTCCGGGTCCGGATCTCCGATTCCGGCACCAGGTGGCGCACCAGTGTCTGAAAAAACGTCTCGTCCGGAATCCACGTGGTGCGGAAAAAACGCATCACATCCCGCCGCTCGCGGGTGAAATCAAGGATCGCCTCTATGGTTCGCCGGCGAAGACACCACCACTGGCTTCCGATCTGAACCTCGATATCCGCGGGGATGGCACGCTTGAGCCCCAGTCTCCGCTGAATGTTGAAGGAGGTGTAGAAAAGCCACTTGCGCTTGCGTTCATTGAAGAAGTGGCGATACGTCAGCCGTTCTTCCTTGATGCCTGTCTTGATCCAGTCGCTTTCAAAGAAATCGAAGCTCTCGATGTAATCGACATCCTCCACATCGAGGAAATCATGCACGAACCGGGCCGATTTGATCGCTGCGCAATCACCTGACAACATGTAGAAATGCGTGGCCCGCGGAAAGGCATCGACAGCCGCGCCGGCGGCATTGATAGACGCCTGCACAAGGGACCATTCGCCCCAGCCACACTTGATGCGGCGGGCGAACACGACATTCGCATTGCCCGCAAGCGCGTTGCGGATGGTGTTGAAATCCTCCGTGGCGGCCCGGGCATCAAAATGGATCGTTATGTAGTCACCGGCGGCGGTCAGCATCTCCGCCTGGCGAATGATCGCCTCGGGATCCTTGTGACAAAGGAGTATGTAAGCGATTTTCGCCATCGGCGGCGCCGTTCCCCGTTCTTGTTGCGGATAACTACAGTGATAGTCCTGAACAGGCGTTGAATAAACATGCTTTCTTTGGTTTTTTTAACGGGTTAGAAACTGGAGTATCCGTCTGGTGAGGCGGAGGTTGTCAAGGGCGGCAGGCATGGGATTTCCCGGAACATGGATGACCGAAAGCGAAAGCGTGGTCTACCGCGTGGTGCCCAAATGCGCCTGCTCGACCATCGGCCAGATCATGTATTATTCCGATCACGGCACCTTCTTCGACGGCGACATACATGATGCCCGGAGTGGTATGCACAAATGGGCGCTGGATGAAAGCCAGGCCCTGATCACCGACAACATCACCTCGCACCGATCCTTTGCATTCACTTGCGTGCGCAATCCCTACACGCGCATCCTGTCCAGCTTCTTCGACAAGATCTGCGGCATTCAGCGCAACGGCAAACGGTATCGTGGCAAGCTGGTGCCCCTTCTGGTCCAGAAATACGGAATCGAGGTGGGCGGCGAGGACGGCAAGGAAGAGTTCGACCAGATCCGCAGCTTTCGCCGTTTCCTGCTCTTCGCCCGCGATACCATCCGCTGGCGCAAGCCGATGGAGCCGGATATTCACTGGTCCGCAATGTCCGGCCATGTCTCGACCTTCATCGTGAACGGCGGCACCTATGACAGGATATTCTGGACCGAAAAGTTCAACGAAGGGATGGGCCAGATCCTGTCGTCGATCCCGGCGCCACAACAGGTCGATCTGGGAAACATTCCCCGCTTCAACGAATCGGAAGGTCACGGTCCGAAACGCGCGCACCCTGTCGAAGACTATTTCGATGACTTGTCGATGCATCTGGTCAGGGAAATCTATCACCGCGACTTCGAACTCTTCAAATACGACTTCGATGATCCCTCCAACAAGATGCCGGTGGGCGAGATCGACCTCGACGAGGTGCATGCCAAGCTGGGCGAATGAGGCGCCCACCATGATCGTGTGAGCCGACGCACCAGCGGGTCATGTTCCGACCTGACCGTTTTGTGAAATTTTCATGAAGATTTGTCTTTCTTGATCTGGATCGAAATGGGCGTCATGTCGGTCGGGCAGGATCGGGCCAGTCAGAAGCAGGAGACGCCCGATGTACGCCGCACCCGATACGCTTTGCGAAGCCGCCCCGGCCTTGTCCAACAATGCACCCTTGATGACGTTGAAAGACGTCAATCTTTGGTACGGGGACAAGCAGGCCCTTTTCAACGTGAGCTTCGAGCTTTTCACAGGCGAGATTCTCGCCTTCATCGGTCCGTCAGGCTGCGGCAAGTCCACTGCGCTCAAGTGCCTCAACCGCATGCACGACAACACTACGGACGTCACCATCTCGGGCCGTATCGAGATGGAGGGCCACGACATCCACGACCCGGAGATCGACCCGCCCATGCACCGGCGCCGCTTCGGCTGGGTGGCCCAGAAACCGAACCCGTTTCCGATGTCGATCTGGAAGAACGTCGCCTACGGTGCGCAGCTGCACGGGCTTGCCGCATCGCGTGCCGATTTGGAGCAACACGTGACCGAGTGCCTGAGCCGTGCCGGTCTTTGGGACGAGGTGAAGGACAACCTGCACAGCATGGAGGGCACGGACCTTTCCGGCGGTCAGCAACAAAGGCTTTGTATCGCGCGGGCGCTGTCAACAAGGCCCGATGTCCTGCTGATGGATGAGCCCACGGGCTCGATAGACCCGATCGCCACGGCGCGTGTCGAGGAACTGATGCTCGACCTGCGGGCCGATCATTCGATCGTCGTGGTGACCCACTCGATGATGGAGGCGCGCCGCCTTGCGGACAGGGTGGCCTATTTCCATCTTGGTGAACTTCTGGAAATCGGCCCGACCGAACAGGTCTTTTCCGCCGCCCGCAGCGACGAGGCGCGCCGCTTCGTCGAAGGAAAATTCGGGTAGTGCCAGCCACCCACGGCGTCGCGGGCATCTTCTGGACGCCGGCCGCTCGTGGTGGATCACCAGCCGTGACATGACCGCAAGGGTGGGCGGTGAAGGCAGAAAGCCGATGACCGCCAATGGTGATGGCGCGCCGGCGTTCGCCTGCCTCGGTGACGGGCCGGGCAACGCAGGAGCCGGGCGCGCTGTCATTCCGCGTCCGGAAATTCCCGGTGTCGCTGCACCGCATTTCTTGCCGAGGCGGGCCGCAAGGACGGACAAGCGACGTTCAGATCAGGCCGTCGGCTGCGAACATGGCCTTGACGTCGCGTTCCGGGCGCGCGCCGTAGTGACCGATGACCTCGGCGGCGGCTATGCACCCCATGCGCCCGGATACCCTCAGAGGGAACCCTTTCGCCACGCCGTAAAGAAAGCCGGCAGCGAACTGGTCTCCGGCACCGGTGGCATCCACCGGGGTGATCTCGTCCACGGGAACCGATACGCTCTCCTCGCCTTCCACGATCACCACGTCGTGGCCCGACCGGGTACAGACGACAAGCCCGCTATCGGCCGCCGCCTGTTCCAGCGCCGCACCCAGATCCTCGGTCTGGTAAAGCGATTTCCACTCGTGCTCGTTCCCAATCACATAGTCGAGTTCGCGGACCAGACGTCGGAAATCATCGCGGTGGCGGTCGACACAGAACGGATCGGAGAGGGCGATGCCGGCCTTGCCGCCACCCGCCCGGCAGGCGCGGGCCGCTTCCGTGAATGCCTCCTTGCCCTTGGGCTTGTCGTAGAGATACCCCTCGAGAAAAAGCAGGCCCGACTGCCCTGCGACCGAATCCGGGACATCCTCCTTGCCCAGTTCGGCGGATATGCCAAGGTAGGTGTTCATCGACCGCTCTCCATCTGCCGTCACGAAGATCATCGAGCGTGAGGTCGGCAACTCGCCACCCCGCACGGGGGCATTCACGAAAACCGTACCGTCCCGTGCCATCGCATCGGCGTAAAAGCGCCCCAGGGCATCATCCTGAACCCGCCCGATGAACCCGGTGGAAAGACCGAGAGCCCCGAGCCCGGCGATGGTATTCGCGACAGACCCGCCCGGAAGCCGGTGGCGGTTCTCCATCGCGTCATAAAGGAACTCGCCGCGCTCGCGCTCGACAAGCTGCATGATTCCCTTCTCGATCCCCATGCGGGTGAGGAAAATATCGTCGCATTGGCTGATCACGTCGACGACGGCATTGCCGATCCCGACGGCCTGGTATTCGCTCATGTGGTCTTGTCCTCGAACTTGCAGAGATCATTGATAAGGCAGGCGCCGCAGGCGGGCTTGCGCGCGCGACAGGTATAGCGGCCGTGCAGGATCAGCCAGTGATGCGCATGGCGCTGGAATTCGGCCGGAACATGGTCCTCGATCGCGCGTTCGACCGCGGCCACATCCTTGCCCGGGCAGATTCCGCTGCGGTTGCCGACCCGGAAAATATGCGTATCCACGGCCTGCGCGGGCAACCCCCACCACATGTTGAGAACCACGTTCGCGGTCTTGCGCCCGACGCCGGGCAGTGACTGGAGCGCCGCGCGCGAACTGGGCACGTCACCGCCATATTCCTCCACGAGGATACGGCTGAGTTTCATGATGTTGCGGGCCTTGTTGCGGTAAAGGCCGATGGTGCGGATATGCCCGATCAGACCTTCCTCACCCAATTCGAGCATTTTCCGCGGTGTGTCGGCAACTTCGAAGAGATCCCGCGTGGCCCTGTTGACGCCCGCGTCCGTGGCCTGTGCGCTCAGGGCGACGGCCACCAGCAGAGTATAGGCGTTGACATGCGACAGCTCGCCTTGCGGTTCTGGCTCGGCGCTGCGGAATCGCTCGAAGACCGCGCGCATGGTGTGGTAATCCATCTGCGACTGCATGGGCATCCGTATGCCCACAAAACCGCCAATGCGCAACATTCGGGTCGCAGGCGCCAGCCGGCACCGGTATTGGGTTCGCAAGCAGCCGGACGGGACGCAATGAGCCGACGAAACGATCACAGTTACCATTACCATGTCATGCGGCGCGCAATCGGTCTGATCGATGGTGCGGAAGCGGCGCTGACACTGAACGAATTGGCGGCAGAGATGCAGATGAGCCCATCGCATTTCCAGCGTGTCTTCACGGCATGGGTTGGCGTGTCGCCCAAGCGGTATCAGCAATACCTCACGCTGGATCACGCAAAGTCCCTTTTGTCGCGGCGCTTCACGACGCTTCAGACAGCGCATGAACTGGGGCTTTCCGGATCCGGGCGCCTGCATGATCTGTTCCTCAGGTGGGAAGCGATGAGCCCTGGCGAGTTCGCCCGAAAGGGGGCGGGGCTGGAAATCCGTTGGGGGTGGTTCGACAGCCCGTTCGGCCCGGTCCTCGTGATGGGAACCGAGCGGGGAATCTGTGGCATGGGATTTGCCGGGGAAACCGGCGAGGCGGCAGCGATGGAGGATCTTGCCGGGCGCTGGCCAGAAGCCCGGTTCGTGGAGAGGCCGGCGGCGCTGTCGCCCTGGATCGAGACGGTTTTCGGCAATGGCAGCGCCGGTCACGTCGCCAGCCGGCCGCAGAACGAGGTTCCACTGCACCTCATCGGCGCGCCGTTCCAGATCAAGGTCTGGGAGGCCCTGCTGCAGGTTCCGTCAGGCCAGGTGACCACCTATTCGGAGATCGCACGGTCGGTCGGCAACCCGCGCGCCGTACGCGCCGTGGGCACAGCGGTCGGGCGCAATCCGGTCAGTTACCTGATCCCCTGTCACCGGGCGCTTCGCAAGTCGGGCGGCCTTGGCGGCTATCACTGGGGATTGCCCGTGAAGCGTGCGATCCTGGCCTGGGAGTCCGCCCGCGCCGGCGTATGAAATCGCCCCTTCTGGGCGGAATGATGCCAAGGTTTCTCCTTTTGTCGTTGGGTTGAGCCGCGACAGTACATATAGTTCCGGCCACAGGCCCGGAACGGCGGGCGACGAATTAGAGGCTGAGATCATGACAAGAGCAAAATCCGCGATTTCCCTGATGGCCGGCGCATCGCTTCTGGCGGTGAGTGCCTGCACCGATCCGGCGACCGTGAATCCCGACGATCCAAATCGCAAGACAAAGCAGGGTGCCCTCCTGGGGGGTGTTTTCGGCGCCATCACCGGCGCGCTTGCGAGCGACGACAAGGCCAAGGGCGCGATCATCGGCGGGGCCGTTGGCGCCGCTGGCGGCGCGGCGATCGGCAACGCGCTGGACAAGCAGGAGGCCGAACTGCGCCGCGACCTTGAAAACGAGCGCGTGGGCATCACCAATACCGGCGACCGCCTGATCGTGACCATGCCGCAGGACATTCTCTTCGAGACTGACAGTTCCGAGGTCAACCCGGTCCTGAGATCCGATCTTCTGACCGTCGCCGACAGCCTCAAGACCTATCCGGACACCAGCGTGCAGGTCGTGGGCCATACGGACAACACCGGCGAGGCATCTTACAATCAGGCCCTTTCCCAACGCAGGGCGAACGCGGTGGCGGATGTGTTGATGTCCGGCGGCGTGTCCTTCGGGCGCATCCAGACGATAGGCCGTGGCGAGGATCAGCCGGTTGCATCGAACCTGACACCGGAAGGCCGGGCGCAGAACCGCCGCGTGGAAATCGTGATCCTGCCAAACGCGCGCTGAACCTCAGTTCGGTCGTGGCGCGGGGGCCGTCTTGACGGGCTGACAGGCGTGCTTTCTTGACGCTTCGCAGGGTTCGGGATAGGCGGTTGCCCATGCATCCACAGGAAGGATACCGCCTCATGAGCACGCCCTCGCTTCTCATTCTGCCCGGTGACGGGATCGGCCCCGAAGTCATGGCCGAGGTCCGCAAGGTCATCGCATGGTTTGGCGACCGGCGCGGCCTGACATTTACCGTTGAGGAGGATCTTGTGGGCGGCGCCGCATATGATGCGCATGGTGTCCCCCTCCATGATGACACGATGGCGCGCGCCCAGGAAGCGGATGCCGTCCTTTTGGGAGCTGTGGGCGGGCCGAGATACGATGATCTGGATTTCTCGGTGAAACCCGAACGAGGGTTGCTGCGGCTCCGCAAGGAGATGGACCTTTTTGCCAATCTGCGTCCCGCGCAGTGTTTCGACGCGCTGGCCGATTTCAGTTCGCTCAAGAAAGAGGTCGTGGCCGGTCTCGACATAATGATCGTGCGCGAACTGACCTCGGGCGTGTATTTCGGCGAACCGCGCGGGATCTTCGAGGAAGGCAACGAACGCGTGGGCATCAACACACAGCGTTATACCGAGTCCGAGATAGACCGCATCGCGCGCGCCGCCTTCGATCTTGCCCGCAAACGCGATGGCAGGGTCTGTTCCATGGAAAAGGCCAACGTGATGGAATCCGGCATCCTGTGGCGCGAGGTCGTGCAAAAGGTACATGACGCCGATTATCCCGATGTCGAGCTCAGCCACATGTATGCCGACGCGGGTGCGATGCAGCTTTGCCGCTGGCCCAAGCAGTTTGATGTCATCGTCACCGACAACCTGTTCGGCGATCTTCTGTCGGATGCGGCGGCGATGCTGACCGGATCGCTTGGCATGCTGCCCTCGGCTTCGCTGGGGGCGCCGATGCCAAATGGCAGACCGAAGGCACTTTACGAACCGGTGCATGGCTCCGCTCCGGATATCGCCGGACAGGGCAAGGCCAATCCGATCGCCTGCGTCCTGAGCTTCGCCATGGCTCTGCGCTACAGCTTTGACAACGGGGATGAAGCGTCGCGTCTGGAAGGGGCCGTGGAACAGGTTCTGGCGGACGGTCTGCGCACCGGCGATCTGCTGGGAGAGGAGGGCGGCAGCCCGGTTTCCACCGTCGAGATGGGCGATGCGATCGTCGCCGCCCTCGAAAAGAGCCTCTGATTGACGTGATTTCGGCCTCGGCGGGGTCAGGGCGCAGGGTCGTGCCGTCCGAGGCAGGCGTAATGCGCAATCCGCTCTGCGTGGTGCAGGTTGCGCGAGAACCAGCGCAGGGCATCCGTGCGCTTGAACATCTCGGATACGGTGATCAGCCCGACATGTTCGCTCAGAAGGGTCGCGCGCCTGTGGGTCCGGGTCAGACCCGCAACATGTGCCGAAAGCCAAGCGAGCCGTCGCGCCCGGCGATCGGGCGTGGCGCCGTCGCGCAGGACGGCGGCGAAAAACTGAACCGGGCGGCGCAACCGGTCATCGTCCAGAAGCGGGGTTATGAGCCCCTCGCGTCCGGCGCGGCGGCTCAGACGGCGCAGATGGTCGATCTGGTGCAGGATCGCGGTGAGACGTGCCGCCTCCTGCGGTTTTCCTTCGGGGACCTGAATGCGCGCCACGTAGTCGGAAAGTTCGTTCAGTGCGGGATCGGTTCGACGGCAAAGCCGCGTCAGCCCATCCTCCGGCGCCTCGGCCTGCAAGGCCCTGCCGAGCGCGCCGAAGACAAGATCGGTGATCGCCGTCGCCGCCGCCTGCGCCGCATCCATCGCCGCACCCTCGTCACTCAGGAGGGCCGGATCCAGTGTCCTGGTCAGCCGATCACCCTCATCCGGCATCAGGCGGGTCACGACACGTGCGAAAACCGTCGTCGCAGGCACGAATAGGGCGGCCCCCGCCAAGTTGAAGGCGGAATGAAACAGGACCAGCGCAGTCGCGTCTCCGAACCGCTGTGCCAAGCCGGCAAACGCCGCCGCCCCGAGGAAAAGGATCGGGAAGGCCAGTAGGGCGGTCACAGCGTTGAATATCACGTTCGCCACGGCCGTACGGCGCATCATGCGTCCGCCCCCGGCAGATGCCAGAAGTGCGGTGACCGTGGTGCCCAGGTTCATTCCGATCACCATGGCCGCCGCCTGTTCCAGCAATATCGTTCCTCCGGCCAGGAAAACCAGCGCAACCGCCATTGCGGCGCTTGAGGATTGCATCACCACGGTCATCGCAAGCCCGAGAAGCATCAGCTGGACAAGCCCCGCAAGACCGCCGGAGGGCAGGCTGTCCGGAGTCAGCACCTTGTCGAAACCCGAAGCGCCGTCCTGCATCATGTCAAGCCCGATGAAGATCAGGCAAAACCCGCCCGCGGCCCGACCGATGCGCGCGCCCCGACCGTTCGAGACAAGGGTCAGCAGACTGGCAAGGAAAATGCCCGGCAGGGCGAGAGTACCCAGTTCCATCTCGACCCCGAGGAGCGCGATCATCCAGCCGGTCACGGTGGTGCCGATATTGGCCCCGTAGATCACCCCGAGCGCATGCTGGAAACTCAGCAGCCCGGCCCCCACGAAGCCGACAGTCATGACCGTCGTCGCGCTTGAGGATTGCACCAGCGCGGTGACTGCGGTGCCGCTCAGAACACCTCTCAGTGGTGTGGTGGTGAAGCGACTGACGAACTGCCGCAACCGTGTGCCTGCTGCCTCGCGCAAGGCTTCGGTCATGGTTTTCATGCCGATCAGGAACAGGCCGATACCGCCGAGGATGAATAGTATTGCGTCATTCATGGGGTCATCTCTCAACAAAGCCTATCCGGCTCTGTGGTGTGTACAAGGCCGGCCTTGCTTTCGCGCCGCGAACCGGGGAAATCAATTCCCTATCGGTCATCAACGCCCTTGCAAATCCTTCGAGCGAGGTTTAATCGGCGTGCCCACGGTCGGAGTGTAGCTCAGCCTGGTAGAGCACTGTCTTCGGGAGGCAGGGGTCGTAGGTTCGAATCCTGCCACTCCGACCAGTTTCCCGCCACGAACAAGCCTTTATGGTGTACCCTGATTGTCTTGATGCGGATCTGGCCACGGGCCTCGGGATCAGCAGGATCGGCCTCATCGCTTCATGGCGTCTGACCGGACCTGCGACCACCGGACGGAAATCCACGCCGCGTACAGGCAGGCTTGCGGGCAATTCGGCCATGCGGCACGCATCTGGTTGAAAAGCAGTCGAAATAGTGAGCGGTCATGGCTTCTAAGGTTGCTTTTCCAGAACTGATACAGCAAACAACATGCAGATTGCCGTCTGATCGGCTCCGAGCAACCAAAGCCTGAAAGCGCGACTTGAGCAGAACGAAATCCCCAATCCTGATCACGGGCGGCACGGGCTCTTTCGGAAGGACCATGCTGCGTCATCTCCTTGCCCAGAGCGTTGGCGAGGTGCGAATCCTCAGCCGGGACGAGGAAAAGCAGGACGCGCTGCGCAGAGAGCTTCGCGACAGCCGAGTGAGGTTCTATATCGGCGATATCCGCGATCGTGACAGCGTCGACAAGGCGATGGCGGGCGTCGACTGCGTGTTTCACGCCGCGGCGCTCAAGCAGGTTCCGTCCTGCGAGTTCTTCCCCATCGAGGCCATGCGGACCAATATCCAGGGGTCCGAGAACGTCATCCGTTCGGCCATCGCGGCCGGGGTGCGCAGCCTTGTTTGCCTGTCTACTGACAAGGCGGTTTTCCCGGTCAACGCCATGGGCCTGTCCAAGGCCATGATGGAAAAGGCGGCGCAGGCAGCCGCGCGCGAACTCGGGGAAGATGCACGCACCATGATATCATGTGTGCGGTACGGCAATGTCATTTATTCGCGCGGATCGGTGGTGCCGCTCTTCGTGCGTCAGATCCGCACCGGCAAGCCGATCACCGTCACCGATCCCACGATGACCCGTTTCCTGACATCCTCGGCCGATTGTGTCGACCTGGTGAACCATGCCTTCGATTACGCGCGCCCCGGCGACCTTTTCATTCGCAAGGCAAGCGCATCGACACTTGCCGATCTTGTCGAGGCACTCAAGGAGATATTCGACGTCCCGGACCATCCGGTCGAGGTCATCGGGTTGCGGCATGCCGAGAAAAGATACGAAACCCTTGCCAGTGCTCAGGAAATGATCAACTCGGAAGATCTGGGTGATTACCTGCGTATCCGAATGGACGGTCGGGACCTGAACTACGGGGCCTACCTTGAACCCACAAAAGCGGCCGGGGAAAGCGCCGATGATTACAGTTCGCATAACACCGGATGCTTGTCGCGCGCCGAAGTCAGGGACTTGTTGCTGAGCCTTCCGCCACTGCGTGAAGAACTTTCGGCGTGGCAATCGAGTCGGTGAGCGCATCCGTGTCACTCTCGAAAAGATCCACATCGCGGCTAGCCAAAGACCGGCTGCTTGGGCGTTTACGATGAACTTCTTCAAGAAATTCCTTCCAGCTCCCCGCAATTCCCGCGAAACACCCCAACCGGACGAGCAAGTCGCGCTGGCCGATTTCTTCGATTTACTCATGCGTCACTCCGAAGCGCCGCCAAATGAAATAGAAACCGAGGTTGATCCGGATACTTTCGCGAGGTTGCAGGCGCGTGTTGAAAGGACCTGGTCCAGGCTGGGAGAAGAAGATGCACATTGGTCGGTGATCACGGACAATAAATTCCGTAAGGAGAATATTGACGATACTCTGACGGATTTCTTCGACATGGGCGAGGGGGATGTCAAAAGACTCTTGGCCGCTTTGCAACGCGCGGGCGCGCAATTGTCCAGGGTGCGATCTGTTATGGATTTCGGATGCGGTGTCGGCCGCTTGTCTGTTATCTTGTCGCGTCACTTTGATAAGGTGATCGGTGTTGATATTTCGGCCAGCCATTTGCGGGAGGCGAATTCCTGCTTCAGGAGTTTGGGGATTGAAAACATACAGACGAGTAGACTGACAAGCGTGAGCGAGATCGAGACTCTGCAAAAATGCGATCTTGTGTACAGTATAATCGTTCTTCAACATAATCCGCCGCCCGTCATGCGAGAGCTGCTTTCGAGGCTTTGTTCCCGTGTTGAGCGTGGCGGTTTTCTGTATGTCCAGATTCCAACATACAAGGTGGGCTACAGCTACAGCTCGGACTCAGATCTTCTGGAGAATACCGATTCAATGGAGATGCATATATTGCCACAAAAAGTGGTTTTTGACGTGATCGAAAAAGCCGGGCTTTCCATACGAGAGGTGGTTGAAGATGGCGCAGCTTGGAATCTCGATTTTCGTTCCCAGGCATTTCTAGCCCAAAGAAAATGAATGCAAGGCGACAGGCAGGATTTCGTCGGGTTCTGCTGGTGCGATCGCCCTTCGATCGTGTGAATGTGTCAAGGTCGGTCTGCAAGGATCCACGAAGAACGGCTGTCATGTCGGACGAGGCGGGGGCGTTCCTGGAAAGGTTCATCTTGCCGTTCCACACAGGTCAGCCCATTCAACCGGGGTGACGTTTTTGCCGTTCGATCCGGCGCAGTTGACCACTCCGGATTTTGCGAATCGTCTAGAGCGGTGCATCCTGCGCTCTTTAGGCCACGAGAGGTGCCCCATGCCCCGCGAAACCAAGCTGATCCTTTGCCCCGTCAATCTGCGCCACGCGCAAGTCGAATACAACGCCTATACCGAGGCCGTGGAGATGGCTCGCCGTCGCGGTGCGCGCCTGATCGTGGCGACTGTCGCCCCCGAGATCGAGCGTAATCTCAACATCTACGATTCCGACAAGTACTGGGGCGACGAGCTCAAGAAATTCCTTGCCACGCATCCTGCCGACGGGGTCGAGGTGTCCACAATGGTTCGCAAGGGGGCCGTGCATCGGCAGATCGTCAAGCTGGCCGATGATCAGAAGGTCGATCTGATCGTGATGGAAGCGGCCAACCCCAAGGTGCAGGACTACCTTCTCGGGACCACGGCCAGCCATGTCGTGACCCACGCCGAATGCTCGGTCTACGTGGTGCGCGGTTGAGGCAGGCGCGGTACCGCCTGACAGATCAGCGCATCCAGCCGAGCCCGGCCTCCGTGGTCGGGCCCGAGGGCGTGTATTCGCCGCTCACGAACCCGGTGTAACCATCCGCGTCCAGCCGGTCGAAAAAGGCCGGGTAGTCGATGGCGCCGCGCACCGGCTCATGGCGGCCTTCCGCCCCGGCCACCTGTACATGCGCGGCGAGGTGGCCATGAGCCACCCATGTCCCCATCACGTCCCCGGTGATCCTGTGGGCATGGTACGCGTCGAATTGCAGGGCGAGATTGGGCGCGTCAACCTCTTGGAGAACCGCGGCGGCCCTGCCGAAATCATCAAGGTAATAACCCGGCATGTCGATGATGTTGATGGGTTCGATCGTCAAGGTCAGGTGCGGCGCCTCGGCAGCAGCCCACTTTAGGTTGTCGACAAAGACCCGGTATGCCTCCTCGCCCTCGGCCATGCCGGCCATGACATGCAGTATCCGCGGACGAAGCAGCTCGGCGTAGCGCAACGCGCGGGTGAAATCATGGCGAAAGCGCGTCTCGCGCCCGGGCACCGCGGCAAAGCCGCGCTCGCCGCCGGTCCAGTTGGGCGGTGGCGTATTGAAGAGGATCAGCGGCAGCCCGGCCGAATCCAGCGCCCGTCGCAATTCCGTGGCCGGGTCATCGTAGGGGAAAAGCACCTCGACCGCCTCGAACCCGGCGGCCCAGGCGGCCGCGAAACGCTCGGGCAATGGAACCTCGCGGAACAGCATCGAAAGGTTGGCGGCGAAACGTGGCATGACTTATCATACATCCTGTGCGCTGATCTGACACGGGTAGTGAACTTCGACGGCGAAAGCCTGCTCAGGTCGGCCGGTCCGTGGCCGGATACCCTGAGCCGCGACATCGCAGTCCTGAACGCCCCGCGGCCCTGCCCCGGGATCCGGAGGGCCTGCATGGTGCCGTGGTTCTGCCGCTCCGCGCTTCGGCACGGCGATTTGTGATCCGCGGCGTCGCTTGCGGCGTAGACCGGACAACAATTGGCAAATAGGCCGGCAGGGCTTATGTAATGGTCTGTCGGCACGGACAGGGAGCTTCGGCATGAATTTCCACTCCAAGGATCTGGACAGCGCCCCCGAGCGCGAGGAGGCGCGGGATGCGCTGGCACTCCTGCGTCGCTGGGCCAGTTCCGCCAGCGAGGACGAGATCGCGGATCTTGATCCGGCCATCGCCCGGCTCCTGCCCGGGGGCGCGCCCTCGGATTATCCGGACCTGTCGCGCGAATACCCCGGGGAGTTCACGGTGACCGATGACTACCGCCGGTCGCTTCCCGATTTGCAGAACGGGCCCAGCTCCCTGATCCGCGGTGCGCGTCAGCATCTTCAACACGTGGGCATTTCCAATTTCCGTCTGCCGATCCGCTTTCACAGCCGGGACGGAAGCGACCTGACGCTTGAAACCTCGGTGACCGGCACGGTCAGTCTGGAGGCGGGCAAGAAGGGCATCAACATGTCCCGGATCATGCGCAGCTTCTACAAGCATGCCGGCAAGACCTTCAGCTTCGAGGTGATGGAAGCGGCGCTGGATGACTACATTGCGGATCTTCAAAGCATCGATGCGCGCCTGCAGATGCGGTTTTCCTATCCGACGGAAATCCGGTCGTTGCGCTCGGGGATCAGCGGCTACCAATATTACGATATCGCGCTGGAACTGGTGGAGCATGAGGGAAGGCGCCACCATTACATGCATCTTGATTATGTCTATTCGTCGACCTGTCCGTGTTCCCTCGAACTGAGCGAGCACGCAAGACAGACACGAGGACAGCTGGCAACCCCGCATTCACAGCGGTCGGTGGCGCGGATTTCCGTCGCCGTCGAACCGGGCAGCCTGTTGTGGTTCGAGGACCTGATCGACGCCGCCCGCTCGGCCGTTCCCACCGAGACGCAGGTCATGGTCAAACGCGAGGACGAGCAGGCCTTTGCCGAACTCAACGCGGCCAATCCGATCTTCGTGGAGGATGCTGCGCGGCTTTTCTGCGCGGAGTTGCTGAAGGATCAGCGCATCGGGGATTTCCGGGTTATCGCAAGCCATCAGGAAAGCCTGCACAGCCATGACGCCGTGAGCATTGTCACCGAAGGCGAGACATTCGCCGCCGGAAGCATTGACCCGAAGCTTTTCGGAACCCTGGTTCACGGCGGCTGACGACCATGCTTTGCTGACAATCCGGCAAAAGCGCCTCTTTATCGGTCACTTGCCGCCCGAGAAGGTCTGTGCTTGACGCGATGGCGGGCCAAGACCTTGAATTCCGAGGCGCAGCATGAGATCGACCCGTCTGCACGGTTTCACGGGCCTGTCACTCTCGGTGTGTATGGTCCTTACCGTCAGATCGAAAGGATCCGCAGATGTCATTTGTCACACCGCAACTCAGAATGTCAGCCGCCGGTCTTCGAATGGCCGGATACATGTTGGAGAACCACATGCGCGTGGCGCAGGTCTTTGGCGTGGCCGCGATCCGGGCCAACCCGTTTCTCGCTCCTGCCGGGGTAAAGCGTTATCACGGCCGCCGGGTGGACCCGTCCCCCGGCGAGGGCATCCTTCCCGGCCCGGCCCCTGCAACACCCAAGGCATCGGAGAAACCCAAGCCGGCGGCCCCGGCACAAGTCACACCTGCAACGGCCGTCACCGCAAAGCCCGCCAAACCGGAGGAGAACGTATCCGCGCCCGCCCTCACGAATGAGACCACATCCAAGCCCCGCACCAGGACCGGCGCGCGCCCGGAACAAGTGGCGGGATCGGACAGCCCGCGCAAGCCTGCCGCGGCTTCAGGGGATAGCAAACGCGCCACGAAGAAAACCGGGTCCGGGGCGGCTTCGCCCAAGCGATCCCGGTCACCGTCAGCACCGCCGGCGTTGCCGGACCGGACCACGACACCCGAGGACGCATCCGGGAAATAACCCGGCCCGCCCCTCAGTCCCTAAGACGTCTTTCAGGCGCGTCCGGACAGGGCACCTGGGTTGTCCAATCATGGTAATCACCGCTGGTGGTGCGGTCGTGCAGCGCCCGAAGCGCCGGCAGCGGGGCCGCGGCATGATCGATTCTCAGGTTCAGCGGCGGGGCATCCCGCCTGAGCACAAGGAGTGCCGCGGACATCAAGCCGCGGCTGTCTCCGCCGCTGGTCTCCGCAGCATCCAGCGCCGCCATCAGCCGCTCGGCGATGCTGCCCGACGCGCCGGCGAAAGCCTCGGCCATCGCCGACAGGACCGACGGACCACTGAGCACGTTGCCCGCTGCAATGCCCCCTGAAAAGACGTGGCTGCCACGCGCGGGCTCGTTATGCTTTCCCGTGAAGGCGCCAGTGCCCCCGGCCAGGTCCAAACTGGCCAGCTGACGCCATTCCCGCCCGCTGTCGGGCGCGGTAACACGCGCTACCGCCTCTGTCGCGGAGGCCCCGTCACGCATGGCACGCAACACGTCTTCCCCCCAGAAGGTGCTTGGCGCGGCGCCCTGACTGGCGCTCATACCCGCGTCGATGTCACCGCGCAAAACCCAGCCCCCGACACACAGGCTCCCCGTGGCGGCGGCTCCGCCAATGGCGCCTGTTTCGGCATCCTGCACAAGAATTGAAAATGTCATCTGTTTTCTTCGGTCATTTCGACCTCGTTTATCATGAAAAATTGACCGGCGCAATTTATCATGATAAATAAAACCATCAAAACCAACAGGGAGACGATCAAATGAAACTCGTGACATGGACCCGCCGAGGGCTTGCGGCCTTTGCGATCGGGGCGGTTCTGGCTCTGGGCGGGGCACCCGCACCAACCTCGGCACAAACGCCCGAAGACGTGCTGATCGTGGGGCAGATCGCCGAACCCAAATCGCTGGATCCGGCGGCGGTTACGGCGGTCAACGATTTCCGAATTCTCGTCAATCTCTACGAGGGGCTGACGCGCTACAAGGCCGGAACCCTGCAACCCGAACCGGCGCTCGCGACCGAATGGGAGATCAGCGAGGACGGCACCGTCTACACTTTCACCCTGCGCGAGGGCGTGACCTTTCACGATGGCACGCCCTTCAACGCCGAGGCGGTGAAATTCAACTTCGACCGGATGCTCAACGAGGACCATCCCTACCATGATACCGGCCCCTTCCCGCTGAGCTTCTTTTTCGGCTCCGTCGAGAAAACCGAAGTGATCGACGACATGACGGTGAAATTCACCCTGAACGCGCCATATGCGCCGTTCCTGTCCAATCTTGCCTATCCCACCGGCCTGATCGTTTCACCCGCCGCGGTTAAGGCACATGGCGAGGACGTGGGCCGCAACCCCGTCGGTACAGGCCCTTTCAAGTTCGTCGAATGGAAGTCGAACGAGCGTGTCGTGGTTGACCGCCACGAGGATTACTGGGGGGAAAACGCCGCCAGCCAGGCGATCGTTTTCCGGCCGATCACCGACGCCAATACGCGCGTGGCCGAAATGCTGGCCGGCGGAATCGACCTGATGGTCGAAGTGCCGCCAACCTCTCTCGGTCAGTTTCAGGGTGACGGGTACACCGTGCACGAACAGGCCGGCCCGCATGTCTGGTTCCTGATCCTCAATGCAAAGGAAGGCCCGTTCGCTGACAAGCGCGTGCGCCAGGCGGCCAATTACGCCATCGACAAGGAAGCGATCGCAAACGATGTCCTGGAAGGCACGGCAACGGTTGCCGCTGGCCCCACGCCGCCGGCTTTCGCATGGGCGTATAACGAGGATCTCGATCCCTATCCCCACGATCCCGACAAGGCGCGCGAACTGATCAAGGCCGCCGGCGCGGAAGGCGCGGAACTGACATTCTACGTGACCGAGGGCGGCTCGGGCATGCTTGACCCGGTGCCGATGGGAACCGCGATCCAGGCCGACCTTGAAGCCGTCGGCTTCGACGTGACCATCGAAACATATGAGTGGAATACCTTCCTGGGCGAGGTGAATCCGGGACTGGAAGGCAAGGCCGACATGGCCGAAATGGCCTGGATGACCAACGATCCCGATACCCTGCCCTACCTGGCACTGCGTTCGGAAGCGTGGCCCGACAAGGGCGGTTTCAACTCGGGCTATTATGCCAACGAGGAGGTGGACCGGCTTCTCGAAGCGGCCCGCACTGCCACCGACCAGGCCGAGCGCGCCCGCCTTTACAAGGAAATGCAGGTGATCGTGCAGGAGGAAGCACCCTGGGTCTTCGTGGCGAACTGGAAGCAGAACGCCGTGACCAACGACCGGGTCGAGGATTTCCGCCTCGCACCGTCGTTTTTCCCGCGCCTCACGGACGTGAAGAAGAACTGAGGCGGTTGCGGGCCGGGGCATCCGCCCGGCCCGGCCGGCGGGGGGCGCTGCCCCCCGCACCCCCCGGAGTATTTTCGGCAAGATGAAGGGGCGCGAAATGGGCGGTTACATCCTCAAGCGACTGATCTCGGCGGTCCCGGTCCTGCTGGGGATCACGATCATCGTCTTCCTGATCATGTCACTCATTCCGGGCGACCCGGCCACCGCGATCCTCGGCAGCTACGCAACTCCGGAAAACGTGGAGAAGATCAACCGAGACCTCGGCCTCGACAAGCCCATGGTGCAACGGTACTTCATCTGGCTCGGCAACATGCTTCAAGGGGATTTCGGACGCTCCTATTCACTCAACCGCCCCGTGATCAACGAGGTCCTGGAACGGTTCAACGCGACCCTGATCCTTGCCGGCACCAGCTTTGTCCTGTGCTCGGTGATGGGGGTCCTGGCCGGGGTCGTTTCTGCGGCCAGGCAGTACGGGCTGGCCGACAAGGCGATCACGTTCACCGTGCTGATCGGCATTTCCGTCCCGTCCTTCTTTCTTGGCATGATGATGATCCTTCTCTTCGCGGTGAACCTGAAATGGCTGCCCGTCTCGGGGATGTATGCGATCTATGGCGGCGGCGACCTGCCGGATCTGGTCAGCCACCTGATCATGCCGGCGCTGGCACTTTCGGCGGTGGCCACCGGGGTGATCGCGCGGCTGTCACGCTCGGCCATGCTGGAAGTGCTGCGACAGGATTATATCCGCACCGCCCGCGCCAAAGGGGTGCCGGAGCGGCGCGTGGTCATGGGCCATGCGCTGCGTGCGGCAATGGTCAGCATCATCCCCGTCCTGGGCATCCAGGCGGGATTCGTCCTGTCCGGGTCGGTCTATATCGAAATCGTTTTCCAATGGCCGGGCGTGGGGCGGATGCTGGTTGACGCGATCCTGACCCGCGACCTGCTTCTGGTGCAGGGCGGCGTCGTGTTCGTCGCGGCCTGCTACGTGATCTTCAACATCATGGTCGATGTGGCGCAAAGCCTCCTCGACCCGAGGATCAAGACATGATCGCGTTCTTGAAGCTGCTGTTTCGCAACCGCCTTGCGGCAGCGGGTGCCCTGGTGCTGACGGCGATCGTTCTTGTGGTTTTGCTGACCCCGGTGCTGCCATTGCAGAACCCCGACGCCACAGCAACCGCCGACCGGTTCCAGAAACCGTTTTCGCAGGGCCACCTTCTGGGCACCGATCACCTGGGCCGTGACCTGCTGAGCCGGCTGCTGCACGGCACGCGCCTCAGCCTCGCGGTGGGGGTGGCCGCGGCACTGATCGCGGCCACGATCGGATCAGCCATAGGCATCGTCGCCGGTTATTTCGGCGGACGTATCGACAATGTGATCATGCGCGGCGTCGACATGTTGATGGCATTTCCCTACATCCTGCTGGCGCTGGCGATCGTGGCGGCGCTCGGCCCCGGCCTGATGAACGCGCTGATCGCGGTGGCAGCCGTAAACGTGCCCTTCTTCGCCCGCAACATCCGCGGGGTCACGGTGGGATTGGCCGGGCGCGAGTTCATCGACGCGGCGAGGCTGGCAGGCATGGGCCATTCGCGCATCATCCTGACCGAATTGTTGCCCAACGTCCTTCCCGTGATCATCATCGCGATGTCCACCACGGTGGGCTGGATGATCCTTGAAACCGCGGGCCTTTCCTTCCTCGGCCTCGGGTCGCAGCCCCCGCAGGCCGATCTGGGTTCGATGCTGGGCGAGGCGCGCTCGGCCCTGATCAGTCATCCGCACACCTCGGTTGTTCCGGGGCTGATGATCTTTCTCATCGTGATGTCGATCAACCTGCTTGGCGACGGGGTGCGCGATGCCCTTGACCCGCGGTTGAAGTCCGGGGCGTTGTCCCGCCCGCGCGCCACCACCCTGGTTGACCGCAAGGGCGACATCCCGGAAAGGACCGACGATCTGCTGGCCATTCAGGAGCTGGAGACCGAATTCCGCGTCGGGCGGCGCACCTACCGGGCTGTGGGCGGCGTGACACTGAGTGTACGACCCGGCGAATGCCTCGGGGTCATAGGTGAATCGGGGTCGGGGAAATCGGTGACCGCGCTTTCGGTCATGGGGCTTGTGGCCTCTCCGCCCGGGGTCATCGCGGGCGGGGCGGTACGGTTCCAGGGCGAGGATCTTGTCGGTGCGCCCTATGAGACGCTCAGACAGAAGCGCGGCGACCGTGTGGCCTATATCTTTCAGGATCCGCTTTCCACGCTGCATCCGCTCTACCGTGTCGGCCGGCAACTGGCCGAAGCGATCCAATCGCATCACCGGATCAGCGACAGGCAGGCGCGTGACCGCGCCATCGGCCTGCTGCGCGACGTGCGCATCCCGAACCCGGAATCGCGGATCGACAACTACCCGCACGAGATGTCGGGCGGCATGCGGCAGCGCGTCGGAATTGCCATGGCGCTGGCCAACGAGCCGGACGTGATCATCGCGGACGAGCCCACGACCGCGCTTGATGTGACGGTCCAGGCACAGATCCTGTCACTGCTTCAGGATCTGCGCAGGGACAGGGGATTGGCGATCATCTTCATCACGCATGATTTCGGCGTTGTCGGTCAGCTCTGTGACAGGCTGGCGGTGATGTATGCGGGCCGCATCGTCGAGGAAGGCCCGACTGACGACGTTCTGGAAAGCCCGGCGCATCCTTACACCGCGCGCCTGATCGCCTGTGTGCCCGAGCTGGGTGGCGGCCGCCGGGAACTGGCGGCAATACCCGGCCTGCCGCCGGTCGTGGACGATCTGCCACCGGGTTGTGCCTTCGCGCCGCGCTGCGACAAGGCGCAGGCGGCCTGCCGACAGGGCGTGATCCCGCTTGAAGGGCAAGACACCCGCGCGGTGCGCTGCCTTTACCCGGAAACCGACCTGTCAGGGAAGGAGGTCGCAAGATGACCGCTCTGAAAGTGGAAAACCTTGCAAAGACCTTCGCGCTGAAGAAACCGCTTTTCGGCGCCGCCGGGCCCGGAGTGCGGGCCGTGCGCCCGATGTCATTCAGCGTCGAGACCGGGGAAACCCTTGGCGTTGTCGGCGAGTCGGGGTGCGGCAAGTCCACGCTCGCCCGCATGCTGGTGGGGCTTCTGGAGCCCAGCGAGGGCGTGATCGAGATTGAGGGCCGTGCGCTGGACACGGCCGATCCCGCAGCCTTCGGCAGGCTGATCCAGTATGTCTTTCAGGACCCGCAGAGCAGCCTGAACCCGCGCAAGACCATTCGTCAGGTTGTGGAGTCACCGCTCAGGCGGCTGTACCGCATGTCCGCGTCCGACCGCGAAAAGCGCATCGGCGAAATCTTCGCCTCGGTCAATCTGCGCGAGGATTTCCTTGATCGTTATCCGCACGAATTTTCCGGCGGACAGGCGCAGCGCATCGGAATTGCCCGGGCCCTGGCCGCCGACCCGCGGATCATCATACTCGACGAGCCGGTCTCGGCGCTGGATGTCTCGGTGCAGGCGCAGGTGCTCAACCTGCTTGCCGATCTGAAAGCGCAATTCGGTCTGACCTACCTTTTCATCACCCATGATCTTGCTGTCGTGGAGGCGGTGAGCGACCGCATCGTGGTGCTGTATTTCGGTGCGGTGGTGGAGATCGGCAAGGCTGAAAAAATCTTTTCAGCCCCGCGTCATCCCTATACAAGGCTTCTGGCGGAAAGCGCGCCCAAGGTCGGCCGTGCGCTGGAGGCGCCGGAACAGAAGGACACCGAGCTTCCCGATCCGCTCAACCCGCCGCCGGGCTGCGCTTTTGCCGGCCGCTGCCCGCGCGCAACAGCGCTGTGCCGCGAAAAGGACCCGCCACTCGAACAGATGGGAGAGGATCAGTTTGCCGCCTGCCACCACCCGCTCGATACCTGAAAACGCGGTCGCATCCGGCGGCAGCCGCCCGGTACGGGTTGCCGAGCAGATCAAGGAATGGGTTGTGGCGCGCGGGCTCAGGGCCGGCGACCGCCTGCCTTCGGAACCCGAATTGATCGAGCGTTTCGGCATGGCCAAGGGCACGATCCGCGAGGCGATGCGCATCCTCGAGGCGCAGGGTCTGATCAAGACGCGCACCGGACCGGGCGGTGGCAGTTTCGTGCACGAGGTCTCGATGGAGCGGGCCCGCGCGCTTCTGGGAAACTATTTCTACTTCAAGAACCTCACCATCGCGGACATCTATCAACTGAGGCGTGTCCTGGAACCCGAACTCGCCGCCTCGCTGGCCGGAAGACTCCCGGACACGGTATTGGCCGAGCTCGAGGACAACATCGCGCATTACGACGCGCCGGCCGAAACCGCCGCGGAGGAACGTGAACAGCACATCAACTCCCTGCGCTTTCATGCCCTTCTGGCCCGGCAGTCCGAAAACGATCTGCTGGCCTTCATGATAGATTTCATGGCACAGATGCTGTCGGACCTGACGGTCTACCGCAAACTCTATGCCAAGCCGAACCTCGAACTGTGGTCGCGCGGCCGGGATTATCAGGCCCGCCTCGTCGCGGCCCTGCGCGACGGCGATTCCGAGGCGGCACGGCGCATCATGGCCTCACACATGGATACCGCACAGGCATTGATGCAGGAACAGGAAGCAGAGATAAGGCGCAATTTCATCCCGGGATGACCCCTGAGCCGGACGAGCAGAGGCCCAAGCCCGTCACGAGCAATGGTCGTCTATCAGACGGCTGGGCTTGGCGAGACGCTCCAGATCGTTCTTTTGCGTGATACGCACCCAGGTGCCGTCTATTTCCGCACCATGCGGACGCAATGCCTTGATCGCACGCGACAGGTTCTCCGGTGTCATTCCGAGAAGCGAGGCCAGGCGCCGCTTTTCCTGCCCGAGTTCGAACTCCAGCGCACCGCCATTTCCATGATGCCGGCGCAGCACATAGTTGGCCAGCCGTTCGAGCGACGTGCGCAGCTTGAGATCCTTGGTGTTCTTGATCACCGAACGGTAGCACTGCGCCAGTTCCGTCACCACGGCGCGGGCGAACGCATGATCGCGCTCGAAAACCTCGCGCACGTCGTTGGAGGGCAAAAGGATGATGCGTGATTTCTCGACCGTACGGGCCGACATCAGGTAAGGCGCATCGCGGATCGTGGCCGCGAGTATGAAGGTCGAGATCGGACCGACCGTCGCCATGGAGGTCTCGCGCGCGTTCCAGCCGGCATAAAGTTCGACACTGCCCGAAACTATGATGTGCAGAAAGTCCGCGGCATCGCCCTCGGTGATCAGGTCGACCTGTGGTGGGAACGTCTGGAAATAGCCGCCGCGCACCAGCGTGTCGAAATTTTCGGCTTCCATCTCCCGGAAAAGACCGAGGGCGCGAATCTCGGGAATGTCGTCGGCTCTCAAGTCGTCTCCTTCGCGGTATCAAGAGATTGCCCCCCGGCCGGTTGACAATTATCAATCAAGATGAACGCCCCGGCAACCCGCGAACCAACATTTTCCGCCATGTGGGGCCAAGGGTTTAACCTCCCGATTTATTTAACCCTACCGGATCGCAAAGCTTGATCTGGATCAACGGATTGCACCGTCAGAGCCTCTTTTCCTCCTGTTCAAACGCAAGGCGCAGCGCGCCAGAAACCAGGAGGACCTCCAATGACGACACTCGATGGAGTGACCAGAACGGACCAGTACCGGGCCCTTGGTCTGAGTACATTCGCCTTCACCGTCTGCTTTGCCGTGTGGACGATTTTTTCGATCATCGGCGTCAAGATCAAGGGCGAGCTGGGCCTTTCCGACACGCAGTTCGGCCTGCTCGTGGCAACCCCCGTGCTGACCGGCTCGATCAGCCGGATATTCCTCGGCGTCTGGACCGAACAATTCGGCGGGCGCATCATGTTCCCGTTGCAGATGATGATCACGGCGATCTGTGTCTGGCTTCTGACAAGCGTCACCAGCTACCCGGTCTTCCTGATCGCGGCGCTCGGGCTCGGGCTTGCGGGCGGCTCTTTCATCGTCGGCATCGCCTACACCTCGCGCTGGTTCGAGAAGGAGCGCCAGGGCACCGCCCTGGGAATCTTCGGGGCCGGCAACGTTGGCGCGGCGGTGACGAACTTCGCCGCCCCCTTCCTCGTGGTCGCCGCCGGATGGGAGGGCACCGCGCGGATCTACGCGATCGTCCTCGCGATAACCGCGGTACTTTTCTACGTCTTCGCCAAGACCGACCCGGTCCATGAGGAACGCAGGCGCACCGGCAAGGGCCCGGTTTCAACCGCCGACCAGCTGGCGCCGCTCAAGAACATCCAGGTGTGGCGCTTCTCGACCTATTATTTCTTCGTCTTCGGTGCCTTCGTCGCGCTGGCCTCGTTCCTGCCGCGCTACTATGTCGGCGCCTACGGGCTGGAACTGACGACCGCCGGTGTCTTCGCCGGTCTCTACAGCCTGCCCGGATCGATCTTTCGCGCACTCGGCGGCTGGATGTCCGACAAGTGGGGCGCCCGCGCGGTCATGTACGCGACCTTCCTGGTTTCCCTGGTGGTCCTCTTCATCATGAGCTACCCCGAAACCAGCTACACGGTCGAGGGCATCACCGGGCCTGTGACCTTCGATTTCGGTATCTCGGTCGGCTTCTTCGTCTTCCTGACCATCATCCTCGGCTTCATGATGAGCCTCGGCAAGGCGGCGGTCTACAAGCACATTCCTGTCTACTATCCGCATCACGTCGGATCCGTCGGCGGGCTCGTGGGCATGATCGGCGGCCTCGGGGGCTTCTTCCTGCCGATCATCTTCGGTGCGCTCCTGGACCTTACCGGCGTGTGGACGACGCCCTTCATGTTCACCTTCGTGATGGTCGCTGTAATGACCGTCTGGATGCATGTGGCCATTCGCCGGATGGAGCGCCGCCGCCATCCCGGGCTGGAGGAAGAAAAATTCCTTTCCGACGTGCCGGATCAGCCGCTGGACGCACCGCAGCCACGTGAACGCGCCACATCCACCGGCAGCCCGGACGCGAACCCGGCGCAATGACGTGACCGGGGCGGGCCCAGCGTGGCCCGCCCTCAGCAACAACCCCAGGAACGGAGAGAACCGTGGGACAAGACCTGAGAAACTACACGCCGGACGACGAAACCTACTGGTCGGAAACCGGCAGGGCGATCGCCAACCGCAACCTCTGGATATCCATTCCCAGCCTGCTCTGCGGCTTCGCCGTCTGGCTCTACTGGGGCATCATCACGGTGCAGATGCTGAACCTCGGCTTTCCGTTCGAGAAATCCCAGCTCTTCACCCTGGCTGCCATCGCCGGCCTCACCGGGGCAACGCTGCGCATTCCCTCGACCTTCTTCATCCGCATAGCGGGCGGGCGGAACACGATCTTTTTCACCACCGCCCTTCTGATGATCCCGGCCGCCGGCACGGGCTATTTCCTGCAAGACCCCGATACGCCGCTCTGGGTGTTCCAGATCCTCGCCTTCCTGTCCGGCATCGGCGGCGGCAACTTTGCCAGTTCGATGTCCAATATCAGCTTCTTCTTTCCCAGGAAGGTACAGGGCTACGCATTGGGGATGAACGCGGGGCTGGGCAATTTCGGGGTGACCACGATGCAGATCGTGATCCCGCTGGTGATGACCTTCGGTCTGTTCGGCGGCGAACCGATGGTACTGGAAAACACCTCCGGCACCCTGATCGGCAAGATCCCCGCCGGGACCGAGACCTACATCCACAATGCCGGCTATGTCTGGCTGCTGGCGCTCATTCCGCTGGCCTTCGCGGGCTGGCTGGGCATGAACAACATCCGTGACGATCACGTCTCGCCGGATATTCCCGGCCCCCTGGGCGCCTTCGGAATCATCACATTCATGCTGCTCCTGGGATTCGTTGCCGCGGCGGTCGGGCTCTGGCTGATGCTTCCGGCGACTGTCGGCGGTTCGGGGTGGGACGTGTCAAAGTGGATCGTCCTTCCGATCGTCATCGCGCTGACAGTGGGGCTGTTGAAGCTGATCCCCGGCCAGGTGGGGCGCAACCTGACGCGGCAATACCGCATCTTCGGCAACAAGCACACCTGGGCAATGACCGTCATCTACACGATGACCTTCGGCAGCTTCATCGGCTATGCCGCGACCTTCGCCCTGGCGATCAAGGTGGTGTTCGGCTTTCAGCACATCGAGGTCGACGGTGTGATGACCCACGATCTTGCCAACCCGGACGGACCTTCGGCGCTGATGTACGCGTGGATGGGGCCCTTCATCGGTGCGCTGATCCGGCCCATCGGCGGCATGATGGCCGACAAGCTTGGCGGTGCGCGTGTGACGCAATGGGTCTCGGTCGTCATGGTCGCCTCGGCGCTCGGCGTGGCGTATTTCCTCAAGCAGGCTTACGTTTCGGCAACGCCGCAGGACTATTTCCTGCCGTTCATGATCCTGTTCCTTATCCTGTTCACCGCGACCGGGATCGGCAACGGATCGACCTTCCGCACCATCGCCGTGGTCTTCGACAAGGAACAGGCCGGGCCGGTCCTGGGCTGGACCAGCGCCGTGGCCGCCTATGGCGCCTTCATCATTCCCAAGGTCTTCGGCGAACAGATCAAGGCCGCAACGCCCGAATACGCGCTCTACGGTTTCGCGATCTTCTACGGCGTCTGCATCCTGATCAACTGGTGGTTCTACATGCGGCCCAACGCCTACGTGAAGAACCCCTGAGCGACAGACAAGCACCGGCCCGGCACCGCGACCGGGCCGGAAAGCAATACCAAGGAGTAAGACAATGAGCCACCTGCTCGACAGACTGAATTTCCTCCAGACCAAGGAGCTGGAGCAATTCTCGGACGGCCATGGGCAAGTGACCCGCGAAAACCGTGACTGGGAAGACACCTACAGGAACCGCTGGCGGCACGACAAGGTCGTGCGCTCCACCCACGGGGTGAACTGCACCGGGTCGTGTTCCTGGAAGATCTACGTCAAGTCCGGCATCGTCACCTGGGAAACCCAGCAGACGGATTATCCGCGCACCCGCCCCGACCTGCCCAACCACGAACCGCGCGGATGCGCCCGCGGGGCAAGCTACAGCTGGTATCTCTACTCTGCCAACCGGGTAAAGAACCCGCTGGTACGGGGGCGCCTGATGAAGGTCTGGCGCAAGATGCGCGAAACCATGACCCCGATCGAGGCCTGGACCAAGCTGCAACAGGATCCGGTGCTGCGCGCCTCCTACGTGGAAACCCGGGGCAAGGGCGGCTTCGTGCGCGCCAGCTGGGACGAGGCGACGGAAATCACCGCCGCGGCCAATGCCTACACGGCCAGGACCTACGGGCCCGACCGGGTGTTCGGCTTTTCACCGATCCCGGCGATGTCGATGGTCAGCTACGCCGCCGGGTCGCGTTACCTCAGCCTGCTGGGTGGGACCTGCATGTCGTTCTACGACTGGTATTGTGATCTGCCTCCCGCATCGCCGATGACTTGGGGCGAACAGACGGACGTCCCCGAGTCCGCGGACTGGTACAATGCCGGGTTCCTGCTTCTGTGGGGCTCGAACGTGCCGCAGACGCGGACGCCGGACGCGCATTTCTACACCGAGGCGCGCTATCGCGGCACCAAGTCCGCGGTCATCTGTCCCGACTACTCCGAGGCCGCCAAGTTCGGGGACGTTTGGCTGGCCCCGCAACAGGGCACCGACGCGGCGCTCGCCATGGCGATGGGCCACGTGATCCTGCGCGAATTCCACCTCGACCGGCAGGCCGAGTATTTCGAGGACTACTGCCGCAAGTACACCGACATGCCGATGCTGGTGAAGCTGGAGGAACGGGATGGCAAGCTTGTCCCGGGGCGCTTCCTGCGGGCCGATGATTTCGATGACAAGCTGGGCGAGACCAACAATCCCGAATGGAAGACCATTGCCTATGACGGCGGATCCGGCAGCTACGTGGCACCCAATGGCTCGGTCGGTTACCGCTGGGGCGAGGACGGCGATTGGAACCTCGAGGAGCGCAGCCGCAAGACAGCAACCGAGCTGAAGATGTCGCTGGTCCTGGACGAGGATCACGACGATGTGGCCGAAGTGGATTTCCCCTATTTCGGCGGCGTCGCGACAGAGAACTTCGTGCGTTGCGATCATCCCGAGGTTCTGACGCGCAACATTCCCGTCAAGACAGTGAAACTGACGGGGGGCGAAGCGCGGGTTGCCACCGTCTTCGATCTTTTCTGTGCGAATTACGGGCTGGATCGCGGGTTTGGCGGCGAATGGGTGGCGTCGGACTACGAGGCCGATATTCCCTACACCCCGAAATGGGCCGAGAAGATCACCGGCGTATCGGCCGACAAGATCATCACCGTCGCGCGGGAATTCGCCCTCAACGCGGAGAAGACGCAAGGCAAGTCGATGGTCATTCTCGGGGCCGGTCTGAACCACTGGTACCACATGGACATGAATTATCGCGGCATCATCAACATGCTGGTGATGTGCGGGTGTGTCGGGCAGGAGGGCGGCGGCTGGTCGCATTACGTGGGCCAGGAAAAGCTGCGCCCGCAGACGGGCTGGCAACCGCTGGCCTTCGCGCTGGACTGGGCGCGCCCACCGCGGCACATGAACTCGACCTCCTGCTGGTATGCCCATACCGATCAATGGCGCTACGAGACCCTCAGGGCCGACGAGATCCTCAGCCCTACCGCCCCGGAGGGCGACTGGGACGCGAGCCTGATAGACTACAACATTCGCGCCGAGCGGATGGGCTGGCTTCCCTCTGCACCCCAGCTCAGGACCAATCCGCTTGAAATCGGACGGCTCGCCGCGAAGTCCAAGAAAGACGTCGCGCAATACGTCGCCGATCAACTCAAGTCGGGCAAGCTGGAGATGTCCTGCGAGGATCCGGACGCGCCCGAAAACTGGCCACGCAACCTTTTCGTGTGGCGCTCGAATCTTCTGGGAAGCAGCGGCAAGGGCCACGAATACTTCCTCAAGCACCTGCTGGGCACCGATCACGGCGTGATGGGCAAGGATCTGGGCGAAGAAGGTGGCGTCATGCCCAGGGAGGCGCGCTGGCACGAAGAGGCGCCGCGCGGCAAGCTGGACCTTCTGGTGACGATCGATTTCCGGATGTCCACCACGGCGGTCTATTCCGATATCGTGCTGCCGACGGCCAGCTGGTACGAGAAGAACGACCTCAACACCAGTGACATGCACCCCTTCATCCATCCGCTTCAGGCAGCGGTGGACCCGGCCTACGAGTCCAGGTCGGACTGGGAGATTTTCCGGTCGATCGCGAAGAAGTTCTCGGAAGTCGCGCCGGAAATTCTTGGCAAGGAAACCGACGTGATCGCGTTGCCGATCCTGCACGACACGCCCGCCGAGATCGCTCAGGATCAGGTCCGTGACTGGAAGAAGGACGAATGTGACCTGATCCCCGGCAAGACCGCGCCC
Organism: Roseovarius sp. TE539; assembly: GCF_003298505.1. Lineage (GTDB taxonomy): Bacteria > Pseudomonadota > Alphaproteobacteria > Rhodobacterales > Rhodobacteraceae > Roseovarius. The sequence goes on from NZ_QNGB01000001.1 coordinate 66,183, forward strand.
AATTACATCGCTGTGGAGCGGGATTATCCCGCCCTTTACGAACGGTTCACGTCGCTCGGGCCGCTCATGGACAATGTGGGTAACGGCGGCAAGGGCATTGCCTGGGATACCAAGCACGAGGTTCAGGAGCTTCGCGATCTCAATGGCATCAAGCTGGACGGTCCGGCCGAGGGGTGCGCGAAGATCGAAACCGATATCGACGCCACCGAGGTGATCCTGATGCTGGCGCCCGAAACCAACGGCGAAGTCGCGGTGAAGGCGTGGGATCAACTGGGCAAGGCGACCGGGCGCGAACACGCGCATCTGGCCAAGGGACAGGAGCACGTGAAGATCCGGTTTCGCGACATCGCCGCGCAGCCCCGCAAGATCATCAGCTCACCCACATGGTCGGGCATCGAGAGCGAGAAAGTCTGCTACAACGCCGGCTACACCAACGTGCACGAACTGATCCCGTGGCGCACCCTGACCGGCCGTCAGCAGCTCTATCAGGATCACCTGTGGATGCGCGCCTTCGGCGAGGGGTTCTGTACCTGGCGTCCCCCGGTTGACCTCAAGACGATCACCAAGGGCGTGCAGGACGAGGGCGACAGCCTTGTGCTCAACTTCATCACGCCGCACCAGAAATGGGGTATCCATTCGACCTATTCGGACAACCTGCTGATGCTGACCCTCAACAGGGGCGGCCCGGTGGTTTGGCTGTCCGAGGTGGACGCGAAAAAGGCGGGCATCGAGGATAACGACTGGATCGAGGCCTACAACATAAACGGCGCGCTGACGGCGCGCGCGGTGGTCAGCCAGCGGATGCGCGAAGGCACGGTCTTCATGTATCACGCGCAGGAAAAGATCGTGAACACCCCCGGATCGGAGAAGACGGGCCTGCGCGGGGGCATCCACAACTCGGTCACGCGTGCCACCCTGAAGCCGACCCACATGATCGGTGGCTACGCGCAGCAGTCCTACGGTTTCAACTACTACGGCACCGTGGGCAGCAACCGGGACGAGTTCGTTATCGTCAGGAAGATGAAAAAGGTCGACTGGCTCGACCATGAAGCGACCGCGAAGGAGGCCGCAGAATGAAGATACGTGCGCAAATCGGAATGGTGCTCAACCTCGACAAATGCATCGGGTGCCACACCTGTTCCGTCACCTGCAAGAACGTCTGGACCAGCCGCGACGGCGTCGAATACGCGTGGTTCAACAATGTCGAAACCAAGCCCGGCATCGGCTATCCGAAGGACTGGGAAAACCAGGCACGCTGGAAAGGTGGATGGGAGCGGACGAAGGCCGGCAAGCTGCAACCCAAGCAGGGCGGCAAATGGCGGATCCTGTCCAACATCTTCGGCAACCCCGACCTGCCCGAAATCGATGATTACTACGAACCGTTCGATTTCGATTACGACCATCTGAAATCGGCGCCGGAAATGGCCGCCTTCCCCACCGCACGGCCACGTTCCAGGATATCCGGCGAACGGATGGAGAAGATCGAGCATGGACCCAACTGGGAGGAGATCCTGGGCGGGGAGTTCTCGAAGCGCTCACAGGATTACAATTTCGACGGCATCCAGAAGGATATCTACGGGGAGTACGAAAACACCTTCATGATGTACCTGCCGCGCCTGTGCGAGCATTGCCTCAATCCGGCTTGCGTGGCCTCCTGCCCCTCCGGCGCGATCTACAAGCGCGAGGAGGACGGCATCGTTCTCATCGACCAGGAGAAATGCCGCGGCTGGCGGATGTGTGTCTCGGGCTGCCCCTACAAGAAGATCTACTACAACTGGGAAAGCGGAAAATCCGAGAAATGCACGCTTTGTTACCCACGCATCGAAAGCGGCAATCCGACGGTTTGCTCGGAGACCTGCGTGGGCCGCATCCGCTACCTCGGGGTGATGCTCTATGACGCTGACAAGATCGAACAGGCGGCAAACGCGCCTGACACGACCGATCTCTATGATGCGCAGCTGGACGTTTTTCTGGATCCAAACGACCCTGTGGTGATCGAGACCGCCCGCGCCGACGGCATCCCCGAAGACTGGATTCGCGCCGCACAGCACAGCCCGATCTGGAAGATGGCGATGGAATGGAAGGTCGCCTTTCCGCTGCACCCCGAATACCGGACGCTGCCGATGGTGTGGTATATCCCGCCGCTCAGCCCGATCCAGAACGCCGCCGAGGCCGGCAAGATCGGCCATGACGGTCAGATGCCCGATGTGCGGTCCCTGCGCATTCCGGTGCGCTACCTGGCCAACCTGCTGACGGCGGGTGACGAGGCACCGGTCGTGCAGGCTCTGGAGCGCATGTCGGCAATGCGCGCCTACATGCGGGCGAAGACGGTCGATGGCGTCCGGGACGAGGCGATCGCCGCACGGGTGGGCCTTTCGGGGCGGGTGATCGACGAGATGTACAAGATAATGGCCCTCGCCGATTACGAGGACCGTTTCGTGATCCCGACCACGCACCGCGAACAGGTCGAGGATGCATATGACCTGCGCGGCGGATGCGGCTTCACCGATGGCAATGGATGCTCGTCCGGGATCTCCGGCGGCTCGCTGTTCGGTGGCAAGCGCAAGGCGCTCAAGATGCCGGAGGCAATGTGATGACAGACCGCACACTCAAAGCCCTCTCGCTCATCCTGAGCTACCCGACACCGGAACTTCAGGCGGCGATGCCCGAGATCAGCGCGGTTCTCTTGTCCGAGACCAGGCTGACCTCGGCCGCGCGACGGGAGTTTTCCACCCTTCTCGACAATCTGGAAAACACTGACATTTACGACCTGCAAGAATCGTATGTCACCCTTTTCGATCGTTCGCGCACGCTCAGCCTCAACCTGTTCGAGCATGTGCATGGCGAAAGCCGTGACCGCGGCGGTGCCATGGTCAGCCTCGTTGAAACCTACCGAGCGGCGGGTTTCGACCCCGCCACCAGCGAACTGCCCGATCACCTGCCGGTATTGCTTGAATTTCTCGCGATGCGACCCGAAGGCGAGGCGCGGGAAGTCCTGGCCGACGCGGCGCATATCTTCGAGGCGCTTTCCCGGCGGCTGACACGCCGGGAAAGCGTTTACGCCCCGGTGTTTGCGGCGCTCAGGCAACTTTCAGGTGCCCAGCCCGGGCAGGAGGCGCTGGAAGAGCTTCTCTCGGAACCCGAGGACGACCCCGACGACCTGGACGCGCTGGACGCCGTCTGGGAGGAAACCGAGGTCACTTTCGGCCCCGATCCCAATGGCGGCTGCCCGCAGGTCCGCGAATTGCTTTCGCGCATGGATACGCCCGTCACCCCCACCCCGGGCAAACCGGCACAGGCCGCAGAATAGGAGATCCCCGATGTTCCAGAACTTCAACCTTGATTTCATCATCTTCGGCATCATGCCGTACGTGGCCCTGACCGTGCTTGTGATCGGCAGCATCGCCCGGTACGAGACCGAGCCGTTCACCTGGAAGAGTTCGTCAAGTCAGCTTCTTCGGCGCAAGCAGCTGATCTGGGGCTCGATCCTTTTTCATGTCGGCATCATCATCGTGTTCTTCGGTCACCTGATCGGGCTGTTCACTCCGATCTGGGTGCTCGACTCGCTTGGTGTGCCCTATTGGCTCAAGCAGTGGATGGCCGTCCTGATCGGCGGGCCTGCTGGCATCGTCGCACTGATCGGCTCAACCATGCTGCTGCACCGCCGCCTGACAGACCCGCGTATCCGCGTGACATCGAGCTTCGCCGACATTCTCATCATGGTCCTGATCTGGCTCCAGCTGGTGATCGGGCTTTTCACCATCACCCAGACACTTCAGCACATGGATGGCGGCAAGATGGTGCTCTTCATGGAATGGTCACAGAGCGTGGTGACGTGGAACGTCAACGCCTGGGTGAATGTCGTGGACGTGCACTGGCTCTACAAGCTGCACATCTTCCTCGGGCTGATCATCACGATCCTGTTCCCGTTCACGCGGCTCGTGCACATGATTTCAGGATTCGCCGCACCGTTCCGCTACCTGCTGACCCGGCCGGGCTACCAGATCGTGCGGTCGCGCCGCAGCGGGGATGCCGGCCCGGCGTCAAGCCCCGGGGAGTGATCCGATGAAGGCCGCTCTCTTTCCTGAAATCGTGGTCAACGGAACGACCCTCTCCGCCGCGGAAATCGCGGCGGAGGCCCAGAATCACCCCGCCCCCGAGGGCAAGCCCGGCCTTGCATGGCGCAAGGCCGCGCGGGCACTTGCCATCCGGCAGCTGCTGCTGGACCGGGCCGAGACGCTGGCCATCGAAGCGACCCCGCAGGAGCTTGCACCGGGCAGGATAGAAACCGCCGACGAGGCACGCATCCGCGAGGTTCTCGAACGTTTGGTGACGCCCGAGCCGGTTTCGGAGCCGGAATTGCGCGCGGTTTATGACCGTGATCCGGGCGCCTTCCGGGCACCGACGCTGTATCAGGCGTCGCATGTCCTCTATGCCGCCGATCCGCGTGACGAAGCCGCCCGGGAAGACGCAAGAGCGCAGGCGCTCGCAGCCCTGGATGCGCTGACGCGCGCGCCGGGACGTTTCGGTGACATTGCGCGCGCGGAAAGCGATTGTTCATCGCGTGGTACTGACGGTCAGCTGGGGCAACTGACCTCGGGAGACACGGTGCCTGAATTCGAGGCCGCCATGCGCGAGGCAACGCCCGGCGCAATTCATCACAAACCCGTCGAAACCCGGTATGGCGTGCATGTCCTGCGGCTCGATGACCGCGCCGAGGGCGAGATCCTGCCGTTCGAGACTGTCCGGCCGCGTCTGGCCGAGGCTTGTGAGAAGGCCAACTGGACACGTGCCGCACATGCCTTTGTAAGCGCCCTTCTGGAAGGGGCCGAAATCGAGGGGCTGGACCCGAAATTCACCGGCTGATCGCCCTGGAAACGGAGGACCGCAAATGCTGTCGGATCTGCTCAGACGCAACAGGGACTGGTCCCGGGAACGCACCACGCGCGAACCGGGCTACTTTTCCCGCCTTGCGGGGCAACAGGCACCCGAGTTTTTCTGGATCGGCTGCTCGGACAGCCGTGTACCCGCCAATGTGGTGGCCGGGCTCGACCCCGGCGAGGTGTTCGTGCACCGGAATGTCGCCAACGTCGTTCACTCCTCTGACATGAACTTGCTCAGCGCGCTGGAATTCGCGGTCGACGCGCTCGATGTGCGCGAAATCATCGTCTGCGGCCACTACGGCTGCGGCGGGGTCAAGGCGGCCACCGAAGACATGCCGCACGGGCTGGCGGATCATTGGCTGGAACCGATACGGCGTCTGGCCCGTCAATATGCCATCGATCTGGCCGCTGCGCAGGATAGCGAGGCACGCCGCGACCGGCTGGCAGAACTCAACGTGATCGAAGGCGTGATGCGGGTGTCGGAAACACCGATCCTGCAGCGCGCGTGGGCGCGAGGCGAAAGCATTGCCGTGCACGGACTGATCTACGGGCTGAAGGACGGGCGCCTTCGTGACCTGGATTGCACCATTTGCCATGGCCGCGGGGAGGCCGCAAAATGACTGTCATCGACCGTATCTCCGCCCCCGCCTGCGCTTGCGACGGCGCCGATCTTCAAACCCGTCTCATGCCGGTGAACGCCGCTCTGGAGGCTGGTATGGCCTTGGCCCACCCGGTTGCCGAAACCGAAACCATCTCCCTTGATACCGCCGTGGGACGCACCCTTTCGGCGCCCGTGACGGCGCAGGCGGACATGCCCCGTTTCGACAATTCGGGCATGGACGGCTATGCGCTGCGGCATGCCGATGCACAGCAGGCCGGGGCCGGGACGATTCCGGTTTCCGGCACGAGTGCTGCTGGCAGCCCACCACGCCCGCTGCCATCCGGCACGGCAATGCGAATCTACACCGGCGCTCCCCTGCCGCAGGGCGCGGATACCGTGGTGATGCAAGAACACGTGATCAGGGATCGCGGCCAAATCCGCGTGGAGCGCCTGCCCGAACCGGGCGCCAACATACGCCGGCAAGGCGAAGATCAGCGCAAGACCGATCGCGTGCTGGAGCCGGGCACGCGCCTGACCCCTCGCGGCATCGCGGCCTGCGCCGCGGCCGGCGCGGGACGGGTCGAGGTCCGGCGCCGGCTGCGCATCGCGCTCCTGCTTACGGGGGATGAACTGTGCCCGCCCGGGGCAAGGCTTCGGGAGGGTACGGTCTGGGATGTGAACGCATCGATGCTCTCGGCCTGCCTGCAGGCGGACGGGGCCGAACTGATCGCTCTGCGCCATGTGGCCGATAGCCGCGCGGCACTGGCATCGGCCCTGATGAATCTCGCGCAGCAGGCCGATCTGGTTGTCACCTCCGGTGGTGTTTCCGTTGGTGACAGGGACCATGTCAAGCCGGCCCTCCGCGATACCGGGGCCGAAATCCGGGTTTCCGGGGTCGCCATCAAACCGGGCAAGCCGGTCACCATTTCACGTCTCGGCGACGCTTTGATCCTCAGCCTTCCGGGAAATCCCGTTTCGGCCTTCGTGACATGGCGGGTGCTGGGCCGGCCACTGGCCGTCCGGATGGCGGGCGGAGTCACTGCGGGACCGGAACGACGGCATGTCCGCACCGGGCAGGCCCTGCATCACAGGCCGGGCCGCTGCGAATTTCGCCCTGCGATCCTTCGGGGATATGACCATGCCGGACGCGAAGTCGCCACCTGTGCCGGGGGCACGCGCTCGGCTCATGCGGTTCCATTGGCCACGGCGGACGGGCTGCTTCTCATTCCCGGAGACTCTGAGACCGTCCCGGAAGGCGACCTTCTGGAGTTCCTCCCCTTCTGAGCCCTGTCACGAAAGGACCGACATCCATGAAACTTGCCTACGTGATGACCGAACGGCGTGGCGGAACCGATCTTGCGCTTTCCAGCCTCGCAACGGCATGCCTGCGCGCCGGGCTGCGGCCCGCAGGGCTGGTTCAGATAAATTCCGGCGGGGACGACGGCCATCGCTGCGACATGGACGTGAAGGTGCTTCCCGATGGTGGAACCTACCGGATCTCGCAATCCCTGGGCCGTCAGGCGCGGGGATGCCGGCTGGACCCGGCGGCGCTGGACCGGGCGGTGACCGAAGTGCAGCATGGGCTGGACCGGGCCCGGCCTGATATCCTGATCGTCAACAAGTTCGGCAAGCATGAGGCCGCCGGCCGGGGCTTTCGCGACGTGATCGCACAGGCCCTGATGATGGACATCCCGGTTCTCATCGGGATCAATGCACTCAACCTCGCGGCCTTCACCGAATTCTCGGACGGAACCGCCGAACGGCTTGCACCTTGTCCCGCCACGTTTTTTGCCTGGTTGCAGGGCGCACAGGGGACCGCGGTCGCCTGAGCGGTCCGGCCCTCACGCACCCGGCGGCGTCAACCGGTCGCGCAGCAGGGCGAGCGGATGCGCCCTGAGCGACAGGCGCAGGGCAACGTAATCCTCCACCACCTCCTCGCCCAGGGTCATGGCGGGCAGATGCGCGGCCGGCTCCTGTATCCCTTCACCCTCCATATCGCCGGCAAAAAGCGGCAACGGTGCGTCGCCGGCCAGCGCCTTGGCCTCCCACAGCGCCTGACGGCGGGTCAGGCCGAGCGCGGCAAAGGCATCCGCCTCCGCCAGCCGCGCTGCCACCCCGGGAACAATCCCCGCCCGGCGCCACAGGTCGGCCACCTCGCGGTAGCCGTTGCCGCGTGCCGCGGCGATCCACCCCGCGTCTTCCTCGGTCATGCCCCTGATCTGCCGGAACCCGAGCCTGAGCGCCAGGCCACCGCGCCCGTCGCGCTCCATCACGTTGTCCCAGTAGCTTGCCTGCACACAGACAGGCCGCACCTCGACCCCGTGCTCGCGCGCATCGCGCACGATCTGGGCCGGGGCATAGAATCCCATCGGCTGCGAATTCAGAAGCGCGCAGGCGAAAATGCCGGGGTGATGGCACTTGAGCCAGGCCGAGGCATAGACCAGCAGCGCGAAGCTGGCGGCGTGGCTTTCGGGAAACCCGTAGGAGCCGAACCCCTCGATCTGGGAAAAGCAGCGTTCGGCGAACTCCGCGTCATAGCCGTTGGCGCGCATCCCCCGCAGGAACCGGTCGCGGAACTCGCTGACATTGCCGTGCTTCTTGAAGGTGGCGAGCGACCGGCGCAGACGGTCGGCCTCGTCGGGAGTGAAGCCCGCCCCGGTGATCGCGATCTGCATCGCCTGTTCCTGAAACAGTGGCACGCCCAGCGTCTTGCCCAGAACCTCACCCAAAGCGTCCGAGGGAAAACTCACCGCTTCCTGCCCGTTGCGACGGCGGATATAGGGATGCACCATGTCGCCCTGTATCGGACCGGGGCGGATGATCGCGACCTCGATCACCAGATCGTAGAAGCAGCGCGGCCTCATCCGCGGCAGGAAATTCATCTGCGCGCGGCTTTCCACCTGGAAGACGCCGATGCTGTCGGCCCCGCACAGCATGTCGTAAACCGCGGGATCCTCGGGCGGCAGGGTGGCCAGGCTGTGACGCGGCCCGTGATGCTGCGCAACGAGGTCGAAGGCCTTGCGGATACAGGTCAGCATCCCGAGGCTCAGCACATCGACCTTGAGAATGCCCAGGGCGTCGATATCGTCCTTGTCCCAGCAGATGACGGTGCGATCCTCCATCGCGGCGTTCTCGATCGGCACCAGCTCGTCAAGCCGCCCCTCGGTCATGACGAAACCACCCACATGCTGGCTCAGGTGGCGCGGAAACCCCTCGATCTCCTGTACCAGGTCCATGGTCTGGCGCAGGCGCCGGTCATCGGGGTCCAGCCCGATCTCGCGCAGGCGGGCATGCTCCACACTGCCGCTGGCAAAAGACCCCCAGAGCTGCGAGGAGAGTGCGGCGACCGTGTCCGCGCTCAGCCCCATCGCCCGGCCCACCTCGCGCACGGCGCGCTTGCCACGGTAATGGATCACCGTCGCGCACAATCCCGCCCGGTGACGCCCGTAGCGGTCATAGATCCACTGGATCACCTCCTCACGGCGTTCATGCTCGAAATCCACGTCGATATCCGGCGGTTCGTCGCGGGCCTCGGAAACGAACCGCTCGAACACCATGGTGCCGATCTCGGGCGACACGCTGGTCACGCCAAGACAGTAGCAGACCACCGAGTTCGCCGCTGATCCGCGCCCCTGGCACAGGATCCCGCGCGACCGTGCGAAGGCCACCACGTCATGGACGGTCAGGAAATAGGGTTCGTATCCCAGCCGCCCGATCAGGGACAGTTCATGTTCCAGCATGTCACGCACCCGGTCGGGCGCCCCGTCGGGATAGCGCCAGTCCAGTCCCTCCCGGGCCAGACGCCGCAGCCGTTCCACCGGGGTCTGACCCTCCGACACCTCGGACGGATATTCATAACGCAGTTCGTCAAGCGAAAAGGTCAGGCTCCGGGCCAGATCCCCTGCGCGGTGCACAGCCGCCTCGTACCCGCGGAACAGGCGCAGCATCTCCGCTTCGCCGCGCAGCCGGAACTCGGCATTGGCCAGCGCCGCCCGGCCAAGCCCGTCCACCCGATAGCCTTCACGGATCGCCGTCAGGACATCGGCCAGACGGCGCCGCCGACCGTGATGCATGAGCGGCCGCGCCGACGCGATCAGAGGCAGCTCCAGCCCCGCGGCCAACCGCGAAAGCCGTTCGAAACGCGCTGCGTCCTGCCCGTCATAGCGCGGCGCCATCAGCAAGTGCATGTCCGGGCCGAACCGCCGTGCCAGCCGGTGCACGGCCATCTCCCAGTCCCCGGTTTCGCCATCCGGCGGCGGGTCCAGCAGCAACGACAGGCCCGCGGCCCCGTCCAGCACATCATCGAGGGTCAGTCGGCACTGCCCCTTCCCGGACCGCCGGCGCCCGAGGGTCAGCACCCGGCACAGACGGGCCCATCCCGGGCGGTCCGGCGGCAGGGCGGTCAGGGTGATCCCCTCTTCAAGACAAAGACGCGCAGCGGGAATCAGCCGCGGCACACAGGCCCAGCCGGGAATATGCTCGGCCGGCGCGGGCGGGCCGACGGGGCCATCGCGCGCCTCGATCGCCCGCCGTTCGGCCACTTGCCGGGCAATCTCACGCGATGCCGAATGTGCCCGCACGATGCCCGCCACGGAATTCTCGTCGGCGATTGCGATTGCCGGCATTCCCAACGCCGCTGCACGCCGCACGTATTCCTCGGGATGCGAGGCCCCTGTCAGGAAACTGAAGTTGGATGTGGCGCAAAGCTCGGCAAACATGGCGAGTCACGAATATATTCACCTTTTGTTCTTTTTCGAGTCGGAATTTGGCACCATCGGTCAAAGATGCTTCGCGAACTCATCCAGAACCTTCCTGTAAACCTCGCGTTTGAAGGGCACGATGCTGGCTTCCAGTTCTGCCGGGTCCAGCCACCGCCACTCGGAGAATTCCGGATGCTCGGTGGCAATGTCGATCTGGTCATCACGGCCATCAAAGCGCAGGAGGAACCATTTCTGTTCCTGCCCGCGATAGCGGGCCTTCCAGATGCGCGGCACGATCTCGTGCGGCAGATCGTATCTTATCCAGTCCGCGGTCTCGGCTTCCACGCGGACAAGATCAGGGGGCACACCGGTTTCCTCTCGGAGTTCACGCAGCGCGGCGTCACGCGGCGCCTCGTCCGGGTCCACACCGCCCTGTGGCATCTGCCAGGCGGGCGCGTCATTGTCGATCCGCTGACCGACAAAGACCTGGCCACGCCGATTGGCCAGCATGACCCCGACACAGGGCCGATACGGAAGTTTCGCGATCTCGTCGGGTGTCATGGGCGCCTCTTGCGGGGTGGCATCACCTTTGCGGTGCCGCGCGGCAAGGTCAACCATCCGGCACTCATCCCCCACCTTTTTCAAGCCATGCCTCGAACCGGCGTTCGCGAATGGCCTCGGTATGGCTGTACCAGACGCTGTCACGCACCAGCATCCGCGCGCCATGCTGTGGCGCATTGGGCAGGTGATCGCGCATCGGGACGCCGCTTTCGGGATGCAGTCCGATCCACTCCATCGCGCTCTTGCGGGCCGGCCCATAAGGGATGCGCGCGGCCAGCCCCGCCATCACCTCGGGCCGCGTGGCAAATTCCAGAAAGGCGCGTGCCGCTTCAGGTCGATCCGTCGTCACCGGCACCGCCCAGACATCGGTACCGATCAGGCGCCCGTCCCATATCACGCTCACCGGCGCACCACGATCCTGTGCAGCCGCGAAGAAACGGCCGTTGTAACCGCTGGCCATCGCCACCTCGCCCTTTTCCAGCAGACGGGCCGGGGCGCCGGCATCCTCCCACCAGACGATATGCCCGCGCAGGGCCTCAAGCCGGCGCAAGGCAAGGCGCAGGCCCCGGTCCGTGCTCAGCAGGTCATAGACCTGGGCCGCCGGAACGCCCTCGGCCATCAGCGCCCATTCAAGGATGACGTCGGGCGAACGGTGAATCGCGCGCTTGCCGGGAAATTCCTCGACATCGAAAAAATCCTCGATACGGGTCGGCTTGAGGCCCGGATAGGCACGGTCATCATAGGCCATAACGGTGGCAAACACATTCTGCGGCAACGAACAGGGTCGCAACCGCGTGGGCGCGAAATCCCGCCTCACGGCCCGGTCGAGCCCCCCAAGAATCTCGTCATGCCGCAACTTCCTGAGCAGCCCGTCCTCACAGCCGGTGATCGCATCCGCCTCCAGCATGTCGATCACGTCCCAGCTCTCGGCCTCGGCCCGTTTGCGCAATGAACCGATCGCCCCGCTGTAACGCTTCACCTCGACGGGAATGCCGGTAGCCTTGGTGAAGGGGACAAAGACCGCTGACTTCTGCGCCGCTTCATAAGCACCGCCCCAGGTTACAACCGTCAACGCCTCGGGTTCCTGTGCCACCGCCGCCGGCACAGCGACCAGCAGGACGGCCAACAGCCCGGCACAACGGGTTATCGCATCAGAGAACCGCATTTTCCTCCCGCCTCAGCGCCGCCGACACATCCAGGTACGCCTCGATCACCGCCGCCTCGGACACCACGCCGATCAGCACGCCGTTGCGACTGTCGATCACCGGGACGGCATCGCCCACGAAGCCACGCAGCGCCTGCATCGCCTGCAGGACACTTGTCGTCTCATCGAAACGGCGCGCCGGCGCGCGCAGCGCCTCGTCCCAGGTCGTGCCAGCGGCCTGCCGATCCAGAACGCCGGCAAAACGGCCTTGCGGATCGGTCACGAACGCCTCGCTCCAGGCAGAGCGGTCAAGCCGCGCGCGCACATCCTCCAGGTCCTGCCCGGTCTCGCCGGTGATCGGGCTCTCGGCGCAGAACCGGCTGACCGGCAGCGCCGAAAGACGCGCCCGGTCGCGCCCCTTCGACAGGTCGGTGCCGCGCCGTGCCAGTTGCACATCAAAGAGCGACCTTCCGAAGAAACGGTGTGCTACAAGATTCGAGAACACCACCGCGACCATTGCCGCGATCGTGATGTCATAGTTTCGGGTCAGCTCGAACACGATCAGGATCGTCGTCAGCGGCGCGCCGATCACCGGGCTTGTCAGCGCCATCATCCCGCAGATCGCATAGACCGCAACGCCTGATGTCGCCACCAGCGCCGTCGCGTCGATCGCGGTCCAGAAAAGCGCGCCGAACAGGATGCCGATCAGCAACGCCGGGCTGAACACCCCACCGGCAAAACCGAACCCTATGCACAACGCCGTCAGCGCCAGCTTGGCGATGACCAGCACCGCAAGTTCACCGGGGGCGAAGGCGCCGGGGATTGTGGCAAAACGCAATGTCTCCTTGCCGATGCCCAGAACGTCCGGCAACCACAACGCCGCAAGACCCAACGCAAGCCCCGCCGCCGCCGGACGCAGAAGCGCCGGCAGGCGGCTTTGGGCCGCACGCGCGGAAACCAGCAGGATCAGCCGCATGAAAAGGATCGCCAGCCCCGCCGCCAGTATCCCGAGAGCTGCGAAAAGCGCGAATTCATGACCGTGTTCCACTCCGTCGAACCGCACCAGGAACAATGCCGGGCGCTCGAACACCACATTAGCCATCACATAGCCGGTGGCCGCCGCTACGGTGGTAGGGGCGAAGGATTGCGTGGAGTAGTGCCGCAACACCACCTCGTGTGCAAAGACCAGCCCGGCAATGGGGGCGTTGAACGCTGTCGCGATGGCCGCCGCCACGCCGCAGGCCACCGAGATCGCCGGCAGGTTCGGCACCCCAAGTCGCAGCCGGCGCACCAAACCGCCCAGCATGGCCCCCAGATAGACCATCGGACCGTATTGCCCGACCGACGCTCCGGCTCCGAGCGATACCATCGCCGCCAAGGTCGAGGCAATTCCGGCGCGCAGGGGCGGCAACGGACGCTCGAATTGAACAGCCTCGATCACGTCGGGCGGGCCCAGGGGGCGATGCACCGGCGAAAGGTGGCGCAGGACCAGCCCCACCACCAGCCCGCCCAGCACCGGCACCAATACGGTTGCGACGGGCACAAGGTAACCCTGCGCATCAAGTTGAACGCGCGCCCGCGGCGCGATCAGGAGAATATCATTGAGCCAGAAAACCGCCTCGGTCAGCCCGATGGCGGCCAGCGAGGCCAGCGTTCCGACACCGATCGCGCAAAGTGTCAGGATCCCCGCGCGATAGGCGGGATGACCGGGGCGGCCGGGGGGCACCAATGCCTGTCCGGAAGATGCCGGAGATGTCATGTGTTCAGCATTTCCTCATTCGCAGTCGCCATGCAATCAAAAGCCGACAGCGCCGATTCCATTTCCGCGAATGCAAGGGGCGCCGGACCTGCACGGCCCGGCGCCCCTCTCTGTCATTCAACCACGGCGCACCGAAGGCTATTGCTGCGCTTCGGAAAGGGCCGAAAGCCCTCTGAGAACATCAATCGCATAGGCCAGTTGGTAATCCTCTTCCCGAAGTTTCGCAGCCTCCTCGGCGCGCGCACGGTCTTCTTCGATCAATCGGATTTCATCCTCGCTGAGGCTGTCATTGTCCAGCCGCCCGCGAAGATCGGCCTCGGAGCGCAGATTGGGAGTGCCCTCCTCTTCCTCGTCCGGTTCTTCCCTCGACCGGCGCGGTTGCGGCACCAGAACATCCGGCGAAACGCCCAGTGCCTGAATCGAGCGGCCCGACGGCGTGTAGTAGCGCGAGGTCGTCAGGCGCATCGCGCCGTCTCCGCGCAAGGGCATGACCGTCTGTACCGATCCCTTGCCGAAACTCTTGGTACCCACCACGATCGCGCGGCGGTGATCCTGAAGCGCACCAGCCACGATTTCGGAGGCCGATGCAGATCCGCCATTGATCAGCACGACCATCGGCTTGCCTTCCACCAGATCACCGGGCGTTGCATTGAAGCGGTCGCCATCCTGCGGGTTGCGGCCGCGGGTGCTCACGATCTCGCCTTCCTCCAAGAAGGCGTCGGAGACCTTGATCGCCTGCGTCAGAAGTCCGCCGGGATTGTTGCGCAGATCCAGAACTATACCCGTGACCTTGTCCATGCCACCGGCTTCTTCGACCTGTTCGTTCAAGCCTTCCTCGAGGTTCTTGTAGGTCTGGTCGTTGAAGGTCGTTACGCGCAAGACCACGCTTTCCTGTTCGGTCCGTGCTCTCACCGCGGTCAGGGTGATGGTGTCGCGGATGATCGACACATCAAAGGGTTCCGCCTCACCCTCACGCACGATGGTGATCACGATCTCGCTGCCCACGGGGCCGCGCATTTCGTCAACCGCTTCGTCCAGGGTCAGGCCCAGTACGCTTTCGCCATCCACATGAGTGATGAAATCGCCGGCCTCCACACCGGCATTGTCCGCCGGCGTGCCGTCGATCGGCGACACGACCTTCACGAAGCCTTCTTCCTGCGTCACCTCGATGCCCAGCCCGCCGAACTCGCCCCGGGTGCGCACCTGCATGTCTTCCGCATCATCCGGCGACAGGTAGGCCGAGTGCGGATCGAGCGAGGACAGCATCCCGTCGATGGCGGCCTCGATCAGTTCGCCTTCATCCACCTCCTCGACATATTGTGCGCGAATGCGCTCGAAAATATCGCCGAACAGGTCCAGCTGCTCGTAAACGCTTGTGTTGGTCTTGGCCTCCTGCGCCAGAAGCGGACCGGCCACCTGAGTGGTCACGATCGCACCGGCCAGCGTTCCGGCCGCTGCGGCCATCAGGAATTTCTTCATGGATCAATCATCCTTGTCTGTCCTGAACCAATCCTCCGGATCGACCGGCGAATTGTCCTTTCGCACTTCAATATAGAGCGTTTCGCTCCGTTCCGCACCCGTCTCCTGTTCCGGGGCGGTCACAACCGCGCCATCCTGATGGGTCACACCGCCCATCAGGCCGACGGGGCTGCCGCCCGGCAGCACCTGCCCGGTTTCCCCATAGATCACGTCAAGGCCGGCGATGACCAGAAGAATCCCTGCCTCGGGTTCCAGAATGGCCACGTTGCCGTAATCCAGCAGCGGCCCGCGGTAGCGCAAGGTTGCCGCAGCCGGGGTGGTGACGACCGCGCCGGGGCGCGTCGCGATCAAGATACCCGGGCGGCTGATCCCTGCCGCGTCAGGCTCTTCGGCGCGGCGCAGGATGCGCCCCCGGACAGGCAGCGGAAGCTCACCCTTGCGATCCGATATTCCCGGCAGGCTGCCCTCGACCTCATCAACGGCGATCTGCCCCAATCCGGCGGCAAAATCCTTCATCGACTCGGTTGCGGCGACAAGCAGCGCGGCCTTGACCGGATCCGCGCTGAAACGCCGCGGCAGGCCGGTGCGGTCCGCGATCGCCTGGCTGAGGGCCACGCGCGCTTCCTGCGCCCCGATCAGCCCCTGCTTGAGCTGCTCCGCCGCCGTTTCGCGCAGGGCCCCAAGCACGCGCATCTCGTCAAGTTTGCGGCGCAGTTCCTCGGCGCGGCGGTTCAGGGCCGGAGTCACCTCGGCCAGGATCATCCCCGAACGGGCGGTCCCCACCGGACCCGCCGGATGCAGCAGGAGAGACGGCGCGGGCGCGCCGCTCAAGGTTTGCAGCACGCCCAGAAGCTGCGCCGTCTCTTCCTCGCGCGATCTCAGTTCGCGTTCCAGCGCCGCTTCACGCACCGCCGCGCGCCTCAGCCCTTCGCGCATGGCGGCAAGGGCGTCCTCGTAGGCGCGCAGGGTCTGCGTCAAGGCCCGAACACGATTGCGCGCGCCTTCGGCCTCGTTCAGCGCATCGGTCGCCGCCTCCAGTTTCCTTGCCGCCTCGCGCGCGGCCGCGGCCGGATCCACCTGTGCCATTGACGCCCCGGCCAGGATCAGGATCAAACCGAAGGAAAATATCGTTCCGCGCAACATCATGCCAGCAGGCTTTTGCCCGTCATCTCGGACGGTTTCGGAAGTTCCATCAGGTCCAGCAGTGTCGGCGCCAGATCCGCAAGCCGACCGGACGCAAGCCGCGCCCCGTCAGGGCCACCGAAAAGGACCACGGGCACCGGATTGACCGTATGCGCGGTGTGAGGGCCGCCAGTCTCAGGGTCGATCATCACCTCGCAATTGCCGTGATCGGCCGTTACGACCATCGCACCGCCTGCCGTCTCCAACGCCTCCAGAACCCGGCCGAGACTATTGTCGACCGCCTCGCAAGCCGCTATCGCCGCCTTCAGGTCGCCGGTATGGCCCACCATATCCGGGTTGGCATAATTCACCACGATCAGATCGTAATCGGCGTCAATCGCCTCCACCAGCTTGTCGGTCACCTCCACGGCGGACATTTCCGGTTTCTGATCATAGGTCGGCACCTTGGGTGATGCCGCCATGTAGCGCACCTCGCCGTCTTCAGGCTCTTCCTCGCCACCGTTGAAAAAGAAGGTCACATGCGGATATTTCTCGGTTTCCGCGATATGGAACTGGGTGCGACCCTGTCCCGCCACCCAGGCAGCGAGTGTATTGGCGATCTCGCGCGGCGGAAAAACGGTATCGAACCAGGCGTTGTGTGTCTCGGAGTATTCCACCATGCCGAGCAGCGCCGCCCAATCAGGCGACAAACCCGTCTCGAAACAGTCAAATTCCGGATCGGCAATGGCGCGCAGAATCTCGCGCGCCCGGTCAGCCCGGAAATTGAGGCAGAAGAAACCATCGCCGTCCTGCGCGCCGGAATAATCGCCGATCACGGTGGCCGTGATGAATTCATCACTTTCACCGCGGTCATAGGCGGCGCGTATCGCGTCATCTGCGTTCCCGGCGTGCAGGCCGTGACCGTGAATCATGGCCGCATGGGCCTTTGAAACACGATCCCAGCGATTGTCACGGTCCATCGCGAAGTAACGGCCCGTGACGGTGCCGATCCGAACCCCTGCATGCAGCGAATCTTCAAGGCCGGAAAAGAACTCCGGCGCAGATCGCGGCAGGACATCGCGCCCGTCGGTAACCGCGTGCAGTACCACGGGCACCCCCGCCGCTGCGATGATTTCAGCGGCGGTCACGACATGGCGCAGATGCCCATGCACGCCGCCATCCGAAACCACGCCCATCAGGTGCGCGGTGCCGCCGGTCTCTTCAAGCCGCGCGATGAACCGCCTCAGCGCATCGTTGGCGGCGAAACTGCCATCCTCGATCGCAAGGTCGATCTTTCCAAGATCCATTGCCACCACGCGCCCCGCACCGATGTTCGTGTGTCCGACTTCCGAATTGCCCATCTGCCCGGTCGGCAGGCCCACGTCCGGCCCATGGGTGATCAACGTGGCATTGGGACAGGTCGCCATCAGACGGTCGAAATTCGGCGTGTCGGCCAGAACCGGCGCATTTGCCTCGCGATCCGCCGACAGGCCCCATCCATCCAGAATGCAAAGAACGACGGGTTTATGCGTACTCATGGTGTCTCCTGCCTCAACGATTGGGTTCTAACGCCTCGGAGCCGCGGGGTGAACCGGTTTTCGTCTTTGCTTGCCATGGACATCGGGCCGGCGGGTCCGGGACCCTCCCGATGTCGAAGTCCCGACGGGCGCCATGCTTGCGCGGCGAATGCAGCATCCGTGCGGTCCAAAGCCGGCACACCGGTAGAGCCGCAGCGCGGCACGTTCCTGCCCGCTGCCGGCGGCCTGCGGAAAGCATCCGGCCTGACGCCCGCTTCACGCCCGGTGGTAGGGGCTTGCGGCAAGGATCGCGGCGGCGCGGTATAGCTGCTCGCTCAGCATCACCCGGGCCAGCATGTGTGGCCAGACCATCGGCCCGAAAGAAAGGGTCGTGTCCGCGCGGTCAAGCAGCGCCGGATCAAGTCCGTCGGCCCCGCCGATCACGAAGGCCGCGTCACCACGGCCGGCATCGCGCCAGCGCGCCATGAGCGCCGCGAATTCCGGCGATGTCACGGTCTTCCCGCGTTCATCAAGCGCCAGCAGGACTGCCCCCTTCGGAACCGCACGCGTCAGCAGTACCGCCTCGCCCGTCGCGCCACCGCCCTTGCGATCCTCGACCTCGTGAAGCTTTGTCGGACCCAGCCCAAGGCCCCGGCCCGTTCGATCGAAGCGGGACAGGTAATCTTCGACAAGCATCCGCTCCGGGCCGGCCCTCAGCCGGCCCACGGCACAGACATGAACGCGCATTCAGCCGCGCGGCGCGGTGGCCGCCTGCTGCGTGGCCGGAAGCCACATCTTCTCGAGCTGGTAGAAATCGCGCACCTCGGGGCGGAACACATGGACGATCACGTCGCCCGTGTCGATCAGCACCCAATCGCCGGTTTCCTTTCCCTCGATCCGCGCCGCCGTGCCCAGCTCATGCTTGAGCCGGTCGACGAGCTTTTCCGAGATCGCGATCACCTGTCGCGAGGACCGGCCCGAGCAGATCACCATGTAATCGCCCATGGCCGATTTGCCGCGCAGGTCGATCTGCACGATTTCCTCGGCCTTGTCTTCGCTCAGTGAGGAAAGAATCCGCTCAAGCTGCGTTTCGCTCGTTGCGTTTATCACGGGTGCCACGCCGGGCACCCCGGTATCGGCGGCTTCGGCCGCGTCAGCAGTAAAAGACAGGACATTGTCCTCCTTCGTTGCACGCACCGATCCGCCCCGGTGCCGGGCATGTCGTTAAGGTAACACCCGATTCGTGAAATCTCAATGTCATGCGGCAATCCCGTTGCGGGAACCTGCCGGACGCAAGGCGCCCCGGACACTGGACAGCGGCGCGGTTTTCGCGTTCCCTGCGCCACGGCAGAACCGGAGACCACGATGACCACCGCCCTGATCACCCATCCTGACGGCCTGAAGCACCTCATGCCGGAAGGCCATCCCGAGCGGCCCGCGCGACTGGAATACGTGCTCGCCGCGCTGGAGGGCAAGACACTCGAACATGTGCACGCGCCGATGGCGGCCGAGGACGATCTTCTGCGCGTGCATCCGCCGGCGCACCTGGAGCGTTTGCGCGCCGCTGCGCCCGAAACCGGGCTGATACAACTGGATGGCGATACCTTCATGTCGCCCGGAACGCTGGCCGCCGCCTACAGGGCGGCCGGCGGGGCGGTGCGCGCGGTGGACATGGTGATGGCGGGCGAGGCCGCGAACGCCTTCGTCGCCTGCCGGCCGCCGGGGCATCACGCGGAAACCGCCACACCGATGGGATTCTGCCTGTTCGGCACCGTGGCGGTAGCGGCAAGGCACGCACTCGATCATCACGGCCTGCGGCGCGTGGCGGTGATGGATTTCGACGTTCACCATGGCAACGGCACCCAGGACCTGCTGGAGGCGGAGGCGCGGGCGCTGTTCTGTTCGACCCACCAGATGCCGCTCTGGCCGGGTACCGGGGCCGCGCATGAGACAGGCGCACATGACAATGTGCTCAACGTCCCGCTGCCGCCCGGTGCCGGAAGCGCCGAGTTCCGCGCCGCTATGACGGGAACGGTGCTGCCGCGGATCGCGGAGTTCGCGCCCGAACTCTTGATCGTGTCGGCCGGGTTCGACGCCCATCGGGCCGACCCGCTGGCCCAGCTCGACCTTGTCGAGGAGGATTTCGCCTGGGCCACCGAACACCTTTGCGATCTGGCGGATGCGCATTGCGGCGGACGGTTGGTTTCCAATCTCGAAGGCGGCTACGACCTCGCCGCGCTGGCCGCCAGCGCCGCGGCCCATGTCGACGTCCTGATCGCACGGGGGGCGGCCTGACCCGCGACCGGAATCCGCTTTATTCCGGTGCTGCGGTGCGGTATGCGCAGGTTCGACCGGATTTGAAGGAGTTTGCCCGTCATGGGTTACAAGATCGTCGTCGTGGGCGCCACCGGGAATGTGGGCCTCGAAATGCTGAACATCCTGGCCGAGCGCCAGTTTCCCGTGGATGAGATCGCGGTTCTTGCAAGCCGCCGCTCTCTGGGAACCGAGGTGAGTTTTGGCGACGAGACGCTTAAGACGCAGGATCTTGACACGTTCGACTTCACCGGCTGGGACATCGCGCTTTTCGCCATCGGCTCGGACGCCACGAAAACCTACGCCCCCCGGGCCGCGAAAGCCGGCTGCGTGGTGATCGACAACTCCTCGCTCTACCGCTACGATCCGGACGTGCCGCTCGTTGTTCCCGAGGTGAACCCCGAGGCCGTCGAGGGCTACGCGAAGAAGAACATCATTGCCAATCCCAACTGTTCGACCGCGCAGATGGTGGTGGCCCTGAAGCCCCTGCATGACCGGGCGACGATCAGGCGGGTTGTGGTCTCGACCTACCAGTCGGTCTCGGGGGCCGGCAAGGAAGGGATGGACGAACTCTGGGACCAGACCAAAGCCGTCTACAACCCCACCGACGAGGTCGCGCCGAAGAAGTTCCAGAAGCAGATCGCCTTCAACGTCATTCCCCATATCGACGTCTTCATGGAGGACGGATCGACCAAGGAGGAATGGAAGATGGTCGCCGAGACCAAGAAGATCGTCGACCCGTCGATCAGGGTCACGGCGACCTGCGTGCGGGTGCCGGTCTTCGTGGGCCATGCCGAGGCGATCAATATCGAGACCGAGGATTTCCTCGACGAGGACGAGGCCCGCGACATCCTCCGCGAAAGCCCCGGCATCATGGTGATCGACAAGCGCGAGGACGGCGGTTACGTCACGCCGGTCGAATGCGTGGGCGATTTCGCAACCTTCATCAGCCGCATCCGCCAGGACGGCACGATCGAGAACGGGCTGAACCTGTGGTGCGTCTCCGACAACCTGCGCAAGGGCGCGGCACTCAACGCGGTTCAGATCGCCGAGACCCTGGGAAGCCGCGTCCTGCAGAAGGGGTGAGGGCAAGGGCGGATTGACTATCGTGCGGTCGCGTCGGAACCCGCGTCGTCCTCGCCGGCGGGGCATGCGAGCATCCGATCAGCCAGCCATGTGTGGCCGTGGCCCGGAAAGGGCGCTCCGAAGCGGCGCATCAGGCGGGAGTAGCTGAAACCCAGCTCCGAGGCCTTGCAGATGCGTCTGTCGCCGGGCCAGTCATGCAGCGCCAGGCCGCCCCCGGCAGCACGCAGGACATAACCCCTTGCGCGCAGGCGGCGATCCAGATCCGTCCAGCCCTCCGCGCCGGCAAGGTCAACGGCGAGGCGCGCACGCAAGGGTGCGACGAGCCGCTCATCCGCCCTGACAGGCGGCTTCGCGCGGTTGTGGCGCGAAACCTCGCGCGACAAAAGGTCCCGCACAAGCTGCCCCGTGGTAATGTCCCGTTCCCGCGCCAGGTGCCTGGCGGCCCGGACCAGTTCGCGGTGCATCCGGATTTCCAACTGTTGCATCATCATGCTCTCACTCCGCTGCAAAAAGTTTTGCAAATCGTTAAACGCCGGCGGATTCCCACCGCCAACGGCCATTTCGATCCGGGAAAATGCCCCGTGGGCTTGCCACCGGCCGCCCACGCGCGCACTCTTGGAGCGATACGGTTCCGATCCGGAGTATTTCCGATGCGCCTCCTTTCGCTGTGCCTTCTTGTCATGCCGAGCACTCTCCTGGCCGACGACATCGCGCTGCGCAGCGCGGTAACGTCGGCCACCGTTTATCCGCGGGGCGCCACGGTCACCCGGGAGGTGCCTTTTTCCATGCCCGCCGGACGCCATGCGCTTGTCCTGACCGACTTGCCGCGCGGCACACCGCTCGAGTCGGTGACCGTATCGGTTGACGGCGCGGTCATGGGCAGTGTCACCGCCCGCAACGATTTCGTACCGCCCCGGGACCCTGAAACCACCGAGGCGATTGCGTCCGCCCGCGCCAAGGTCGAACGTCTCGAGGCCGAGTTGCGCACCGGCCGCGCGGAGGTGGCTGCGATCCGCCTCGAAGAGGATGCCGCGCGCGCCCGAAACTCGTTTCTCGAAAGTCTGGCCACTGCGAATATCGTCGCCGACATGGATGTTGGCGCGCTCCGCGACCTGTCGCGAATGATCGGAAACGAAACTCTGGCGGCCAAACAGCAGGCCCACGCCGCAGGACTTCGCGCCGATGACGCGAACCGCGCCCTGTCCGGCCTGGAGGATGAACTCAAGCGGGCACGCGCCGAACTGGCCGCTCTTGTCCCCGGAAAGCCGGAGAATGCCATGCTCTCGGTGGCGGTTTCTTCGGACACTCCGGCCGAAGGCTCCGCGATCGTGACATACACGATCGCGGACGCGTCCTGGCACCCGGTCTACGACCTCGATCTCTCCCGCGAGACCGGCATGCTCGATATCAACCGCGGCGCGTTCGTCACCCAGAGAACGGGCGAGAACTGGACCGGTATCGACCTCACCCTCGAAACCGGACGCCCCAGCGACCAGACCGAGCCGAGCGAGATCTTTCCCCGGCTGCGCCGCATCGAGGAAGACCGCCCGTCGCCCTCGCTGGCCGAACCGCGGACCGATACCCTGAAGGAGGCGCAAAACGCCGCCGGAACAGACGCCCCCGCCCCCCTGCGCATCGACGCCATGGCCGATTTCGACGGGCTCGTGGCCTCTTACCGTTACCCCGACCCGGTTTCCATCGCATCGCGCGCGGATCGGGTTCGACTGTCGCTTGACACGCTCCGGACCCGGGCCGACCTGGTCGCCACGGCTGTCCCGCGCGCCGATGACCGCGCCTTCCTGACTGCCAGGATCACCAATGATACCGGCGAGGTGATCCTTCCCTCGGCCCAGGCCATGTTCCATCTAGACGGCCGTTTCGTCGCCCGGCGTCATCTCGAATTGCTGCCCGCCGGTGGCGAGGCCGAACTGTCCTTCGGACCGATAGACGGCCTTCGCCTCGACCGGGTGATCCTTGACCGGACCGAAGGCGATCGCGGCGTTCTGACGACCTCTAACACCCTGACCGAGGGCGTGCGTCTGAACATCGAGAACCTGACCGGGGCCGACTGGCCGCTGCGCGTTCTCGATCGGGTGCCCTATACAGAACAGGAAGACCTGGAACTCAGCTGGAATGCCGATCCCGCACCATCGGAAACCGATATCGACGGCAAACGCGGCGTGATGGCATGGGAGTTCGACCTGCCGGCCGGCGAGAGCCGCGATATCCTTCTGGAGTATGAACTGGACTGGCCCGAGGGAATGGTCCTGCGCTGACAAGGCCGCGGATGAGTGGAGGGCCATCATGACCGAAATGACCGAAAACCGCCTGCGCGCCCTTTATGGGGAGCCCTCACCGCGCGCCACACGCAAGGTGATCGAACACTTCGACGACCATTGCCGAAGCTTCATCGCACACGCCCCGTTCCTCGTTCTGGCAACCACCGATGGTGTCACTCTGGATGTTTCGCCCAAAGGCGACCCGGCCGGGTTCGTCAAGGTAGAGGATGATCGCCATCTGCTGATTCCCGACCGCCCCGGCAACAACCGGCTTGACGGGATGCTGAATCTCCTCAGGAACCCGCAGGTGGCGCTTTTGTTTCTTATCCCGTCCGTGGACGAAACCCTGCGCGTCAACGGCCGCGCGACCATTCCGGTGAAACGGCGAGCGACACATCGCAGGCCGCGGTCGAGGCGCGCTACCACCGCACACTTTACTGACATGCCGCGCGGCACCGGTCAGATCGGAACGAAATCCCCGGTGCTGGCACTGTATTGCTCGACCCGCCCTTCGCCGATATCCAGCCACAGACCATGCAGCGTCAGCAGACCGGCATTGACCGCCTCGGTCACGAAGGGAAAACTCATCATGTTCTCGAGCGAGACAAGCACCGCCTCCTTTTCCAGCGCATGGATACGCGCGCTTTCGTCGGATATCCCGCTCACACGCTCGTAACCGGGGCGCAGGATGTCCATCCAGCGTCCGACAAAGCTGGATTTCTGCTCCAGCGCCGGGGCATTGCCGGAACACATGTCATGGCAACCGCGCACGCCGCCGCAGTTCGAATGCCCCATGACAATCACATGTGCCACCTTCAGGGACGTCACGGCGTATTCCAGCGCCGCGGACGTGCCATGCTGCGCCCCGTCGGGTTCGTGCGGCGGGACCAGATTGGCAATGTTGCGGTGGATGAAGAACTCACCCTGGTCAGCTCCGAATATCGACGTGACATGCACCCGGCTGTCGCAGCACGAGATAATCATCGCGCGGGGGTGCTGCCCCTCCCCGGCAAGCCGCCGGTACCAGCTCTGATTGTCCGCATAAGAGGTCGCCTTCCAGCCGTGATAACGGTGAACCAGGTAGGTTGGCAAAGGCCGCGCATTCTTCATGTCTTGTTTCTTCCTGCGTTTCCCGACCGTCAATAACGGGGATTGTCGATGAATTCGAGCGACAATTCCGGCGTTCCGAAAGGATTTGGGAACTCCTTGGCCACATCATGCTTCCGTGCTCGGGGGCGCGAGACACAGGATGGATTCGTGAAACAGGTCAGGATGCTGGAACAGGAAGAGGCGGTTCACCTGGATTCCGCCCGGCTCAGGCTGCTTTATGACCGGCTCGGCAAGGCCGGTGCCGAAAACGTTGTCTGCCGCGCCCTCGAGGAACTGGCGCTGCGCCTGACCCATGCCGAAAGTTGCCACCGTCGCGACAAAAGAGATGATATGCGAAGATCGGCCCACAGCCTCATCGCCATATCCGAACAGATCGGGCTTCACCTGCTGGCCCGCGTGGCCGCGGATGTCACGGCCTGCATCGACCTTGAGGACAGGACCGCCCTCGCCGCGACCCTGGCGCGCCTTCTCCGTGTCGGCGAACGCTCGCTTTGCGAAGCCTGGGAATTGCAGGACCTCTCCATTTGACGGCTTGCGGGCGCCGCACGGACCGGTAGGCTGTGGGCATTGTTGCAATCATCCCGCAAAGGCGCCCGCATGACCCTCAAGTTCGCCCCCGCCGACGCCGACGCCATCCCGGTTCATGTGATCGACCAGGACGAATTCGACGACTGGGCCGCGGGCCAGCCCGATTTCAATGCCCGCTTCGCGCGCAGCGCCGGATTCACCGGTGCCGCCGGCAGCACGTTGCGCATTCCCGGTCCGGATGGCGCCATGGCGATGGTGCTGGCGGGCTACGGAACCGCGCAAACCCGGGCCCGTGGCCGCTTTCATCTCGCCACAGTGGCCTCCGGGTTGCCAAAAGGCACTTACCGGCTCGAAGGTCTGCCCCCCGACCGCGCCGCGCAAGAGGCCTTGGGCTGGCTCCTTGCCGGATATTCCTTCAACCGCTACCGTGAGCAATCCGCCTCCAAGGCCGCACTGATCGCCCCGGACGGCGTCGAGTCCTCAAGGCTCGAAACGATCGCAGCGGGGGAGGCGTTGACCCGCGACCTTATCAACACGCCAGCCTCCGACATGGGCCCGGCCGATCTCGAGGCCGCCTGCATGTCGCTCGCAAAGGATTTCGCTGCGGAATGCGCGGTCACGCGCGGCGCCGATCTGCTCGATGCCAATTTTCCGATGATCCACGCCGTCGGACGTGCGGCCTCCCCTGACCGTGCGCCACGCCTGCTCGACATGCAGTGGGGCGATGCCGGCCCCACGCTGACGCTGGTCGGCAAGGGCGTATGCTTCGATACCGGAGGGCTCGACATCAAGCCGGCCACGGGCATGGCCCTGATGAAGAAGGACATGGGAGGCGCCGCGACGGTCCTCGGGCTTGCCCGGATGATCATGGCCCTTGATCTGCCGTTGCGCCTGCGGGTCCTGATCCCCGCGGTCGAGAACGCGATTTCCGGCGATGCCTTCCGCCCCGGCGATATCCTCACGGCACGCAACGGCATGACGGTCGAGGTCAACAACACCGATGCCGAGGGCCGGCTGGTGCTTGCCGACGCGCTGGCGTTCGCCGGCGAGGATGAGCCGGCGCTGACCGTGTCCATGGCCACGCTGACCGGCGCGGCACGGGTCGCCCTCGGGCCCGATCTGGCCCCCTACTACACCGATGACACGGACGTCGCCTACGCCCTGGAGCGCGCGGCGGAACGGGTTGCCGATCCGGTCTGGCGCCTGCCCTTCCACACCCCCTACGAAGCGATGATCGAACCCGGGATCGCCGATCTCGACAATGCTCCGAAAGGCGGGTTCGCCGGCTCGATCACCGCCGCGCTCTTCCTGCGGCGCTTCGCAGGAGAGGGCCGATATGCCCATTTCGACATCTACGGCTGGACCCCCGCCGATGCGCCCGCGCGCCCGAAGGGCGGCGTGGGGATGGGGGCGCGCGCCCTGCTGGACGCATTGCCGGGGGCACTGGGGCTATGACCCGCCCGGTTCCTTCATCTTTCCGGAAATACTCCGGGGTGAATTGCCCCGGCCGGGGCCGGGGCAAGAGGGGCGGCGCCCCTCCGGTGCAGCCGTGACCGATCCGCGCCTCATCCCGGCCAACGGCCGTGTCGCTGCCGCGCATCTGCGCGGGCAGTTGTCGGCCGATGCCTTCGTCGAAGGCCGGCCGGCCCGGATCACGGCACCGCTTTCCGATCTGCTGCACCGCCCCTGCGGCCCGCGCGAACGGCAATTGCCCCTCGGGTCCGCCGTTACCGTGTTCGAGTGGCGGAAGGGGTGGTGCTTCGTGCAATCCGCCCGCGACCGGTTCGTCGGGTATGTTCCGGAAACCGACCTTGCCCCGCCCGGTCCCGAACCGACCCACCGGGTCGCCGCGCGAGCCACGCATCTTTACGCCGTGCCGGACATCAAGCAGCGCGAAAGGGCTCTCCTGACCCATGGCAGCCTGCTGCATGTCATCGCCGTGAAAGACCGCTTCGCCGAAACCCCGCACGGATTCGTCCCCGCCGCGCATCTTGAACCCGCCGACAGCCTTTCGCGAGATCCCGTCGCAGTGGCCGGGTTGTTTTTCGGCACGCCTTATCTCTGGGGCGGCAATTCGGCATCCGGGATCGACTGTTCGGGATTGATACAGGCCGGGTGCCTGGCCTGCGGCATCCCGTGCCCCGGCGACAGCGATCAGCAGGAGGCGGCGCTTGGCACCGCCCTGCCGCCTGAGGCGCCGCTGCGCCGCGGCGACCTTCTGTTCTGGAACGGGCATGTGGCGTGGGTGTCCGATCCCGGAACCCTTCTTCACGCCAATGCATTTCAGATGGCGGTAGGCCAAGAAGACCTTCAGGATGCCATTGACAGAATCGCCGCGCAGGGGGACGGCCCGGTGACCGCGCGCAAGAGATTGGAGGAACTCCATGGCTGACACCTTCTTTCACCCGGTTTCCGGGTTTGATCTGCCGCGCTTCGCCGGGGTGCCCACCTTCATGCGCCTGCCACATGTCCCGCAGAACCATCCGCGCCTACCAGAAGTCAATATCGGTCTCATCGGCGTGCCCTGGGACAGCGGCACCACCAACCGGCCCGGGCCGCGCCACGGGCCCCGGCAACTGCGCGACTCGTCGACCATGATCCGTGCTCAGCACCCGACCTCCGGCATGCGGCCCTTCGAGGCCGCCAATTGCGCCGATCTCGGCGATGTTGGCCCCAACCCCGCCGACATTCCCGACAGCATGACGCGCATCACCGAATTCTACGATGCGGTGTCCGGCGCCGGCATCATCCCGCTCACCGCCGGCGGTGATCATCTGGCATCGCTGCCGGTGCTGCGCGCGCTGGCCAGGACGGCGCCGCTCGGCATGATCCACTTCGACAGCCACACGGATCTCTTCCATTCCTATTTCAACGGGACGATGTACACCCACGGAACCCCCTTCCGGCGCGCCGTGGAAGAGGGGCTGCTGGACCCGGGCCGGGTCGTGCAGATCGGGCTGCGCGGCACGATGTATGACACCGAGGATCGCGATTTCGCCGCCGCCAATGGAATCCGGCTTATCCTGATCGAGGAATTCTTCGCTCGCGGCGTCGCGGACGTGATGGCAGAGGCCCGCGAGATCGTCGGCGCCGGACCGACCTATGTGAGCTACGACATTGATTTCGTCGATCCCACCTTCGCACCCGGCACCGGCACGCCCGAAGTCGGCGGACCCAACAGTTTCCAGGCGCTGCAGGTGGTGCGGGAGCTCGAAGGGCTGGATATCGCCGGCGCCGATCTGGTCGAGGTGTCACCGCCATTCGACACCTCCGGCGGCACCGCATTCCTTGGTGCGTCGATCATGTTCGAGCTTCTGTGCGTGATGGCCGGGCAACATGCCCGGGAAGGCAAGGCATGACCGTTTCATCGAACGAGGCCAACGCCGATCAGGCCGAACACTGGACCACCGAGGCGGGTCCAAAATGGGTCGGGCATCAGGCACAGCTTGACGCGCTGATGACGCCGGTACTGGATCTGTTGGTCGCCGCCGCTTCGCCCGCGCCCGGTGATCGAATTCTCGATATCGGCTGCGGCACCGGCGCCAGCACCCTTGAAGCCGCGCGCATGGTCGGCGCCTCGGGCCATGTGACCGGCGCCGACATTTCGCCAACGCTCCTTGACCGGGCGCGGGAACGCGCGGCAGCGGCGGGGCTGCAGAACACCACCTTTCTCAACGTTGACGCCCAGACACATGATTTTCCGCAGGCGCGGTTCGATCGCATGATGTCGCGATTCGGGGTAATGTTCTTCGCCGATCCGCCTGCCGCCTTCGCCAATATCTCGGGCGCCCTGGTGCCGGGCGCGCAGCTGACGTTCGTGGCCTGGGCCGGGGTGGCACATAACCCATGGTTCGACATTCCGCGCCGGGCCGCCACGGATCAACTGGGCGACATGCCTGCGCCGGATCCCCATGCGCCCGGTCCCATGGCCTTTCAGGACACCGATCACGTTCTTGGTCTGCTTGCCGAGGCCGGGCTTGAAGAGGCAACTGCCGAGATTGCCGAGATTTCGCTCACGCCGCCGGGCACCGCAGCCGAAACCGCCGCCTTTGCCTGCGAGGTCGGAATGGCCGCACGGATGATCCGGGAATTCGGCGCCTCCGAGGCTGACGCGATGCAGATCGAACGCGCCGTTGCCGAGGCCTTCGTTCCCTTCGAAACCGATCACGGCCTGCGTGTGCCGGCGCGGCTCAACCTCTATCGCGCCAGAACTCCCGCCTGAGCAACGGGTTCAGATCTTGCCCTTCCACGGCACAAGCCATGCCTCGGCCTTGCGCATCAGGATGTCGATGCCGTAACCGATGATCCCGATCAGGATGATCCCCATGATCACGATATCGGTCAGCTGGAACCGGCTGGCGACCATGATCATCATGCCGGCGCCCTTTTCCGCCGCCACCAGTTCCGCGGCAACCACCGTGCCCCAGCAGACACCCATCGCCACCCGCGCACCCGTAAAGATCTCGGGCAGGGAATTGGGCATGATCACATGGCGCATCAATTGCCACTTGGAGGCTCCCAGCGAATAGGCCGCATGGACCTTCGAAATCGCCACTCCCGAAACGCCAGCCCGCGCCGATATCGTCATGATCCACAACGCGGCAAGAAACAGAAGGATGATCTTGCCGCTCTCACCGATACCCGCCCAGATGATCACCAGTGGAATGAGGGCCAGCGGCGGCACGGGACGCATGAATTCCACGATCGGATCGAACCAGCCGCGGAACCAGTCGCTCAATCCCATCGCATAGCCCAGCGGGATCCCCACGAGCGCCCCGAAGAAGAAGCCGACGATAACGCGGTACAAAGACCAGTAGAGGTGTTCCCAGAGCGTGAAGTTCTGATACCCCTCGCGTGAGATTTCGCCCACGCGCGCCACCACGTCCTCGGGGGGCGGAAGCCATATCGGCTCCATCTGCATGCCCTTGGCCGGGCTGAAATTGAGCGACCCCTTGGAGGACATCACCACCTTGCCGTCGTCCACGCGCACCGTCTTGCCGGGCGTGATGGGTTTGCCGTCCACGGCGATGACCTGCGCCCCGTCCTTGCGCGTCACCTCGTCGTTGCGGTCCATCAGGATCAGGTCCGACCGCCAGGCGCCAACGGTGATCGTGTCGTTCTTGGCAAACCCTTCACCGGGCTCGATCTCGCGCTCCTGCACATCGTCGCCGACGCGGAACACGCGGGCGAAAATCGTCGCATCGTCGGTCCGGCCGTCCGGCGCCTCAAGGGTGTAGGTGAATTCGGTATCGCCGACGAAAGGCCCGGGCGCATGTACGGGCACCCAGGACGATCCGGTGAACGCGCCCCACAGCAGGAATATCGTGATCACCGATATCACGCTCGCCCAGCGGTCCGGCCTCACGGCGCTTTCGTCACCGAACGTGACCGTCTTGAGCGACGTGAAATCGTG
The DNA here is from genome assembly GCF_003298505.1 of Roseovarius sp. TE539. Classification (GTDB taxonomy): domain Bacteria; phylum Pseudomonadota; class Alphaproteobacteria; order Rhodobacterales; family Rhodobacteraceae; genus Roseovarius. The sequence goes on from NZ_QNGB01000001.1 coordinate 96,678, forward strand.
CCGCTCCATCATCCGCTTAAGGCCCAGCCGCACCACGGCGAAGGCAACCGCGAAAACCGCGACATATATCAACAGCAAGGTCATGCGCCTGCCCCCTCGGACCGGCCCATGATCTCTTCTTCCATATCCCAGATCATCGAAAGGATTTCCTCGCGCTTGACTGCGAATTCCGGGTCTTTCTTGACCTCGCGCAGATCCTTGCCGACGCCGTTATCGGCAAAGGGCAGGCGGTATTCCTTGTGGATACGCCCGGGGCGGGGCGCCATCACCAGGAGGCGCTCACCCAGCAACAGCGCCTCCTCGACCGAATGGGTGATAAGGATGATGGTCTTGCCGGTTTCCTTCCAGAGCTTGAGAACAAGGCCCTGCATCTTCTCGCGCGTCAGCGCGTCCAGCGCACCCAGCGGTTCGTCCATCAGGATCACGTCCGGATCGTTGGCAAGGCAACGTGCCAACGCCACGCGCTGCTGCATGCCGCCCGACAACTCGTAAACCGCCTTCTCCTTGAAATCCTTCAGGCCCACCACCTCCAGCAGGTGATCGACCGTTTCCTTGTATTCCGCCTTGCGCTGCCCCCGCATCCGGGGCCCGAAACTCACATTGTCGCGAACGCTCATCCATTCGAAAAGCGCCCCCTGCTGAAACACCATGCCGCGCTCCGCGTCGGGGCCGCTGACCTTGTGCCCGCTGAGGGTGATCTGCCCCTCGGTCGGGGCCAGGAACCCGGCAACAATGTTCAACAGGGTCGTCTTGCCGCAGCCCGAAGGCCCCAGAACGCTCATTAACTCGCCTGTTCCGAGTTCGAGCGAGACATCCTTCAGCGCCTGAACATGCTCGCCGTTGGGCAGGTCGAAACGCATCGACAGGTTCTCGATGGTCAGTGTGGACATCGCCACGCCTCCTGTCCGTCATGGCCGGGGTGCGGCGGGGACGGGCGCGCCGTGACGAAGCCCGCCCCTGCCGGTGATCCGCGTGAAGCGCAGCGTCACATGCCCATGGCGGACGAAAGCGGGCCGGTATTGACGTTGCTCTCGTAGGAGGAAAGCGCGGCGTCGATGCTGCCGGCCTCGACGAAAACATCCGCCACGCCCTTCATGAATTCCTGTGCGCCGCCACCCAGCCATTTCCCGGTGAGCTGCTCCTCGGCGGAGGGAAAGACGAAGGTCTCGATCGTGGCACGGGTCGCTTCGATATCCATGCCGCTGTCTTTGGCGATGACAGGCAGCATCTCTTCGGTGTGCTCGCCGCTGTTCCACATGTCGTTGGCGTTGGCCGTGACCTCGAGGAACGCACTCACCACGTCGGGGTTTTCCGCGATGAACGCGGCGGGTCCGGAGGTCACGTCGAACACCAGGATACCCAGATCCTCCTTTTCGGCGCCGGTCAGAAGGACATTACCGTGCTCCTCGGCCCGGCGCAGGCTGCCGCCCCAGCCGCAGAACATGTCAACCGCGCCCTGCGCTATGGCAGCGGCCCCCTCGGGCGGGGCCATGTTCACCACCTCCATGGTCGAGATATCGACACCGAAATGGTTCATCTGCTTGAGGAACCCGTAATGCGCCGCCGTGCCCAGAGGCACCGCCACCTTCTTTCCGGCCAGTTCACCGGCGCTGTCCTTGTCGATCTCCAGTTCCTCTGCCACCACGCAATTGTCGTTGTCCGAATAGCTGACCGCCACGTCGACAACCTGAAGATCCTGCCCGGCGCTCGTCGCCACGACGAAGGGCGGAACACCCTGGCTTACGGCAAGATGAACGTCGCCACTTGCCATTGCGGCGCTCATCGCGGTGCCGGTGTCGAACGCCCGCCAGTTGACTTCCATGCCCAGCGCCTCGTCGTAATCGCCGTTCACCTTGCTGTACTGGAACGGCATCGGCCATTCGAGAAAATAGGCCACCGTGATGCTCTCGGCCGATGCGGCCGTCCCGGTTGCGAGCATCGCCGCACCCGCGGCCGCCGAGAAGAGGTTGGACTTCAATGTCATGTGGTTAACTCCCGTTGGTTGACGTCTTGTCTTTTGCGGCCGGACCGCTCCCGCCTTGTTCCGGGGGCTCCGATGCGGCTGCAGGGCAATGGGCCACGCGCGGCCCTTCATCCATCCATCATCCGATCCGAAATTTTTGCGCCGATCAATGTTTTTGTGAAACATCCCGGGGCCTTTTGGCTTTCATGAAACGGCGTTTCCGATAATCGCAACAAATTTGCGCAACGATGACATGCTGTTAGCCGGGCGGGGGTGCAGGGCCCGGCATGACTGGCCTTAAACAAAGCGCGTGGCTGGCCCTATTCCCGCAAACCCTTCACAGGCTCAATGACTGCTGTCATGATACCCGGCGATCCCCCCGCGCGGGCCGAAAGCAGATGGAGCATCGTCATGGACGGCAAGTTTCTCGACAACGATATCGAAAAGATCGTGGACGCTGACCGCGCCCATGTCTGGCATCACCTGATCCAGCACAAACCCTTCGAAACCGGCGAACCGAAGATCATCGTCGAGGGAAAGGGCATGCGCATCTGGGATCAGAAGGGCAAGGAACATATCGACGGCGTCTCCGGCGGGGTCTGGACAGTGAATGTGGGGTACGGCCGTGAGCGCATCGCCAACGCGGTGCGCGACCAGCTTCTGAAGCTGAACTACTTCGCCGGCTCGGGCGGATCGGTACCCGGCGCGCTGTTCGCCGAGAAACTGATTTCCAAGATGCCCGGCCTGACCCGCGTCTACTACACCAATTCCGGCTCCGAGGCGAACGAGAAGGCGTTCAAGATGGTGCGCCAGATCGCCCACAAACACCATGGCGGGCGCAAGCACAAGATCCTCTACCGGGACCGCGATTACCACGGCACCACCATCGGCTGCCTCAGCGCCGGCGGACAGGACGAGCGCAACGCCCAGTACGGCCCTTTCACGCCGGGTTTCGTGCGGGTGCCGCATTGCCTTGAATACCGCGCCTTCGAACAGGAGGGCGCCCCGCGGGAAAACTATGGCGAATGGGCCGCCGACCAGATCGAGAAGGTCATCCTTGCCGAAGGGCCCGACACGGTTGGCGCGCTCTGCCTGGAGCCGGTCACCGCCGGCGGCGGCGTCATCCCCCCGCCCGAGGGCTATTGGCCCCGCGTGCAGGAGATCTGCCGCAAGTACGATGTCCTGCTGCATATCGACGAGGTGGTCTGCGGCGTCGGGCGCACCGGCACGCACTGGTTCGGTTACCAGCATTACGGGATCGAGCCCGATTTCGTCACCATGGCCAAGGGGGTGGCCTCGGGCTATGCAGCGATTGCCTGCTGCGTCACCTCCGAACGCGTGTTCGAGATGTTCAAGGACGACGACACGGACCCGTTGAACTATTTCCGCGACATTTCCACCTTCGGAGGTTGCACCGCCGGGCCCGCGGCGGCGCTGGAAAACATGGCCATCATCGAAGAGGAGGGCCTGCTGGAAAACACCACCGCCATGGGAGAGTACATGACCGGGCGGCTGCATGACCTGGCCGAGCGCCACGCGGTGATCGGCGACGTGCGCGGACAGGGGCTGTTTCTCGGGGCAGAACTGGTCGAGGACCGTGAGAGCCGCGAGCCGGTCGCCGAAAAGCGTGCGCAGGCCGTGGTTGCGGACTGCATGGCACAGGGTGTGGTGATCGGGGTGACCAACCGCTCCGTACCCGGCTACAACAACACGCTCTGCTACTCACCCGCGCTGATCGCCACCCGCGACGATATCGACGAGATCATCGAGGCGACGGACAATGCCCTGACCCGGGTGTTCGGCTGATCCCGGCAATTGACCCGCCGGCGGAGGCGGACCGCCTTCGCCGGGATGCCTCCGGCGGGAGTATTTTCGGAAAGATGAAGGCGGATGTGCTTTATTCGTCCCGCGCCTGACAGGCAGGGATGGGCGAGCCGCGTGCCCACTGTTCCATCGCGGCTTGCACGGCCCGGTCGGGTGTGTTTCCTTTATGAGGGGCGCGGCTCAACCCGAGGCGCCCGGCTGACCTGACGGAGCCGATTGCCGTGAAACGCACCATTCCTTTCATAATCCCGCTACTTGCCGCCACCCCCGCCGCCGCGCATCTGCCGCCGGGCGAGTACGGCTCTTTTCTGGCCGGGGTCACGCACCCCCTTTTCGGGCTTGATCACGTTCTGGCCATGATCGCCGTGGGCCTCTGGGCCGCGCAGATCGGGGGGCGCGCGCTTTGGCAGGTGCCCACCGCCTTCGTCGTTGCAATGCTTGCCGGGTTCGGGGTCTCGCTGGCGGGTGGACCGCTGCCCTTGGTGGAGCCCGCGATCCTTGGCTCGATTTTCATTCTGGGTGCGTTGGTGGCACTGGCGCTGCGGCCCACGACATTCGTGGCGATCCTCACGGTCAGCGTGCTTGCCCTTTTTCACGGCCATGCGCATGGCGGCGAACTGGGCGGAGCGCAGGCCTTGACCTTCGGTGCCGGATTCATGATCGCCACTGCCGGGCTTCATGCCACCGGGCTTGCGGTGGCAGTGCTTTTTGCCCGCGCCCTGAGCGCCGGGAGTGGCATTGTCCTGCGCCTGCTGGGCGGGGCAACGGCCCTTGGCGGGCTGTCGCTGGCTTTCGGCTGATCCGGACGGCCGCGACTACTCCCCGAGGGCGACGCGGCTGTCGGCGGGGGCCTCCGCGCGGTCGGTCATGCCGTAATCCCGCATCACGTGCGCGACGCGAAGCCGGTAGCCGGCGAACACCTCGTCGCGCCCTTGTCCCTGCGCCCGGCGGTGGGCGTCGAGCCTGCGCCAGCGCTCCACCGCTGCCTCGTCCTCCCAGAACGAGATGGACAGCAGCTTGTCGGGATCTGTCAGGCTCTGGAACCGTTCCACACTGATGAAACCCTCGACCGATTCCGCCAAAGGCCGCATCCGGCTCGCGATATCAAGATATTCTGCCTTGCGGCCGTCGGCCGGTATCACTTCGAAAATCACCGCGATCATGGCGTGCCCTTCCCCTTGCAACCGGTGACGCGCGATGAACGGATCGAACATTCCGTTTCCGCAGCCCTCCGGATTCTGTACAAAACCCGTGTACAGAATGAATGGAATGAAGAAAACGCCGCCGCCATGCCAGCCCTTTGCCGCGATTGCCTTCTGACGATGGATCCTGCCCCGCGCTGCCCGGCATGCCGGAGTCCGCGTGTCTTGGCACATGAGGAACTCTTCACCCTCTCCATCGCCCACATGGACTGTGATGCGTTCTATGCCAGCGTCGAGAAACGCGACGATCCCGCGCTGGCCGACAAGTCGCTGATCATCGGCGGGGGGCGACGCGGGGTGGTTTCAACCGCCTGTTACATCGCAAGGATTCGCGGCGTTCATTCGGCCATGCCGATGTTTCGTGCGATGGCGCTATGCCCCGAAGCGGTGATATTGCCGCCGCGCATGGACGTCTATGCGGACGTCTCCCGCGAGATCCGCGCGATGATGGAGGAACTGACACCGGCGGTTGAGCCGCTATCGCTTGATGAGGCGTTCCTGGACATGACCGGCACAGCCCGCCTGCACGGCGCTCCACCCGCTGTCATGCTGGCACGGCTTGTCCGGCGCATGCGCGACGAATTGGGTCTGACGGGATCCATCGGTCTGTCACACAACAAGTTTCTGGCGAAGGTCGCCTCGGATCTCGACAAGCCGCATGGCTTCTCGGTGATCGGAGAAGCGGAAACTGCGGATTTCCTGCGCGACAAGCCGGTGCGGATGATCTGGGGCGTCGGGCAGACCGCGCAGACTTCACTGGAGGAGGCCGGCATCCGCAGTTTCGCGGATCTTCTGCGTTGGGACCACCGCGATCTCACGGCGCGCTTCGGCAGCATGGGCGATCGTCTGTGGCATCTGGCGCGGGGCCGGGACAATCGAAGGGTAAGCGCGAACTCCCCGATGAAATCCATCTCGAATGAAACGACATTCGGAGAAGACACCGCAGACGCCGATATTCTGGACGGTCACCTCTGGCGGCTTTCGGAAAAGGTCTCGGACCGGGCCAAGGCAAAGAGGCTGGCCGGCCGGACCGTCACGCTCAAGCTCAAGCGCGCCGATCACGGCCTGATCACACGTCGGATATCGCTGCGTGATGCAACGCAGATGGCCGATACGATCTACCGCGCGGCCCGCGGGCTGATGGACCAGGCTGGCGGGGGCATAGCCTGCCGTCTGATCGGCGTGGGAATCTCGGGCCTTTGCCCCGAGGCCGGCGGCGATCTTTCGGGCGATCTTCTGGATCCTCAGGCCGATCGGCGCGGCATCGCCGAACGGGCCACGGACGATATTCGCCGCCGTTTTGGCGCCGACGCGATCCTGAAAGGACGTGCCCTGCGCTGAGACCGGATCATTCGGCAGCGAGGGACAGACGGGATGGACGCCCGATATCGCTGATCTCTGCAATGACGGACCGCAGAACTTTCTTGAAGCCCTCGAAGTTTCCGTTCGGACGGATGGACTGTTCGTTCATGTAGAGGGATCTGTCGATCTCGATCTGCACGGCATGGCGCCCGCGTGCCGGGCGGCCGTATTTCTGTGTGATGTAAGCCCCGGCAAAGGGCATGTTGCGCACCACGGTCAGACCGGCATCGGCGAATGCCGCCTCGATCCGGTCCACGATCGCCCCGTCAGCCGCCGCGCCGAACCTGTCGCCCAAAACGATCTCGGGGCGCCGGACACCGCGCTGCGAGATCGCATCCATCGCCTCATGCGGCATCGAATGGCAATCAATCAGGATCGCCTCCCCGAACATCAGGTGCGCCTGATCCATCTGGCCTTGCAACGCTTCGTGATAGGGGCGCCAATAGGTGTCGATACGCTGCTGTGCTTCCTCCACCGAAATCTTGCCGGAGTAGATCGCCTTTCCGTTCGCCACGACGCGCGGGATCACACCCAGCCCCGACGCGACGCGCGGATTGTGCCCCGAGCGGCTCACACCGTCGATCAGCGCGGGATCAAGTTCGTCCGGAGCCCGGTTGAGATCCACGAAGGCACGCGGCGCGCCGGCCTTGATGAACGGCGCACCCATCTGCGGGGCAACCTCGAACAGGCGGTCGACATAGGCGTCCTCGGAACTGCGCACGGAATGTTCGTTCAGGCGTGTCCGGCGCAGGAACGTCCAGGGATAGTCGCTCCCGCTGTGAGGCGAGGCAAACACCACGCTGGTAAGCCGCTTCTGCGGATGGATGACCTCGTAGGCGAACTTGGGCATGGAACCTCCTGCTGCACCGCATCATAGCTTGAAAGAATCCCAAACCAAAAGCCCTTGATCCCCCCCACGACTCCTTTTATAGAACCGCGGACCGGCGCGGATTTCCGCGCCCCTCTTACTTCGGGGCCAGGGACGGCGGCGGAAAACCGGGCGGTTAGCTCAGCGGTAGAGCACTTCGTTGACATCGAAGGGGTCACTGGTTCAATCCCAGTACCGCCCACCATGAATTCATCGCCCCGCATTCGGCCGGGCGCCCGCAACCACAGGCGCTGGCCCGCGCCGCGACAGACAGGAGAGACCGATGAAGGTCAAGAACTCGCTCCGCTCGCTCAAGAACCGGCATCGCGATTGCCGTGTCGTGCGCCGCAAAGGCCGCGTCTACGTCATCAACAAGACCCAGAAGAAGTTCAAGGCCCGTCAGGGCTGAACCTCTCCTCGCGTCCGGATGATCGGGCTGACCCTGCCTTCGGGCGGGGTTTTCGCGTTTACGGGCTTGCTCCTGACGGACGCACCGGGTTGACTGCGCCCCGGGACCATCACGCAGGAGCTCGAGGTGCGACAGTCACAAGCAATGCCAGAAACTGTTGTGGTCATCGGTGCCGGCATCTGCGGTGTGTCCACGGCGATCTGGCTGCAGCGCGCAGGCCATCGCGTGACACTGATCGACCGGGCCGCGCCGGGGGCAGGGGCGTCTTACGGGAATGCCGGGCTGATGGCCCAATGGGCCCTTGTTCCGGTTTCGACGCCCGGCTTGATCCGCACCGGATTGAAATACCTTGCCGATCCGGGCTCGCCGCTTTTCCTGCAATGGCGCCGCCTGCCGGAAATGTTACCGTGGCTCGCGCAATTTTCCCTGCGTGCCAATGACCGCGACACACGCCATACAGCGCAGGCTCTGCTTCCGCTCGTCGGCGACAGCGTTGATCAGCACCGGGCGCTCGCCGCGGGGACCGGCGCCGAGAAATGGCTGCAGGACAGCGATGTAAGCTTTGCCTACCCCACGCGCGCCGCCTTCGATGCGGACCACTATTCCTGGGCGCTGCGAGAGGAGGCCGGCCTGCGGCCCGAAATCGTCGAAGGCGCGAAGGTTCAGGAAGCCGAGCCGATCCTCGGCGATGCGATCCGGTGTCTGGCGGTCCTGCGTGGTCATGGCCACATTGCCGATCCGGGTGCCTATGTCACCGCCCTGGCACGGGGATTCGAGGGAATTGGCGGGCATATCGTCCGGGCCGATGTGAAGGATGTCCAGATCGAGAACGGGCAGATCGCCGCGGTGGACACGGATGCCGGGCGCTTCGCCTGCGGCCGGGCCGTGCTTGCTGCTGGCATTCACTCACGGCCGCTCATGCGAAAACTCGGCCTCAAGGTGCCGCTGATCGCCGAGCGTGGCTATCACCTGATGTTCCGCAACCCGTCGCAAATGCCACGCAACCCGATGATGATGACCACCGGCAAGTTCGCCGTCACGCCCATGCAGGGCGGGCTGCGCTGTGCCGGGACGGTTGAATTCTCCCATCCCGATGCCCCCCCTTCGCCCAAGCCTCTGCGCTTGTTGCGCCGGCATGCGGCACGTGCCTTCCCCGGCTTGCGGCATGACGCGGTTGAGGAATGGGTGGGCAGCCGCCCTTCGACACCCGACAGCCTGCCATTCATAGGCGAAATCGGGGCAACCGGCATTTTCGCCGCCTTCGGTCATCAGCATGTCGGCCTCACGGCCGGCCCCAAGACCGGGCGCTGGGTGGCCGGGCTGATTTCGGGTCAGCCGCCCAACACGGATCTTTCGCCCTACGATCCTTGCCGCTACGGCTGAGCGGGGCATCCTCTTACTGCTCCGCGGCGGCGCGCAGGGCCTCCATCTTGCCGGTCAGGACCTTGTGATACCGATCGTTGATCAGTTTTCCCGCCTCGTCGAATTCATTCTCGGCACCGGCAATACAAAGCATCGGCCCAGGCAGAACATGCGCCTGAAGCGGAACAAGGCAGCTCATCAGCATGAACTGCCCGGTCTCGCCCCCGGTGCGGCCGGCATTGGCTGACATCGTTACGGTCAGCTTGTTCTTGAAAACCGGCCCCTTGACGCGGCTGATCCAGTCAAGCGCGTTCTTCATGACACCGGTGATGCCCTTGTTGTACTCAGGCGAAGAGATCACGATCGCATCGGCGTTGCGCAGGTGATCGGCCAGGACATGCACCGCTTCCGGCACCCCGCGGGAGGATTCAAGATCACCGTCATAGAGGGGCAGGTTCAGGTCCGCCTCGACAACCTCGGCGGGTCCGAAGGCATGAACCGCCTCGCGCAGGAGCATCCGGTTGAAGGATCCGGCCCGTAGTGATCCCGAGATCGTTACAAGCTTTGGCGTCGGCATGGGGTCTTGTCTCCATTCTTGTGTTTGCTGCCCCCTATCTGGCCCCGGTCGACGCCGAGGCAAGGCATACGGGGCGCACATGCGATGTGCGACAGACGGCAAAAAAGCCCGGCTGCGGGACAGCCGGGCCAGGTAGCCATTGCTGGCGGGGGAAGACGGTTACCAGTCTGCCGGCCCCTTGTCCGCAAAGGACTGGACAAGGAAATCAATGAAGGCGCGCACCTTTGGCTGGGTAAAACGGCCGGGAGGATAGACAGCATAAATGCCCTGTTTCTCAAGGGGGAGATCGGGAATTGCATCTTCCACCAGCCCTTTCTCCATCGCACCGGCGTAAAGGAAACTGGGCAGATAGGCGATCCCAAGACCCGAGATCGCCGCATTCAGAAGCGATTGCCCGTCATTCACCGAAAGCCCGCCGGCGGTGCGCACCTGTCGCTTTTCGCCCGATGGTGCGGTCAGCTTCCAGACGGCGCCGCCCGACTGGCTGGAATAATGCAGGAGCTTGTGTTCATTGAGGTCGTCGATTTTCTGCGGACGTCCGAATTTCTGGAAATAGGACGGGCTCGCGATCATGCGCTTGGTGGTCTCGGTCAGCTTGCGGGCGCGCAGCGTGCTGTCCTCCAGTTCACCGATGCGCACCGCCATGTCGAAACCTTCCGATATCAGCTCCACGTAGCGGTTGTTGAGCACCATGTTCACCGTGATATCGGGAAATTCCTCGAGAAACTCGCCCAGCACCGGGCTGAGATGATTGACCCCGAAATCCGTAGCCACGGAAATGCGCAGAAGGCCGGACGGGTCCGATTGCATCGAACTGACCAGCGCATCCGCCTCACCGGCATCGTTGAGCACCCGCAACGCGCGGTCGTAATAGGCAAGGCCGATCTCCGTCGGACTGACCCGCCGGGTCGTGCGGTTGAGAAGCCGCGCACCGAGCCGCGCCTCAAGCGACGAGACATGCTTCGACACCGCCGATTTGGAAATGCCCATCTTGCGCGCCGCATCGGTGAATCCGCCCTGGTCCACGACGGTGGCGAAAGCTTCCATTTCGGTCAGTCGGTCCATACCTCGATACCCTTGCTATGCGTACGGGGCACTGTATGGCGGGGAAATCTGGCGCGACTGCGGCATGCGCCCGACAATATCTGGGTCAAACAGCGGATCGTTGATGACACGGAAACCCGGAAACAGCTGTTTCCGGACAAAATCAGAAGAGATTGCCCTGTTCCGGCGGTGTCTTGGATCCGGACTGCGGCGCAGCACGTGCGGCGCGCGAACCCCCTCCGACGCCCAACCGCCCGTCGGCAAACTCTATCTCCAGCGCGATTGCCTTCTGGGCGGCTTTCTTGGTTGTCATCACCTCCCCGTCGCCGCGCACCACCGCATAACCACGCCTGAGTGTGGCCTTGTAACCCAGCGTTTCGCGCAAGCGGTCCATCGCCTCGATCCGGTCCCTCAAGGCGCGGGTCTGCCGATGCCCCGCATCCGAAAGACGTGTCGCCAGCCCGGCAAGGTCACGTGATTTCTGTTCAAGGTCACGTTCGATCGCGCGCCGGTTCAACCGGGCCGCGACATTGGCAAGCCGTCCGCGATCCGTTTCCAGCGCCCGCCGCAGCAGTCCGGGCCGCAAGACCCCGGCGGCATCCGAAAGCATCACGCGCCGGGCCTGTACCGAACGGATCAAGGCCGCGGGCAACCTTTCGGACCAGGTGTCGAGCCTCTGGCGCGGCGCCTCAAGCACGGTTTCGGGCCGGCGCAAAGACCGGGCCAGATCACGCAGGCGCTGCCCGCGCGCCGTCACTCCCGAAGTCAGAGCATGGGTCAGACGTGCTTCCTGATTGTCAAACCATGCCAGCAGGTCCATCCGTACAGGAACCGCCAGTTCCGCCGCCGCGGTCGGGGTTGGTGCACGCTTGTCCGACGCATGATCTATCAGGGTGGTATCCGTTTCATGCCCCACGGCGGAAATCAGCGGGATCGCGCTTGCCGCGGCAGCCCGCACCACCGCCTCTTCGTTGAATCCCCACAGGTCTTCGACCGATCCGCCCCCGCGCGCAACGATGATCAGATCCGGACGCGGCAGTGCGCCGCCGGGCGTGAAGGCATTGAACCCATCGATCGCCCGGGCCACCTCGGGCGCGCAGCGTTCGCCCTGCACCGCCACCGGCCATATCAGAACCCGACGCGGGAACCGTTCCCGCAAACGATGGAGGATATCGCGTATCACGGCGCCCGACGGCGATGTGACCACACCGATGACCTCGGGCAGGTAGGGCAGGGGCGCCTTGCGCGCGACATCGAACAGTCCCTCGGCGGCCAGCGCCTTGCGGCGCTTTTCCAGCATTGCCATCAGCGCGCCCATACCGGCGGGCTTGATGTCCTCGATCACGATCTGGTAGCGTGACTGCCCGGCGAAAGTGGTCAACCGTCCCGTGGCGACCACCTCCATCCCCTCCTCGGGTTGCACAGAAAGGCGCGCGGAAACGCCCTTCCAGATCACACCGGAGAGAACCGATCTGTCATCCTTGAGGTCGAGGTAGACATGCCCCGATCGCGGCCGTGACACGCGCCCGATCTCGCCCTTCACCCGGACATGGCCGAATTCGCCCTCGATGACGCGCTTGATCGCGCCCGAAAGTTCGGAAACCGAGAATTCGGGCGCGTTTTCACCTTCGGCGGGATGGTCGATCAGGTCGGACATGGGCGCACCTTGTGTCTGTGTCGCGGCCACCTTAGAACGCGCCGGAACAGAGGCCAACCGGGAGCAGCGCCAATGAACATCCTGATCCTCGGCGGCGGCGGCCGCGAACATGCCCTTGCCTGGGCCGTGATGCAGAACCCGAAATGCGACAAACTTGTCGTGGCGCCGGGCAATGCCGGGATCGCACAGATCGCTGAATGCGCGGCGATGGACATCTGCGATGGCGCCGCCGTGGTGAATTTCTGCGATATCAACGCCGTGGATTTCGTCATTGTCGGACCCGAGGCGCCGCTTGCCGCCGGCGTCGCTGACCGGCTGCGGGAGGCCGGTTTTCTGGTCTTTGGCCCCTCCGCAGCCGCGGCTCGGCTGGAAGCCTCCAAGAGTTTCACCAAGGAAATCTGTGATGCCGCGAACGCCCCAACCGCAGCATATGCCCGTTTCACCGATTGTTCGGCCGCGAAAGCCCATGTTCGTGACACGGGCGTGCCGATCGTGATCAAGGCCGATGGCCTGGCCGCCGGCAAGGGGGTAATCGTGGCCGAAACCCCGGATCAGGCAGAGGCGGCGATCGACGATATGTTCAGCGGCGAATTCGGCGCCGCCGGCACCGCGGTCGTGATCGAGGAATTCATGGAAGGCGAAGAGGCGTCCTTCTTCGTGCTTTGCGATGGCGAGACGGCCCTGCCGATCGGCACCGCGCAAGATCACAAGCGCATCGGCGAAGGCGATACCGGGCCCAATACCGGCGGCATGGGCGCCTATTCTCCGGCTCCGGTCCTGGATGACGCGGTGGCCGTGGCTGCACTGGACCGGATCGTGCGGCCCACACTTGCCGAAATGGCGCGGCGCGGGACACCGTATCAGGGGGTCCTTTATGCCGGCCTCATGATCGCGAATGGCCAGCCCCGGCTGGTCGAATACAATGTGCGGTTCGGCGACCCGGAATGCCAGGTACTCATGATGCGTCTCGGGGCACAGGCCCTCGACCTGATGCACGCCGCGGCCGAAGGCCGGCTGTCGCAAATGCGTGTGAACTGGGCGGACGATCACGCGATCACCGTCGTGATGGCCGCACAAGGCTATCCCGGCACTTACGAGAAAGGCACCGTCATCCGGGGCCTCGACACCTGCCCCGAGGACAGTTTCAACATGGTCTTCCATGCCGGCACGTCCGAAAGGGACGGCCGTTTCATCGCCACTGGCGGGCGGGTTCTCAATGTCACGGCCCGGCAGGCGACCCTGGAACAGGCCCGTGATCTCGCCTATGCGACGATCGAACAGATCGACTGGCCCGGCGGGCAGTACCGTGGCGATATCGGCTGGCGCGCTCTGCGCTGACCGGTGATTTTCTTGCAGTGCCGTGTGTCGCAGCGCAGACTGGGGCGGCGATGACCGACTACAGCTTCCAGCCCGCGCCACTGGCAGATGAACGAACCTACACGCTGGTGGACCACCGCTTGTCCTGTCGAAGGTCAGGCGGGCGCGATGAATGGACACTCGACCTCTCGGATGTTGATCGCGCCATCCTGGTCGAGCACCGCCAGCGCGGCTTGGTCATGTGGCGGCTTGACCTGTTGAGCGGCGATACACTGCGCCGCGCTGCCCTCAACAGCAATGCGGGGCCCGGCGCTCTCGATGCCGAAACCTATCTCGGGCTTGTTCGCGATATCTGCACCGCGCTTGCAGAGGCACAACCCGGTTTCAAGATCGAGATCGGCGAATACGGCTCGGCACGCCGCGTCTTCTTCGCGATGGGTGTGGTCTGCACCGCCGGAGGCTTGGCGTTTCTGCTCGCGACCTTTCTGATCGAGCCTTCAGCGGAACGTATCGCGGTGGGCGCCGCGATGCTCTTCATGCTCGGAGGGCTTGGCCTGATCCTGTTGCGCACCCACAATCCATGGCAGGATCCGGTCCGGATCGACGCTGAAAAGGTGCCGGCGCTGACCGATGCACTGAAGGAACGACAGGCCCGACGATCGCCCGTCCCCGCACACGATCCCGGCCATCCGGGCTGAGCCGTTTCAGCCACCGCACTCCAGTTCGGTCTGCACACTGCCGGGTCCGGAATAGGGGGCGATGTCACGCGGTGTCAGCTTGCCGGCCGAAAACCGGGTCGCTACGACGTTCCGCCAATCTGAATCGGCGGTGATAATCTCGGGGCCGTTTCCGCAATCACGGATGCCGCCGGCGATGAAATCCCAACCGATCTTGTGATTGGTCAGTCCCCCAAGGTCCGCGACATGATCCAGACCACCGTCTTCGTAGCGCCATACGCGCAAACGCTTGGCCAGATGCGGGCGATCCACATAGGCGATCTCGACCGATCCGTCACCATCGAGATCCGCCGCACCCACCGGGGCAAGCCAGCGATTCGGCCGGCCGATATGGGGTGTTGCGGCCCTCAGCCCGTCAGCATCGTAAACGCCAAGTCGCGCGCCGCGACTCACGCTGCTTTCCACCACGATCACCTCGGGGTTGCCATCGCCGTCCAGGTCCGCAAGCCTTGGTGCGACATCCTCGAAAACACGGGTTTCCGGCAGGGTCAGACGGGTTTCTTCGCCCCCTGCAAGCGTCAGCACCAGCGCCCCCCACTCTACCGCATCCCCCAGAACGCCGTGAGCGTAGCGCGTGGTCGGCGCGTCGTACCGGGCCGCCGTGATCTGTTGCGCAAGCCCCGGCGCCGCGCCCGTGAAAACGGCAAGAAAAACGATGAGAGGCCGCCAGCCCACGCGCTCAGATCTGCTTTTCGGGCATTTGCACCACAAGCCCGTCAAGCGCATCCGTAACCTTGAGTTGGCAGGTCAGCCTGGACCTCTCCGGATCGGGCTCGTAGGCGAAATCGAGCATGTCCTCTTCCATGTCATCTTTCGCGGGCAGTCTTTCCAGCCAGTCCGGTGCCACATAGACGTGGCATGTCGAACAGGCGCAGGCGCCGCCGCAATCGGCCTCGATGCCCGGAATGCCATTGTCGCGCGCGCCTTCCATGACGGTCAGCCCGTTCGCGACCTCCACCACGTGCCGGGTGCCGTCATGCTCGATATAGGTGATCTTCGCCATCGCTCGCGCTCTCCCTTTCATCGCTGTCTCGGGGTTCCTAGACAAGCCGACTGGGTCAGGCCACCCCAATTTGCGACCCCGGTGGAAAAGAGTTGCGACAAATCCCATTTGTTCTACCTTTGTTCCTATGCGAGTCACGTCCTCACCTACCGCCGCCGGCTGGCCACGCCCGCCTGCGGCCCTGCCCGCCGCCCGGCTGTGCGAGCCCCACGAAGGTGCGCGCGTGGCGGTGGCCGGGCTGGTGATCCTGCGGCAACGTCCAGGCACCGCGAAAGGCGTGATCTTCATCACCCTTGAGGACGAAACGGGGGTGGTGAACGTGATCGTCTGGCGCGCGCTTCATGAACGCTTTCGCCGGGCGGTGATTTCGGGGCGGCTATTGCGTGTTACCGGGCGGGTACAGCGCGCCGACGGGGTGGTGCATGTCATTGCCGAGGTGATCGAGGACATATCGCCGATGCTTGACCACCTGCTTGACTCGCAGGGATCGCCGCACGGATGACAGGCCCGGCACTGGGTGCTTTCCCGGCCCTGTGAAAACCGCTACGATGGCGTCAAAACAAAAGCCCCAGAGGCACGAGCAGATGATCCGCACCCTGACATTGTCGCTTATGGCCACCGGCCTGCTCGCGGCATGCGAAACCACTCTTTCGGTGCCGGAATTGACCGAGCCGGACCTTGTGCAGAGCCTGGCCGAGGCTCCTCCCGGCGCCGCGCCCGGCACCTGCTGGGGCAAGGACGTCACCCCGGCGGTGATCGAGACGGTCACGGACCAGGTGCTGGTGCAACCCCCGCGGGTCCGGGTGGACGGCACCGTCGAAAAGCCCGCGATCTACCGGACCGAAACCCGCCAGGCGATCGTCGAGGAACGCAACGTGACTTGGTTCGAAACGCCTTGCGCCGATGTCCGCACCCCCGATTTCATCGCCTCGCTTCAACGCGCCCTGAAGGCGCGCAACCTCTATCGCGGCCCGGCCAACGGCCGGATGGACGCCCGCACCCGTGCCGCCATACGCCGTTACCAGAAACCCGAAGGTCTGGATTCCGGCATCCTTTCGCTGGCGGCCGCGCGCCGTCTGGGCCTCGTGGCCGTGGAGCGCCCCGGCAAGGAGGCGACCTGATTGCACCGGCCGCGCCCGTGACCGGGCAACCCGGTTTGACCCACCTCAAGGCAGATGCCGTCTTGATGGCGCATCCTGCCCGCAGAGTCACGAAAGCGGGAAGAGAGGGGCCATGACCGATCCTGACACACGCAGCCGCATCCTGAACAACGCGATCCGTGCGCCCTCGAGCCACAACACCCAGCCATGGATATTCAGCCTCGCGGGTGACGATATCAATCTTTTCGCGGACCGCACCCGCGCGCTGCCCGCCAATGATCCCGACGATCGGGAACTGACCATAAGTTGTGGCTGTGCGCTGATGGCCCTGCGTGTGGCCGCGGCTGGCGAAGGCTGCGGCACAAGGATTGCGCTCCTTCCAGACAAGGACGATCCCGATCTTCTCGCCCGTATCACGCTGATCGGCGATCCCGAGTCCGGTCTGGCTCCGCTCGCACCGCTGCTGGCGCAAAGACAGACATACCGCAAGGGCTTTGACGGACGGCCGGTGCCGGAGGATGCGCGGGATGCGCTGATCGCGGCCGCCACCGCCGAAGGCGCGTGGCTTGTCCCGGTCGAGGATGATGCGGACCGCCACAAGGCCGCCGATCTCGTGGCCCGCGGCGATGAGGAGCAATGGGGCGATCCGGCATGGCGGCGCGAACTGGCTGCGTGGATGCACCCCCGCCGGACGGGCGACGGGCTGACCCTGCCTTGGTTGACGATCCCGGTGGCGCAACTGGTGGTGCGCAGCTTCGACATGGGCAACGGTGTGGCCGCTCGTGACGAGGAACTGGCCGAGCACTCGCCGTTGCTGACTGTCCTGGGGACCGAAGGCGACACCGTTGCCGATTGGATCGCCGCGGGTCAGGCGCTCCAGAACCTGCTCCTGACCGGGGTTCACGCGGGGCTTCAGGGCTCCTATCTCAACCAGCCGGTGCAGGTGGCGCGGCTCAGGCCCGAACTCGGGAAACTGACCGGAAGGCCCGGGCATCCGCAGATCCTTTTGCGCATGGGGTACCCGGAAGAGATCCTGCCCCTCTCGCCGCGGCGCCCCTTGAAGGAAGTTGTGGAAAACGCCCCCGGACCGGACCGGCCTTGACGCCGAGGCCGGTCACGACGGGCCGTCAACATGGCGGGACAAGGCACCCGGACGACGGGGCAACACCAACGCACCCAGAGACCGCAGTCAGCCCGGGGCGGACCCGCGACCCTTGGCTCGGGTCGGCGATAGCTGACCTTCACCGTGTACTTGGCAAACTGGTAAGATGCGGGACTAAGGGGACATTGGCCTTGCGGCCCCCGCGCGGAATCAAGCCCGAAGGGCGCCGCGCATCGCCGGGCCATCCCCCGGCACGGCGATTTGGCCTGAGCAGGGGCGCCGCCCCCGAGTCACGAGGACACCTCGGGAATAAAGCGCGTCCAATCGCGCGCCGGATCGCCGCGCCACGGCCCGTCGATGCGCGGCTCGGCACCGGTTGTCCGGATGCCGGAATCGGGCTCTCAACCGGCTTTGGCTGCACGCTACAGGAATGGCCGCTGTCGGGATACGGCCACGAGTTTTCACATCCCGCTCCCTGCGCATAGGGGCCACAAGCGCTGACCGCGGCATTCGCGACATAGGGCGCCAAGCCGTCGCTGTCAGCATCAGGGGCCGGGGCCTGCCTCGGGAAAGGGCCGGCCCCCTGCAATGGCCCTGCCCGCGCAAGCCCGTCACATTGCCGCGTTCAGGCCATGCCGCCCTCGACCAAACGGTCGGCAATCTGCGCATAGGATTGCGCCATCGGCCCGTCCCCGGTGGCGATCGGGGTACCGCTGTCACCCGAAAGCCGGGTTTCAAGGTCGATCGGCAACGCCCCCAGAAAGGGCAGGCCCGACTTTTCGGCCTCCGCCCGGACCCCGCCGTGACCGAACAGATGCGCCTCGTGCCCGCAACCGGGGCAGACATATGTGGACATGTTCTCGATCAGGCCCAGCACCGGGGTCTTGAGCGTCGTGAACATGTCCATCGCCCGGCGCGCATCCAGAAGCGCCACGTCCTGCGGGGTCGAGACCACCAGCGCGCCTGTCGGTGCGGCCTTCTGGCACAGCGTCAACTGAACATCGCCGGTGCCGGGCGGAAGGTCGACGATCAGCACGTCCAGCTCGCCCCAGTTCACCTGGCCGATCATCTGCTGCATTGCCCCCATGAGCATCGGACCGCGCCACACGACCGCCTTGTCGGGCTCCAGCATCAATCCGATCGACATCATGGTCACACCGTGCGCGTGCAGCGGTTCGATATTCTTGCCGTCCGGGCTGAGCGGTCGTCTCGACACACCCATCATCCGCGGCTGGCTGGGGCCGTACAAATCCGCATCCAGCAAACCCGTGCGCCGCCCCCGCCGGGCCAGCGCCACGGCCAGGTTGGCCGAAACGGTGGACTTTCCGACCCCTCCCTTGCCCGAGGCGACGGCGAGGATGGATTGCACGCTCGCAGGCCTCAGCGGCACATCCTGCGTCGTGGGATGGCCCCCCGCTTCGGGGCCTTGCGCGGGCCCGGATGACGATCCGGCCGGTTGCGAAGAACCATGCGCCGTCAGCGCAACCGTTGCCTTGGTGACCTCCGGCAAACTATCGATCAGGCGCTCGGCGGCATCGCGCAACGGCCCCATCTTTCGGGCGCTTTCCGGTGTTGGAGCCTCGATGACGAATCGCACTTCCCCACCTTCGACCGTCAGCGCACGCACCATGTCGCGCGAAATCAGATCACCACCATCGGGCAGATCAAGCCGCCTGAGCTCTTCTTCGATCCTTGCCCTTGTCAGCGCCATGCCCCATCTCCCATCAGCTTCGCCGCATTAGGTGGCGCCTTTGCCCGGCAGAGGCAAGGCCGGCCGCGGTACTGCCCAAAAAATCCCTGAATTGCCTAACTTTAGGTCAATTACCCTTATGCATTTGCTGCATAGCAGCATTGAATACGAAAGGGATTGTGCAGACGCAGCATTGGACTATCTTTGTTTCAACGCAGGCGGGTGAGCCGGCAAATTACGAACGCTGACACAAGGAAACAGAACGATGGCATTCGCAGATTTCGCGCAATCGACACGGGGCGGATTCGGAACCCTGGCAAACAGCGCGTTGCGGAAGGTCGAGCAACGCGTCGAACGCCACCGTGCCTATCGCCGCACCCTGAACGAGCTCGCGGCGCTGTCCAACAGCGATCTGGCCGATATCGGCCTGCATCGCAGCGAAATTGCCCACGTGGCGAAGGAATCGGTCTACGGCCCGCGCGGCTAAGACCTCAAGGCTCAGGTGCTCCTCTCCTCCTCCCTGGGGCTCCTGACACGACGGCGGCGGCATCTCTCCTCCTCCCTGATGCCGTTGCCGGGAACGACCGGGGCCTTGTCCCCTAAAAGACCGTGGTCAGGCCCTTTCCTCCTCCCTGGGCTTGGTCACGAAATTGCGGCGGCGCCCATCCTCCTCCCGGGCGTCGCCGTTTTTTCTGCCGGTCCCGGACTCACCAGCATCGTCTCGTTGCCATAGGCAATGCCGAACCGCGGTATCGCCGCACCGCGCATTGGAGATGCGCGCGGCTTCGGAAGAGGAACGACCGCTATCAGAGGGGTATGTCGGTATGTTGCGAGATCTTTTTCTTCAAAAAGCCGACGGCAAGTGCTCTTACAATTTCGAGCGTGGCATTCCCACCCGTTTCCGCAACTGCTTTCTTGGTTTCCCGCCAAAGCCCTTCATCGCGGATCGCCTCAAGAAAATCATGTCCTTGGGTAGTCATCCGATAAGTACCTTCCGCGACAGGGGTTACAAGCCCTTGGTCAGCCAAAAGGTTAAGATGATACTGCCACCGTCTGTCTTCTTGCGATGCGCCGATGACATTCCTATCAAGGATCAAAAAATCCTCTTGCTCTTCAAACTCGAAGAGCATTTCGCGCAAGAGATCGTCGTCTCGTTTCACCGCGACAACCCGCCATGCAGCGTCGGCACATCGAGCGCGCTGAACCCGTAATGGCGCAGCCACCGCAAATCGCTGTCGAAGAACGCCCGCAAATCCGGGATCCCGTATTTCAGCATCGCGATCCGGTCGATGCCCAGCCCGAAGGCGAAGCCCTGCCACGCCGCCGGGTCGATGTTGCCGGCCATCAGCACCTTGGGATGCACCATGCCCGACCCGAGGATCTCAAGCCAGTCGTCACCCTCGCCCACCTTCAGGGTGCCGCCCTCCCACGAACAGCGGATATCGACCTCGGCCGAGGGTTCGGTGAACGGGAAATGCGAGGCGCGGAAACGCAGTTCCACGTCGTCGACCTCGAAAAACGCCTTCACGAACTCCTCCAGACACCATTTGAGATTGGCCATCGAGATGTCGCGGTCGATCGCCAACCCCTCGACCTGGTGAAACATCGGCGTGTGCGTCTGATCGTAATCCGCGCGATAGACACGGCCAGGGCAGATCACGCGCAGCGGCGCCCCGGCCATTTCCATCGACCGGATCTGCACCGGGCTGGTATGGGTCCGCAAGACATGCGGCGGCCGGTTATCTCCCTCGGCACGGTGGGTGTAGAACGTGTCCATCTCGGCCCGCGCGGGATGGTGGCCGGGGATGTTGAGCGCATCGAAATTATGCCAGTCACTTTCGATCTGCGGCCCCTCGGCGACCGAGAAACCCATGTCGGCGAAGATGGCTGTGACTTCCTCAGTAACCTGGCTCACCGGGTGGATCGTTCCGGTGCGCCGCGGCCGGGCCGGCAGTGTCACGTCCAGCCACTCGCCACGCAGACGCTCCTCCAGCGCGGCATCGGCCAGCGCGGCCTTCCGGGCGGCCAATGCGCTGTTGATCTCGTCCTTGAGCGCGTTGAGCCTCGGGCCCATGACCTGACGCTCCTCCGGGCTCATCTTGCCCAGTTCGCGCATCTTCAGGGAAACTTCCCCCTTTTTTCCAAGGGCCTGAACACGCAGCGCCTCCAGCGCCGCCTCGTCGGCCGCGTCGGCGATCAGACCGATATACTTGTCCCTGAGATCATCCATGAGCCCGCCCCGTTCCGTTCCGGCCTTCCTGCTATCGCCAGACTCCGGCGAATTCAAGCATTGCCGGACATTCGGTTTTCCCCGATGTTGAACCGGGACAGACAGGGCCAGCACCATGAGCTATTTTCGCGACTACCTGAAACGCACCGATCACCGGGGGCTCACCAAATGGCTGCACTATTTCGACGCCTTCCAGCGCGAACTCGGACACCTGCAGGGGCGGGACATCTCGTTTCTGGAAATCGGGGTTTACTGCGGCGGATCGATTCCGATGTGGGCGGGATATTTCGGGCCGGACGCGCGCTTGGTGTTCGCCGACATAGATCCGGCCTGCACCGCCCATGCCGAACCCGGAACAGTGGTGGAAATCGGCGATCAGGCGGACCCGGTTTTTCTCAAGGAACTAGCCGAAAAACATGGGCCTTTCGACGTCATCATCGACGATGGCGGCCATCATGTGCACCAGCAAACCACAAGTTTCGAACATCTCTGGCCGCATCTGAACGACCGGGGGCGCTATCTTGTCGAGGACACCCACACCAGCTACTGGCCCGGTTTCGGCGGCGGCTATCGCGAGGACAAGAGTTTCATCGAATACTCCAAACGGCTGATCGACCTGATGCACAGTTGGTACACCGACCAGGATGAAATCTTTCCCTTCGATGAGATGGCGCGACAGATCGCCGGTATCCGTTTCTACGATTCCATCGTGGTGATCGAGAAACATCGGGACAAGGAGGCGCCCCTGATGATCGGGTCCACCAATGGCGAAGTGACCGGGTCGCGCAGGCCGCTGAAAATCCGCGGCCGGCGATCGCTATTCCAAGGCAAGGACGGAACCAGGGACCGCTAGGAGTTTCCGAGGCGACGTGCATAATCCGCGGAAAACGCCGCGTAGCCATCCGCAGTCACCCGGTGTCGGCCCCGCATCCGTTCATGCAGGTCGGGCAACCTGTGGAATGGCACCTGTGGCAATGTATGGTGTTCCGCATGGTAGGGCATGTTCCACGCCAGGAACCGCACGATACGGTTGGTGAAGGTGGTGCGCGTATTCTCGAACATATCCGCCACGAAAGCGCAGCGCCCATGCTCGGCCAGAAGGTAAAGACGCAGAAAAGGCTGACCCAGAAGGCAGGGTATCAGCCAGACCCAGAACAGGAGCGGCGTGAACAGGAGACTGGCGAGCGCAACTGCATACGCCGCCAGCATAAAGCGTGCCTCCTGCCGGACACGGGGCCGGGCGCGTGCCGGGATATACGACCCCGGATCGCGCCCTGTCGCATTCCCCACCGTCTGCCCGATCATCGCCCACCAGAAGGGCAGGCCCGAGACGTGCCGGACATACTCGCCCAATGTCTCCGGCTTGTGACCCGCGATAAGCTCCGGATCCTTGCCTGGTATGTTGGTGTGGCGGTGATGCGCAAGGTGGAAATACCGGAACCATTCGAAGGGCTGAAGGATCAGAAGACCCGTCAAACGGCCCGCCCACTCATTGATCCACGGTGTCCTGAACGGCGTCTTGTGTGTCGCTTCATGCTGAAGCGTGAACAGGAAACAGATGGCGATCCCCTGAAACAAAACCGCGAGCGGCCACATCCACCACCCCTGCGCGATCCACATGCCCAGACCGAAGATCAGCCCCGCATGCCCGGCCAGGTGCCGCAGACCGGGGGCATCGGTGGTCCGGCCAAGATCAGAAAGCGCCTCCCGCGGAAGCGACGCTATGAAAGCCCGGTGATCCATGCCCGGACCCTAGCCAATCGCGCGCCCGGTTTCCACAGCCATGGTTTCACCATTCCCCAAGTACTCCCGCCGGAGGCACCCGGACCATGACCGAGGAAGGACGGACGCGGCACTGCACGCACCACGACGAAAGAACCCGCCGGCGCAATAACCGGCGGGCTCTCGAAAATTCCGTCGGGATGGAACCCTACTTCGCCAGCGCGCTTTTCGCCTGATCGACGATGGCGCCGAAGGCTTCGGGTTCGCGAACGGCCAGATCTGCCAGAACCTTGCGGTCGACCTCGATGCCGGCAAGGCCCAGCCCGTTGATGAAACGCGAATAGGTCAGCGCCTCGTCATGAGCACGCACTGCGGCGTTGATCCGCTGGATCCACAGGGCGCGGAAACTGCGCTTGCGGTTCTTGCGGTCGCGGGTGGCGTACTGGTTGGCCTTGTCGACGGCCTGCGTGGCCACCTTGAAGGTATTCTTGCGACGGCCGTAATAGCCCTTCGCGGCGTTTGTGATCTTCTTGTGACGGGCGTGGGTGACCGTTCCGCCTTTGACGCGTGCCATATCTCAATCCTCCTTCTGGGCTTCAGCGCGAATAGGGCATCATCGGCTTGACGATACCTTCATCTGCCTTGCTCAGCGTGGTGGTGCCACGCGCGTCGCGAATGAATTTGTTGGTGCGCTTGATCATGCCGTGGCGCTTGCCGGCCTGGGCGGCCACCACGCGGCCCTTGGCCGTCACCTTGAACCGCTTCTTGCAGCTCGACTTGGTCTTCATCTTGGGCATTTCCGGCTCCTCTTGTCGTCGGTCGGTTGCGCGCGACTCGGCATGCCACTTCGGCCGGCCGCGCCAATGAAGGCGGCATATACGCCGGCATCGCGCGTTCCGCAAGGGGGGTCGCGCAGGATTGCCGTGATCACCGCCTATCTCAGAAACGACGCCACGACCCTCACGAAAACATCGGGGATGTCGGCGATCCTGTAGCCGCCAGGGCTCTGGGTCAGCGCCCAGACCACCAGAGCCCCACCCGCGATCATCGCGAAGGCCGCGACACGCGGCGCGCGCCCGTCCGAAAGCGCCGAAAGCGCCGCCGGCACGGAAAACACCGCGATCACAAGCCCGATAACCAGTGCCAGATCCGTATCCATTTGCCTTTTCACCCCCCAACCGCGAGAAAGGGTGATCCTAGCCCGGATCAGTGGAATAGATCAAACTTTCCTGACAGGGCGCCACGCGCAGGATGTTCGTCGTGCCCGGCACGTTGAACGGAACGCCGGCAATGACCACGATCTGGTCAAGGGGCTCGGCATATCCCTGCTCGCGGGCTGCACGCGCCGCACCGAGAACCGCTTGCTTGAACCGCTCGAGGGTGCCCGTCATCACGCAGTTGACCCCCCATGTCAGCGCCAGCCGCCGGGCCGTCCCGCGCAGGTTGGTCATCGCGATGATCGGCACCCTCGGCCGCTCGCGCGCGGTCAGAAGGGCCGTCGTCCCCGATTGGGTGAAACAGCAGATCGCCTTGATATCGGTGGTCTCCGCGATCTCGCGCGCGGCGGCGACAATCCCGTCGGCCACCGTGGTGCGCGTGGCCCGGCGCGAAGCCTCGATGATCTCGGTGTAAGTGGGGTCGTCCTCGACCTCGCGCGCGACGTTGTCCATGGTTGTCACCGCCTCGACCGGGTACTCACCCGCCGCCGATTCCGCCGACAGCATGATTCCGTCCGCCCCCTCATAGATGGCCGTGGCCACGTCGCTGACCTCGGCCCGGGTTGGCATCGGGCTTTCGATCATCGATTCAAGCATCTGCGTCGCCACGATCACCGGCTTGGCCTCGGCACGGCATTTGCGCACCAGCCGTTTCTGGATCGGCGGCACGTTCTGGACCGGAAGCTCGACCCCCAGGTCACCACGCGCCACCATGATCCCGTCGGAAACGGCAAGGATACGGTGGAAATTCCTGACCGCCGCGGGCTTCTCGACCTTCGACAGGATCGCGGCACGGCCGTCGCACAAGTCCCGCGCCTCCTCCACGTCCTCGGGCCGCTGCACGAAACTCAGCGCCAGCCAGTCCACGCCCAGGCCGCAGACGAACTCCAGGTCCTTGCGGTCCTTCTCGCTCAGCGCCGCGAGCGGGAGAACGACATCCGGCACGTTCACACCCTTGCGGTTCGAGATCGTACCACCGGTGACGACCTCGCAGTCCGCGAAGTCCTTGCCGCAATCGCGCACCCGAAGCCTGATCTTGCCGTCGTTGACCAGAAGGGACGCCCCCGGTTCCAGCGCTTCGAATATCTCCGGATGCGGCAGGCAGACGCGGTGCGCATCGCCTTCCGCCGGATCAAGGTCCAGCCGGAAAGCCGCCCCCTCATCGAGTTCTTCCTCGCCACGGGCGAAGACACCCACGCGCAGCTTCGGCCCCTGAAGATCAGCGAGGATGCCGATCGGGCTGTCGAGTTCGTCCTCGATCTCGCGGATGATCCGGTGCTTTTCCCGGATCGCCGCGTGATCGCCATGACTCATGTTGAGGCGGAAAACATCCGCGCCCGCCTCGTGCAGGGCGCGAATCGTCGCGTGGTCCGACGATGCCGGCCCCAGCGTTGCGACGATCTTGACATTGCGATGTCGTCTCATGCCTTGGTCCTTCCTGCGGATCGCGTCCGCATCCGTTGCCCGGAGACCAGCGCCGCGGAATGACGCGGGCCGGACCTGCGAAAAGCAACCGTTAACGCTAACAATTTCATCCCGCCCTTTTATCCGTTTCACATCTTTTTGCAACTGGCCTAGAGCAGGGTCAAAGGAAATGAAGACCCCATGACCTATCAACCTTTCGAGATAGAAGGGGCGGGACGGCCTGCGCGCTGGCTCGTGACCTGCGATCACGCCAGCAACACGGTACCACCATTCGTGAATGCCGGCAGCCTTGGCCTCTCGGCCGCGGACATGGCCCGCCACATCGCGTATGACGTGGGCGCCGCGGGCGTCGCGCGGGCCCTTGGCCGGGCGCTTGACGCGCCTGTGATCCTGACCAATTTTTCCCGCCTCGTGATCGACCCGAACAGGGGCGAGGACGATCCGACGCTGATCATGAAGCTTTACGACGGAACCGTCATCCCGGCCAACCGTCATATCGGCGCGGCGGACCGGGAAACGCGACTCAATCGCTGTTACCGCCCCTACCACAGCGCGCTCGCGCGATTGGCAGGACGCCGTGCGGATACGATAATCGTTTCGGTCCACAGCTTTACCCGGCAATTGCGAAACCGCCCGCCGAGGCCCTGGCATGTCGGCCTGCTGCACGCTGCGGATGAACGCCTCGCGCGGCCGCTTCTGGCCCTGCTGCAGAACCATGGCGATCTCTGCGTTGGCGTGAACGAGCCGTATGGCGGCCACCTGCCGGGTGATTCGATCGCCCGCCACGCCATCGCCCACCAGAGGCCCAACATACTGCTGGAGCTGCGCAACGACCTGATCCGCACCGAGGAAACGCAGGCCGCATGGGGCGCGTACCTGGCACCGGAACTCGTCGCGGCGGCCGAGATCGCGGAGCTCTGAGCGCGGCCCCCGGCAAGCGGCGCGCGCGGCGCTCTCGTCACCCGCCTGAGACGAACTCCGCGGCGCCTCCGGCGGGAGTATTTGGAGAAAGATGAAGGCGATTGCAGGCGTGGAGGGGTTTCATCTGCGCCGCAACACTCTATTTTTCACCATTGAACGCAAAAGGACATGGCCCCGATGGCAAATTACAAAAGATGCCCCGACGCGATCGCCGCGCTCGACCCCGAATCCTACCGCGTCACCCAGGAGAACGGGACCGAACGGCCGGGCACCGGGCACCTGCTGCACAACAAGGCCCCCGGGCTCTACGTCGACATCGTCTCGGGCGAGCCGCTTTTCGTTTCGGCGGACAAGTATGATTCGGGCTGCGGCTGGCCCAGCTTCACCAAGCCGGTCGAGCCGGCCCATGTTCGCGAACTTCAGGATGCCAGCCTGGGAATGCTGCGCACCGAAGTCCGTTCGGCGCATGGTGACAGCCATCTCGGTCATGTCTTCCCGGACGGACCGCGCGACCGGGGCGGCTTGCGCTACTGCATCAATTCAGCGAGCCTGAGGTTCATTCATCGTGACGATATGGCCAGCGAGGGCTATGGTGATTATCTTGATCAGGTGGAGGATGTGACATGACCGAACGCGCAGTACTGGCAGGCGGATGTTTCTGGGGCATGCAGGAGCTGATCCGACGCATGGACGGGGTGATTTCGACCCGTGTCGGCTATACCGGGGGCGACGTGCCCAATGCCACCTATCGCAACCACGGCACCCATGCCGAGGGGATCGAGATCACCTTCGATCCCGCTAGGATCAGTTATCGGCAACTCCTGGAATTCTTCTTCCAGATCCACGACCCCACCACGGTCAACCGGCAGGGAAATGATGTTGGCATGAGCTACCGTTCGGCCATCTACCACTGCTCCGAGGAACAGCGTGAGGAGGCACTGCGCACCATCGCCGACGTGGAGGCCAGTGGCCTCTGGCCCGGCAGGGTGGTGACCGAAGTGGAACCCGTGGGCGATTTCTGGGAGGCCGAACCGGAACATCAGGATTACCTGCAACGGTTCCCCGGCGGTTACAGTTGCCATTTCCCGCGCCCGGACTGGGTGCTGCCGCGGCGGGACGCGGCCGAATAGGTGCGCTCTCAGCTTTCGAAAAGCCCGGCGTGATCGTCGCGCAGGGCTTTCTTCTGGACCTTGCCCATGGTGTTGCGCGGCAGGTCGGAGCACATGACGATCCGCTTTGGACGCTTGAACCCGGCCAGATCGCCAGTCAGGGCCGCGGCGACATCGCCTTCTTTGACGGTTGGCGAGTCCGCCACCACGATCGCGACGACAGCCTCGCCCAGATCCGGATGCGGCACCCCGATGACGGCGGACTCGTGCACGCCCGGCACAGAGTCGATGACGGTTTCGACCTCCTTGGGATAGACGTTGAATCCACCCGTGATCACCATGTCCTTTTCCCGGCCGACGATCGTGACATATCCATCGGCATCCACGACCCCCTGGTCGCCGGTCTTGAACCACCCGTCGGGGCGCAGTTCCTCGGCCGTCTTTCCGGGCATGTTCCAGTAACCCCGGAAAACGTTCGGTCCGCGCACCTCGATCACGCCGATCTCGCCTCGTTTCACCTCGAGGCCCGCATCCATCACCCGCAGGTCCACCCCCGGAAGCGGCAATCCCACGGTGCCGGGGCGGCGCTCGCCCTCGTAGGGGTTGGAGGTGTTCATGTTCGTTTCGGTCATGCCGTAGCGTTCGAGGATGCGATGGCCGGTCCGGGCCTGCCATTTCTCGTGGGTGTCCACCAGAAGCGGCGCCGAACCGGAAATGAAGAGCCGCATGTTGCCGGCGGCCTCCCGCGTCAGGCCGGGATGATCCAGCAATCGCGTGTAGAAGGTCGGCACCCCCATGAGCACGGTGGAAAACGGCAACGCATCAATGATCGCGTCGGCATCAAAGTGCGGCAGGAAATGCAGCGCGCACCCCGACAGGAGGGCAACATTCGTCGCCACGAACAGGCCATGGGTGTGAAAGATCGGCAA
Source organism: Roseovarius sp. TE539 (assembly GCF_003298505.1). GTDB lineage: Bacteria > Pseudomonadota > Alphaproteobacteria > Rhodobacterales > Rhodobacteraceae > Roseovarius. Next base: position 125,448 of record NZ_QNGB01000001.1, read on the forward strand.
CGCGTGGATCAGGACGTCATCTGGTGTGAACCGCCACAGATCGCGCAGCACCAGCGAATTGGAAGCCAGGTTTTCATGGCTGAGCATTGCGCCCTTTGACCGCCCCGTGGTCCCCGAGGTGTACAGGATCGCGGCGAGATCGTTCGCGCCGCGCGGCACCGCCTCCTCCATCGGGGGCAACCCGGCCGCGGCGTCCGTCAGGCTGCCCTCCCCGTCCGCGGCGAGCGTCAGAACCCGCGCTTCGGGCGCCAGTGGCACGATCGCGTCCGCCTGCCCCGGATCGCAGACAACAACACGCGGCGTCGCGTCAGCGAGGAAATATGCAACCTCGCTGGCGGTGTAGGCGCTATTGAGCGGCAGAAAGACGCCGCCCGCCATCACCGTACCCAGATAAAGCTGCACCGCCTCCAACGATTTCCCGACCTGCGCCGCAACCCTGTCACCGGGGCGCAACCCTGCCGCCGCGAGCACCGTGGCGATACGCCCGGCGCCATCGAACAGGGTGCCGTAGCTCATCTCTTCGAGGCCCGGACGTGAGGCGAAGACCCGGTCCCGACCGCCCGCGCCGGCAAGGCGTGTCATGAGATGATTGGCGTCGTACATCCTGCCCCCCATGGTGCTTGCGGCTATTTGCCAAACCCGCCCCGCAACATGCAAGCGACTTGATTGACCTTTGCACAGCAAAGCCCGAGGAAAGAGACCGGGGAGAGACCGGATGAACCCGCTCAAGGGCATAGCCCTGAAACTCTGCGCCGTGGTCCTTTTCATCGTCATGTCGGCGATGATCAAGGCCACCTCGGACCATGTCCCGCCGGGAGAGGCGGTATTCTTCCGCTCGGCCTTCGCGGTGCCGGTGATCCTCACGTGGCTCTGGTGGCGCGGCGACCTGCGCACCGGGCTGCGCGTGAAATCGCCAATGGGACACTTCTGGCGCGGTTTCGTGGGAACCACGGCGATGGGCCTCATGTTCGCCGGCCTTGGGCTTTTGCCGCTGCCGGAGGTCACGGCGCTCGGCTATACCGCGCCTCTGCTGACGGTCGTGTTCGCCGCGATGTTCCTTGACGAAAAGGTGGGCGCCTTCCGTATCAGCGCGGTTGCTGTCGGGCTAACGGGTGTTCTGATCGTGCTGTCACCGCGCCTTACCGCGCTTAGCGGTCCGGGACTGGAAATGGCACAGGCACTCGGGGCGGTGTTGGTTCTGCTGGGCGCGACCTGCGCGGCGCTGGCCCAAATCTACATCCGCAAGCTGGTCCGGACGGAGGAAACCAGCGCCATCGTTTTCTGGTTCTCCATGACCTCATCTGCGCTGTCACTGCTTACCCTGCCCTTCGGCTGGGTGCTGCCGGGGATCGGTGAACTGGCATTGCTGGTTCTGGCGGGGCTGATCGGCGGCACGGCACAGATATTCCTGACGGCGTCCTACCGCTTTGCCGATGCTTCGGTCATCGCGCCGTTCGATTACGCCTCGATGCTCTTTGCGCTGATCATCGGCTACGTGATCTTCGACGAGGTGCCGACCGTTCCGATGCTGGCTGGTGCGGCGCTGGTGATCTTAGCCGGCATCGCCATCATCCTGCGTGAGCGTCACCTGGGCCTGCAACGCGACCGTGCCCGCGAGGTGCGCACACCGCAGGGATAGCCGCCGGCCCGGCCGGCGGGTCACTTCCCGGTCAGCATAGCCCACGCATAAAGCGGCCAGAGATTGGCCCGGCGCAGGCGGCCCAGGGGGAAACGCCCCGGCGGCGAGCGCATGACCGCGGGCCATGTCCGGCACGGGGTCCGGTCAAGCGCCAGATCGGCCAGAAGCGCCCCGGCAAAACTGCCCATCGCCACGCCGTTGCCGTGATAGGACACCGCCGTATAGGCGCCCGGCATCTCGGGAATCGGCCCGGCATAGGGTGTCAGGTCGGCGGCAATCGACAAAAGGCCATTCCAGCTGAACGGCGTCCCGGCATGCGCCCACGCGGGAAACATCCGCTCGAAATGGATGCGGATCGTCCGGTGCATCCGCTGGTCCGACGCGGGCGAACTGCGCAGGCCCCCGCGCATCCCGAACAGCATCCGCCGGTTCGGCATCAGCCGGAAATAGTGGAGCAGGACCTGATCGTCGAAACAGGCCTGGTGGGTGGACCATCCCTGCGCCGCGATCTCCTCCGCGGTCAGTTCGCGGGTCACGATCACGTTCGATTGCGTCGGCAGGTACCGCCCGCGCATCCAGCCCGGCAGGTCCTCGGAGGAATAACCGTTGGTCGCAACGATCAGGCGTTTCGCCGTCACCGTCGCCGCGGGCGTGGCCAGCGTGAAGCCGCCTTTCCCGTCGATCCGCGCGACCGGGCTTTGCCCGAACACGCGCGCCCCGGCCTCCTGCGCCGCCCGGGCCAGCCCCAGAACGTACTTGCAGGGGTTGAGCGCAAATCCCACCGGGCTGGTCATGGCGCCGAAGAAGCCGCTGCCGAACCCGTTGGGCGCCAGTTCCGCCCGGGTCAGGATCGTCGGTGTGACGCCATAGTCATCCTCGGTGATGCGCGCCTCGGCCTCCAACCCGTCAAAGGCGGCCTGCGTGTGCGCCATCACCGTCTCGCCCTCGGAGTGGGTATCGGCCTCGATCCCGTGCCGGTCCAGCAGGCCGCGAACAAGGTCCACCGCTTCCACCTCGGTCCGGCGGTACTCGCGCCGCGCATCGTCGCCGAACATGGCCTTCATCATCGCGTTCGTGGCCTTGGCCCCGCCGCAACAGCAGAACCCGCCATTGCGGCCCGACGCGCCCCAGCCGGGGAAATTTGCCTCGAACACGGCAACGTCCGCGCCCGCCTCGGCCAGGTGCAACGCGGCGGAAAGGCCGGTGAACCCGGCCCCGATCACCGCGACGTCACAGGCCAGCTTGCCGGTGGCGGCGGGAAATTCCGGCGTCTCGGTCGTGGACGGCCAATAGCAATCCGCGCGCGGCGCGTCGCCATAGGCGTGTGCCGGGTAGATCCGCCTCATGCCTTCACGGCGGCACGTTCCTCGGCCTGTTGACGCAGCGAGGCGCTCTTGGTGATCAGCGAAGCCGAGATCACGCCGACCGCCACGATCCCGATAAGGATCGTCGAAAGCGCATTTATCTCGGGGCTGACGCCGAGCCGGATCGACGACCAGATCTTGATCGGCAGCGTCGTGGCCGATGGCCCGGCGGTAAACGAGGCGATCACCAGATCGTCGAGCGACAGGGTGAAAGCCAGCAACCACCCCGAAATCACCGCCGGGGAAATGATCGGCAATGTGACCAGCCGGAAAGCCTGTACGGTGGAACAGCCCAGATCCAGCGCCGCCTCTTCCAGCGAGCGATCGAAGCTCACCAGCCGTGAGGAAACCACGACTGACACGTAGCACATCGAAAAGGTGGTATGGGCCAGTATGATCGTCAGAACCCCGCGGTCCAGCCCGATCCCGATGAACAAGAGCAGGAGCGACAGGCCCGTGATCACCTCGGGCATGACCAGCGGCGCATAGATCATTCCCGAAAACAGGGTGCGCCCGATAAACCGCCCGGCACGCACCAGCACAAGCGCCGCCAGGGTGCCCAGCACGGTGGCCACCGTCGAGGACACGACTGCCACCTGCAACGTCACCCAGGCCGCATCCAGAAAGGCGTCGTTCTCCAGGAGCTCCCCGTACCAGCGGGTCGAGAAACCGGCCCAGACCGTCACAAGTTCCGACTTGTTGAAACTGTAAACGATGAGGATGATCATCGGCAGGTAGAGAAACGCGAACCCCAGCGTCAGCGAGGTGGTGTTGAACCAGGTCAGGCGTCTCATGTGATCACCGTCCCGCCCCGGGCGTGACCCGGGGCCTCCCGGCCGGTGCCGTCGGGCCGGGCCGGGCCCGGAACGGGATTTGGCAGGCGTCTCATCCCTCTGCCTCGCGGTTTTTCTGTTCGTTGCGCTGGAAAAGGATGATCGGGATGATCAGAAGCAGCAGCAGGATCACCGCAACCGCGCTGGCAACGGGCCAGTCCCGATTGTTGAAGAATTCCTCCCAGAGAACCTTGCCGATCATCAGCGTTCTGGACCCGCCCAGAAGCGCCGGTATGACGAATTCCCCGACCGCGGGAATGAAGACCAGGAAACACCCGGCGATGACCCCGCTGCGCGACAACGGGAAGGTGATCAGCCAGAACGCCTTTATCCGCGAGCACCCCAGATCTTCCGCTGCTTCCAGAAGCGAGGCATCCATCCGTTCCAGGGTGGCATATATCGGCAGGATCATGAACGGCAGGTAGGTGTAGACGATGCCGATATAGACCGCGACATTGGTATTGAGGATCTGCAGCGGCTCCGCGATCAGGCCCAACCCGCCCAAGATCTGGTTGAGATACCCTTCGGTCGAGAGAATTCCCATCCAGGAATAGACCCGGATGAGAAACGAGGTCCAGAAGGGCAGGATCACCAACATCATCAGGGTCGGGCGCCAATGTGCCGGGGCATTGGCCATGCCATAGGCGATCGGATAGCCCACCAGAAGGGTCAGGAAGGTCGAGATGGCCGCGATCCGCAGAGATGACAGATAGGCTTTCCAGTAAAGGTCATCGGAGGTCAGGAAGACGAAATTCTCGAAATCCAGCGCGGCGAAGAAATCCTTCACGCCCTGCCAGCCGGCGGCCAGGTCCAGCGTCGGCGTATAGGGCGGAATCGACAGCGCGATGTCGCTGAGGCTGATCTTCAGAACGATGATGAAGGGCACCAGGAACAGCGCCAGAAGCCAGGCATAGGGCAGGACGATCAGGGCGAAACGGCGCATCCCTCAGCCCTCCAGCAAGACGCCGGCGGTTTCACTCCAACTCAACCACACTTCGTCTTCCCAGGTGAAATTGCGCCGCGACAACCGCCGCGTGTTGGTTGTTTGCGCCTTTATGACCTGCCCGCCGGGCAATTCCACATGATAGGTCGAGATGTTGCCCAGATATGCGATATCTAGGATCGTGCCTTTCAGGGCGTTCACCCCGTTCTCGGGCTTCTCGGCGCTGATCACCACCTTCTCGGGCCGGATCGCCAGCGCACATGCTTGCCCGGCGGTGAATTTCCTCTCCGATTGCGCCGAAATCCCTGGCTGCGCTTCGGCGAAAGTCATTTCATAGAAACCCTCGCGCCGCGGCTGTGCGGTGCCCTCGATGATCGTCACGTCTCCGATGAAATCCGCCACATACACGGATTCGGGATCTTCGTAGATGCGCGCCGGGGTGTCGGCCTGAACGATGCGGCCGTGATCCATCACCGCCACGCGGCTGGCAACGGTCATCGCCTCTTCCTGGTCATGGGTGACGATCACGAAGGTCGTGCCGGTCTTTTCCTGGATGTCCATCAGCTCGAACTGCGTGTCCTGGCGCAGCTTGGCATCAAGCGCACCCATCGGTTCATCCAGAAGCAGCAGCTTGGGTGCCTTGGCAAGGCTTCGTGCCAGCGCCACGCGCTGCCGCTGTCCGCCGGAAATCTGGTGCGGCTTGCGCCGCGCGAATTTCTCCAGGCGGGTGAGCTTGAGCATCTCCTCGACCCGCGCCGCGATGGAATCCTTGTCCATCCTGTCGCGTTTCAGCCCGAAGGCGATGTTTTCCCACACGCTCAGATGCGGGAAAAGCGCATAGGACTGGAACATCATGTTGACCGCGCGCTTGTTGGGCGGAATCGGCGCGATGTCCTGGCCCGAAAGCTCGATCGTGCCCTCGGTCGGTGTCTCGAACCCCGCGAGCATGCGCATCATCGTCGTCTTGCCACAACCCGACGGACCCAGAAGCGCAAAGAATTCCTTTTCGTAGATATCAAGTGTCTGGTTGTCGATGGCGGTGAAATCACCGAAACGCTTGGTCACGTTTCGGAACCTGATCAGCGGCTCGGCATCAGGATCGTTCCACGGCTCGAATACGGTTTCCGGCATGCCTGCCCCCGGCTGAACGGAACAGGCCCGCGCGGAACGTGCCGCGCGGGCTGCGAATGGGCTCAGGTGCCCGACTTGATCTTGGTCCACATGCGCGTGACCGTCCTCTGCACCTTGGCCGGGTAGGGGCGGGTGGTGTAGAGATTCTCGAGCGTATCCTCGTCAGGATAGATCGCCGGATTGTCGATCACGTCGTCGATCAGGTACTGCTGCGAGGTCTTGTTGCCATTGGCGTAGTAGACGTAGTTCGACGCGGCCGCGATATTCTCGGGGTCGAGGATGAAGTTGAGGAACTCGTGAGCACCCTCCGGGTTGGGGGCGTCCACCGGAATCGCCATCATGTCAAACCACATCAGCGCGCCTTCCTTGGGCGCGTTGTAGGCGATATTGACCCCGTTATCGGCCTCTTCCGCGCGCCACCCCGCCTGAAGGATGTCACCCGACCAGCCGAAGGCGACACAGATATCGCCATTGGCCAGGGCGTTGATGTATTCCGAGCTGTGGAATTTCTGCACATAGGGACGAACCCCCGCCAGAACCTCCTCGGTCTTGGCGATCACGTCCGTGTCATGGCTGTCCGGGTTCTCGCCCAGATAGGCCAGCGCCGCGGGAATCAGCTCGACCGGCGCATCGAGGAATTGCACCCCGCATTCAGCCAGCTTTTCCATGTTCTCCGGCTCGAAGATCAGTGCCAGGGAGTTCATCGGCGCATCCTCGCCCAGCACCTCGGTCACCTTGTCGACATTCACCCCGATACCTGTGGTACCCCACATGTAATTGACCGCGTATTCATGCTCGGGATCGTAGGCGGCCGTGCGCTCGCGTACCACGTCCCAAAGATGCTTGGCATTGGGAAGCTTGTCATAATCCAGCTTCTGAAACGCCCCGGCGCTTATCTGCCGTTGCAGGAAGGTGCCCGACGGCACAACCACGTCATACCCGGAACCACCGGCCAGCATCTTGGTTTCCAGAACCTCGTTGCTGTCGAAGACATCATAGGTCAACTCCAGCCCGGTTTCCTCCTCGAACTTCTCCAGCAACGATTCATCTATGTAGTCGGACCAATTGTAGACCCGGACCTCCTCGGCGGCCGCCGCCGCGGCGCCCAGCCCGAAGATGGCCGTTGTCGTCAGAATCAGTTTCTTCATGTTTCTCTCCCGTTGGTTCGGCAAGTTTCTTGCTCCGTCGGCGAATTTGATCAAATAAATCCGCACTTGGCAATATGGTAATGCTTTCACGCAGTCGTTAAACTCGCAAGCACAGACATTTGCAAAAGGGGCCGGCGGACGATTTGATGGGGCATGCAGCTGAAAATCCGGGCGATGTGTCCGGCACCGGAACCAGGGCGCCGGCACATGAGCGGATCTACCGTCAATTGCGCGATCAGGTTCTTTATGGCGATCTGGCGCCGGGGCAGGCGGTGACAATCCAGGGGCTGAGCGATCGGCTCGGTGCCGGCATGACCCCGGTGCGCGAGGCGATCCGCCGCCTCATCTCGGAAGGGGCCCTGGAATTCCAGGGCAATCGGCGGGTTAGCGTACCACTTCTCGACGATGCGAGAATTTGTGAAATAATAATTGCTAGACAGTGGCTTGACCCACTTCTTGCTGAACGCTCGACAGCCCGCGCCGGCCCTGCGGACCTCGCCGAGCTGACCGGGCTTGACGATGCTCTGGATGACGCCATCCTGCAGGGCGACCTGCGCGCTTACCTTGAACTGAACTATCGCTTTCACAGACGGCTCTACCAGTTTGCCGAGGCACCGATCCTGGCCGATCTGGCCGATGGTCTCTGGTTGCGCTTCGGGCCGTCGCTCAGGGTGGTTTGCGGCCGCATGGGCACCCAGAACCTGCCCGACCGCCACAAGGAGATGCTCGCGGCCATGCGCGTCGGCGACGGGACGGCGGCGGCCCGTGCCATTCGCGAGGACGTGACACAGGGAATGGAACTGGTGCGGCGATCTCTGGAAGGGACGGCCGCTGCGGATTGATTCGATTGACAGCGGAAGATTTGATCATATTCTGATCCAAAGGCGCGGCACGCGCCATGCAACATCCGTCAAAGGCGCTGTCATGATCCAGATTTCCAACCACCTGCCGACCGGCGAGCTTCAGGCGCTCGATTCCGCCCACCACATGCACCCCTTCACGCACGGGGCCGATCTTGCCGCCAACGGGCCGCGCGTCATCACACGCGCCCGGGGCGTCACCCTGACAGACAGCGAAGGGCGCGACTATCTCGATGCGATGGCAGGCCTATGGTGCGTGAACATCGGCTACGGGCGCGACGAACTGGCCGATGCCGCCGCCCGGCAGATGCGCGAGCTGCCCTATTACAACACGTTCTTCCAGACCACCCACGTTCCCGCCATCGCCCTTGCCAATACACTGGCCGAACTTGCGCCGGGCGATCTGAACCACGTTTTCTTCGCCGGCTCGGGCTCCGAGGCCAACGATACCAATATCCGCATGGTGCGCACCTACTGGGCCCAGAAGGGCAAGCCGGACAAGAAAGTGATCATCGGCCGCCGCAACGGCTATCACGGCTCCAGTGTCGGCAGTGCCTCGCTTGGCGGGATGCGCGGCATGCACGCGCAAGGCGGATTGCCGATCCCCGATATCCACCACATCGATCAGCCGGACTGGTGGTCGGAAGGCGGCGAAACGTCCCCCGGGGAATTCGGCCTCGAACGCGCTCGCCAGCTTGAACGCGCCATCGCCGAGATCGGCGAGGACCGGGTTGCGGCCTTCATCGCGGAACCCGTTCAAGGCGCCGGCGGGGTGATCGTACCACCCGAAACATACTGGCCGGAAATTCAGCGCATCTGCGACGCGCACGACATCCTGCTCATCGCCGACGAGGTCATCTGCGGCTTCGGCCGCACCGGCAACTGGTTCGGTTCGCAAACCGTGGGCTGGCGTCCGCATATCATGACCGTAGCGAAGGGGCTTTCCTCGGGGTATGCACCGATCGGCGGCTCGATCGTCTGCGACGAGGTGGCGGAGGTTCTCGCACATTGCGAATTCAACCACGGGTACACCTATTCCGGCCACCCCGTCGCCTGCGCAGTGGCGCTGGAGAACCTTCGCATCCTTCGCGAAGAGGGAATCGTCGATCGGGTGGCCCGTGAAACGGCCCCTTATCTTGAAAAGGCCTGGACAGCACTGGCCGATCATCCGCTTGTTGGAGAAGCGCGACTTAAGGGAATGATGGGCTCTATCGCGCTGACACCCGACAAGACGCGTCGAGCGGCCTTTGCCGCTCCCGCGGGAAGCGCCGGGCTGATCTGCCGGGAAGCCTGCTTCGAGAACGGCCTGGTGATGCGGCATGTCGGCGACCGTATGATCATCTCGCCGCCGCTGGTCATCTCGCAAGCCGAGGTCGACACCCTGGCAGACCGCGCGGCCAAAGCCCTCGACATCGCCCATTCACGGCTTCGCGACGAAGGGTTGATGTCCGCGGGTTGAGGACCGCCGCCGGCCACTCGTCGTGCTTGATCCGGGGGCGCTGCCCCCGGACCCCCGGAGTATTTAGGGAAAGATGAAGGCATCTGCCCGTCTTCATCTTTCTTGCAATACTCCCGCCGGAGGCACCCGAGGCGGAGGCCGCAGGCCGACAACGAGACGGGACTGTGCGCGCCACTGGCGCGCTCCTTTCGCAGGATCCGGGCATTCACTCCGCAGGAACGGATCGTGCCTCGATTCCCAGCGGATAGTCGAGCTTGTCCAGCATCTCGACCGGGCAAACCTGAAGAAAATCCCCGCGCTCTGTCTCCCAGTGGCGAAGGATGTCGCGCGCCCGGCGGCTGCCGGTTTCATGCGCGTGACGTTCAATCAGCATCTTCAGTTCCGCTTCCCAATGCGGCTCGGTCACCGGACATGTGACCAGCGTTTCCATGTTCATCAGTCCACGCGCCCGTCCGTCGGGATCGTGCAGGTAGGCCATCCCGCCGGTCATGCCGGCACCGAAATTGGCGCCGACCCGTCCAAGGATCACTGCGACCCCGCCGGTCATGTATTCACATCCGTTCGAGCCACAGCCCTCGATCACCACATGGGCGCCGGAATTGCGAACCGCGAAGCGCTCGCCGGCGCGACCCGCGGCGAAGAGATGACCTGCGGTGGCGCCGTAGAGCACCGTGTTGCCGATGATCGTGTTCTCTCCGGCCTCCAGAGGACTTGCCATCGGCGGGCGGACCACGATCGTGCCTCCCGAGAGGCCCTTGCCGACGTAATCATTGGCGTCGCCGGACACCTCCAGCTTCAGCCCCGGTGCAGCGAAGGCTCCGAGGCTCTGTCCTGCGCTGCCCGACAGCTTCACCGTGAGATGGTCCGGCTGCAGGGCGTTTCGCATTCCGAAATTGCGGACGATATGGCTTGAGAGCCGGGTGCCGACCGTGCGGTGGGTGTTCTGTACAGCGTAGGACAGTTGCATCTTCTCGCCATCCTCGAGGAACCGCTGCGCGTCGCGCACGATCTCGGCATCAAGGGTGTCGGGCACCTCGTTGCGCGGGCGTTCACGGTCGTAGCGGAGGTTCTTGGCGCCATCCACCGTGATCAGCATCGGATTGAGGTCCAGATCATCAAGATGCGCGCTGCCGCGGCTGACCTGTGTCAGAAGGTCGGCCCGGCCGATCACTTCGTCGAGGCTGCGCGCGCCGATCTCCGCCAGAACCTCGCGCACCTCCTGGGCGTAGAAGGTGATCAGGTTCACCACCTTCTCCGCGTTCCCGGTGAACTTCTCGCGCAGGTGCTCGTCCTGGGTACATACCCCCACCGGGCAGGTGTTCGACTGGCATTGCCGCACCATAATGCAACCCATCGCGATCAGAGCCGCGGTTCCGATTCCGTACTCCTCGGCGCCCATCATCGCCGCCATGACGATGTCGCGCCCGGTACGCAGGCCGCCATCCGTCCGCAGGGTGATGCGAGACCGAAGGCTGTTCATGCTGAGCACCTGGTGCGCTTCCGTGAGGCCCATTTCCCAAGGCAGACCGGCATATTTGATCGAGGTGGCGGGCGAGGCCCCGGTGCCGCCGTTATGGCCGGATATCAGGATCACATCGGCCTTGGCCTTGGCCACGCCCGCGGCAATGGTCCCGACGCCGGATTGTGCCACCAGCTTGACAGTGACCTTCACCGCCGGGTTGATCTGCTTGAGATCATAGATCAGTTGCGCGAGGTCCTCGATGCTGTAGATGTCGTGATGCGGCGGCGGGCTGATCAGGGACACGCCGGGCGTGGAATGGCGCAGCCGGGCAATCAGCTTCGTGACCTTCATGCCGGGAAGCTGCCCGCCCTCGCCGGGCTTGGCGCCCTGGGCGACCTTGATTTCCAGTTCCTCGCACTGGTTGAGGTATTCCGCCGTGACCCCGAAACGGCCACTGGCGACCTGCTTGATCTTGGCCGAGGGGTTGTCACCATTGGGTTCGGGCACGAAATGTGCCGGATCCTCACCGCCTTCGCCGCTGTCCGAGCGGGCGCCGATGCGGTTCATCGCAACGTTCAGGGTCTTGTGCGCCTCGGGGCTCAGCGCGCCGAGGCTCATCCCCGGCGTGACGAAACGCTTTCGGATTGCGGTGACGCTTTCGACTTCCTCGATCGGCACCGAGTCACCCATCGGCTTGATCGCCATCAGATCGCGCAGGTGGATCGGCGGGCTTTTGCGCATCGCGTCCGAATAGCGCTTCCAGAGTTCGTAACTGGCCTTGTTGCAAGCCATTTGCATCATGTGCATGGTCTGTGCGCCCCATGCGTGGGTCTCGCCGGACTTGCGCGCCTTGTAGAATCCGCCGATGGGCAGGATGTCACGGCCACCCTGCCATGCCTCGGCGTGGATTTCCTCCAGCTTGGTCTGGATGCCGGAGATTCCGATGCCGGAAATCCGGCTGGTCAGGCCGGGAAAATACTCCGCGCACATCGCGCGGCCCAGGCCCACCGCCTCGAAGTTCAGCCCGCCGCGATATGACGAAACCACCGAAATCCCCATCTTGGACATGATCTTGAGCAGCCCCAGGTCGATCGCCTTGCGGTAGCGCGCCACCGCGTCGGTCAGGTTGCCCTCGATCAGGCCCCGCCCGATCCGATCGGCGATGGAATCCTCGGCGAGATAGGCGTTTACGACGGTCGCCCCGGCGCCCACCAGCACGGCAAAATAGTGCGGATCGATGCATTCGGCCGACCGCACGTTGATGGAACAGAAGGTGCGCAGACCCTTGCGCGTCAGGTGGCTGTGCACCGCGCTGGTCGCCAGGATCATCGGCATCGCCACGCGGTCAGGGCCGGATGTCTCGTCACCAAGCACCAGATGCCCGGCACCTGACCGCACGGCGTCCTCGGCCTCGGCGCGAATGCGCTCCAGCCCCGCACGCAGCGCGCCGCGCCCCGGCGCGAACGTGCAGTCGATCCGGGCAACCTCGGTATCCAGACCGGACAGGAGCGCGTCGAACTGCGCGTTGCCCACGAAGGGGCTGTCCAGTGTCAGGATCTCGGTCTGTGCACCGCTTTCATCCAGCACGTTCTTCAGGTTGCCGAACCGTGTCTTGAGGCTCATCACCCGGTACTCGCGCAGGCTGTCTATGGGCGGGTTGGTGACCTGGCTGAAGTTCTGCCGGAAGAAATGGCTCAGCGGCCGGTAGCGCTTGCTCAGCACCGCCGAGGGCGTATCGTCGCCCATGCTGCCGATCGCCTCCTTGCCGTCCTCGGCCATCGGCGCGAGGATCTGTTCCAGCTCCTCGATACTGTACCCGGCGGCGATCTGGCGCCGGCGCAGATCCTCGCCGCTGAAAATCGGCCTTTCGGTCACTCTCGAAAGCTCCGTGTCCAGATCCTTGATCTTGCCGACCCAGTCACCGAACGGCAGCGCCCGTGCCAACTTGTCCTTGATTTCGGTATCGTGGAACAGAAGGCCCTTCTTCATGTCCACTGCCAGCATCTGACCGGGTCCGAGCGCACCTTTTTCACGCACCCGCGCCTCATCCACCGGCACCATGCCCGTTTCCGACCCGGCGATCACCAGCCCGTCACCGGTGACGACATAGCGCATCGGCCGCAGACCATTGCGATCCAGCCCGGCACAGACCCACCGGCCATCCGTCATCGCGAGCGCCGCGGGACCGTCCCACGGTTCCATCACGGAATTGCAGTAGGAATACATGTCACGCCACGTCTGCGGCAGTTCCTCGGCCTGCTTGGACCAGCTTTCCGGCACCAGCATCGTCTTGGCCATCGGCGCGCTGCGTCCGGCGCGCACGAGAACCTCGAACACCGCATCAAGCGCGGCGCTGTCCGAAGATCCGCCCGAGACGATCGGCTTGATGTCCTCCGCCATCTCCCCGAACGCCGAGGAGGCCATCCTGATCTCGTGGCTCTTCAGCCAGTTCAGATTGCCCTTGAGGGTGTTGATCTCGCCGTTATGTGCCAGCATCCGGAACGGTTGCGCCAGCCACCATTGCGGAAAGGTGTTGGTGGAATACCGCTGATGATAGATCGCGAAAGCGGACTTGAACCGCTTGTCCTTGAGATCGGGGTAGAATTCGCTCACCTGCTCGGCAAGCATCATGCCCTTGTAGATGATGCTCCGGCAGCTCAGACTCGCGATATAAAGGCCGTTGACCCCGGCCGCCGCGGCGGCCTTCTCGATCCGGCGGCGGATCACGTACAGTTCGCGCTCGAAGGTTTCCTCGTCCAGGCCCTTGCCATCCGAGATCAGGATCTGCTCGATCTCGGGGCGGGTGGCGTTGGCCTTTTCGCCAAGGCAGGTCACATCCACCGGCACATGCCGCCAGCCATAGATCGAGTGCCCCATCCGCAGCACCTCGGACTCCACGATCGTGCGGCAGGTTTCCTGGGCGCCGAAATCCGTGCGCGGCAGAAAGACCTGCCCGACCGCGACAAGGCGATCCTCGCGCGGCTCGTGTCCGGTGCGCTTGATCTGGTCATAAAAGAACGGCACCGGGATCTGCACATGGATGCCCGCGCCGTCCCCGGTCTTGCCGTCGGCATCCACCGCGCCCCGATGCCAGATCGCCTTCAGCGCGCCGATACCGGCCTCGACGACCTTGCGCGAGGCACTGCCATCAACAGACACCACCAGGCCCACGCCACAAGAGGAATGCTCCTCCTCTTCCGAGTACATGCCGTGCCCGGCCAGCCATTTGCGCTTCGCATCCTGATCGGCGGCCCAGTCGAGATCCGGTTTCATCATCGCTCTTCACCCTTTCTTGGGTCTGTGGGTCAGGGGTGCTGCCCCGAATTTCATCTTGAAGGACGGAACGCCGACGTCCTGAACAAGAACCCTGTTCAAACTCTTCGAACTGTTCAAAACCTATTGCGCAGCGACGGATTGCGCGGCGTTCAGGTCATCCATCATGGCCGCCGCCGCATCGCGCCCGTCACGGATCGCCCAGACAACGAGCGAGGCACCGCGCACGATGTCTCCCACCGCGTACACCCCCGGCATCGAAGTGCGGCCGGATGTGAACTCGGCCTTGATCGTGCCCCAGCGTGTGACTTCCAAATCCTTTTGATTCCAGAGGGCCGGAAGATCCTCCGCTTCGAAACCGAGCGCCTTGATCACCAGGTCCGCCGGTTCGTCATGCTCTGCGCCTTCGATCTCCTCGGGCGCGCGGCGTCCGGTGGCATCCGGCGGGCCAAGGCGCATTTGCTGCACACGGACTGCGGAAACCGGATCACCCATGAAGGATTTCGGGGCGCTGAGCCATTCAAAAACAACACCTTCCTCTTCGGCATTGGCCACTTCACGTTGGCTGCCCGGCATGTTGTCCCGGTCCCTGCGATACAAGCACTTGACCGAAGTCGCACCCTGTCGCACGGCCGTGCGCACACAATCCATAGCCGTGTCGCCACCACCGACCACGACAACTCGTTTGCCAGCCGCGTTCAACTCGCCGGACTCGAATTCGGGCACGATGTCACCAAACCCGATCCGGTTGGATGCCGTCAGATAATCTATCGCACGCACGATCCCCTGCGCCCCGGCGCCCGGACCGGGCAGGTCTCGCGACTTGTAAACCCCGGTGGCGATCAACAAGGCATTGTGTTTGCTGTGAATCTCCTCGAATGACAGGTCTTGGCCGATATCGCAGTTCAGCCGGAACTCGACCCCGGCCTGTGCCAGTTGGTCCATCCGGCGCATCACCACGTCCTTTTCCAGCTTGAAACCGGGAATCCCGTAGGTCATCAATCCGCCGCCCCGGTCGTAACGGTCATAGACAGTCACTTTCACACCCTCGCGCCGCAAAATGTCAGCCGCCGCCAGGCCACCCGGCCCGGCGCCAATTATCCCAACGGATTCAGGGCGTTCCTGCCGCGGCATGATCGCTTCGACCCAACCTTCTTCCCACGCCGTGTCGGTGATATATTTTTCGACAGCGCCGATCGTGACAGTGCCGTGTCCCGACATCTCGATCACGCAGTTGCCCTCGCACAGACGATCCTGCGGACAGATCCGCCCACAGATTTCGGGAAATGTGTTGGTTTCCTGGCTAAGCTCGTATGCCTCGCGCAAGCGCCCCTCTGCCGTCAGCCGAAGCCAGTCGGGAATATTGTTGTGCAACGGGCAATGTGACTGGCAATAAGGTACACCGCACTGGCTGCACCGTCCGGCCTGTTCCCGGGCCTTGGCATCGGCATACTCCGCATAGATTTCGTGAAAGTCCTTGTTGCGGCTCTCGGCCGCCCGCTTGTCGGGCATCACCCGCTCGACCGTCACAAATTTCAGCATTGGTTGCTTTGACACGGCGCCTCTCCGTTCACCATTGAAGCACCATGTGTACGGCATGTGGCACAGCATGAAAAGTCAGCTTTACTGTCTTATTAATAGAATTTTTGCTTCAGCTGGAACCAAACCCACAAAGGATCTCGTATTTTATGTCCGTTTCGGACCTTTTTATGCGCTTCCCTGTGATTTCCAATGGTTTATAGGTGAGGAAATGCTCAAACCCGGAGCCGCCGGATGACGCTCTTGCATCTGATTCTCGTTGCCATGATCCAGGGCGTGACTGAATTCCTGCCGGTCTCGTCCTCGGGGCACCTGATTCTCCTGCCTTCCTTGACCGGTCTTCACGATCAGGGACAGGCGGTGGATGTCGCCGTTCATGTGGGCACCCTGCTTGCGGTCATCCTGTATTTCCTTTCAGATGTCCGGCTGGCGCTCGGCGGATTTCACCGCCTGGTGCGTGGCCGGGTCGATACGCCCGGCGCACGCCTTGCTTTGCTGCTCGTCATCGCGTCCATGCCGGTGGTCATTCTGGGTCTGATACTGCATGTCATCGGCCTGGACGAGGCGATGCGCTCTCCGATCGTGATCGGCTGGACAATGCTGGTATTCGGCGTCGTGCTCTGGTGGGCGGATCAGCGCGGCTCAAGCCACCTTACCCAGGAAAACTGGACAATGCGCCACGCCATCATCATCGGCCTCTGGCAGGCGCTTGCCCTTATACCCGGCACCTCGCGATCGGGCATCACGATCAGCGGGGCACGCATGCTGGGATACGCCCGTCATGAATCGGCACGATTTGCAATGCTGATGTCGATACCCGCGATCGCGGCCAGCGGCGCACTCCTGGGCGGGGAGGTCATCATCGGGGTAGAGAGCGTAGATATGCGGAGCTGTCTGATTGCCGCGGTCTTCGCCTTCGTGGCGGCGCTTCTTGCGCTTGCGCTGATGATGCGTCTCCTGCACCACGTCAGCTTCACACCCTACGTCATTTACCGGATCATCCTGGGCATCGCCCTGCTGATCCTTGCCTATGGCGGGCAGTTAGCCTGACCGAAGCTTGTCGGCCGATTCCTGTATCGCCGCGTATTGCCCCGAGGGGCGGAAACGCCACAGGTAATCGGGCAAAACCGCCTCGAGAGAGGTCGGCTCGATTCCCAGTTCGGCAAACCCCTTCGCATCCGCACTCACAACGTTGTCATGCCTGAGGCTGCGAACCTGATCGCGGGTGATCTGCGGCGGGATCAGCCCAAGTGAAAGCGTCTGGCCCAATTCCATGACCCATGCCATGGCAGAAGCCGCCCAGAACGGGATATTCATGATCAGCCGCCGCCGCCTGATGACCTGGAGCATATGCCGCATCAGGTCACGGAATGTGGTGACGTCCGGACCACCCAGCTCGTAAACACCCGGTGCGGCCCGGCCTTCCACACCCAGAGCCGCCGCAGCGGCAACGTCATCCACGTAAACAGGTTGAAACCGCGTTCCGCCCCCGACAACCGGCAGGACCGGGCCGAGGCGCGTCATCGCGGCGAACCGGTTGAAGAAGGCATCTTCGGGGCCGAAAATGACTGAAGGTCGCAGGATCACGGCCTGCGGGAAATGCCCGGTAATCGCCGCCTCGCCCTGCGCCTTGGTACGGGCGTAGATGCTTTCGGAGTCTCCGTCGGCACCAATGGCCGAAATGTGCACCATCCTCTCCACGCCCTCTTCGGCGGCCAGGCGCGCGATGCGTTCCGCGCCCTCGTGCTGGACTGCATCGAAATTGTTTCGACCTTTCCGATCGAACGTTCCAACGCAATTCACAACCGCATCGGCCCCCTTCATCACGGCCCGGACACTCGCGTCATCACGGATATTGCAAAATACCGGCTCCACTTGTCCGACCACGCCATAAGGCTTCACGTGCATCGCCTCGTTGGGGCGTCTGACCGCCACGCGTATGCGCCATCCCGCCTGCGCGAGGCGCCGAGCGATGTAGCGTCCGACAAATCCTGATCCGCCATAGATCGTGACAAGCTTGGACATTGGCTGTCTCCGGGCAAATTATTTACACTCGAGTCCTATCCTTCCGGGCCGGTTTGGACAAGGCGCTTTGGCAAGCCGCATGGTTGCGAAAAACGACGTTGACACCTTCCGGACGCGGAGATACATGCCTGCTTCACGACACCGGCCCAGGTGGCGGAATTGGTAGACGCGCTAGCTTCAGGTGCTAGTGTCCGTATGGACGTGGAGGTTCGAGTCCTCTCCTGGGCACCATTTCCCTTCAAGATCAACGGATCCCGGCTGTTGGTCAGTCACGTTTCAGGCCATCCCGAACGCGGGAACCGGCAGAGTGATTGGCGCCTGAGGTACATCAGCGACATGACCGGATCGCAGGTGCCACATCCCAAGCGAGCCATTCCTCCGCCACGCCCTTTCACATCTGCACGGAACGCCATTGCCTTCCGGGTCAAGTGACAGGTAGCTTGCATGAGGCAGATCCCCGCCCAGGAGCCGCACATGCATGATGGTCCATCCCGTATCGCGGAGCCCGACGGCACGCGGTTCACCACGATCGCCCGGTTCGCGCTGAACCCCGAGCTTGAGGTTCCGGAAACTGCGCTGCGTTTCGCTGCGCGCCTGCTGATTGACACGATCGGTGTGGCCGCGGGTGCGGCAACTCTGCAGCCGGGAACGATAGCCCGAGACTTCGCGATCGATTTCCATGCTGCGGGATCGCAGGACACCGCCGCCCGTATGCTGTTCGACGGCCGCCGCGTCAGCGTGCCGGGCGCGGCATGGGCCCTTGCCACTCAAATCGACAATCTTGACGGTCACGACGGGCTGAACCGCACCAAGGGCCATATCGGTTGCGCCGTCGTGCCGGCTCTTTTCGCTTTTGCCGAAAGGCATCCGGAGCTCGAGGCACGCACCGCGCTGAAGGCGCTGGCCATGGCTTACGAGGTGGCTGCCCGTGCCGGAATTTCGCTGCATGCCACGGTTTCCGATTACCACACATCGGGCGCCTGGAACGCGCTTGGCGTTGCCGCTCTCGGGTGTCGGATGGAAAGAGCGGATGCCGCAATCCTGCGTCATGCTCTCGGAATCGCCGAATATCACGGCCCGCGCAGCCAGATGATGCGCGAAATCGACAATCCCACAATGTTGCATGACGGGTCCGGCATGGGCGCGCTGGTTGGCGCTTCGGCCACGTTGATGGCCATGCGGGGATTCACCGGTGCGCCGGCAATCACTGTGGAGGCCGACGATGTCGCGGATGTCTGGGCCGATCTGGGGCGCGAATGGACGATTGAAAGCAACTACATCAAGCCTTACCCGATCTGCCGCTGGGCGCATGCCGCCTGCGACGCCTTGCACAGGATTGTTCAGGAACAGGGCATACGCCCGAATGACGTCGACAGGATCGAAGTGCGCACCTTCACGGAATCCGCGCGTCTTTTCTCCGGGGCGCCACGGACGACTTCACAGGCGCAATACAGCCTCGGCTTCGCCCTTGCCACAATGCTGGAACATGGCCGGATCACCCCGCACGCCATCTCGGGCGAGCGGTTGCGCGATCCGGATGTCCTTGCGTGGCTGCCACGCATCACCGTCACCGAGGATGCACATCATTCCGCCCGTTTCCCCGAGGGGCGCTGGTCCGACATCACCGTCATCCTGCGGGACGGCCGTCAGGTTCACTCCGGAGATGTCCAGGCGCGTGGCGGCCCCGAGGAGCCGATGAGCGACAGCGAATTGCGGGAAAAGTTCGAGTCCATGACAGCGCGGGTAATGCCAAGAGCCCGACGCGATGCGATCTGGGCGATGCTTGAAGAGCTGTGCGAGCCCGGCACACGGTTTTCAGCCCTGGCTGAACTGGTTTACCCCGAAGTGGAGGCGCAATGACAGGCGAGACCCCGAAAATCCTAATCCACTCCAGCGAGCCCGGCCCGCTTCTGGCCCGGATGCAGGATGTGGCCCCGGACGCGACCGTCGAAGCCAGCGACAAGTACGATGGCCTGGACACACTTGTCGGGTCCTTCAGGCCCGACGTGGTTTATTCGATCTGTTTCGCGGGGCGCGCGGGTTTTCCGCGCGAGGCATTACTGGGTGAGGACGGCCCCGAGTGGATTTCCGTGGGCGGGTCGGGCGCCGATCACCTGACGCCGTGGAACCCCGAGCGTGTCACGGTAACCAATTCTGCCGGTGTCGCGTCGGCCATGATGGCCGAATATACTTTCGGCGCCCTTTTGCATTTCACCCTTGATATCGACGGGCTGGCTGCCGATCGCTCTGCGCGGCACTGGGACGGCGAACGTCTCATGAGCCCCTTGAAGGGCAAGACCCTGCTGATCGTCGGCCTTGGCAACACCGGACAAGCCATTGCCGCACGTGCCCGGGCCTTCGGCTTGCATGTTCTGGGCACGCGTGCGCGCCCCGCCCCGATGGAGAATGTCGACGAGGTGCATGCCGCCGACGCCCTGCCCGATCTTTGGGGGCGCGCGGATTTCATCGCCGTCTGCACGCCACTTCTGCCGTCGACACGTCATCTGGTCGATGCGCGGGCCTTCGGGGCCATGAAACCCGATGCGCTTCTTGTCGATGTCTCGCGCGGCGGTGTCGTGCAGCCCGACGCGCTGATCGACGCGATGCGCAACCGGGTCATCGCCGGAGCCGCGCTCGATGTCTTCGAGACCGAGCCACTGCCGACCGACAGCCCCCTCTGGGAATTGGATAACACGATCATCTCGCCACATTGCTCGGCCGTGTTCGAGGGTTGGAAAATGGCCTCGTTCGAGCTCTTCCTCGAGAACCTTGCCCGTTGGCAAGCGGGTGAAACCCTTGTCAATATCGTCGATCCCGAACGCGGCTACTGATCAACCAGGAAGGACCACCGCATGCCCACGAAACGGTTCCGCGGGATCGTGACCCCCGTGCTCACACCTTACAATCACGACATGACCATCGCGTCCGACCTCTACCTCGAACATGCCGGACAGTGTCTGGCCGATGGCGCGCACTACCTCTCACCGTTCGGCACCACCGGCGAAGCAGTGAGCAACACCTCGCGCGAGCGCATGGAGATTCTGGAACGGCTGGTCACCTCGGGCATTGCGCAGCCGGACCAACTGATGCCGGGCACCGGGCTCTGCGCGCTTGCGGACACCGAAACGCTTGTGCGCCACGCCGTTGATCTTGGATGTGCGGCCGTGATGACACTGCCGCCGTTCTTCTACGTCAATGCCCGGGACGAGGGGCTTTACCGCTATTTCAGCACGCTGATAGACCGCGTGGGCTCGGACGCGCTGCGCATCTGCTTGTACCACATTCCGCAAATGGCAGGAGTCGGAATTTCGCCGGCTCTCGCGGCGCGGCTGAACACGGCGTTTCCCGAGATCGTGGTGGCCTACAAGGACAGTTCGGGAGACTGGGAAAACACGCGCGCGGTGATCGACGCGGCCCCCGGCATTTCGGTGTTTCCCGGCTCCGAGAGCTTCCTGCTGAAAGGGGTGGAGGCAGGCGCGGGCGGCTGTATTTCGGCAAGTTGCAATTCCAATGCCGGTGCGATCCGAAAGCTCTATGATCTCGCCCTCGCCGACAAGACGATCGAGGCGCAGGCGCTTGAGGCAGCCGTCAATCGTCATCGCACGGCGATTCAGGACGCCGGTCTTATTCCGGGGCTCAAATCTCTGAAAGCCCATCAGAGCGGTGATGAACGGTGGCTCAACCTGAGACCGCCTTTGGAACCGGCCGATCCGGCCCTCGGGCCTGACCTGGACAAGACGGTGATCCACGGCTGAACGATCAGGCTGCGGCGAGGTGCCGGCGCGTGGTGCGCAGCAGGATCAGGACCATGATACCGATATTCAGGAAGTTCCAGGCGATTCCATTTATGAAAGCCATCCTGTAACTGCCGGTCACATCGTATATCCAGCCCGACATCCAGCCACCTATTGCCATCCCGAAGATCGTTGCCATCAGCACGAAACCGACCCGCCGCCCGGCCTCCTTGCTGGGCATGTATTCGCGCACCACGAGCGCGTAACTGGGCACTATCCCGCCCTGCGCCAGACCGAATACCGCGCTGACCATGTACAGCGAAACAAGCCCTCCCGCCGGCAGGTAGAGAAAGAGCGCCAGGCACTGTAGCGCCGACCCGATCAAAAGGGTGCGCACTCCGCCCAGACGATCCGCGACAAGCCCCGAAATCAGCCGCGAGACGACACCGCCCAGAAGCATCAGGGAAAGCATCTGCCCGCCGACGGCCGGACCATAGCCGAGATCGACGCAAAAACTCACGATATGAACCTGCGGCATCGACATCGCGATGCAGCAGCCGATGCCGGCCAGTCCGAGCATCAGTTGCAGCGTCCGGGGCGGGATTCCGGAGGCGTTGGCACGCTGGCTGGATATCGTATCCGCATGGGCAGTCGCCCCCAGTGGCACCCGCCGCCGCAAAAACAATGACAGCGGGATCACCAGCGCCACCGTGACACACGCGAGCACAAGATAGACCCCGCGCCAGCCGTGTTCGGCCAGAACGCCACCAAGAACGACAGGCCAGAACGCGCCGGACAAGTAGTTGCCACTTGCGGTTATCGCCACGGCGATACCGCGGCGGCGCAGGAACCAGAGCGATATATCGGCGATAAGGGGTCCGAAACTGGCGGCGGTGCCGAAACCGATGATGAGTTGAAGCACCGAAAGGATCATCACCGACGGACTCAGCGCAGCCAGCCCCATGCCGCCGCCGATCAGGACGGCCGCAAGGCTCAGCGCCACGGTGATCCCGAACCGGTCCACGATCCGTCCGATGGCCAGATTTCCAAACGCGAAGCCCACCATCGTCAGGGTATACGGCAGCGCCGCATCGGCGCGGTCTATGGCGAATTCCGCCTGCATGTCAGGCATCACCACGACGATCGCCCACATGCCGACATTGCCGATCGTCGCGATCAGAAGGCACACCCCGAGGCGGAGCCAGGAATAGCGGCTGTCAAGGATATCGACATCTGTCGTCACGGCAATTCCAGGGCCGGCCGCACGCGCTGCAGGGCGGCCCCCGGCTCCCCATGCACGTGCGTGTCATTGCATCCGTTCACAGCGATCATGTGCTCTTCACGAATCCTGCGCGGCCCACGGACTGATAGGCGGTGAACCCGGCGCGCTTGGCATCGCGGGCCGAGTATATGTTGCGCAGATCCGCAAGGCGCGGTACCGACATCTTGCGCACGATGCGTTTCAGGTCCAGCGCACGGAACTCGTTCCATTCCGTCAGGATCACCAGAAGGTCGGCATTGTGGGCCGCTTTGTAGGGATCGTTCAGCCATTGCACCCCGGGCAACAGCTCTTCCCCCTCCCGCTGCCCCTGCGGATCCATCACCCGAACCTTTGCACCGCCACCCACCAGGGCGGGCACGATTGTCAGCGCGGGCGCATCCCGCATGTCGTCGGTGTTGGGTTTGAAGGTCACGCCCAGAACGCCGATGCGCTTGCCGTTGAAACTGCCGTCGCACATGTCCAGCAGCTTGTCGGTCATTCGGCGGCGGACCTCCTCGTTGACCTTGATGACCGTTTCGGTGATCTGGACCGGCGACGCATGCTCCTGCCCGATACGGGCCAGGGCCCTGGTATCCTTGGGAAAGCAGCTACCGCCGAAACCGGGGCCGGCGTGCAGGAACTTGTTGCCGATCCGCCCATCAAGGCCCATCCCCTTGGACACCTGCTTGACGTCGGCGCCGGTACGCTCGCACAAGGCGGCGATTTCATTGATGAAGGTGATCTTGGTGGCAAGGAAGGCGTTCGCCGCGTACTTGATCATCTCAGCGCTTTCCAGATCAGTGACGATGATCGGAAAATCGCGCAGATAGAGCGGCCGGTAGATATCCTGCATGACCTCGGCCGCACGGTCGGATTGCACACCCACGACCACGCGATCGGGCTTCATGAAATCCTCGATCGCTGCGCCTTCGCGCAGGAATTCGGGGTTGGAAGCGACATCGAAGTCGAGGGCGGGGTTGGCCTTTCGGATCACCTGCTTGACCTGCCGGTTGGTCCCCACCGGCACCGTGGATTTGGTCACGATCACGATGTACCCGCTCGCGGCCTTCGCGATCTCCCTTGCCGCATCCATGACAAAAGTCAGGTCCGCATGGCCATCGCCCCGGCGTGTCGGCGTACCCACCGCGATGAAGACAGCATCGGCACCCGCCACGGCGGTGGCCAGATCGTCCGAGAAGGTCAACCGCCCCGCGGCGACGTTCTTGGCCATGAGCGCCTCCAACCCCGGTTCGAAGATCGGCACTTCACCGCGTTCAAGCATGGCGATCTTGTCCGGGTTGCTGTCGACACTGGTGACGTCATGCCCGAAATCGGAAAAGCAGATACCCGACACCAGCCCCACATACCCGGCGCCGATCATCGCGATCTTCATGGCCCCTGTCCTTTCCTGCCCCGCTTTCGTTTCGTTGTGCGTCAGGTCATTCGCGAAGTCAACGCGGCCACCTTCCGCGCACGGGGGTTTCCCTTGCCCCGGCAAGCGGGTATCACCGCCGCTGTCACAGCGGAGCCCGACGGATGACAACCACCCAGACCCCCACGGAGATCGCCCAGGACGTCCTTTTCATAGAGGGAGAGGCGCTTCTGGCTCTGCGCGATGCTTTGCCGAGCGATTTTGACGCGGCGGTCGAAACCCTGCTTTCGGTGCGGGGGCGCGTCATCGTCTCGGGCATGGGCAAATCGGGGCATGTCGCGGCCAAGATCGCCGCCACGATGGCCAGCACCGGGACACCGGCGCAGTCGGTGCATCCCGGCGAGGCCAGCCACGGCGATCTGGGCATGATCACCCCGCAGGACGCGGTGATCCTGATTTCCAATTCCGGCGAAACGCGCGAACTTGCCGATATCATTGCCCATACGCGGCGCTTCTCGATCCCGCTTGTCGCGATAACCAAGAACCCCCTGAGCACCCTTGGGCAGCAGGCCGATTGTCTGCTCGCCCTGCCCGAAGCGCCCGAGGCCTGCGCGATCGGCATGGCCCCAACCACCTCCACCACCTGCACCATGGCCCTTGGCGATGCGATGGCGGTGGCGCTAATGCGCCTGCGCGGATTCGAGCGCGAGAATTTCCTCGCCTTCCATCCGGGGGGCACGCTTGGCGCTCAACTGCTCAGGGTCAGCGCGGTCATGCACAAGGGGGATGAGCTGCCGGTGGTGCACGGTGACACGCCGATGGGCGAGACCCTGCTTGAAATGACGGCGAAGGGGTTCGGCGTGGCCGCGGTCCTGGATGGATCGCACCTGGCCGGCGTGATCACCGATGGGGACCTGCGCCGCAACCTCGACCGGCTGATGGAATGCCGCGCCGGCGAGGTCGCTACCCGCAGCCCGCGCACCATAGGGCCCGAGGCCCTCCTTTCCGAGGCTCTGGGCATCATGAACGCCAACAAGATCAGCGCGCTTTTCGCGGTGGACAAGGATGGCAGGCTTCAGGGGCTCGTCCATATCCACGATCTGCTGCGCAGCGGCGTGGCGTGAGCGCGGGCATGACCGATCCGCCCGTCCCCTTCTTTGAAGAACTGGATTTTCGTCCGACACCCATCGGCGCGCTATCGTTGCGGCGACGGCACGACCTGCGACTCGGACTGGACGTGTACGAGATCATGCTCGGCCACGAATTTCTTATGACAAGCGCTTTCACCGCATCGGAGGTGGCACTGGGACAAGAAGGTGTTGCCGCGTGCCGTGGAGAGGACCTGAGCGTGATTGTCGGGGGTCTGGGCCTTGGCCACACCGCCCGTGCCGTTCTGGATGCGACGGGTGTTGCACGGCTCTGCGTCGTCGAGTTTCTTGATCCGGTGATCGAATGGCATCAAACGGGCCTCCTGCCGCTTGGGGAGGGGCTCACAAGCGAGCCACGTTGCAGAGTCGTGGAGGGCGATTTTTTCGCTCTCGCGGCCAGCGCGGAAGGTTTCGACCCTGAAAACCCGGGCTGCACCCATGACGCGATCCTTGTGGACATAGATCATTCGCCGGACGCGCTTCTCGACACACGCAGCGGTGGATTCTACACGCCGGAGGGCCTTGCCGCCCTTTCACGCCACTTGAAGCCCGGCGGCATATTCGGCTTGTGGTCGAACGAACCACCGGATGCTGCCTTCACCGACCGCTTGAAATCGGTCTTCGTCGCGGCCTGGCCTGTGCCGGTGACATTCCACAACCCCCTGCAGGACCGCCCGTTCACGCAAACGGTTTACCTCGCGCGGCACGGCGCTTGACGCCCTGCTGTCATCGCGTGCAAGCCTCCGTTTCAAAGCCGCATTTCTCACAGGCCGGACCATGACCAGATCCCTCACCGTTTCCGCCGCGCAGTTTGCCTCGACCATCGGCGATCTGGACGCCAATTTCAGCGAACACCACAGATGGGTTGGCGCGGCCCTCAATGTTGGCGCTGACCTCCTGGTCTTTCCGGAACTCTCCATGACCGGCCACTACGGCGCCGAATCCCTGCTTGACGTGACCATGCAGAGCCGCGATGCGCGGCTCCTGGAGCTGTCGCGCACTGCCGGCGACATGATCCTGATCGTGGGTTTCATCGAGGAAGGCCCCGGCGCGCAGTTCTATAACGCCGCCGGTGTCTATCGCGGCGGCAAGCTGGTCTATATCCACCGCAAGATCAATCTGCCCTCCTACGGCAAGCTGATCGAGACGAAATACTATGCGCAGGGCCGGTTCGTGGACACGCATGCCATCGACGAGGATTGGCGCCTCGGCCTGTTGATCTGTGCCGACCTGTGGAATCCCGCGCTCACGCACCTGGCGTTCCTGCATGGCGCCACACTCCTGGTTTCCCCGATTTCTTCGGGAGTCGAAGCCGTTGGCGAGGCTTTCGACAACCCTTCCGGCTGGACAGCGACGATGCATTTCTACTCGATGATGTATGGCGCGCCCTCGGTGATGGTGAACCGCGTCGGCCCGGAAATGGACCTGACATTCTGGGGTGGCTCGCGCATTCTTGATCCCTTCGGCCATCCCCTTGCAATCGCGGGGCAGGGGCCCGAACTGATCCATGCAACGCTCGAATATTCCGAGGTGCGCCGTGCAAGGGCACTTCTGCCGACGGTCCGCGACAGCAATATCGCGCTGGTCGAACGCGAGACCGACCGCCTGATCGCGCGCCTTGGCGTTCCGGACATCATCCGCGACGAGGACTGAACCGCGCCGCGGATTCGTGCGGGCCTTTCCCCTTGCCGCGATATCCGCTAAACGCCGCGGGACCAACAAGACAACCGGCGGATGCTGACCCATGAAATTCACCCTGTCCTGGCTGAAAGATCACCTCGAAACCCAGGCAACGCTGCCGGAGATAACCGACGCGTTGACCGATCTGGGGCTTGAGGTGGAAGAGGTGCAGGACCCTGCCGCGCGGCTGTCCGACTTCACAATAGGCAAAGTCATCAGCGCAGACCCACACCCCGATGCCGACCGGCTGCGGGTCTGCCAGGTGCAGACTGCAGAAGGCGAGCGGCAGATCATCTGCGGAGCCCCGAACGCCCGCGAGGGGATCACCGTCGTCGTGGCCGGCCCCGGCACCTACGTGCCCGGCATCGACACGACCATCGGCGTGGGCAAGATCCGCGGCGTGGAGAGCCACGGCATGATGTGCTCGGAACGCGAGATGGAACTCTCGGACGAGCATGACGGCATCATCGAACTCCCCTCGGGCGAGGTGGGCCAGCGTTTCACCGATTGGCTGATCGAGAACGATCCCGCCAAGGTGGACCCGGTTGTCGAGATCGCGATCACGCCCAACCGGCCCGACGCGCTTGGCGTCCGCGGTATCGCGCTCGATCTGGCGGCACGCGGCCTCGGCAGGATGAAACCCGCGCCGCAGGCCGAGATCCGGGGCAGCTTCCCCTGCCCCATCGACGTGAGTATCGCCCCCGACGCGCGCGAGAACGGCTGCGAGGTTTTCGCCGGCCGGCTGATCCGCAATGTCAAGAACGGCCCCTCGCCCGAATGGCTTCGGGACCGTTTGCGCGCCATCGGCCTGCGCCCGATCTCGGCGCTGGTGGACATCACCAATTTCTTCACCCATGACCGCAACCGTCCTTTACATGTCTTTGACGCCGACAAGGTCAGTGGAAATCTCCTCGTCCACCGCACCAAGGGTGGCGAAACCCTTACCGGCCTCGACGAGAAGGACTACACATTCGGTCTCGGGCAGGTCGTGATTTCCGACGACGCGGGCATCGAGAGCATCGGCGGCATCATGGGCGGGCTCGCCACCGGCTGCACCGAAAAGACCACCAATGTCTTTCTGGAAGCCGCCGTCTGGGATCACGTTCAGATCGCCGAAACCGGTCGCGCGCTGAGGATCAATTCCGACGCGCGCTACCGCAACGAGCGCGGCATCGACCCGGCCTTCAACATGCCGGGCCATGAACTGGCCACGCGGATGATCCTGGACCTGTGCGGCGGCGAGGCCTCCGAAGTGGTTGTCGCCGGCGAAGTACCTGATGTCAGCCGCGCCTACCGCCTCGATCCGGCCCGGGTGCAATCGCTTGTCGGCATGGACATCCCGGAAGCCGAACAGCGCCGCACGCTCGAAGCGCTCGGGTTCCGGCTCGAGGACGACATGGCGCATGTCCCTTCGTGGCGGCCCGACGTTATGGGCGAGGCCGACCTCGTGGAAGAGGTGGCGCGCATCGCCTCTCTGACCAGGCTGCGGGGCAAGCCGATGCCACGCGCCCGTGATGGCGTGCCCAAACCGATCCTGTCGACCATGCAGCGCCGGGAACAGATCGCCCGCCGGACCACGGCCATGCTGGGTTACAATGAATGTGTCACCTACAGCTTCATCGACCACGCCGGCGCAACGCTTTTCGGCGGTGGAGATGATGCCACGATGCTCGCCAATCCGATCAGTTCCGAGATGAGCCATATGCGCCCGGACCTGCTGCCCGGCCTTCTGCAGGCGGCGGCACGCAACCAGGCGCGCGGGCTGATGGACATGGCGCTTTTCGAGGTCGGCCATGCCTTCCACGGCGGCGAACCGGATGAACAGCATTTGCAGGTTGCCGGTCTTCTGGTGGGAAGAACCGCCCCGAAAGACGTTCACGGGCAATCCCGCAATGTTGACCTTTTCGACGCCAAGGCCGATGCCGAAGCGGTCTTGTCGGCCCTGTCGGCCCCCGCCAAGGTGCAGATCCTGCGCGACGGGCCGGACTGGTTCCATCCCGGGCGCCACGGACGCATATGCCTGGGCCCCGGGAAGGTGCTCGGCATTTTCGGAGAGTTGCATCCCGGCCTCCTTCAAGCGATGGATATCAAGGGCCCCGCGATGGCCTTTACCCTGTTTCCGGCCGAGATCCCGATGCCACGAAAATCATCCGCAACGCGCGGCGCGCTCGTCCTGCGCGACCTGCAGGCGGTGGAGCGTGATTTTGCCTTCGTGGTCGACGCGGATGTCGAGGCGCTGACACTGGTCAACGCCGCCGCCGGTGCCGAGAAGACACTGGTGGAGGATGTGCGCGTCTTCGACGAATACATCGGCGGCAGCCTTGGCGAAGGCAAGAAATCTCTGGCGGTCACCGTGCGCCTGCAGCCGGTTGAAAAGACACTCACCGATGCGGACATCGAAGCGGTGTCCACCAAAATCGTGGACAAGGTCCGGAAGGCGACCGGAGGTGTCCTGCGAGGTTAGAGATCGCCCACGCTCAGGCGAACGATCTGCCCTCCGGCTCGAATTCCGGGCGCGCGGCAAAGCTGCTTGCACATGCGCCCATATCACCTCATTCGCCGCCCCGGCGCGGGAATGGTTGCCCGCCGGTCACGGTATGGCATGATGAGGTGAAACGAAGCAGGAGGCAGCATGTATGCCGACCGAAAAGCGGCAGGTGACGAACTTGCCGGCAGGCTAAAGGACATGGCCCTGGACGATCCTGTGGTTCTTGCCCTGCCGCGCGGCGGGGTGCCCGTGGCTTTGCCTGTCGCCAGGGGGCTCGGCGCGCCGCTGGATCTGGTGCTGGTTCGAAAGATCGGCGTGCCGGGGCAGGAAGAGGTGGCAGCGGGCGCAATCGTCGATGGCCCGCCCGAGCATGTGTATTTCAACGAGGGCATCCTGCGCGGGCTCGGAATGACGCAGGACGATATCGCCGACACCGTCGCAACCAAGCGTGCCGAACTGGCCGAACGGCGGCAGCGATGGCTTGCGGGCCGGCCGCCGATCCCGGTGGCGGGGCGCGATACGATCCTCGTCGATGACGGCATAGCAACCGGTGCCACTGTCCGCGCGGCCCTCATGGCCCTGCGTGACCGCGCCCCGGCCCGGATCCTGCTTGCGGTGCCCGTCGCATCGCAAGAGGCGCTCGATGATCTGTCACCGCTGGTGGATCGGGTCGTTTGCCCGCTGGTGCCGCGCTACTTCCGCGCGGTGGGGGCACATTATGACCGTTTCGAACAGGTCCCCGACCGGGAGGTTACGGCAATGATGCAGGACGCGCCGGCCGACGGTACCGCACGAAATCAATGAACAGGAGCTCCCTGATGTCCCTCAAGGTTTATCTATCCGGCGAAATCCACACCGACTGGCGCGACCGTATCGTCTCGGGCGCCAAAGGGCTGGATATCGGCTTCTCCGCGCCGGTGACGGATCACGCGGCAAGTGACGATTGCGGGGTGGCGATCCTCGGGGAGGAGGCGGACAAGTACTGGCACGATCACAAGGGGGCCATGGTGAACGCTATCCGCACCCGCAAGGGAATCGCGGAAGCCGACATTGTGGTCGTCCGCTTCGGCGACAAGTACAAGCAGTGGAACGCGGCCTTCGACGCCGGCTACGCAAGCGCGCTTGGCAAATCTCTCATCATCCTTCAGCCACCGGAACACGATCACGCCCTCAAGGAAGTCGATGCCGCCGCTCTGGCGGTCACGCGGGAACCGGAAGAAGTGGTGCAGATCCTCGAATACGTCCTCAAAGGCACTTTGCCGGGCTAGCGGAAGGTGAAATGCCCCTTGGCAGCGCCGGTGGCGGGCGATAATGGAGCATCGGGTTAACGAGGGAGTTTGGATAATGGGCCCGATCATGGACACGATGGGCGGGTTCGGCCCGCTGGCATTCAATGCAATCAAGGCGATCGTCCTTCTCGTCGTCGGCTGGATTGTCGCCGGCGCGATCAGCGGCATGGTTCGCCGCCGGGTACAGGCGAACCCGCGTCTTGACGATACCCTCGGCAATTTCGTCGCAAGTATTCTGAAATGGGTCATCCTGATCATCGTTCTGATCGCGGTTCTTGGCCTTTTCGGGATCGAGGCAACCAGCCTCGTCGCGATTCTCGGCGCTGCAACACTGGCCATCGGGCTGGCGCTGCAGGGGACACTCAGCGATCTTGCCGCAGGATTCATGCTGATCCTGTTCCGGCCCTACAAGCTGGGCCAGTATGTTGATATCGGCGGCACGGCGGGAACCGTGGCCGATCTGAACCTTTTCTTCACCGAACTGACAACGCCGGACAACGTCCAGATCATCGTGCCCAACGGGCAGGCCTGGGGTGCGGTCATCACCAACTACTCGCATCACGCGACACGGCGTTGCGACCTTATGTTCGGAATTGATTACGACGATGACGCGGACAAGGCGATGAAGATCATCACTGATCTGGCCGAGGCGGATTCCCGGGTTCATTCCGATCCCGCACCCTGGGTGCGCGTGACCAATCTTGGTGACAGCAGCGTCGATCTCACCGCGCGCCTGTGGTGCGATGCCGGGGATTACTGGGACATCAAGTTCGAACTTACCAAGACGGTCAAGGAAGCGTTCGACGAGAAAGGCATCTCGATCCCGTATCCCCACTCGGTCGAAATCCAGAAAACAGGCTGACGCCGGGACCTCTCAGGCCAACTTGGCGGCGGCATCACTCAGGGCACGTGCGGCCGCGCCGATATCCCCGCCAAGGGGGCGATCTTCCTGCAGGGTGGGCACGACGGCCCGGATCGCGTCATGCACCATGGCGACCGACGGGCTTGTCGCCCCGGGCGCCCGCAGGTCCAGTGCCTGTGCCGCTGCCATCGCCTCGGCTCCCGCAAGCAGGTGAAAGGCACGCATCTGGTCCAGAAGCTTTGCCGCCGCCAGCGGTGTCATGGCGGCCATGTCCTCCACCGTGTCAGACACTGGTGCCGGATCGAAGGCAACCGGCATCGCGTGCCGCCGGATTTCGGCCTGCAGCGAGGCGCATGTCTTCTGCATCGGCACCATGCCGGCACTCGCTCCGCCCATGGGCGACAGGTACCTGGGCAGCCCCGACAACTCGGGGGTCATCAGTTTCTGTACCCGCTGAACCGCACCGTTCGCTACCATTGCCATGGCAAGACTCACCCCCTCGAGGGCCAGCGCCAGGGACGGCGCATGGAAATGTGCCGTCGAGACCATTTCACCATCGTCCAGAACCGCAGGGCTGTCGGCCCCGGAATTGGCCTCGTCTTCCCAGGCCTCCTCGGCCCGGGCAATCGCGGTCTCGGCCGCCCCGGTGACCGTCGCGACGAGACGAAAGCTCAGTGCCTCCTGCACCCTGCGGGGCCGGTCTTCGGCACCCTCGAGGTGCCGTGCAAACCAGGCGGCGGCATCCGCCTGGCCGGATGCGGGGCGCAGCGCATTCACGTCGGCGCGCAGCACTTCGCGGCTGGCCCCGTATCCAGCATAGGACAAAAGCGCCGATGTTCTGGCCATATCCAGTCCCCGTCGCGCATGTTCCAGGGCGCGGGCCGCACGCGCAACGCTGAAGGCACTGTTGTTGATCAATGCCAGCGCATCTTTCGGCTGAAGAACAGGGGCCGTCAGCCCGGCTCGTGCCAACGCGTCGGCAGCAGGTACGACACGTCCTTCCAACCAAACCTCGCCGCGCCCCAGAAGCCCCTGTGCCCAAACCGCCATCACGGTCAGATCCGCCGCCCCGATTGACCCGAATTCCGGAACCACGGGCGCGATGCCTGACCGGAACACCGCAACCATGTGGCTGAAAACCTCCTCCGAAAGGCCGCTTCGCCCTTGAGACGCCGACAGGATACGGGCCAGCAGGATGGCGCGCCCCGTCTCTTCGGGCAGCGTGTCGCCTGTCGCCACGGACCGCCCGTCCACCAGCTTTTGCTGAAAGTCCGGAATGTCTTCGGGTGCGATCCGATGACCCAGATTGCCACCCAGCCCGGTGTTGAGGCCGTAAACAGGGGCCGCACCGGCGGCCTTTGCGTCAACATGCCGGCGGGCGGCTTGGATACGTGCGAAAACCGCGTCCGGCACCTCCAGCGTGCTCACGCCCTTCAGGGTCGCGGCGAATTGTGCCGGATCAACCCTTTGCATGACGTCCATTACCAGAACCTCAACTTCTGGCCGATCCCCTTGTCATGCGCCTTTTCCAGCATCATGTGACCCAACGCTATATCCGAAAGCGACAGCCCCCGATGCCAGAACAGGATCGTCTCGTCCGCGCGTTCCCGCCCCGGTCGCGATCCGGCGACGATCTGCCCCAGTTCGGCATGCAGTGTGTCCTGTGTCAGCTTGCCGGCATCCACGTGCGCGCGCAGCGCCCCGAAGACGCCATGCGCCTGCCCCCAGTCATCCATGACGACCTTGTCCATGATGTCGGTGAGGTCCAGTTCAACGGCCGACATGGTTCCATAGGGAATGACAAGGGTGCCGGGCTTGACCCACTCCGTCCTGAGAAGCGGCGCCGGCTCGGACAGGCGCGAAGCCTCGACCATGATATCGGCACCCTCCAGGCAACTTTGCCAATCATCCGTGACGTCTATCTTTCGGCCGAGGTCGGACTCCAGCCGGGCGGCAAAGGAGTCGCGGCTTTCGGGACGACGCGAATGAATGCGGACCTCCTCGAAATCGAAGAGATGACAAAGTAGACGTATGTTCCAGTATGCGGTGCCGCGAGCACCGATATGGCCCAGGACCTTCGGGTTTTCCGGGGCCAGATACTTGGCCCCGAGCGCGGTGATCGCACCGGTTCGCATCTCGGTGATGCCGGTGGCGTCAACGATGGCCTTGGGCGCGCCCATGCGCGGATCGAAAAGTGTCAGAAGCCCATACTCGCTCGGGCGTCCATGACGGTAATTGTCGACGAAATCACCGACCACCTTGGTACCGGCACTGTCCACCTCACCGCCGATCCAGCCGCGCAAGACGTTGAAATGGCCCTCGACGCCCGCGCGTGGCCGGATGTGAGTACGCGGCTCGATCTCGGTCTCTCCCGCTCCCTGCATCCGTAGCCCGGCTTCCACCGCACCCAGGATTTCCTCATCCGTCAGATCCAGCGCCTCGACATCGAAACGATTGAGAAAATCGAAATAGACCGGAGGTGTTTTTCCGTCCAGGGACATGTGCAACTTCCTTCTTGCAGATTATGTATGCACATAAGCACGATCATGCGGCAGCGCGCAATCCACGAGATGCACCTGCCACGCGATTCTTGCCAGTGTGAAAGCCCGAAACCCCTCAGAACACGACCGACGGCAACCAGGTGGCCAGGGCAGGAACCGCCCAGATCGTCGTGATCCCGACTATCTGAAGCAGAATGAATGGCATGACTCCGGCATAGATCTGACCGGTGGTGATTTCAGGTGGCGCAGCGCCGCGCAGGTAAAAGAGCGAGAACCCGAATGGCGGGGTCAGGAAGGATGTCTGGAGGTTGATGGCGATGAGAATCGCCAACCAGACCGGATCATGCCCCATCAGGATCAGAACCGGCGCGACAAGCGGCAAAAGGATGACCGTGATTTCCACGAAATCGAGGAAGAATCCCAGCACGAAGATCAGCACCATCGCGAAGACCAGGGCGCCGGTCGCCCCGCCGGGCATGGATTGCAGGATCTGCGCCACGCGGTCCTCGCCGCCCAGGCCCACAAAAACAAGGCTGAAGACACTTGCCATCAGGATCGTGGCAAAGATCATCGCCGTCACGGTCATCGTGGTGGTCATCGCGCCGACCAGGAGATCGCGCCGGAAAAGCCGCCAAAGGGACACCAGGACGGCCCAGAGCCCCAGAAGTGCAAGCGCGCCGTAAACGGCACCAAGTGCCCAGTCCGCAGCACCCGCATCGCTGCGCTGAAGGCGCACGGGGGCAAGGCCCGCCGCGACAGCAAGAAAAAGAAACGCCGCCGCCCCGCACAGAACCAGCCTCCGATCCACTCCCTGCCGCGCGCCGGCCATCAGGATCGCGCCGACCGCGCCGACCGATGCCGCCTCGGTAGGGGTGGCGATGCCGCCAAGGATCGCGCCCAGAACCGCGACGATCAGCACCACCGGCGGCACCACGGCCCCCGCGATTTCGGCTGGGCCCGGACGCCCTTCCGGGGTGGGTGCCGGCGGCATGTCCTGCGGCCTAAGGACGCCGCGCAAAAGCACATAGACGATGTAGATCGTCACCAGCGCCAGCCCGGGCACCAGCGCCCCGGCAAATATCTGGCCCACCGAAATCGTTTCGACCGAAAACTTGCCCTGTTCGTACTGTGCCTGCTGATAGGCGCTGGACATCACGTCGCTGAGGATGATCAGGAGCGTCGAGGGCGGAATGATCTGCCCAAGCGTACCGGCGGTGCAAACCAGCCCGGAGGCGAGACGCGGATCATATCCGGTCCGCAGCATCGTGGGCAGCGCGATCATCCCCATGGCGATCACTGTTGCCCCGACGATCCCGGTGGAGGCGGCCAGAAGCGCCCCCACAAGGATCACCGAAATGCCCAGGCCCCCGCGCAACTGCCCGAAGAGGCGCCCCATCGTATCCAGAAGATCCTCGGCGATACGGGACCGTTCCAGGATCACGCCCATGCTCACGAACAGCGGAATCGCGATCAGCACCTCGTTGGTCATCACACCGAATACACGCTGCCCCAAGGCACCCAGAAGGCCGGGCTTCATTATCCCGGCGGACCAGCCCAGGTAGGCAAACAGGATGGCAGTTCCGGCGATCGCGAAGGAAACCGGAAATCCCAGAAGGATGGCCGCCATCAACGCCGCGAACATCAGCAGGTCGAAATATTCCAGGATCATGCGCTTCGCACCCTCAGGACCACGAGGTTGCGCAGAAGGCAGGCCAGGGATTGCAGGATCAGTAATACGCAAAAGGCAGGAATCAGTGACTTGAGCAGAAACACTCCGGGAATTCCGCCAACCGAAATCGCGCCCTCGTAGATCGCCCAGGCGTTCCTGACCGATGGCCAGGACCAGTAGAGCAATGCCAGCATCGAGGGGACAAGAAGCACAATATGGCCAAAGGCGTCGATCCGCGCCTTCCCGACCGTGCCGGCCCTGGCCTGAAAGATGTCGACGCGCACGTGCCCGTCCACCAGAAGCGTATAACCGGCCCCGAGCATGAACAGGGTGGCGTGCATGTAGAGGACGCTTTCGTTGAGCGCGATGGAACTGATGCCGTACACGTACCGCAACAGCACGACGGCGAACTGCACCAGCACCATCGCCAGCGCCAGCCACCGCACCACGCGCCCCACGGCGCGGTTGATCCCGTCAAGCCATGATGCCAGTGCCTGCATGGGGTCATCCCTTGTTACGGCGCGGCCCGGCAGCACCCCGGGCCGCGCCCATGATCAATATCCCAGAACCTTGGCCCGGGCATTCATCTGGCCGTTATCGGCATAGGTCATGTAGCCGCCCACCGAGTCCCGATAGGCCACGAAACTCTCGGCGATGCGCTTGACCAGGTCATCGTCGTCCTCGCGCAGCTTGCCTATCACCGTTTCGGCGGCCTTTCCCATCTCCGTCACGATGTTCTCGGGCAGGGCCTTCGGCATCACTCCCTCGTTTTCGACCAACTGCACCAGCGCCCTGGCATGTTTGGTCTCGTACTCGGTCCAGACATCGTTGTAGAGGCTCGAACACGCGGTCTTGACCACCAGTTTCAGATCGTCGGGCAGCGCCTCGTAGGCAGCCGCGTTGACCCCGCATTCTTCGGCCGAGCTGGGCTCGCCGATACCCGGCCAGTAATAGTTCTTGGCAATCTGATGATAACCAAGGGCCGAGTCAGTCCATGGCCCTATGAATTCTCCTGCGTCCAGCGCCCCCGACTGGAGCGCCTGGAACATCGCCGGGCCGCTCATCGCCTGAACCGCCATGCCGATTTCGGAACACATCTCGGAGGCCAGCCCGGTGGAGCGGTATTTCATGCCCTTGAGGTCGTCGACCGAGTTGATTTCCTCGCGGAACCATCCGAACCATTGCGGCCCCGAGTTGCCGCACAGGAACGGCTTTATTCCGAAACGGCCATACATTTCGTCGTAAAGCGCCTGCCCACCCCCGTGGACCATCCAGCCTACCTGCTCCTCGGCGCGCAGCCCGAACGGCTGAGAACCGAACAGCAGTATGCCCTTGGACTTAGACCCCCAATAAGCCGGAACCGCGTGATAGAGATCGGCCGTGCCCTCGGAAACCGCATCGAAAACGCCGCGCCCCGGCACGATCTCGCCGGCAGCATGCAGCTTCACCTCGAGCCGGCCACCGGAAAGCGTGGTGATCCGGTCGGCCAGCGTCTGCGCCGCCACGCCGGGACCGGGAAGGTTCTTCGGCCATGCGGTGACCATCGTCCATTGCCGCACGTCCTGCGCCACCGCAGGTGTTGCCAATGCCGCACCGGCGGTACCGATGGCGCTTGTCTTCAGGAATTCGCGTCTCTTCATTGGTCTTTCCTCCTTGTTGAAGTCTCTGGCTCGCGTCCGTGTTCAGACGATCTGGTTACGGCAACGCCCTACGCTTTGATGTCCTTTCAATCGCCGTTCTCTCGCAGCTGCGACAAAGTCGGGTCACAGCGCTCACCCTCAAAGAAATAGTCCAGCAACCCGGCGAACACGGCCGTACCGCCCGCGGCCTCGAAAAGGGTCGCCGAGGAACGCAGCTTCATCGCGTCCACGGGGCCGAGTATCGCTTCGGCCGCCAGGCCGTCATGCGCC
Source organism: Roseovarius sp. TE539 (assembly GCF_003298505.1). Lineage (GTDB taxonomy): Bacteria > Pseudomonadota > Alphaproteobacteria > Rhodobacterales > Rhodobacteraceae > Roseovarius. The sequence goes on from NZ_QNGB01000001.1 coordinate 163,038, forward strand.
AGCAGCGCGCCGGAAATCTCTTCCAACCGCGGACCCAGGACAGGATGGGCGAGAAATCGGCGCGCCTCCTCCATGTCCTTGATGCCATAATGCTGCGCCATGGCCGATCGGCCAAGGCCCTTCAGCTGCGGAAAGACGAACCACATCCAGTGGGTCCGCTTGCGCCCGGCCCTGATCTCCTGCAGGGGGGCGGGCCACATGCGCTCCTGCGCGTCGATGAAACGGTCAAGGCACATCGCCGAACCGGCCCACGGCATGTGTGCAGCCATCCTCATTCACTTCAGGATCCCCGGAAGGTTCAAACCGTGCTCCCGCGCGCAATCCAGGGCGATGTCGTACCCGGCATCCGCATGACGCATCACTCCGGTGGCCGGATCGTTCCACAAGACCCGCGCGATACGGCGGTCCGAATCCTCTGTGCCGTCGCAACAGATCACCATGCCGGAATGTTGCGAAAATCCCATTCCGACGCCACCGCCATGATGCAGGCTGACCCATGTCGCTCCGCCCGCCGTGTTCAGCAAAGCGTTCAGCAGCGGCCAGTCGCTCACCGCGTCGGACCCGTCCAGCATACCCTCCGTCTCGCGGTTGGGGCTGGCCACCGAGCCGCTGTCAAGGTGATCGCGCCCGATCACCACCGGCGCCTTCAGCTCGCCCGTGCGCACCATTTCGTTGAAAGCAAGGCCCAGCTTGTGCCGCACGCCCAGGCCGACCCAGCAGATGCGCGCCGGGAGACCCTGGAATGAAATCCGCTCCCGCGCCATGTCCAGCCAGTTGTGAAGGTGCGGATCGTCCACCAGTTCCTTGACCTTCGCGTCGGTGCGGTAAATGTCCTCCGGGTCGCCGCTGAGCGCGCACCACCGGAACGGCCCGATCCCGCGGCAAAAGAGCGGCCTGATATAGGCCGGCACGAAGCCGGGAAAGGCGAACGCGTTCTCCAGCCCCTCGTCCTGCGCCACCTGCCGGATGTTGTTGCCGTAATCCAGAGTCGGCACTCCGGCATTCCAGAAATCGACCATGGCGGCAACATGCACCTTCATCGAGGCGCGCGCGGCCTTTTCAACCGCTTTCGGGTCGCTTTCCTGTTTGCCGCGCCATTCGGCCACCGTCCAGCCCTGTGGCAGGTAGCCATGCACGGGGTCATGGGCGCTGGTCTGATCGGTAACCATATCGGGGCGCACGCCACGCCGCACCAGTTCCGGGAAAACATCTGCCGCGTTGCCGATCAGCGCCACGGACTTCGCCTCGCCCGCGCTGGTCCAGCGGTCGATCATCTTTAGTGACTCGTCGAGCGAATGTGCGATCTCGTCCACGTAACCCGTGCGCTTGCGGAATTCCGCCCGGCTCTCGTCGCATTCCACCGCCAGGCAGCAGGCGCCGGCAAAGACCGCAGCCAGCGGCTGCGCCCCGCCCATGCCGCCCAGCCCCGCGGTCAGGATCCAGCGGCCGGTCAGGTTTCCATCGTAATGCTGGCGCCCGGCCTCGGCGAAGGTCTCGTAGGTGCCCTGCACGATGCCTTGCGTGCCGATGTAGATCCATGACCCGGCGGTCATCTGGCCGTACATCATCAGGCCCTTCCGGTCGAGTTCGCTGAAATGGTCCCAGTTGGCCCAGTGCGGCACGATGTTGGAATTCGCGATCAGAACCCGCGGCGCATCCTTGTGGGTCGGGAACACGCCCACCGGCTTGCCCGACTGCACCAGCAGCGTCTGGTCCTCCTCCAGCGTCTTCAGCGTGGCGACGATGCGGTCGAAATCCTCCCATGTCCGGGCCGCACGCCCGATCCCGCCATAGACCACCAGTTCATGCGGGTTCTCGGCCACGTCGGGGTGCAGGTTGTTCATCAGCATCCGCATCGGCGCCTCGGTGACCCAGCTCTTGGCGCTGATCTCGGTGCCCGTGTCGGGATACACGTCGCGGGTGTTGTGGCGTGGATCTGTCATGTCTCCGTTTTCCTCACCGGGCCGGCGGGTGGCCGGCAAATGTTTCTGTATCTCCGTTCCCGGCCGCGGGTGACACCGTGGCGGTGACGGCTCTTGCGGTGGCCGCGGCGGGTCAGCACGAAAGCCCACCATCACGCGCGAGGCCATCCATCCGGGCCAGAAGATCGGCCAGTGGACGGCGTAATTTCGCGGCGCTTTGCTCAAGATAGGTCCAGGGGGGTTCCTCGCGCATGTAGGTCGACTGCGCCAGCTCCATCTGGATCGCGTGCCAGCCGTCGTGGGGGCGTCCGTAATGCCGCGTGGTCCAGCCTCCCTTGAAGCGGCCGTCGGTGACCGCCGTGTACCCTTGGGCCCCACCGCAGACCTCCTCTGCAAGGGCAGTGATTTCCGGCGCACAGGTGGTGCCACCGTTGGTCCCGATGTTGAAATCCGGCAATCGTCCCTCGAACAGGAACGGGATCTCGGACCGGATCGAATGACAATCATAAAGCACCGCCGTACCGTGCAGATAGCGCACCCGCGCAAGTTCGTCGGCAAGGGCGGCGTGGTAAGGCGCATGCCAGGCCTCGCGGCGGGCCTCGATCTCGGCCGCATCCGGGGGCTGGTCCCAGATGTCATGCCCGTCGAAATCTGTCAGCGGCACCAGGCCGGTGGTGTTCTGACCCGGATAAAGGCTCGCACCGCTCGGGTCCCGGTTGGCGTCGATCACGTAACGGTGAAACGTGGCCCGCACTATCGTCGCACCGGGAAGCACCCCTGTATAAAGCCTGTCGATGTTCCAGTCGGTATCGGCAAGGCTGCGGCCGGTCTCGTTCATGCAGCCCCAAACATGTGGCGGAACATATGTGCCGGTATGGGGCATGCCCAGAACCACCGGCCCGTCGCCGCGTATCACCTCCACCGGGGTCATCCCTTGGCTCCGCGCTTCTTCTGGCCGGAAATATCCCGGGGTGAATTGGCGCCGGGATTCCCCCGGTGCCAAGAGGGGCAGCGCCCCGCCACCGCCCACGCAAAGCACCTGCGCGGCCTCATGGGTCCAACTCCAGCCCCGCCGCGACAGCCAGCGCGTCATCGCGGATCAGACCCGCTGCCGCCTGCAGGTCGGGGGCCAGGTACCTGTCCGCCTGCAGTGCCGGTACCACGGCGCGCAGCCGCATCACGGCCTCCCTGAGCGGCGCGCTCGTGCGGAGCGGTGCGCGAAAGCCGATCCCCTGCGCCCCGCAGATCGCCTCGACCCCCAGAATGGTGTTGAGATTGGCATTCATCCGCCGCAGCCGCCGCGCGGCGTGGGCGGCCATGCTTACATGATCTTCCTGGTTGGCCGAGGTCGGGGTGCTGTCAGTGGTGCAGGGTGTGGCCATGTGCTTGTTCTCGCTCATCAGCGCGGCAGTGGTCACCTCGGCGATCATCAGGCCGGAGTTCAGTCCCGGTTCCGGGGTCAGGAACGGCGGCAGATCGAAGCTCAGCGTCGGGTCCACCATCAGAGCCACGCGGCGTTGCGCTATGGCCCCGATCTCGGCGATCGCCACGGCGATCTGATCGGCTGCGAAGCCCACCGGCTCGGCGTGGAAATTGCCGCCCGACACGATCATGCCACCGTCCGGATGGCTGTCATCGACCAGGACAAGCGGATTGTCCGTGACAGCATTGGCCTCCGTCCGGAGGGTCCCTCCAGCGCCACGCAAGAGGTCCATGGCGGCACCGCTGACCTGCGCCTGGCAGCGGATGCAATAGGGATCCTGGACGCGGCTGTCGCCTTCGCGATGACTTTCGCGAATCTCGCTCCCGGTCATCAGTTCGCGTTGCGCACGGGCCACATCGATCTGTCCCTGATGCCCGCGCAGAAGATGGATACCCTCCACCAGCGGCGCGGTGGACCCCATGATCGCATCGGTTGAAAGCGCCGATGTCACGACGCAGGCGCGCAGGTTTCTCCACGCCTCCCACAGGCCGACAAGGGCGCAGGCCGTGGAAAACTGCGTCCCGTTGATCAGGGCGAGCCCTTCCTTTGCGCCCAGCACGATCGGCTCCAGCCCGGCTTGTCGCAGCGCCTCGCCGCCCGGCATGCGGACATCACCACGCCATGCTTCTCCCTCGCCGATCATGACTGCCGCCATGTGCGCCAGCGGCGCCAGATCCCCCGACGCCCCAACCGATCCCTGGTCCGGCACGACCGGCGTGACCCCGGCCGTGACCATGTCGCCGATCAGTTCCACTGTCCGCCACGCCACCCCCGAGGCTCCTCGCCCCAGAGACAGCAGTTTCAGCACCATCATCAACCGTGTCGTGGGCCTGTCCAGCGCCTCACCCACCCCGCAGCAATGCGACAGGATCAGGTTGCGTTGCAGCGCCTCGGTCTGATCGGGCGGAATCTTGACACTGGCCAGCTTGCCAAAGCCCGTGTTGACGCCGTAAACTGCAGCGTCACCCGCCGCGGCATGCCGCACCAGATCGGCAGCCGCCTCCACACCGGGCCTGACCGCCGGGTCAAGCACCACCGGAAGGTCACGGCGCCAGATCGCTTCGAGCTGCGCGAGGGTCACGGATCCCGGAACAAGCGTCTCCGTCATCCCTCGCCCCCGAAAATACGCCGGTGAAGCGGGTTGAACCCGATACGGTATGACAACTCCGCCGGCTGCGCCGCATCCCATATCGCCAGGTCGGCACGCAGGCCGGGGGCGATGATCCCGGTATCGTCGAGGCCGAGCGCCTTCGCGGCGTTGCGGGTGACCCCGGCCAACGCCTCTTCCGGGGTCATCCGGAAAAGCGTGCACCCCATGTTCATTGCCAGCAGAATCGAGGCCAGCGGCGAGGAGCCCGGGTTGCAATCGGTGGCCAGCGCCATCGGGACCCCGTTTTCGCGAAACGCCCCGATCGGGGGGAGTTGCGTTTCATGCAGGGTGTAGAACGCACCGGGAAGAAGCACCGCGACACTGCCCGAAGCGGCAAGTGCCCTCGCGTCCTCGGCGGTGGCATATTCCACGTGATCGGCCGACAATGCTCCGTATGCGGCCGCCAGTCGCGTCCCGCCGGTATTGCTCAACTGCTCGGCATGCAACTTGACCGGCAAGCCGAGCTGCCGGGCCCTTGCAAGCATCGGTTCGATCTCCTCGACGGAAAAGGCGATGCCTTCGCAAAACCCGTCCACCGCATCCACAAGGCCCTCGGCTGCAGCAAGGTCCAGCGCGGGAAGGCAGATGTCGCGGATGTAATCCGCGTTGCGGCCCTTGTATTCGGTCGTCACCGCGTGCGCGCCCAGAAACGAGGTCTTCACCCGCACCGGACGCAGGTCAGCGATCCGCCGCGCCGCCCGCAGCATCTTCGTCTCGGTCTCGACATCCAGGCCGTACCCGGACTTCACCTCGATCACGGAAACACCTTCGGCAATCAGGGCATCGGCACGACGCAGAGCTCCGGACAGCAATTCGTCTTCGGGAGTCTCGCGTGTCGCGGTCACAGTGGAGACGATGCCGCCTCCGGCGCGCGCCACTTCCTCGTAGCTGGCACCTTCCAGACGCATCTCGAACTCTCCCGCCCGATCGCCTCCATGCACGATGTGAGTGTGGCAATCGATTGGTGCCGGCGTGATCAGCCGCCCTTCGAGATCCTCACCGGCCGCTAGGTCCAGACCCGCCGGCAGATCTTTTTCAGGCCCGACCCAGCGGATCAGCCCGTCCTCGATAAGGATAACCCCGTTCGGAATCAGGCCATAGGGGGTGCCGCGGCACATTGTGGCCAGTGTCGCGTTTTTCAGCAGCATTCCAGACAAATTCCTTGATCGCGGGTCGATATCGGCTTTATTATGTATATACATAATTTTCTGTCAAGATGGGAAATCTCGATGAAGACAATCTGGGCCTCGCGCGCTTTGCTGCCGTCCGGCTGGGCAAGCGACGTGCGCGTCGAGATCGGCAACGATGGGCGTATCGCCACTGTCACACCCCACGCGGCACCCGGCGGGCACCTTGTCGGGCTTCTCCTGCCTGCGCCCGTCAATGCGCACTCCCACGCTTTTCAGCGGGCCATGGCCGGCCTAACCGAAGCGCGCGGCCCCGACCCGCAGGACAGTTTCTGGACATGGCGGCAGCTCATGTTCCGTTTCCTGGATCACCTTGGCCCCGAAGACGCCGAGGCGATCACCGCGTTGGTTCAGATGGAAATGCTGGAAGCGGGTTATGCGACCAATGTGGAATTCCACTATCTGCACCACAGGCCCGGCGGCCGGCCCTACGACCGCCTTGCCGAAATGGCCGAACGTGTGGCTGCCGCCACCGACTTGACCGGCATCGGTCTTACCCTTCTTCCGGTGCATTATCAGTTCGGCGGTTGCGATCGCCGTCCACTTGGGCCGGGTCAGATCCGGTTCGGCAACGATACCGATCGTTTCGCACGGCTGGTCGAGGACTCCCGCAAGGCAATCGGTGCCCTGCCCGGCGATGCCGCGATCGGTGTTGCACCCCACAGCCTGCGGGCGATTCCCCCCGAGGCGCTGGCAGCGACGCCTGCGCTGGCCGGTGGCGGACCCGTGCACATGCACCTTGCCGAACAGGTGGCCGAGGTCGAGGAGGTTCGCCATGCCCTCGGGCGTCGCCCGGTCGAATGGCTTCTGGAGAATGTGAAGGTGGACGCGAAGTGGTGCCTGATCCATTGCACCCAGATGGAGCCGCGAGAAACCGAGGGACTTGCCGCCACAGGCGCGGTCGCCGGTCTTTGCCCGATCACCGAGTCCAGCCTTGGCGACGGTATCTTTGACGGGGTGCGCTGGATGTCTGCGGGCGGTCGCATCGCCATCGGGTCGGATTCGAATATCCGCATCTCACTCACCGAGGAGCTGCGCACGCTTGAGTATTCACAGCGACTGCGTGACGGAAGCCGCGCGGCCCTAGCCACGGCCGACCGAAGTACCGGACGCAGGATATTCGACGCGGTGTGCGAAGGTGGCGCCATCGCCGCCGGACGCGAGACCGGAGTCATTGCAGCAGGGCTTCAGGCCGATCTGCTGGCCCTGGACAGCGATCATATGGACCTCGAGGGTCGCCGCGACGACACGGCACTTGATTGCTGGATATTCGCCGGCGACGATTCCCTGGTCCGCGATGTCTGGGCCGCGGGCAGGCACATGGTGCGGGATGGCGCACATATCCACCGCGATACCATCCTTCGCCGTTACCGGGAGGCAATGAAGCCATTGCGGGATGCGTTGTGAACGCCGGTACGTTCAGAAGCTGGCAATCGATACAGCAGGAAGTGCTGCGCCGTATCCATGCCCGTGAATGGGAACCCGGCGAGGTGATCCCCAACGAGGCCGATCTCGCACGGGAATTCGGCTGTGCCCGCGCGACCGTCAACCGTGCGCTTCAGGCGCTGGCGGAGTCCGGCCTGCTGGAACGGCGGCGAAAGGCCGGAACGCGAGTAGCCCTTCATCCGGTCAGCAAAGCCACCGTGAACGTGCCCGTGATCAGGCTGGAGATAGAGGAACGTGGCCGGAGCTATGGCTACGAACGGATCACGCGCCTGGAATCGGCCCCTGCCCCGCTCTGGGCCGCTGCGGCAATGGGGCTGGCCGCGGGCACGCCGCTTTTGCATGTTGCGGCCCTGCACACGGCCGATGGCGCGCCTTTCGTGCATGAGGACCGTTGGATAAACACCGACACCGTTCCCGGGGCCGCACAACAGGATTTTCGCGATGTCAGTGCCAACGAATGGCTTCTGACCAATGCGCCCTACACTCATGGCGACATCTGTTTCGCCGCGATGGCCGCGGATGGCGAGCCCGCGTTGCGACTTGATGCATCGGACGGGGCGCCGCTCTTCGTGATCGAGAGAACCACGTGGGACGGCGCCCGTGCGATCACGGCCGTGCGTCTTTCCTACGCGCCCGGTCACAGTATCCGAACAACGATCTGACGAGCGGCGGCCCGCCTGCCCGTTTCAGTCCACCACGCGCAGCGTAAGGTTGATCCGGCCTCCGTTAGGCAGCAGGCTGGAACTTCCGGGCCGGATACGATCCACCCCGTGATGCACGAGGCGGGCCTCGCCCCCCATCACGGCGACATCCCCGGATTTCAGCCAGACCGATTCGGTGCGCCCGCCACGCTCGGTGTTGCCGATCCGGAAAAGGGCGTCATCACCCAGCGACACCGACAGGACCGGCCAGCCGAAATCCGCCTCGTCTCGATCCTGGTGAAGACCCATCCGCGCTCCTTCGGCATAATGGTTGATCAAGCAGCAATCGGGTTCCCGTTCCAGCCCGGTAACGGCCTGCCATATCTCCAGCACCCGGGCCGGTATGGACGGCCATTCCCCGCCGGCCGGGTGACGCGGCTCGTACCTGTATCCGCGCCTGTCCGAGACCCAGCCATATTTGCCCGCCGCGGTCATGCGCACCGACATGCGCCGGCCCCGTGGCGTCTCGGGCACGAAGAGGGGCGCCTGGCTCGCGGCTTCGCGCAACTCCTCCAGGAGAGCCTGCTGTGCCGGGCGATCAAGGTACTCCTGGAAAATCTCCACACCGCGAACGGTCAGCGTCGGTTCCACCATCAAAACCCTCTTTCACCACGGGCCGTTACCTATTTGCCACGAAATTGTACAATCGCTTCCGCGCATTGGCTTGCAGCCCCTGACGCCCCTCCCTATATACCCCTCGAAAGACGGCGCCTTTCAAGGGGCGCCGTAAATATATCGGGGGCGGATGCCGGAACGGGTCCGCGGCCCGCACCATCGCCTGAACAGAAAGGGATCGAAAACATGTCCAAAGTCATAGGCATTGACCTCGGAACCACGAATAGCTGCATCGCCATCATGGACGGAAGCCAGGCGCGCGTGATCGAGAACGCCGAAGGATCGCGCACGACACCTTCCATCGTCGCCTTCACGGATGACGAACGCCTTGTCGGCCAACCGGCGAAACGCCAGGCCGTGACCAACCCGGAAAACACCATTTTCGGTGTCAAGCGCCTGATCGGGCGCCGCTACGACGATGCCGATCTGGCGCGGGACAACAAGAACATGCCGTTCAAGGTCATCGACGGTGGCAACGGCGACGCCTGGGTCGAGGCCAAGGGCGACAAGTACAGCCCCAGCCAGATCTCGGCCTTCATTCTCGGCAAGATGAAGGAAACGGCCGAAAGCTACCTTGGCGAAGAGGTCACGCAGGCCGTCATCACCGTTCCCGCCTACTTCAACGATGCCCAGCGTCAGGCCACCAAGGACGCCGGAAAGATCGCCGGTCTTGAAGTGCTGCGCATCATCAACGAACCGACGGCGGCGGCGCTCGCCTACGGGCTCGACAAGGAAAACACCCACACCATTGCGGTCTACGACCTTGGTGGCGGCACTTTCGACGTGACGATCCTGGAAATTGACGACGGCCTCTTCGAGGTCAAGGCCACCAACGGGGACACGTTCCTGGGTGGTGAGGATTTCGACATGCGGATCGTCAATTACCTTGCCGAAGAGTTCAAGAAGGAGCACGGGGTTGACCTGACCAAGGACAAGATGGCGCTCCAGCGGCTCAAGGAAGCTGCCGAAAAGGCCAAGATCGAGCTTTCCAGCTCCAGCCAGACCGAGATCAACCAACCGTTCATCTCGATGGGGTCTGACGGCTCGCCGCTGCACATGGTCATGAAACTGACCCGCGCGAAACTCGAAAGCCTGGTGGGTGACCTGATCAAATCCTCGATGAAGCCCTGCCAAGCCGCTCTCAAGGATGCCGGCATGTCACCGGGTGACGTTGACGAGATCGTTCTTGTCGGCGGCATGACCCGTATGCCCAAGGTTGTGGAAGAAGTGACCAAGTTCTTTGGCAAGGAGCCCCACAAGGGCGTCAACCCCGACGAGGTGGTCGCGATGGGCGCCGCCATTCAGGCCGGCGTGCTTCAGGGGGACGTCAAGGATGTCGTTCTGCTGGACGTGACTCCGCTCAGCCTCGGAATCGAAACGTTGGGCGGTGTGTTCACGCGCCTGATCGACCGCAACACGACGATCCCGACCAACAAGAGCCAGATATTCTCGACCGCCGAGGACAACCAGAGCGCCGTGACGATCCGGGTCTTCCAGGGTGAACGCGAAATGGCGTCTGACAACAAGATGCTCGGCCAGTTCAACCTTGAGGATATTCCGCCGGCCCCGCGCGGCATGCCCCAGATCGAGGTGACATTCGACATCGACGCCAATGGCATTGTCTCCGTTTCGGCCAAGGACAAGGGGACCGGCAAGGAACAGAAGATCACCATCCAGGCCTCCGGCGGGTTGTCCGAAGATGATATCGAGAAGATGGTCAAGGATGCCGAGGAAAACGCCGAAGCCGACAAGAAGCGGCGTGAACTCGTCGATGCGCGGAACCAGGCCGAAAGCCTTATCCACTCGACCGAGAAGTCGCTCGAAGAGCATTCGGACAAGGTCGATCCGACCACCGTGGAGGCTATCGAACTTGCAGTCGCGGCGCTCAAGGACGAGCTTGACGGCGACGACGCCGAAAAGATCAAATCCGGCATCCAGAACGTGACCGATGCGGCCATGAAACTTGGCGAAGCGATCTACAAGTCCAGCCAGGAAGAAGCCGATGACGGCCCGGCATCTGCCGATGAGGGGTCTTCGGCCCAGGGTGACGACGATATTGTGGATGCCGATTTCGAGGATCTCGACGACGACAAGCGCGCGTAAGCGCCCCGCTGACGGCATCTGCGGGGCCGGTCCGTAAACCGGGCCGGCCCTTGCCGTTCCGAGTATAGGAGAACCCGATGGCCAAGCGCGATTATTACGACGTTCTGGGCGTATCCCGGGGCGCCTCGGCGGAGGATATCAAGAAAGCCTACCGCAAGAAGGCGAAGGAACTTCACCCCGACCGCAACAAGGAAAACCCGGAGGCCGAGACCGAATTCAAGGAAGCCGGTGAAGCCTACGACGTGCTCAAGGATGCGGAAAAGAAAGCCGCCTATGACCGGTTCGGCCATGCGGCTTTCGAAGGTGGTATGGGCGGTGGTGGCGGTGGCCCGCGGCCCGGCGCCGGCATGGGTGGCGGACAGGGTGATTTCGCCAGCGCTTTCTCGGACGTGTTCGACGATCTCTTCGGCGATTTCATGGGTGCCCGGGCGGGCGGTGGCGGCAGGCGCGCCGCGCGCGGGTCGGACTTGCGCTACAACATGCGCGTCACCCTGGAAGAAGCGTTCACCGGACTTCAGAAAACCATCAACGTACCCACGTCGGTGCCCTGTGAGGCCTGCAGCGGATCAGGGGCCGAGGGCGGGGCCGAACCGGCCACTTGCCCCACATGTTCAGGTATGGGCAAGGTGCGCGCCCAGCAGGGTTTCTTCACTGTCGAGCGCACCTGCCCCACCTGCTCGGGCCTTGGTCAGATCATCAAGAACCCCTGTGGAAGCTGCGGCGGCCAGGGCCGGGTTGAAAAGGATCGTGCCCTCAACGTGAACATTCCAGCCGGTGTCGAAACCGGCACCCGCATCCGCCTTTCCGGCGAGGGTGAGGCCGGGATGCGCGGTGGACCACCGGGCGATCTCTACATCTTCATCGAGGTCGAGAAGCACAAACTTTTCGAGCGGGATGAAATCAACCTCTTCTGCACTGTTCCCGTCTCGATGGCGTCCGCAGCTCTTGGTGGTGACATCGAAGTGCCCACAATCGACGGTGGACGCGCCCGCGTGAAAATCCCGTCCGGCAGCCAATCGGGCCGTCAGATGCGACTGCGCAACAAGGGCATGCCGGCCCTGCGGGGCGGTGGACGGGGCGACATGTTCATCGAACTCGCTGTCGAGACACCGGTCAACCTCACCTCGCGGCAGAAGGAATTGCTGCGCGAGTTCGAGGCGGAGTCTGAAGACAATAATCCCGAAAGCAAGAGCTTCTTCAAATCGGTCAAGAATTTCTGGGACAGCATGAAGGGCTGACCGGCATTGCGGCGGCTGATGTCCGGCCACACCAGCCGCCCGCAAACACTCGGGACGTCACGGGCCTCCGTCCGGGATGCGTTAACCATTCCCTAACGCTCCTGCGGCATCCTCCCGGCATGGTCGGCTCACGTTCATTTTCCGATGCGTCACTGCCACTTTTCGCGGGCACTGCACCGGCGTCCAAGCGGCCCGAAACCGTCAAGCAGCCCTCCTATATCCGCGACCACCGGAAACGGCTGCGGGATCGGTTCCTTTCCGGCGGCGCAACCGCGATGCCGGATTACGAGTTGCTGGAACTGGTCCTGTTCCGTGCCGTGCCCCGGCAGGACATGAAACCGCTCGCCCGCCAACTGCTGGAAGTCTTCGGCGATTTCAACGCGGTGATCTCGGCGCCGCTGCCGCGCCTTCTGGAGGTTGCTGGCGTGGGTGAGGCCGTGGCAACAGAACTCAAGATCGTAGAGGCCGCATCGCATCGCCTGTCGCGCGCTCGCGTGCTGCAAAGGCAGGTAATATCATCCTGGGATGCATTGCTGGATTATTGCCATACCACCATGGCCCACCGCGAGACCGAACAATTCCGCGTCTTCTTTCTTGACCGCAAGAACGTTCTCATAGCCGATGAGGAGCAGGCGCAGGGCACGGTGGATCATGTTCCGGTCTATCCGCGCGAGGTTGTCAAACGCGCCCTCGAACACAACGCGAGCGCCTTGATACTGGTTCACAACCACCCGTCAGGTGATCCCACGCCTTCATCCGCGGATATTGATATGACAGGCCAGATCCGCGACGCCGCCAGAACTCTCGGGATCGAACTCCATGATCATATAATAATCGGTCGATCCTGCGAGATCAGCTTTCGCGCGCGGGGATTTCTCTGACACCGTTTCAATCCGTGTACCCGCTGCTACCTGACCCAGATTTCGACCCGTCTGTTGGCGCTGCGGCCCCAATCGCTATCGTCGCAAGCCATAGGCATCGCCTCGCCGAATCCCGCCGTTTCCAGATCGACGCGCGACAGGTCTGCCGTCTCGGTGGCATCGATCACGGCCTTGCGCACGGTATCGGCCCGGCGCCGGGCAATTCGTCGATTGGCCTGCGCCGGGCCCTCCCCGTCGCTGAACCCCGCGAAAACCAGGCGGCGTTCGTCATACTCTCCCGTTTCCAGCGCGCGGGCCAGCCGGCCTATATTGGCCCGTGATTGCGCATCGGGGCGTGCCGAGCCCGGTTCGAATCGGAAAGTCGTGGTCAGCCGTTGGAGGGGTGCCAATGTCTGAACCATCGTTTTCAGATCCTTCAGCGTCACCTCGTCACCCGCCCTCAGGATCGCGTTCGCAAAGCGTTCTCCCTGTGCGGAGATGGCAATTTCCTCCGGCTGCTGATCCACGTACCCGGCGCGCCGGATCACCAGCTGCGCTGAACGGTTTCTGCTGAACGCCAGAAACTCTCGCACCAGTTTCGGAAAACGCCGTGCCGGAAGGTAAAGGAAAACCGGCGCCGTGAGGGGGTAATCCTCGGTCTTGATCGACCAACGGGTTGCGCGCACGGAAAACCCGCAGGCCCCCTCAAGCGCCAACGCCCGCGCCAATCCCGATATGGACCGGCTTGTTACTCCGATTGCGAAAGGATTTTTCGCCACGCTACGGCCGAGCTCCGCCGGATCTGCATGAAGCTCCGCTTGCGCTGTATCCTCGCCGCGCAAAAGATGTTTTTGCATCACCTGTCCCAACCCTGACTGCGGATCGTGCAGATGCAGATCGATCGGAGCATCGACGCCGCCAAGTCCGGACCAGTTGTCGATCTTTCCGGTCAGCACCTTCACAAGGTTGCGGATTGAAATGCCGACAACGGGATTATCCGCCGCAACGATCGGCACCAAGGCATCCAGGGCCAGAACAAGGCTGCGCCGTCCATCGCTCAGGTCTCCGAGCCCGGCATCCTGCGCACGCCGCATCTCGTCCTCTCGGACCTCACGAATGGACATGACGATATCGGCCTCGTTTGCAAGAAGATCGGCAAATCCTTCGTCCGAATTGGTCAGCCGGAATATGAAGCGGCCGCGTGTCTGTCCGGTCTCGCGATCCGAAAGGACATAGATAAGCCGGTCGTCCCCTGCAGCGTCGCGCCGCAATTCCATCCCGTTGCGCAGTGCGAACGCCTCGATCAACGCGGGCATGAGCACACGGCCAACCGTCGGCGCACCGGAAAATCTTGCTTCTGCAACGAAATCTTCGAGATTGGGGCACCCCGGACCGTCGCACAGAACACCCGAGCCATCGACCGTCAATTCACCATAAATGGTGTCCACCCGATAGAACTCACCATCGTAACCCAGAAGGTTTCCGGAGATTTCGACATCTCCGTCGCGCGAGGTCAGCGTGACATCCTGCGCGACGGCCTCGGCGCCCACGGTCATAAGTGCGGCCAGAAACGCCACACACAGAAATTTCATCGAGTGACCCCCGGTCGCCACACATCAGTTGCGCGCGATACTCAGGTCTTCGACCAGGTTTTTCAACACCAGATAATCACCGACGGCATTGCAGCCGGGCATTGAAAGCACGAGGTCCTGCGCTTGAAGTTTTCCATTCTCGGCCAGATCTATGGCTTGTGCCTCGACATCGCGGTCACAGTTTTCCCGTGTCACTTCGGCTTCGACACGGATGCTCACTGCTCCGTCACGTTTCGCGATTCCACTGGGAAATGTATAGACCTCCGCCATCAACGGTTCGGCCATCTCGGGATCGCCAAGGCGGGTCAGAAAACCGCCATTCCCGCGCGCGGCAACCGACATGTCACGGCTCGCTTCCGCCCAGACATGGCCCTCGTCCTCATATCCCGCACCATATTCAAGCGCATGAATCTGCAGGCCACTGGCACCTTTCCACTGCACAACCACGCGATCATAATATTCAAGGGATGTTACTTCGGCGTTGGCAACGGCCCCCTCGCCATTCGCGAAGGCCGCGATGAACACGGATTTTTTCGACAGGGCCGGAACCAGCATTTCGCTTGTTCCGGAAAGGTCGGTCGCACCGGTGAACATCATGCCATTATGATGCAACGTGAACCGCTCGTTCGTCATGCAGGGCACAGTCAGCGTCAGCCTGACCATTGCGGCGGCAACTGTTTCCGCTTGCATGTCATATTCGCAGGCGAAATTCGGTGTAGGCTCTTCGGGAGGAGGGTCGGATATCGGCGCATCCTCCAGAGCCACGCGGGTGAGCGGGGGAGACGGAAGAGGCGCAGGAATTCCGCGGCTCGCCGGTGGCCTTGGCAGTGCCGAAGTCAGCTCGATTTCCGATAGTGTCATGTCCTCGGTGCGCGGGGCCTCGGGCGCGGCAAGTGCCGCAGCGTCCGGTGCTTCCGCGTCCGTCACGTCCGGTTTTTCCACCTCGGCCTCGATGGCAGCACCTTCTACAACGCTCTGCGCGCTTACCACCGGCGCCGATGTCACGTCAGGCCCACCGCCGATCTGCATGAAATGGCCGATTCCCATGGCGCATGCCAAGGTGCCCCCGGAAATAGCCGCCAGTCTCATTTTTGACATAATGCCCTCCCGCCCGTTCATCAGGCTGGGAGAAGGCTATTTCCGGAAAACGGCTGCGCTGTGGCACCAAAACGGAGTCATTCGGGCCACATCAAGGCAAAAGCCGGCCAAACGGGTCAGGCAACCTTGCCATGGCAATGCTTGAACTTTTTGCCCGACCCGCACGGGCATTGCGCGTTACGCCCGGGATTGCCCCATGTCGTCGGATCCGATTCCACGAAACCCTCGGGTGACGAATCGGCAACCGGCGATCCAGTGGCATCGCCCGGATGCTTCGCTTCGGTCTCCTGCTCCATCGCGATGCGTTGCTGCTCCATCTCCTGCATCATCGCTTCGCGCTCCTCCTCCGTCATCGGACGAATCTGGGCAAGTTTCTGGGTCACTTCCTGGCGCAGGCTGTCGAGCATCGATTCGAAAAGCTGGAACGCCTCGGTCTTGTATTCATTGAGAGGGTCGCGCTGTGCATAGCCGCGAAAGCCAACAACGCTGCGCAGGTGCTCAAGGGTCAGAAGGTGATCGCGCCACTTCGAATCTATCGTCTGCAAAAGAACCTGCTTTTCGATCATGCGCATGTTCTCGGCACCGAACTGGGCCGCCTTCTGCGCCATCATCTCGTCGGCGGCATCCTCCAGCCTTTCGCCGATCTGTTCGTCGTCAACGCCTTCCTCCTCGGCCCAGTCCGCGACAGGAAGGTCCATGTTCAATGTCTCTGTCACGGCCTTGTGCAGCCCTTCCGTGTCCCACTGATCGGCATAGGTCTTGGGGGGCATGTGGGTATCGATCATGTCGTCGATCACCTCGTTGCGCATGTCCTGAACGATCTCGGACAAATCATCGGCCTTCATGATGTCCAGCCGTTGTTTGAAGATCACCTTGCGCTGCTCGTTCATCACGTCATCGAACTTCAGAAGCTGCTTGCGGATATCGAAATTGCGGGCTTCCACCTTGGCCTGGGCCCGTTCGAGGGATTTGTTGACCCACGGGTGAATGATCGCCTCGCCTTCTTTCATCCCGAGGCCCGACAGAACTTTTTCAAGCCTGTCAGACCCGAAGATGCGCATGAGATCATCCTCCAGACACAGGAAGAACGCCGTCCGCCCGGGATCGCCCTGCCGGCCCGAACGACCACGCAACTGATTGTCGATCCGGCGGCTTTCATGGCGCTCGGACGCCAGGACAAAGAGGCCACCCGCCTCCAGAACCTTTTTCTTCTCGTCGGAGTGCTCGGCCTCGATCCGCTTGCGCAGTTCCTCGGGATCAGCATCGGGATCGGCGTCAAGCGCCTCGATCACCTTCAGTTCCACATTCCCGCCAAGTTGTATGTCCGTCCCCCGGCCGGCCATGTTCGTGGCGATTGTCACCGCGCCCAGCTTGCCCGCCTCGGCGATGATCTGTGCCTCCTTCTCATGCTGTCTGGCGTTAAGAACGTTATGTTTGATTCCCGCGTTCTCCAGGAGGTTGCTCAGCATTTCCGACTTGTCGATGGAAGTCGTGCCGACAAGGATGGGCTGACCCTTTTCATGGGCCACGCGGATCGATTCGATGATCGCGTTGAGCTTGTCATGTGTGGTGCGGTAGACAGCGTCATCCTCGTCCACCCGCGCGATCGGCATGTTGGTCGGCACCTCGACAACGCCGAGACCGTAAATTTCCATGAATTCCTCGGCCTCGGTCACCGCGGTTCCGGTCATGCCGGACAGCGTTTCGTAAAGGCGGAAATAGTTCTGGAACGTCACCTGTGCCAGCGTGACGTTCTCGGGGCGAATCTCGCAGCCTTCCTTGGCCTCGATCGCCTGGTGCAGGCCTTCCGAAAGCCGCCGGCCGGGCATCATGCGGCCGGTGAACTCGTCAATCAGCACTACCTCGCCATTCCGGACGATATAGTCCTTGTCCTTCTGGAACAGCTTGTGCGCCCGGAGCCCCTGATTGACATGATGCACGATGGTCGTGCTTTCGGGATCGTAAAGCGATTGTTCCGTCGGCAGGATTTCCTTTTCGTGCAGCACTTCCTCGAGAAATTCGTTGCCCTCGTCGGTGAAGGTCACGTTCTTGGTTTTCTCGTCGATCGTGTAATGCTCTTCGGAAAGTTCCGGGATCAGCTTGTCGATCGTAACGTAGAGGTCGCTGCGGTCCTGTGCAGGCCCCGATATGATCAGCGGCGTGCGCGCCTCGTCGATCAGGATGCTGTCGACCTCGTCAACGATCGCAAAATTGTGACCGCGCTGATTCATTTCGCTCAACTCGGATTTCATGTTGTCGCGAAGATAATCGAAACCCAGCTCGTTGTTGGTCGCGTATGTGATATCGGCCGCGTACGCGGCTTTTTTCTCGTCCTCCGGTTGCTGCGGATACACCACCCCCGTTGTCATCCCGAGCGCGCCATAGACCTTGCCCATCCAGTCCGCATCGCGCCGGGCGAGGTAATCGTTCACGGTGACGATATGCACGCCCTTCCCGGTCAGCGCATGCAGATAGGCCGGGAAGGTCGCAACAAGGGTCTTGCCTTCACCGGTCTTCATCTCGCTGATATTGCCTTGGTGCAGGAAAATCCCCCCCATCAACTGCACGTCGAAGGCCCGCAGGCCAAGGGCCCGGCGGGCAGCCTCGCGGCAGACGGCAAACGCCTCGGGGAGAAGGGCATCAAGGCTTTCACCCTGTGTTATCCTGTCCCGGAATTCGACGGTTTTCTCTTTCAATTGCGCATCGGAAAGTGCCGCGGTTTCCGGCTCCAGCGCATTGATCTTCGCGACGGTCGGCCGTGTCGCCTTGATCTTGCGGTCGTTCGGCGTGCCAAACACCTTACGGGCGACGGTTCCAATACCCAGCATTTACTATCCGATCCGGTCTTTTGACTTTCCGTGAAAGGCAATTGCTTGCCCCGTTTCCAATGCAGCCCTACAACGGGCGCAATATGGCAGGCACGCCTTGATCCTATGGCGATGTAAGGGGCAGCCGTCAGAGTGTCAACGTCGCGCACCCGCGCGCCCAGCAAAGCAGCATCTGCAAAGGAAATCACCATGCTCGAACGCCTGAAATCACTTCCGGTCACGGCGATTGCCGCGCTCGCCTTCGCCGCGCTCCCCGCAAACGCGCAGGATGAGTCGACGCCCGATGCCGATACGGTAGTGGCGACTGTCGACGGAACCGACATCACGCTCGGCCACATGATCGCCCTGCGTTCGAGCCTGCCACAACAATACGATCAGTTGCCACCCGAAGTGCTGTTTGACGGAATCCTCAATCAACTTGTCCAGCAGACATTGCTTTCCCAATCTTTCGAGGGAGAGATTTCCAGGCGTGGCCAGCTGATGCTCGAGAACGAGCGCCGCGCGACCGTCTCCAGTGAAATCCTTGCCGGGGTGGCCGAACGTGCGGTCACCGAAGAAGCGGTGCAGGACGCCTATGAAGCGCAATACGCGAATGCCGACCAGAAAACCGAATACAAGGCCGCGCACATTCTGGTCGAGACCGAGGAGGAGGCCGCAAGCCTGATCGAAGAGCTTCGCGATGGTGCCGATTTCGCTGCACTGGCAAAGGAACATTCCACCGGTCCGTCCAGCGCCGGTGGCGGTGATCTGGGCTGGTTCGCAACCGGCACCATGGTTGCACCCTTTGAAGAGGCCGTCGCGGACCTCGAGCCCGGCACCATCTCGGACCCGGTCAAGACACAGTTCGGCTGGCACGTGATCCGCCTGAACGAAACCCGGATGCAGGAAACGCCCGAGCTGGGCGAGGTGCGCGCCGACCTGGAACAGCAGATTCGCGAAACCGCCATCGAGGCTCATGTCGCGGAACTTCGGGAACCGGCGGATATTGACCAGATCGGAGACGGCGAGATTGACCCGGCGCTCATCAGCCAGTTCGATTTGCTGGAAAACTGACCGTGAGCGCGCCGTTGCCACGGTCGCCTCTCGCGCCGGATGCCTTTCCCGATCTGCCCGTGATCGGAGGCGTCAGCTTTGCCACAGCCGAAGCCGGGGTGCGATATTCCGGCCGCGACGACGTGATGCTGGCAAAGCTGGCGCCCGGAACCGCCATCGCCGGAGTGTTCACGCGATCCGCCACGCGTTCCGCACCGGTGCTGGACTGTCAGGCCAAGCTCGGCGGTAACTCCGATGACGGGGCGGCGATCATCGTCAACTCCGGCAACGCGAACGCGTTCACCGGCCGCAACGGCGCGAACGCGACGGCCGCCGTTACAAAAGCGGTTGCAGACACCCTGAACCTCCCGGAAGGGCGGGTTTTTTCGTCCTCGACAGGGGTCATCGGGGAACCCCTGCCGCATGATCGAATTTGTGCGGTTGTCGGTGGAATGGCCACAAGACTGGATCCTGCCGGACTCGAGGCGGCCGCGCATGCGATCAAGACAACCGACACCTTCGCGAAGGGCGCGGCGGGCACCGTCGACGTGGACGGCCAGACCGTGCGGATTGCCGGCATCGCCAAGGGATCAGGCATGATCGCGCCAAACATGGCGACCATGCTGGTTTATATTTTCACCGACGCGGCCATCGAGCAGCCAGTGCTGCAAACGATGGTCTCGGCCCTCAACCGCACGACATTCAATTGCATAACGGTAGACAGTGACACATCGACATCCGACACTTTGCTCGTTGCCGCGACGGGCGCTTCGGGCATTCGCATAACGGATGCCAATATCGGATTCATGAGCATGCTGCGCCAGGTCATGATGGATCTGGCCCATCAGGTTGTCCGGGATGGAGAGGGCGCAACGAAGTTCGTCGAAGTGTCCGTTACCGGTGCCGCCAGCGACGCCGATGCACACGTTCATGCCAAGGCGATCGCCAACTCGCCCCTCGTCAAGACCGCCATTGCGGGCGAAGATCCGAACTGGGGCCGCGTTGTGATGGCTGTCGGAAAATCCGGTGCGCGGGCTGACAGGGACACGCTGTCGATCTGGTTCGGAGATATCCTTGTCGCCCGTGAAGGGTGGGTCAGCCCGGATTACGACGAAACCCGCGCCGCCGCCTACATGAAGAACCCCGAGGTGACCTTGCATGTCGATCTGGGCCTCGGCGGCGGTACGGCGCGCGTATGGACCTGTGATCTGACCCACGGCTATATCGACATAAACGCCGATTACCGCTCATGAAAACGGTCCTTGTCTCGGCGGTTGCGCTGATTGATGGCGATGGTCGCGTGCTGCTGGCGCAACGCCCTGAAGGCAAGCCGATGGCCGGCCTATGGGAGTTTCCGGGCGGCAAGGTGGAACCGGACGAAAGCCCCGAGGCGGCCTTGATTCGGGAACTTGACGAAGAACTTGGCATCGGAACCTGGGAAAGCTGTCTGGCCCCGCTGACCTTCGCAAGCCATCGGTACCCCGAGTTCCACCTTCTCATGCCACTGTTCGCCTGCCGGAAATGGGGGGGTATCCCCGCTCCCCGGGAGAATCAGGTGCTGAAATGGGTACGTCCAACCGATTTGAAATCCTATCCCATGCCGCCTGCCGACCTGCCAATCATTCCGATCCTGCGCGATTGGCTGTGATCGCTGCCTTCGAACCACTGTAAATTCTTCCGATGTCAGCAGGAAACTGCAACGGAAGAATCACTACTTTGACATTGTCGACCAAATGGATACAATTATTGTCAGGGATTGCTGCAGGGGGTTGTCGATGCTGCGTACTGTCATATTGGGAAGCTGCATTTCGGTGCAGGGAATTTTCGTTCGTGATCTGCCGGATGGCCGGGTTCAGGTACGTGTCGGCAAGAAGTTGTATTCGGGCGTACCTGTCAAGGCTGCTGCCTGACACGACAAACGCGCGACATTGAAAGTTCTTGGGGGCGGTCCAAGCCGCCCCCTTTTGTTTTCCCGGGTTCCGTACCCATTCAATCCAGAGTGCGGGTATGCTCTTCGCGCTCGAAGATCTCGATGACGTCACCCTGGCGGATATCCTCATAGTTCTCGAACGCCATGCCGCATTCCTGACCGGACTGAACTTCGGAAACTTCATCCTTGAAACGCTTCAGAGTCTTGAGCGTGCCCTCGTGTACCACCACGTCATCGCGCAGCAACCGCACCCCGGCCGACCGGCGCGCGATCCCCTCGGTAACCAGACAGCCGGCAACCTTGCCGACGCCGGAGACCTTGAAGACTTCTCTGATCTCGGCATAGCCGATGAACTTTTCGCGGATCTCGGCGCCAAGAAGGCCCGAAGCCGCGGCCTTCACGTCATCCACAAGATCATAAATGACCGAGTAGTAACGAATTTCCACACCCTTCTGGTTGGCGCTGTTGCGCGCCGGTGCGTTGGCCCGCACGTTAAAGCCGAAGACCGGCGCCCCTGAGGCCTCGGCAAGCCCGATATCCGATTCAGTGATCGCGCCAACGCCCGAGTGCAGCACGCGCACGCGAACCTCTTCGTTGCCGATCTTTTCCATCGCCTGGACGATCGCCTCGGCAGATCCTTGAACGTCGGCCTTGACCACGATCGGCATTTCCTTGAGGTTCTCGTCTTCCTTGGCCTTGGCAAGAAGTTGCTCCAGGGAGGTTCCTGCACCGGCCGCGGCACGCTTTTCCTTGGCCTTTTCCTTGCGGTACTCGGCAATTTCGCGTGCCTGCGCCTCGGTGCCGACGACGTTCAGGACATCACCGGCCTCCGGAGTGCCGTTAAGTCCCAGGACTTCGACAGGCACCGATGGGCCGGCCTCGTTCACACGCTCGCCATGGTCGTTGATGAGCGCACGAACCTTGCCGTACTGCTCCCCGACAACAAAGATGTCGCCCTGCCGGAGGGTGCCCTTCTGAACGAGAACCGTCGCCACCGGCCCACGGCCAACGTCAAGCTGTGCCTCGATCACCGCACCCTCGGCGGCACGGTTCGGATTCGCCTCAAGCTCCAGGATCTCGGACTGGAGAGCGATCGATTCCAGAAGGTCATCCAGACCTTGCCCCGTCTGGGCGGAAACCTCGACATCCTGCACATCACCCGACATCGCCTCGACGATCACTTCGTGCTGCAACAGGTCGGTACGGACCTTGTCCGGATTCGCCTCGGGCTTGTCGACCTTGTTGATCGCGATGATCATCGGCACTTCAGCGGCCTTGGCGTGATTGATGGCCTCGATCGTCTGCGGCATCACCGCGTCATCAGCGGCAACAACGAGAACGACGATATCCGTCACATGGGCGCCCCGCGCGCGCATGCTGGTGAAGGCCGCGTGTCCCGGCGTGTCGAGGAAGGTCAGGATCGTTCCGCCATCCGTCTTCACCTGGTAGGCACCAATGTGCTGGGTGATGCCGCCGGCCTCGCCGGCCACGACCTTCGCGTTGCGAATCGCGTCGAGAAGCGAGGTCTTGCCGTGGTCGACATGCCCCATGATTGTGATCACCGGCGGACGCGCCTCCATATCTTCCGGTTTGTCCTCGATCTGGTCAATCACGTCCTCGACGTCGGCATCGCTCACGCGCACCACACGGTGGCCGAACTCCTCGATGATCAGCTCGGCGGTATCGGCGTCAATCGACTGGTTCTGCGTAACCATCATGCCGTTTGTCATCAGCGCCTTGACCACGTCGCCCACGCGTTCGGCCATGCGGTTGGCAAGTTCGGAAACGACAATCGTTTCCGGCAATTGAACGTCGCGAATGATCTTTTCGCGTTCCTGCTGGCCGCCCATCGCCTTCTGGCGCGCGCGCTCCTGCTTGCGTTTCATCGCCGCCATGGATTTCTGGCGCCCACCTTCGCCGCCCGAAAGCGCCTGGTTCAGCGTCAGTTTTCCCGAGCGACGTCCATCTTCGCCCTTGCCCTTGCCACGTGGCTGCTGGCGCTGCTGATCACGGTCCTTGTCCTGCTTGCGCGCCGGCTGCGGCCGGGCGGGTTGCTGCGGTTCTGCCGGAGGCGCTGCCGCTGCTTCTGCCCCGCGTTGCT
This sequence comes from Roseovarius sp. TE539, assembly GCF_003298505.1. Lineage (GTDB taxonomy): Bacteria > Pseudomonadota > Alphaproteobacteria > Rhodobacterales > Rhodobacteraceae > Roseovarius. The sequence continues at coordinate 186,324 of NZ_QNGB01000001.1, forward strand.
TGGCGGCTTCCCGTTCTTCGGCCTCCCGCTTCTTGCGGGCCTCTTCTTCGGCCTTGGCCTTGGCACGTTCCTCGGCCTCGCGCTGTTCGCGTTCCTTGGCTTCGACCTCCTCGCGACGGCGCTGCCGCTCTTCCTCACGCTTGCGCTCTTCGGATTCGCGCTGTTCGGCCTCCTCGTTCTCTCGCGCCTTTGCTGCCTGAAGCGCCTTCATCCGGCGTTCCATCTCACTGTCGGAAATGCCGGCGGGCCGCTTGCTGGGATCCGAGGAACGCGCGCTTTTGCCACCGCCGCCGGGCGCGCCGCCCGCGGCACCCTGTCCGGGTTTCACGACACGCTTCCGCTTGGTTTCCACCACGACGTTCTTGGTCCGGCCGTGGCTGAAGCTCTGCTTCACGTTCCCGGAACGGGGACCGCCACGCACACCCAAAGTCTTCTTTCCGTCGTTGTCGCTCATGTGGTTCCACTTTCCTTTCCGGCGGCATCACCGCCGTGCGAGACGCGCAGGCCTTTCAGCCTTGCCGCCTCCTCTACAACACGTTGCGCCAAACCTCCAGCGCGCAGTGCCGCATGCACTGCCGATTGTCGCCCGAAGGCCTGGCCGATCTCGGCCGATGTGAGCCACCCGACGAAGTTTCCACCATAGGGCGTGCTCAATTTCGATTTTCCACGCCCGGAACCGTCGCTGGCCTGAATCAGAACTTCGGCCTCGTCCCCGGCGAGCCACGCCTTGACCTTCTCATACCCCGACACCGCCGCGCCGCCCTTGCGCGCCAGACTGATCAGATTGACCACCCGCTGCGCGAGCTGCGCCTCGACAGTATCGCAAAGATCGCAAGGCGCCTTGATCTTTTGCCGCGCCGCCCTTGAGAACAGTCCCTTGTTTACCGCCCGTTCAAGCGCCGCGCGTTCCGCTGATACCCATATCCCCCGCCCAGGAAGCTTTTCAAGCATATCCGGCACCGCCTGACCGTCCGGTCCGATCACAAATCGCAAAAGCTCGTGCGTGGGTCGCACCTTTCCCGTCGCGATGCATTTGCGCTCGGGACCGCCCGATCGATCCTTGGGGTGCCCGCCGCGACCCATCCGCCTACACGCGGGGCCTGGGATCAGGCCCCGGCCTCCTGCGTTTGCGCGTCTTCTTCGGTAGATTCCGGATCACTTCCCAGCAAGTCATCCGGATCCACCCAGCCCAGCATTACACGAGCGGTCATAACCATGTTCTGCGCCTCTTCCAGAGACACATCAAAGGGTTCCAGGATACCGTCGTCCTTTACTCGCTCACCGTCCACGACGGTCCAGCCTCCGGCCAGTTCCCAATCCGCGCAGGTCGCAAAATCCTCAAGCGATTTCACGTCGTCCTCGGCCAATGCCAGGATCATTTGGGGGCTCAGGCCCTCGAATTCAACAAGGCTGTCCTCGACACCAAGCTCGCGGGCCTTTTCCATTGCCTCGCGCGCCTGGGCCTCGAGAATGTCGCGCGCCCGCGCCTGAAGCTCCTGGGCGGTATCCTCGTCGACACCATCGATCACCAGCAGTTCGTCCAGTTCGACATATGCCACCTCCTCGAGGTTGGTGAAACCCTCGGACACCAAAAGCTGGGCAAAGAACTCGTCAAGGTCGAGCGTGTCCATGAACAGCTTCGTGCGCTCCTCGAATTCCTTCTGGCGGCGCTCGCTGTCCTCGGCCTCGGTCATGATGTCGATATCCAGCCCGGTCAGTTGGCTGGCGAGGCGCACGTTCTGTCCGCGCCGTCCAATGGCCAGTGAAAGCTGATCCTCGGGTACGACAACGTCAATCTTTCCGGCATCCTCGTCGAGCACCACCTTGGTGACTTCGGCGGGCTGCAAGGCGTTTACGAGGAAGGTCGGCTGATCCTCGTTCCAGGGAATGATGTCGATCTTTTCGCCCTGCAACTCGTTCACGACTGCCTGCACCCGGCTGCCACGCATGCCGACACAGGCGCCGACGGGGTCGATCGACCCGTCATAGGAAATCACCGCGATCTTGGCGCGGCTTCCCGGGTCACGTGCCACTGCCTTGATCTCGATGATGCCGTCGTAGATCTCGGGCACCTCCATCTTGAAAAGTTCGGCCATGAACTCGGGCGCCGTGCGGCTCAGGAAAATCTGCGGGCCGCGGGCCTCGCGTCGCACGTCCTTGATATAACAGCGGATGCGGTCATTGGGGCGATAGCTTTCGCGCCCGATCTTCTCGTTGCGGCGCAGGATCGCCTCGCTGCGGCCCACATCCACGATGACGTTGCCGTATTCCTCGCGTTTGACGATCCCGTTGATGATCGTGCCCGCACGATCCTTGAATTCCTCGTACTGGCGGTCGCGCTCGGCTTCGCGGACCTTCTGCAGGATCACCTGCTTGGCGGATTGCGCGGCGATCCGGCCCATCTCCACCGGCGGAACCTCTTCCACGAATTCGTCACCCACCTTGGGATCGTCCATGTACTGTTTCGCCTGTTCAACGGTCATCTCGGCCTGGTAATTTTCCAGCTCGTCATCCTCGACCACCGTGCGCACGCGGGTGAACGTCGCCCGCCCTGTCTTGCGGTCGATGCTGACACGAATGTCCATCTCGGCGCCATAACGGCTCTTGGCCGCCCGGGCGAGGCTTTCCTCCATTGCCTCGACCACCAGCGCGGGGTCGATCAGTTTTTCCCGCGCGACGGCTTCGGCCGTCTGCAGAAGTTCAAGCTGGTTGGCAGAGGTGATCGCCATAATTTCAGTCCTCCTCGGAACCGGTCTCGGTCTCTATCTTGTCGAATTCGCTCTCGTCCACTGTGCCGGCATCCTTGCGCGCCTTCAGCATGTCGCGGATCAGGTCATCTGTCAGCACCAGCTTGGCATCGTTCAGCCACTCGAATTCCAGCCCGATCGTGCCTTCATCCACGTTTATCAGGACTTCTGTGCCGTCCACGCCTGCCAGGACACCCTTGAAGCGCTTGCGCCCACCGATAAGCTCGGCCGTTTCCAGCTTGGCCTCATACCCCTCGAAGGTCTCGAAATCCTTGGGCCGGGTCAGCGGGCGGTCGATACCGGGGGACGAAACCTCCAGCGTGTAGCCATCGAGGATCGGATCCTCGACATCCAGAACCGCACTTACGGCGTTGGATATCTCGGCGCATTCATCCACCTCTATACCCCCGTCCTGTCGCTCCGCCATGATCTGCAGGGTCTGGGTCTTGCCGCCCATCAGCCGGACGCGCACCAGTTCATACCCCATGTCCTCGATGACAGGGGTGATGATCTCGGCCAGACGGCGGTCGATCGCGGCTTTGGCGATTAGATCGTTGCTCATGTTCCCAAACACAAAAAAACGGGCGCGCGGCCCGTTTACCTATCCGGTGGTGCCTGCCGGTGTGGACCCGGTGGCGCCGCTGTTGATGGGCATATATGACCTGTGCCGCGAGTCTGCAAGAGCAATATCCGCTTGGTGTCCGAATTACCCGGTCGTGTTCCGGTCACGCCGGGATCCGAAAGAAAGAGAAAAGGGCGCGAGACATGCGCCGGAATGAGGCCTCCATTCATACGCTTGACCGGACAAGCGACGACACTCGAACACTGCATTGTATGTCGCAGGTAAGTTCCCTTGTGACCTGAAGCGAAACCTCCAGATAGAGGGCATGTGTTCGTTCTGGAAATTGGCGGCTGCGGGGTTCACCGCAACCGCGATAACATATGGACCGGCCCGCATGGGATTCGGTCTGTTCCTGCCCGAATTCAAGACGGTGTTTTCCCTGTCATCGGGAACCGCCGGTCTCATCTCGGGCTTGGGATTTCTGGGAATGCTGTTCGGTCTGATATCGGCCTATGGCGCAACAGCCGCGGGCGGACCGAGACTGCCGGTCCTTATGGGCCTGTTTTCCGCAACACTCGGAATGGGGATGATCGCGGCGGCCACCAGCCTTCCGGTGCTTGCCACCGGCGTCTTCCTCGCGATGACCAGCGCCGGTTTCGCCTGGGCGCCTTTCAACAATGCGGTACACCGTCAGGTGCAGGATGGCGCAAGGCCCGCCGCACTCTCGATCATCAGCACCGGAACAAGCCTCGGCATCGCCGCGGCCGGCGCAACGGCATTCGCCGTGGGCGGGAGCGACCTGTCTTGGCGTGTCGCTTGGGCCGCCTTCGCGATTGCCAGCGCCGCGGCATTCATTGGAAATCTTGGCGCGCTGAGGGATGTTGCCGGCAGTCCCGGTCCCGTCTCCATCCTGCCCTGGGCGGTTCTGCTGCGCCGGTCCGCGATGCCCCTTTATGCGATATCTCTGTCTTTCGGAGTGACCACCGCGATCTACATTTCGTTCGCTGCCGACAGGATCAAGCAGTCCGGAGGCCTGCCTCAGCTTCAGCCCGATATGTCACCGGCAATCATTTTCGTCAGCTTCGGTCTCTTCGGACTCGTGGGCCTGACCACTGGACGCTGCGTGGAGCTGGCCGGCCTGCCCCGGCTGCTCAGGCTCTTGATGCTTGCCTCGGCGCTCTCGCTTGTCCTGGTCGCGTTGGCACCCACCTCGTGGACGGGCGTGCTTCTGTCCGCCTGCCTTCAGGGCGGGTTCGTGATGATGATGAGTGCGATCCTTGCATTATGGTCGGAACGTCTGTTTCCCAATCTTCCTTCCCTCAGCTTCACAACCGCGCTTGTGGCCGTCACAGGGGGCAGTGTTCTGGGGCCTGTCGGCGCGGGATTCATTTCGGACAGTTTCGGCGCCGCGCCGATGTTCGTCGCGACAGCCACCATTTCATTGGTAACAGCCCTGGCCATCCGACGCCGCCATATCCAGGACAGAAAAATCGCCGGATGACCGACGGGCACCCCGGACAATCAGGGCAAGGCCAATGCCGCAATTTCCGCCCGGTCAGGATTCTGCAGGAAAATGGTGCCGGTGATAGGACTCGAACCTACGACCCCATCATTACGAATGACGTGCTCTACCAGCTGAGCTACACCGGCCTGTGGAAAGCGCTCTTAGCACCGGTCACAATCGGGGAAAAGCCCTATTTTCGGCCTTGCTCATCCGCATCGCCGGGGGCTTCCTCCTCGACGATTTCGGCATCGGTCACCAGGGACGCGTCCGAAGCATCCTCCCCGTTGCCGGGATCATCAAGCGCCTCCTCGCGCCGATCTTCGATGGAGCCCACGATCAGCGGCAGCATCTCCATGCCGGTCGGCATCGACACGCTGGATCGTGGCGGTTCACGCCAGCGCAACGTATCAAACGCGTGACAGTTTTCACAGACAGGCGCCCACTCGACATGAATGTGATGGCAGTTGTCACAAACCCATTGCGGACCGCGGGGCGCCGACAGGGCCCGCGCGAGCCATCCCTTGACCACCTCGTCGGAAAACCCCTCGCCGCGCTCCACGGCTGCCATGATCGTCAGAACCCAGGAATCCGGATCTTCTTCGGGCAGATTGCCGATTGCGCGGCGTGCGGACGGAAAATCTTCAGCGGCGATGTGAAGTTCCGCTTCGAGCAACCGTGTTTCGCGATGATCCGGGTGCACCTTGATCAGCTTGCCAAACCGCTTGAGCCGTGCCGAGGGCGTCTCTTCGGGTTCGATCTCGGCAAACACGCGGGCGAGATCCGGATGCGGTTGCGCCTCCCATGCCTTCCGGATCACCCTTGATGCATACCGCTTGGACCCCTGATCAATATAACCGTGCGCTGCCATCACCGCCGCGGGCACCAGGTCGGGCGACAACCGGTTCGCCTCTATCGCGGCTTCACGCGCCTCGATCCCCTTCGAATCATCGGCCACATCACGCGCTTCCGAGAGGGCCAGCACGGCCTCGCGCCGACGATGGACATCACGCGGCATATTGCCATGCTTCAACTTGGCGTTCAGGGTTTCGCGCGCTCCGGCCCAATCCTCGCTTTGAGTCTGGAGCTGCAGGAGCGTATCCTGGATTTCCTCATGCGCGGGCTTGATGCGAAACGCCTTCTCAGCCAGCTTGAGCGCTGTTTCGGTATCACCATCGGAAAGTTTCTGCCTGAGGATGCCGCGCACACCGACAAAGCGCGTCTTCTCGTCTTTCAACAACCGCTTGTAGACGGCCTCGGCCTTCTGCTTGTCGCCTGACATCTCGGCGGCCTGCGCGGTGATGAGATTGGTCAGATCGGGCTTGCGCAGGTAACGTTCCGCGCGGCTTGCCCTGGACATCGCCGTGTCGCCTTCACCGGATGCCAGCGCCATCAAGCCTTCGGAAAGCGCCTTGTATCCCTTTTCCTGGCGGTTCTTGTCGAAATAACGGGAAATAGCCGTTTCATCACCATTGATGAACTTGAGAACCGCGATCACAAGTGCGGCGAGTTTCAGAAAGAGCCACACGACGAGAACAAGAAGCACAAGCGCGACAACGGAAATCAGCGGCGTCAGATTGAACTCCTGTCCCGCCATGACGATCCGGACACCGCCCTCCAGTTCAAGCAGGTGGCCGGCACCGAAGGCAGCAGCCGAAACGAGAGCCACGAAAACAACGATCTTTATGATTGCCCAAAGCATTGATTGTGCCCTCTCGGTTTCAATTCAAATCGCTGGCCAGCTTCTCGGCGGCCGCGACGGCATCCAGCCGGGCACGCGCCCGCGCCACCCAGCCCGACAACTCTGCCCGTCCGGCCTCGGGCAACATCTCGATTTCCGCGAGAGCGTCATTGAGGCGTCCTTCCTGCAAGGCCGCCTCGGCCCGCGAGAGGATCGCGTCCGCATCACTGCCTTCCCTGGGTTCCAGGGATCGGGCGCCAAGTTGCTCGCGCAGAAGCGCCATCAATCCCTCCCCCGTTCCCTCTCCACCGGCTCCCCGGGCGGCGGCCAGCGCTGATCGCGCGGCGGGCGGGAAGGATTCCCGCAGATCGGAAAGCGATGCGACACCGCTTCCGGCAACATCCGCTAGGCCGGGCGGCACCTCCTGTCCGGTCGCCTCCAGATCGGCAAGGGCCGGATCAAAGCTGCTTCCGGTATCCAATGCCGTTTGAATCCGGGTCAGCGCCGCGCGGCGCAATGCTGCATTCGCCGACTGCCTTTCGCGCTCCTCCTGGGCCGCCTGCTCCTCGGCAATGGTCGCAACCTCCTCACGCTGTGTTGCGATCTCGGCCTGCAACGCCGCTATCCGCTCACGCAATTCGGAGAGCCCTTCGGACGAAGGTGCCGTTGCACCGGCCGGTCTGTCCTCAAGCGCCGTAATCCGCTCCCGCAGTCCCTGGGTGGAAACCCGTATCTCGTCAAGACGTCGGCCCAGGTCGGAGACCTGCGCCTTCAGCGCATCCTGTTGCTCACGCAACGGGCCGAGATCCGCATCATTTCCATCATCCGGAATCCGCGCTTCAAGCTCATCCAGGGCATTGGCTTGCCGCGCGAACCGCGCCTCGACCGTTTCGCGAAACTGCACGGCTTCCGGGGCAGGGCCGGCGGCCGGGAGAAGGAAATAGGTCGCGGCGGTTCCGATTGCCGCCGCGAATGCCCCGACCAGCACAAGTGGCCACAACCCCGGGCCTGACCGGACATGGACAGGGTGCTGATTTTCGGTATGCGCGGTTTCCGAGGCGGGCGGCGCTGAAGTACCCGCTGCGAAATCGGACTCGAGCGTTTCATCACCGGGTAATCCGCCGGTGTCGGTCCCGTGCCTCACGGGATCTTCATCCGCTTCCGCGGAAGTTGAAACCGCATCTGACCCGTCCGAGGACACATCTGCAGGGTCACCTGGATCTTCGGAACCGGCGCTGTCCTGAGCCGCCTCAACGGTTGTTTCTTCCTCGATTTCGGTCTCGGCGCCACCGCTGTCCCTTGGTTCGCCCGTCATGTCCTGACCTGAAACGGTATCCGACTCCCCGGGCGTGACCGCCTCCGCGCTATCCTCCTGTGGCGATTCGGCCTCTTCCGGCGGAGTTGCGCCTTCGGATTTCTTCGTAACTCCAGAGCCGGATTTGCCCTTTGCCGGACCTGAGCGGGATCCACCCGTCTTCTTGCGAGATCCAGTTGTGGATTTCTTGTTTGCTGCCACGGTTTACAACCTTTCCGAATCTGTCGCCCGGGTTCCCTTCATCTGACCTTACTTTGCCCCATTTCCACCCTCAAGCTGCTTGGCCGCGGCAATGGCACCCGGCAGTGACGCCAGCATGGCTTCGGCATCCGGTCGTTCGGCCACCATGATCAGACGAACATGCTCTTCAGGGATCGCCGCGGCGGCCCTGGGGCTTATGGCAATACCGACCACTGGAGCGCGAATTGGCCGGATCTCGAAGAACAGCTGTACCGACCGTGGCGAAAAAAACGGAATGACAACCGGGCTTCGACCTTCAAGCAGGCCTCTCAGCTCTGCTGAGGGCGCCATGGGCACCTGGCAATAAAGCACGGCTTCGCGCGTCTCGCGGCCCGCGCAGGAAAGCCGCGCGGCGACATCCCCCGCGGCATGTTCTCCTCGCACATGCAAAAATGGTCCCGCACAACCATTCTGCAGGATCATGGAAACCAATGCGTCCGCATCTCCGGCGGCCGAGATCACCCGGAATCCAGCCTCGCGCGCGGACGCCGCCGTGGAATCACCCACGGCGAAGCATGGAATGTCGCGCCGCGACGTGCCTGCCGCGAGCGCCGCCAAACCGTTCCCTGACGTGACAATCAGCGCGCGGATTTCCGACAGGTCCGGAAGTGTCCCGTCCTGCACGATCCTCATCAGCGGGGAATGCAGAATCGGCTGGCTCTGTCCAAGGGACTTCCGGACCTGATCCGCGAATGCGGAACCGGCCGGATCGGGGCGGGTAATGATGATCCTGGGCGTCATCGGCGCGTCCGCAGTTGTTATAGCCGGCCCCGTGGTGTTACCTGCACCACAGGTTTCACGCAACGGGCGGCTCCCCATGCAGGCACCAGGAACGATTCTCGGTCTCGAAAGCAGCTGTGACGATACCGCGGCAGCCGTTCTGCACATGGGGGACGGCAAGGGCGGGGCCGAAATCCTCTCGAACATCGTCTACGGTCAGGGAAACCTGCATGCGGCCTATGGCGGTGTGGTGCCCGAACTGGCCGCCCGCGCCCACGCGGAAAAGCTGGACATCGTGGTCACCGAGGCGCTCGCGGCGGCCGGCCTTGATCTTGGCGGTATTGACGCCGTCGCCGTCACGGCCGGTCCGGGGCTGATCGGCGGCGTGATTTCAGGGGTGATGTGTGCGAAGGGTATCGCCGCCGGCGCCGATCTCCCGCTGATCGGGGTCAACCACCTTGCCGGTCACGCGCTTACCCCACGGCTGACCGATGATGTGGAATACCCGTATCTCGTGCTGCTGGTTTCGGGCGGACATTGCCAGTTCCTGATCGTCCGGGGTTGCGACAGTTTCACGCGGATCGGCGGCACGATCGACGATGCCCCCGGCGAAGCGTTCGACAAATGTGCCCGCCTTCTGGGGTTGCCGCAGCCCGGCGGACCATCCATCGAAACCGAGGCGCGCCTCGGAAATCCCCGCCGTTTCAGGTTTCCTCGCCCCATGCTTGACCGCCCGGGATGCGACATGTCCTTTTCCGGCCTGAAGACGGCACTCCTGCGGGCACGGAACGAGCTTGTCTCGGAGCAGGGCGGGCTGCGGCGCGAAGACAGGGCGGATCTTTGCGCCGCCTTTCAGGCTGCACTGAGCGACGTCCTGGTGGAAAAGACGCGCCGCGCGCTTGACCTTTACCTTGCCGAATCTGCTGCGCGCCCGGTCCTGGCCGTGGCCGGTGGCGTGGCGGCCAACGCCGCGGTTCGGGACGGGCTGAACACCATCGCGAACCAAAGGAGCGCCGCATTTGTCGCGCCTCCCGTCCAGCTTTGCACCGACAATGCCGCGATGATCGCCTATGCCGGCGGTGAGCTCCTCGCGACGGGCGCGCGCGACGACCTGACCCTGGCCGCACGGCCGCGCTGGCCGCTGGATCAAATAAGCCCGGCGATGCTGGGCACGGGCAAGAAGGGTGCAAAGGCATGATATCGGTCATCGGGGCAGGCGCGTTCGGCACCGCACTGGCAATTTCACAGGCACAACAGGGGCCGGTCATCCTCTGGGCTCGGAACACCGATCATGCCGAGGAAATGGCCAGGGAACGGCAGAACAAGAGTCGCCTCGGGGGAATACCGCTCCCGGATGGCCTGCGGGTGACCTCCGACAAGGAAATGGCCGCGCAAGGCGGGACCATCCTGTTGGCGGTACCGATGCAGAAACTCCAGAACGCCCTGGAGGTTTGGGCGGACGCCCTTGACGGAAAACGCCTCGTGGCCTGCTGCAAGGGGGTGGATCTGGGAACCGGGCGCGGCCCCGTCGAAATCGTGAACGAAACCGTGCCAGGGGCGGTACCGGCGATCCTGACCGGCCCGAGTTTCGCATCGGATATAGCCCGGGGTCTGCCAACGGCCCTGACCCTCGCGTGCGCCGACGAGACAGTCGGCCGAACCCTGCAAGAGGAATTGACCACCCGGAACATCAGGATTTACCGGACCACGGACACGACCGGTGCCGAGCTTGGTGGCGCCCTCAAGAACGTAATGGCGATTGCGTGCGGCGTGGTGATGGGGGCCAGGCTGGGCGAAAGCGCCCGGGCCGCCCTGATGACCCGCGGTTATGCGGAAATGAGCCGGATGGCACTGGCCTGCGGGGCGCGGGCCGAGACGCTCGCTGGGCTTTCGGGCTTCGGGGATCTGGCCCTGACCTGCACGTCGGAACAATCGCGCAACCTGCGTTATGGAATGGCAATCGGCCGGGGGCAACCCTTTGAGAAGGGTGTGACAGTGGAAGGGGCGTCAACGGCGCAGGCAGTGGCGCGCAAGGCCGCGAAACTGGACATCGAGATGCCGATTACCGATGTGGTCACGCGGTTGGTCGATGGCGACCTGGGTATCGAGGAAGCAATGGACAATCTCCTGTCAAGGCCCCTCCGGCAGGAGTAAAAGAAGGAAAGGGCGCAATCGCAATGCGGTACTGGCTTTTCAAATCCGAACCCTCGACATGGAGCTGGGATGACCAGGTCAGGAAAGGAGCCGAGGGTGAAGAATGGGACGGTGTGAGGAACTATCAGGCACGGAATTTCATGCGTGAGATGACAGTGGGGGACCAGGGGTTCTTTTATCACAGCCAGAAGGAAAAGGCGGTCGTCGGAACCGTCGAAATCATCGCCGAAGCCCATCCTGACAGCACAACAGACGATCCACGTTGGGAATGCGTTGATATCAAGGCACTTTCTACTGCAGTTACCCCTGTCACACTTGACATGATCAAGGCTGATCCGCGCCTTTCCGGGATGATCCTTGTACGGAATTCACGGCTTTCGGTTCAGCCGGTCACAAAAGAGGAATGGGGTATCGTCTGTGAGATGGCGGGGCTCTGACCCCCGCGCGGCCGGGGCAGCGTGCGAAACATCAACGGAGGGCACCGGCCAAGACCGAAACCCCCCGTTGCCCCACGTGCTCCCTACGCACCACACGTGTATCGGTAAAGTTTCGGCCCTACTGGCCGTTCCCCATGACGATACGCGAAACCCGGCCACCGGACAAATCCCGAGTCCGGAAAATAAGAGTCAATTCGCACGGGCCGGGCCGGTGTCAGCCGTAGACGGCTTCCTTGCCGAAATGCTTGGTAAGCATGTAGTAGACAACCGCGCGGTACTTGTTGCGCTCGGACCGGCCATAGGTTTCGATCACCTGGTTTATGGCATCCGTGAGATGCGGCCCGTCCGCGAGGCCCAGCTTCTTGATCAGAAAATTCTGCTTTACTGTCTCGATCTCTCCGGGCTGGCCGGCGGCGACGGTGGACGCGTCGGCATTGTAGATCGCCGGACCGCAACCGATCGTCACTTTCGTAAGCAAATCCATGTCGGGCACGATGCCGCATTTGTTACGAAGGTCATCCGCGTACTGCGCGATGAGGTCGTCGCGTTTTCCCATAATATTTCTCCCCTTTTCAATTTTCTGTCCCGGATAATGATCTTGCGGCCGTTCCGGGGTGCCATGGAACGTTACCCATTTCGGCTTGCATCACAAAGAAAAACCAGTCCGTTTTCGAAAAAACAGCGCCGCCGACACGAGAACATGGATGTCAACGGCGGCCTTCCATCACGCAACACGCCGTTTTTCAGGCTCTTGCCAAGAAGGGCCTTTACCGCGGCGCGTGTACCGGCCGGGAGATCAGGGATTGCAAGACCCCCACCGCTAAGGTCACCCGCTGGCAAGCCTCTGCATGACCCGGACAAGATCAGCGCTGATTCCAGGTTCCGACAAGGCGTGCCCGGCGACCGGAACGATACGCAGATCGCAGGCCGGCCAGCATTGCGCGAGGCGATGCGCGGTGGCGGGTGGGCAAATCATGTCATAGCGTCCCTGGACAATGGTGCCGGGAATGTCCCGGATCCGATCCATATCCTGCAAGATCTGATCGTCCCGGCGCAGGAACCCGGCATTTATGAAATAGTGGTTTTCCAGCCGCGCGAAGGCCCTGGCGTAATCCGGCGGGCTATCCCCGCCGACGCCCGTGGACTGTACCGCCGCCAACGCGTTTTCCCAGGCGGACCATGCCTTGGCATGGCGGATCTCGACCGAAAGATCGCCGCTGAACAGCCGACGATTGTAGGCTGCGATCAGGTCGCCGCGCTCGTCCTCGGGAATCGGATCAATGAACCGTTGCCAGGTCTCCGGCCAGAACCTTGCCGCGCCGCCGGAATAGAACCAATCCAGTTCGGCCGCGGTCATGGTGAACACGCCGCGCAGCACGAGATGCCGGACCGGACCGGGATGCGCCTGTGCATAAAGAAGCGCGAGGGTGGCGCCCCAGCTGCCGCCGAAGACGATCCAGCGATCCACGCCAAGGGCAGCGCGAATTCGCTCGATGTCGGCCACAAGATGCCAGGTGGTGTTCGCCTCGACCGACGCATGGGGGCGCGAGCGGCCGCAGCCGCGCTGATCGAAAAGGATTATCCGGTAGATATCAGGATCGAAGTAACGGCGCATCGCGGGGCTGCACCCGCCACCGGGACCGCCATGCAGCACGATCACCGGCAGGCCGTCCTTGCGCCCGGATTGTTCGACGTAGATGCTGTGCCCGTCGCCCACATCCAGCATCTGGCGGTCGAACGGTTCGACCGGGGGATAGAGAAACTGAACTGCGCTCTTTTGGCCCGAGATTTTATCCATGACTGTCCTATGTAAGGCGCAAGTTTAAATGAGCACACGGAGAGCAGAATGCAAGCCGCGCGATCCACGGTAGACGCAGGGGAAATCGCCAAGTTCGAGGCCATGGCAGCCGAGTGGTGGGATCCGAATGGCAAGTTCAAGCCGCTGCACATGCTCAACCCCTGCCGATTGAATTACATCACCGCACAGATCGCAGCGGAGTTCGATCGCGACCTCGGCACAAGCCGGCCCTTCGCGGGCCTGCGCGTTCTCGATATCGGTTGCGGCGGCGGGCTTCTCTGCGAACCGATGGCGCGGCTGGGTGCCGATGTGGTGGGCGCGGATGCCGCGGAACGCAACATTCCGGTCGCACAGCTTCACGCGGAACAATCCGGTCTGGAGATCGATTACCGGCATACCACCGCCGAGGCGCTGGCGGCACAGGACGAGCGATTCGACGTGGTGCTCAACATGGAGGTGGTCGAACACGTGCCCGACCCGGCGGAGTATCTGGCGGCCTGTGCGGCACTTGTCCGGCCCGGGGGATTGCACCTTTGCTCGACGATCAACCGCAACACCAAAAGCTTTGCAATGGCGATCGTCGGCGCGGAATACGTGATGCGCTGGCTGCCCAAGGGCACCCACGAATGGAGCAAGTTCATCACTCCGGAAGAACTTTACAAGCTGCTCGAGAGCGCGGGGCTGGAGCCGGTGGACCGCAAGGGATACGTTTTCAACCCGGTGTCATGGTCCTGGTCCATCTCGGCGCGCGACCTGAGCGTGAATTACGTGACTGCCAGCGTGAAACCCGGGGTCTGACCGTTTCAGGGCGCGTCCTGTTCCAGACGGGCACGCAACTCGCGCAGGACGGGAAGCGTCGCACGGACCTTGGACTCGCCCAGCACATCGACCATTTCGGTGATCATCGGCGTGATCGCCGCTATGGCCGTATCGCGGGCGCGCCGGCCGGCGGGGCTGATCGCCACCATCTTGCGGCGGGCATCATCCCAGTCGGGGCGGATATGCACGTAGCCGGCCCATTCCAGCTTGCTCAGCGTGTTGGTCATCGCACCGCGGGTTACGTGGAAACTTCGCGCCAGTTGGGCCGGGCCACGTTCCTCGCCGGAGCGCGCGAGGTGGTTCAACACCGAGAAATGCGAGACTTCCATGCCCTTTGGCAGAACCCGGCTCAGACGGTTACGGATCAGCTGATCATTGGTGATGATCTCGCTGAAAAGTGCCACTGCAAGGGACTGGTTGGTGCTGTCGTTCATTCAGGACCGTCGAAATCGGCTTTCTGGCCGAGGGATGGAATGCGCTTGCGTGCTTTTGACACTTCCGCGGCCTCCAGATCAACGTAAATCACGCCGGGGCCGTCACCGGCCTCGGCCAGAACATCGCCCCACGGACTGATGGCAAGACTGTGACCGTAGGTTTGTCTTGCCCTGCCGCGTGTTGCCTTGTGCGTTCCTTCCTGTGCCGGGGCCAGGACGTAACAGCCCGTTTCGATCGCGCGGGCGCGCAGCAAGGGGGTCCAATGCGCGGCCCCGGAGATCGGCGAAAACGCGGCGGGCACGGTCAGGATATCCGCGCCGGCCTGTGCAAGCCGGCGATAGAGATGCGGAAAACGCAGATCGTAACACACGCTCAGACCGACGCCCCAGGTGCCCATCCGGGCCAGAACCGCGCGGCGCCCGGGCCTGTAACCCGCCGATTCGCGGTAGGTTTCGGTCTCGGAAATCGCCACATCGAACATGTGGATCTTGTCGTAGCGGGCAACGATGGCGCCATCGGGCGCAATCAGGAAGGAGCGATTCGCAAAGCGGCCGTCGCGATCGTCCGTCCTGAGAGCCAGAGACCCGATCAGAAGCCAGATGCCCCGCGCCGCCGCCTGATCCGCGAGGGCCGCCAGCGTCGGATCGTCGGATTCATGTCGAAGCACGGTGGACTGATGCGTTCGGCTGGAGGAAACGCAATTTGTGACTTCGGGTGTCAGGACGAATTCGGCACCGTTTTCCGCGGCCTCGGAGATCAGCCCGGCGGTCACGGGCAGGTTTTCCTCCGGGTCGTCGCCGCTGTTGAGCTGAACGAGGCCCGCACGCATGGTCAGCCCGCCAGAAGCTGATCGAGCTTGCCGTCGCGTTCGAGCGCATAAAGCTCGTCGCAACCGCCCACATGCGTTCCGCCGATGAAAATCTGCGGTACCGTGCGGCCACCATTGGCGCGGTCGATCATCTCGGACTTGCGGGATGGGTTGGTCAGCACGTTTATTTCCGAAAAGCTTACCGATTTCTTCTTGAGCAGGCGCTTGGCCGCGTGACAAAAGCCACAGAGCGGCGAGGAATAGACTTCGACGGTGTTCATTGGGGCAATTCCGTTTTTCTTGAGTGGTCGGGAGGAACTTAGGCATCCCGCCCGGCCCGCGCCAGTGCCAGAACGCAAATCTCTGCGGCACCGGCCCCGAGGCAGGCGCGCGCGGCCGCCGCAAGGGTCGCTCCAGATGTCATGACATCGTCGACGATCAGGATGCGCCGGCCGGCGATCCTGTCATGTCGTCGCGGATTGGGGCGTATCGCACCTTCAAGGGTTTCAAACCGTGCTGCACGGTTCAGGCCACCAAGGCTTTTGGTTCGATGGGGACGCTGCAACAGGTCCGGGCAATGCGGCAGGCCGACCCGACGGGAAAGCGCCCGTGACAAAAGCGCCGCCTGATTGTCGCGCCGAGCGATCAGGCGGGTCCAGTGCAGGGGAACCGGGACGATCAAACTGTCTTGATGCAGAAGCGGACGCGCGGCCTGCGCAAGCCAGAGTGCCGCCGGATGGACGATATCATGGCGATCCCCGTGCTTGAGCGCCAGCACGAGGCGCCGCCCGTTGTCACGATAGAGCATCGCGGCGCGCCCCCGGTGCCAGGGCCGGGCGACCGTCAGGCAGGTATCGCAATGCACCGGCACCGTATCCGCCGGGTCGGCGTCACCGGGAAGTGGAACCCCGCAAAGATCGCAGACAAGGCCCGAGATGAAGGGCGTGTCCCGCCAGCACGGCCCGCACAGGGCGAAATCGGTTTCCACATGGGTGCCGCAGACGGTGCAGCGCGGCGGATAGACGATGTGCAGCACCGATTGAAAAACCTTGCCCATGCCGTATATGTCCCCCTCATGACCAAGGCCCTTCTCCTGACTGACAATGCCGCGCTTTGGCGGAATCGGCGCCGAAGCGCGCGGGCGCCGGTAATGTTCCTCGAAGAGCACGCTTTGGAGGAGATCAAGGATCGCCTCTCGATGGTTAACAAAACCTTTCATGCGCCCGCCGTAATCAGCCACAGGCCGGATTTCTGGCGTTCGGCCTTCGGCGATGCGCACGTTGTGGCCGATGAGGAGGTTCTGGATCTCGACGAGGCCGCGCATGATCTGGTGATCCACGCCATGTGCCTGCACTGGTCCAACGATCCGGTAGGCCAGCTGATCCAGGCCCGGCGCGCGCTACAGCCTGACGGCCTGTTTCTGGCGGCCCTGTTCGGCGGCGGAACGCTGGCCGAGTTGCGCGCCTGCCTTGCGCAGGCCGAGGCCGACCTGCGCGGCGGGCTGTCGGCGCGGGTAGCGCCTATGGGCGAGATCAGGGATCTTGGCGCGCTGTTGCAACGGGCCGGTTTCGCGATGCCGGTGGCGGATGGACACAGCCTGACGGTCTCATACGAGTCACCCATGCACCTGATGCATGATCTCCGTGCCATGGGAGAGTCTTCGGCGCTGAGTGCGCGGCCGCGGCATTTTACCCCACGGGGTCTGTTCCACGGAGCGGCGGACCTTTACCAGCAGACGCATGGCGACGATGCCGGCCGTATCCCCGCAACATTCGAACTCATATTCCTGACCGGCTGGTCGCCTGCGGACAACCAGCCCCGGCCGTTGCGCCCGGGATCCGCGACGGCACGGCTGGCCGACGCTCTCGGTACGCAAGAGACACCCCTGAGGGATTGACGCGACCCACGATCCCCTTATTTCGGAGCCTGACGTTGAATTCCACGAAAGATGCCAAGATGCTGGATACCCAGACAGACGCCGCGCGCCCGGTCCATGCGCCGCAGGACCACCCGGCGATCCCCAAGGCCAAGATCGGGATTCTGCTGGCCAACCTCGGCACGCCCGACAATTACGATTACTGGTCCATGCGCCGGTACCTCAACGAGTTTCTCTCGGATCGCAGGGTGATCGACTACAGCCCCTGGAAATGGCAGCCGCTGCTACAACTCATCATCCTCACCAAGCGCCCCTTCACCAGCGGTGCGGCCTACAAGTCCATCTGGAACGAGGACAAGGGTGAAAGCCCGTTGATGACGATAACCCGCGAACAATGCACAGCGATGGCAAAAACGCTGCAGGAACGGCATGGTGATCGGGTGATGGTTGATTTCTGCATGCGCTACGGAAACCCCTCGACGCGTTCCAAGGTGCGCGAGATGGTCAGGGCCGGCTGCACCCGGATCCTGTTTTTTCCGCTGTATCCGCATTACGCCGGAGCGACCTCGGCCACCGCGAACGATCAGTTCTTCCGCGCCCTGATGGAGGAAACATGGCAGCCCGCGGCGCGCACCGTGGAACCGTATTTCAACGATCCGCGTTACATCGAGGCCCTCGCGAAATCAGTGGAAGACACCTATGGCGAGGTGGAGAACCGGCCCGAGATCCTGGTCGTGTCCTATCACGGCATGCCGCAGCGGTACCTGATGCAGGGCGACCCCTATCACTGCCAATGCCAGAAAACGACGCGGCTCCTCAAGGAGCGCCTGGGCTGGGAAGATACCGAGATCACCACGACCTTCCAGTCGGTCTTTGGTCCCGAGGAGTGGCTCAAGCCCTATACCGTGGACGAGGTCGCGCGGCTGGCATCGGAGGAAGGCAAGAAGCGGATCGCGGTGATGGCTCCGGCCTTTTCGGCCGACTGCATCGAGACGCTGGAAGAGATCAACGAGGAGATCCGCGAAAGTTTCGAGGAGGCGGGCGGCGAGGAGTTCACCTACATACCCTGCCTCAACAGCAATCCCGCGCATATCGAGGCGCTGTCCGCGATCGTGGAGGAAAACCTCCGCGGCTGGACTGATTGATCCTCGCGGTCAAACGCACCACGCAACGAAAAAGGCGGTGGAAAACCACCGCCTTTCCCAAATCGGCATTTGTCGAAATCAGTCGGCTGCGATGACTGCGGCAACGATGGCCAGCAGAACCAGCGGAACCCAGACGCCGGCGGCCGAGGAGCTTGCCTCGGTTTCTTCGACGATAACGGGTGCTTCGATGACCGGCTCTTCATAGGTGCCGGCCGAAGCGAACGAAGCAGCGCCAGTCAGAGCAGCAGCGAGAACGAGTTTTTTCATGTTTATCCTCCAGATATTGGCCTGCAGCCGTTTGCCGGCGGCAGGCACCCAAGACTTACCTCGTAAAGTTTTCTAATCAGCAAACTTTGTCCATTGCAAATGCAACTTGATGATACCCGCCCATGATTGGCCGGAATTTCGTCAAATAAGCAACACTTGCGTGCCGACTTTGGCCATACTGAAGAGTTCGGCAATGTGCTGATTGTACAGGCCGATGCAACCATTGGAGGATTGGCGGCCGATCTTGCGCGTGTCATGCGTCCCGTGGATCCGGTAATATGTCCAGCTGAGGTAGAGCGCATGGGTGCCCAGCGGGTTGTCAGGCCCCGGCGGTACGTATTTCGGCCAGTCCGGATTGCGTTCGAGCATCGATGGGGTCGGCCGCCAATCTGGGCCTTCGACCTTGCGAATCACACGCGTGCGGCCGCGGCGCGTGAGCTCTTCGGACAGCGGAACGCTTGACGGGTAAAGCTTGTAAACCGTCTCGTCCTCGGACCAGTAGTGCAGCGCGCGCGACGATATGTCCACGAGGATCGCACCGTTGCGGAGGTGCGAAAAATAGGGCTGCCAGTCAAGCGCCCGGAAACTGGAAATGTTCCGGCGCACCTTCTTGGTGATCTCTTCCTCGATCACCACCGTTCCTTCGCCATCCACGTCCTGCGCGATGACCGGGGTTCCTATCGCTGCCGCCGTCCCCGCGAGAAACGCGCGGCGGTCGAGCCCTTTGCCGATCTTGGTGCTCATCTCGTGTCTCCGATGCCCTGTTACCAGCCTGATGCGGCGTAATATATGGCCCAAATGCCGCAATCGCAATTCAAACAAACGTAACCGGCGGGAACGCGCGGTCGCCGGGTTTGAAACCCATGTGCCGCCCCTGTAAGGGTTTAGGAAACAATACCAATCAGGTGGAGCCTGAAGATGTCGCGAATTCTGTTTCTGCTTTGCGCCGCGTTTCTGACTGTCGCGGGCTGTACCACGGCCCCCGCACCGACCGAAACCCGGATGGGCGCGGATGGCAAGCCGCTTCCCAAGCTCTACAGGATAAGGCCGGGTGACAAGGGCAAGATCCAGTTCCGCGTACTTGATTCCGTGAATTCACTGCGCGAGGCGGCGGGGCGTCCGCCGGTTGAGCTGAATGCGAAGCTGAACGCCGCCGCCGCCACGCATGCGCGCGACATGGCGATCCAGAATCGGCCGTGGCATTTCGGATCTGACGGGTCATCGCCGATAGACCGGGTGCGGCGCGTCGGCTACGAGGGCGAACTTGTGGGCGAGACGATCTCGGAAACCTACGAGACGGAGCTGGAAACGCTGGCCGCGTGGATGGAGGCCGAAAACACCCGAAACGTGATCCTGTCGCCGGAAGCGCGGAATCTTGGCTTCGCGTGGCATCAGGAAACCAACGGCAAGATCTGGTGGACCATGGTGATGGGCAGCTAGGGGCTGATCGTCACGGGTGTCCCGTTCGTGACCATGGCGTAGACATCCTCGATCTCTCTGTTGCGGACCGAGATGCAGCCGGCGGTCCAATCCGGCCCGCTGCCGCGATATTTCCATGGTTTGCCATGAATGAAGATGTCGCCTCCGGGGCTGCGTCCCGCAGCGCGGGCCTTTTTCACATCCGCCTCGTTGGGGTAGGAAATCCCCAGCGAAAGGTGAAATTCACTGTTGGGATTGCGGCGGTCGATCAGGTATTCGCCCTCCGGCGTGCGGCCGTCCCCCTCGAACGACTTATGACCGAGCGGCGCGAAACCCAGATCTACGTCGTACGCCTTGAGCACGTCTTGCTGATGCAGAAGATACATGCGCCGCTCGCCCTTGTTGACGACAACGCGCGTCACCTCGGGGCCGTCATAGGTCTTGAATTTCGATCCGCACCCGGCAAGCACGACAACCAGCAAAAGGGCCGCGATCAATCTTGAGGTCTGCATGGTCCGTTCCTGCTCGCCACGATTTTTCCTGTTAGTCTACTCTGATTTGCGCGGTACGGCATAGCACGGAATTCACCTTCTCACGCACGAGTGTAGCGGAACTCCGCCACCAACTCGACATGGGCTGACCAGCGAAACTGATCCACCACCACGATCGGGCCAGCGACGTATCCCGACTCCAGAAGCCGCCGCGCGTCCCGGGCGAAGGTGACAGGGTTGCAGGACGCAAAGGCGATCGTGGAAATACGCGACGCTGCCAGTTCTGCGGTCTGCGCGGCGGCTCCGGCACGCGGCGGGTCGATCACCGCCGCGTCGTGATTGGCCAGCTCGGCAGCCGTGAGAGGATCACGGAAAAGATCGCGTTTTTCGCATGTCACCGGTTTGAGCCCCTGCGCATGGCGCCATCCGTGATCAAGTGCCGACAACATCCCGGCGTCGGCCTCGACCGCATGCACATGCGCGGTTTCGGCAAGCGGCAGGGCGAAAGTGCCACAGCCCGCGAACAGATCAACGACGCGTTTCGACCCATCAGTGATTCGCCGCATTTCCGACAACAGGGACGCCGCGCCCTCTGCGGTCGCCTGAAGGAAAGCACCCGGCGGCGGGGTGACCATCGCGCGCCCGATCCTGAGGACCGGTGCGCGCCGGGCAGCGACCACCTCGTCTGCCCAGCTGAGCCGGGCCAGATCATGCCTTGCGGCAATATCGGCGAGGTTCTGGCGAAGCGGACCGTCCAGAGACTTGCCGCCCTCTGCACGGATGTCGATCCCGTTCTCGCAAATCGTGGAGGCGACATCCAGAACCGCCTTGCGGCTTCCGCCCGCGAGGGCCAGATCCCGCGCCGCGGGCAATGCTGCCATCAGATCCGGGTGCAGGAGAGTGCAATCGGGAATTTCCGTGATCTCCCCGGAGGCACGGCCATGAAACCCCGCCATCGCACCTTTCTTGGTGCGGCGTGCCGCGAAAGTGGCCCGGCGGCGCGACCCGCGAGGCGAAGTCTCGATCCGGGCAATTTCGGCCGTGATCCCCTGCGCGGCGAGTGCGGTACGAACCTGCTCCATCTTCCATTCGGCAACGAAACCGTCTTCGGCATGTTGCAGGCGACAGCCTCCACACGCGCGGAAATGACGACAAGGCGGCGTCACACGGTTGGACGAGGGGGTAACGATGCGGATATCGGCGAGGCGCGTACCCTCCAGCCGACCCTCGACGGTTTCGCCGGGCAAGGTCAGCGGGGCGTGAACCGGCCCCTCGGCGATGCCATCACCCAGATGACCAAGACGTTCAATTCGATGGCGGCTCACAGGAGGGCCTCACGCGTGAGGGAGAAATCGGACTCGATCCAGCGCCGTTCCAGTTCGGCCAGCCGCGCGCCGAGTTCCGGGCCGGAATAATCCGGCATGAGATCCTTGCCGGTAACCGGAAAGATCGCTGCCGCGCCGCGGTCCAGTTCCGCCGCCGCTCCGGCGGGTACGGGTGTCCGGAGCAGCGCCGCACGCAGAAGCAGTATATCCATGCCCGCCTGCGCGCCATAACGGTAGCCGAGTTCCGCCGGGGGCATCGTGGAGCCAACCGCGTCACGCAGCAGCGTCAGCCTGCGACCCTGTACCTTGCTGAGCCGGAGCCTGGCGGCCGCTTCGGCCCCGCCCAGCGCGGCCAGCCGGCGGATCGGATCCGGCGCCGTGCCGGCCTGCACCTCTTCGTGAACGAGGGGAGCAAGCGCGGCATCGTCAGCACCCGGAAGAATACGGGACAGGACGGAGGCATGACGCATCGCTGCAACGGCCGGGGCCGGGTCAGGTGCGGACAGAAGCTTGATCATCTCGGTGCCGACACGTTCACGGGCAAGACCGGCAAGACCGTCGACATGACAGGCCACCGCCGCCAGCCCCTCGGCATCCAGCCCGGACCCGGGCGCACCATACCAGGCGTGAAACCGAAAGAAGCGCAGGATTCGGAGGTAATCCTCGCGGATGCGCTGATCCGGATCATCAATGAACCGCACCCGGCGGGCATTCAGGTCCGCGAGGCCGCCCAACGGGTCCAGGATGGTTCCGTCCCGGCGCGCATAAAGGGCGTTCATGGTGAAATCACGGCGGTGCGCATCCTCCTGAGGGGTGTCGGCATAGGCCACCACGGCCCGGCGGCCGTCGGTTTCCACATCACGACGGAATGTCGTGACCTCGTGGCCGCGACCGTCCGCCACCACGGTGACAGTTCCATGTTCGATCCCCGTTGGCACGGCCCTGAGCCCGGATTCCCGCGCCAGTCGGATCACGGTTTCGGGGCGGGCGTCGGTGGCGATATCTATATCGGTCACCGGCATGCCAAGAAGAGCGTTGCGCACGCAGCCACCGACGAATAGCGCATGATGTCCCGCCTCTTCCAGGTTGCGGCAGACCGCTTGCGCAGCCGGATCTGCAATCCAGTCGCCGTCAACCTTCATTGGCTCGCCTCCGCCATTCCACGCAAGATCCGTGCCGTGGCTCCCCAGATGTAATAGGGTCCGTACGGAACAATATAGTAATGTCTGCGGCTGCCGCGCCAACGCCGCGATTCCACCCGGTAAAGCGCGGGATTCAGGATGTGGTCCAGGGGTACGCGAAAGACTTCCGCAACCTCACCGGCCTCTGGCACAGGGTCGAAATCAACCCGCACCTGTGCCACGACGGGGGTAACGAAAAAGCCTGTCACGGTCTCATGTGGGGGC
Organism: Roseovarius sp. TE539; assembly: GCF_003298505.1. GTDB lineage: Bacteria > Pseudomonadota > Alphaproteobacteria > Rhodobacterales > Rhodobacteraceae > Roseovarius. Next base: position 209,470 of record NZ_QNGB01000001.1, read on the forward strand.
AAGTGCCCGATCACCGACACGTTTGCGGGATCAAGCGCGATTTCCTCTTGCGCCTCGCGCAGCGCGGCGGCGGTAACATCCGCATCGCCCTCGTCCTGCTTGCCACCGGGAAAGGCGATCTGCCCGGGATGATGCTTGAGCGCCGAAGACCGCATGGTCAGAAACAACTCCGCGCTGCCATCCGGATGGGCGAGAAACGCCACCAGGACCCCCGCCGGCCTGAGCTTGCGGCCGGAAGGCAGGAAGGTACCCGGATTCAGATCGAAATCCGACGATGCCGTCCGGGCCGCATCGACGGCCGCCCGGACCGGGCCCAGCGGATCAGACATCATCGACGGAAGAGCCGGATTCGCCGGACGCAGCATCAGGCGCATCAAACCCCAGCGTTGCCGGATCAAGTATGTAATGGGCGCCGCAGAACTGGCAATCAGCGGTTACCGTACCCTCATCCGTGGTCATCGTCGCGATGTCGCGGGCCGAATAGATCGACAGGCTCTGGCGCACGCGATCCTCGGAACAGGTGCATCCGAAGCGAACCGGCTGCATGTCGAAAACACGCGGGGCTTCTTCGTGGAAGAGCCGCGTGAGAAGCTCGGCAGGGCTGATAGCGGGGCCGATCAGTTCAAGATCCTCGACCGTGTCCAGAAGCATGTTGGCGCGCGACCAGTTTTCACCGTCCTCGCCTTCCACCAGATCGGCGGGCCGCAACAAGCCGCCCTCGCCGGTGGCATCACCCTTTGCGAAGGGGGACGCCTTTGGCATGTGTTGAAGCATCACGCCACCGGCGCGCCAATGTTCCTCTCCGCCCCGTTCGGTCGACTTGCCGAAACTATGGGCGAATCGCGTGGGCAACTGTTCGGACTGCGCGAAATAGGACTCGGCGCAGGCGGTCAGGCTGCCCCCCACCAGCGGGGTGATTCCCTGATAGGGCTGCGTACCGCGCCCCTGATCGATGAGAATTGCGAAATAGCCCTCGCCAATCTGCTGGAACGGGGGACCGGCGCCGATCCTGTCATCGTCGTAGGCAGCATAGGCACGGATTTTTGCCGGCTCGCCTTCGGCCTCGGGGGCGAAATAATCGGTCGCGATCATCCGAACCGGGCCCTTGGACTGCACCTGAAGGGACAGTTTCCAGCGCAGCTTGACCGTTTGACCGATCAACGCGGTAAGCAGGGCCATCTCGGCAACAAGCGCCTCCACCTTGGCCGGATAGGCATGCTGTTTCAGGATACCATCAAGCACCCCGTCGAGCCGCGCGACACGACCGCGGATATCGCTATTGTCCAGTTGGAAGGGAAGAACCGTGTCGTCCCAGGCGATCTTGCGTGCCAGTGTCATGGGGTTTCCTCGTCTGCCGGGGGCTGGCATACCGCGTCTGCGTGGGCGCGGCAAGCAACCGCCCGAGGGAACGGGAGCGCAAGGCATGATCAGACGATTCGGTGACACGCCGGTCGCGGGCGCGCGGTATCAACACCGTCCCGGGGTTTATGCGATCCTGCCGCGCGAGGGGCTTGTCCTCTTGACCTTCCAATCCGGTACGCAACCCGAACTCCAGCTTCCCGGCGGCGGCATCGACCCCGGGGAATCGCCAATTCAGGCCCTTCACCGCGAGGTTTACGAGGAAACCGGCTGGCGGATCACGGCACCAAGACGGATCGGCGCGTTCCGCCGGTACGCCTACATGCCCGAATACGGACTCCACGCCGAGAAGCTTTGCGCCATCTATCTGGCGCGGCCGGTGGCGCAATTGGGACCGCCGGTGGAGGACGACCACCTTGCCATGTGGTCAAGGCCGGACGAGGCCGTGCGGGAGCTTGGCAACCCGGGCGACCGGCATTTCATGGGGCGCTTCGTCATCGGGGTTTGAATTCCAGCAGGATCGCGGAAAGATCATCCGTGAAAGTGTCGGTGGCTGCGAATTGCGCCAACCGCCATGCAAGGGCGTCGAACAGAGCCGGGCCGCCGGTGGCACGCAGATCGTCGAGCATGGCGTGCAACCCGGAATCCCCAAGGAGAGAACCATCCGGCGCGGCGCATTCGGTGATACCGTCGGAATGGATCATCAGCCTGTCACCGGGACGCATGACACAATCGATCTGCTGAAACTCCGCCTCATCGAGAAGTCCCACCGGCATGCCGCCGGTGCCCAGAAATTCGATCGTGCCATCGGCCCTTTGCAGGGCCGGGTGCGGGTGGCCGGCCTGCGCCATGCGCACGAGACCGGTATCCATGTCGACATCGGCGATGAGAAGAGTAAAATAATGCTCCGTGTCCATCTCGTCGAGGATCAGGCGGTTCAGCTTGGCGGCGGTTTCCGCCGGGGGGCGCAGGACGTATCGGCCGGTTCGAAGCCTGTGAAGCGCGACGTTCTGATCCGGCGCCGCGGCGGAAAGGTAGCCGGCGATCCGCGCGGTCATCAGGGCCGAACTGATCCCGTGTCCGGACACGTCGATGCCGAAAAGCCCGAGGCCGGTTCCATCGGCGTCGAACATGCCCACAAGATCCCCGCCGACATGACCGCTGGACCGCAGCATCAGGGATACCTGCGCCGCACCCAGATTGCGGTACCGATCCGGCATCAGGGACTGTTGCAGCTTCTTCGCCTCGATCAGGTCATTGTCGAGCGAGTCATAGAGTGTGCGCAATTCATCCAGCGTGGACCTTACCAGCCGATTCTTCTCGGTCAGTTCGCGTTCCATCCTGACGATCCTGTCACCGGCGGCGATGCGCGCGCGCAATTCGCCGGAATTGACCGGCTTGGTCAGGAAATCGTCGGCTCCGGCATCAAGGCCGTGCGCGATCTCTTCCTTGCCGCTCTTGGACGTCAGAAGGATGAAATACCCGTAGCTTTCCCGATCCATCCGGCGGAACCGGCGGCAGAATTCCACGCCGTCCATGCCCGGCATCATCCAGTCGCTCAGGACCAGGTCCGGCGGATTGGCGCGACAGATCTCAAGCGCCTCGTCACCGGAAGCGGCTTCGAGAATCGCAAACCCCCACCGGCGCAGCGAAGCGGCCAGTATCCGGCGCTGCATCCGGCTGTCATCCACGACAAGGACCGTCCGGATCACCGCACGACCCTGACCCGGTGCACGGACTGGTTTTACCGCTACTGACACACGCACACCCTTTCACTCGGTTCCGACCCGGATACGCGCGCGAGCGTTAATGCGACGTGAATCCTAAAATTGCCCCCTTTCGCATCGATTGCCTCAACCCGTGCTTAACACTTCCCGGCGAATATCAGGCATGAGCATACACGGTGAGGCGATGATCGACTGGAACCAGATAAGAGAGCTCAGATCCGCAACCGGCAAAGAGGATTTTGCGGTCATCGTCGATCTTTTTCTCGAAGAGGTGGAAGAGTCCTTGCGGAACCTGGAGAACCGGACCGGGGCGGAGGATCTCCGCGCGGGGCTGCATTTCCTCAAGGGCAGTGCGCTGAACCTCGGCTTCACCGGCTTGTCGTGCCTCTGCCAGCAAGGGGAGCGGACCGGGACAATGGACATCGCGGAAATCCGCGGCTGCTTTGCCAGGTCGCGCGCCGATTTCCTGGCCGGGTTGGGCCTGTGCGAAGAGTCCTGACCTCAGATCAGGAACTCGGCCAGCACCCCGTCCTCGGTGATGTCGCGATACTGGAAACCGGCATCGTCAAGTTTTTGTTCGAGGGTCACGAAATTCGCAGCATCATTGGTTTCGATCCCGATTAGGACCGATCCGAAGTTGCGCGCCGATTTCTTGAGATACTCGAAGCGGGCAATATCGTCATGCGGTCCGAGGATATTCAGGAAATCCTTCAGCGCACCGGGACGTTGCGGAAGACGAAGAACGAAGTATTTCTTGACGCCGGAATAGCGCTGCGCGCGCTCCTTGACCTCGGGCAGACGCTCGAAATCGAAATTGCCGCCGGTGGTCACGCAGACCACGGTCTGACCCGTTATTGTTCCTTCCAGATCCTTAAGGGCATCCACCGAAAGCGCGCCGGCCGGTTCCAGGACCACGCCCTCGACATTGAGCATTTCCAGCATCGTGGTGCACAATCGGTCCTCGTCGATCGACAGCACATCATCGGCTTGCATGTCACCAAGCCGCGCGAACGTGTGCCGGCCGATCTGCGCCACCGCCGCACCGTCGGCGAAGTTGTCCACACGGTCCAGCCGCACGGGTGTCCCAGCTGTGATCGCCGCCGCCAGAGACGCACCGCCCGATGGCTCCGCCAGGGTATAGTCACAGCGCGATCCGAGGTATCCGCGCACTCCGGCGGAAAGCCCTCCGCCACCCACGGGCATCACGATTCGATCGGGCGGACGGGAAAGCTGCGCCTCGATCTCCACGGCAACAGACGCCTGCCCCTCGATAACGTCCTCGTCGTCGAAGGGCGACAGGAAATGCCCGCCGATCTCCGTGCAATGGCCCTGCGCGGCCGACAGCGTATCGTCGAAGTAATCGCCGGTCAGCACGATCTCGATCGCATCGCCGCCGAATTTCCGGGTTTTTGATATCTTCTGGTCAGGGGTGGTGACCGGCATGAAGATCACACCGCGGACCCCGAAATGCCGGCACATGAATGCTACGCCCTGGGCATGGTTGCCGGCACTGGCGCAGACGAACTGCGCCGCGTCGGGAGTCCGGGCAAGTATTTTGCGCATGGCATTGAACGCCCCGCGCAACTTGTAGGAGCGCACAGGTGTCAGATCTTCGCGCTTTAGCAGGATCTCGGCACCGTACCGTTCTGACAGGTGATCATTGCGCTGCAGCGGAGTGGCCGCAAAAACATCGCGCATCGCGGCCTCTGCGGCCCGGGCCTTCTCGGGGAAATCGGTCATCCGTGATTGTCTGGCGCAGGTCGACCCCCTGTGCAAGCCCCCTCCTTGCCCCGGCCCGCAAAACCCGCTAATCGCCGGGCCGTATCCGAATGAGGAAGAACCCGATGTCCGCGCCCAAGAAAGTCGTGCTTGCCTATTCCGGCGGCCTTGATACCTCGATAATCCTGAAATGGCTGCAGACCGAATACGGCTGCGAGGTTGTCACCTTCACTGCCGATCTGGGTCAGGGTGAGGAGCTGGAGCCGGCGCGCAAGAAGGCGGAATTGCTGGGTATCAGACCCGAAAACATCTATATCGAGGACATTCGCGAGGAGTTCGTTCGCGAGTACGTCTTCCCCATGTTCCGTGCCAATGCCGTTTACGAAGGTCTTTACCTTCTGGGCACGTCGATCGCGCGGCCGCTCATTTCCAAACGGCTGGTGGAAATCGCGGCGCAAACAGGGGCCGACGCTGTGGCCCACGGCGCCACCGGCAAGGGCAATGACCAGGTTCGGTTCGAACTGGCGGCCTATGCCCTTGATCCGGATATCAAGGTGATCGCACCCTGGCGGGAATGGGATCTGACCAGCCGGACCAAGCTGTTGGATTTTGCCGAGCAGAACCAGATTCCGATCGCCAAGGACAAGCGTGGCGAGGCGCCTTTTTCAGTCGACGCCAACCTGTTGCACACATCTTCCGAGGGCAAGGTTCTTGAAGATCCCGCGGAGGACGCGCCGGATTACGTCTATCAGCGCACCACGCATCCCGAAGATGCACCGGATGCACCGGAGTTCATCGAGGTGGGGTTCGAAAAGGGCGATGCGATCAGTATCGACGGTGACGCCCTGAGTCCGGCGGCGATCCTGACGCGCCTGAATGAGCTTGGCGGCAAGCACGGGATCGGGCGGCTGGACTTGGTTGAGGGCCGCTTCGTGGGCATGAAATCACGCGGGATCTACGAGACGCCGGGCGGGACCATCCTTCTGGAAGCGCATCGCGGTATCGAGTCGATCACCATGGATCGTGGGGCCATGCACCTCAAGGACGAACTTATGCCCCGTTATGCGGAGCTGATCTATAACGGTTTCTGGTACAGCCCCGAGCGCGAGATGCTGCAGGCCGCCATCGACCACAGCCAGGCGCACGTGACCGGGACCGTTCGTTTGAAGCTGTACAAGGGATCTGCGCGGACGGTCGGACGGTGGTCCGATCACAGCCTCTATTCCGAGGCGCATGTAACCTTCGAGGACGACGCCGGAGCCTATGACCAGAAAGACGCGGCCGGTTTCATTCAGTTGAACGCGCTGCGTCTGAAGCTTCTTGCGGCGAGGGAAAGGCGGCTCGGGAAATAAGCCGCACGGCGTGCAGTGACTCGTAGAAGGGCAACGCGTGCCGGGCAAGTCGCGCTTGGTCTTTTGTCAGCTCCGGCAGGGCCCCCTCGGGCGGGGCGAACCCGGTGGAGGCGTGCACTGAACCGTACCAATGAGGCGCCCAGACGCCATCATCCTTGTGACCCCCCTTTGGCCAGCACAGCATTGCCGGATCCCATCGCAGGCCGATCGCCTCGCAGAGGGCTCGAAGCATCCCGGGCGGATCCTGGCGGATATCGGCCGAGTCGATCACGATCGGGGCACGGCCCTGTTCCGTCAGATGCTCATATAGCTCGAATTGCCGGTTGAAACCGAGATCATCAGGCGTCGGATTGTCATATTTCGCCGAGAAGCTCGCCGCGACACGGGCAGGGTGCCGGATCAGGAACACGTTCGTCACGGCGCTGATCCAGCCCCGGGGCATGGCAGGGATCATGTGCTGGGTCATGTGTTTCTGGTAAAAATGCGGTTTGCCATCCGGAATGGCCCCAACGAGTTGGTCGATCACGTTTGCCGGATCGGTGGGCCGGGAGGCGATGATCGCGTCACGCATCGGGTGTTCAAGAGCGGTTTCCGCCAGATAGGCGGCATAGAACGGCTCGTCGATCACGGCACAGTCTTCCCGCGCCCCAAAGGCATACATCATCGCGGTTGACAGGTTGCGGGGGCCGGACCACATCGCGATCCGCATCAGGTGATACCCCCGTGCACCAGATCCTTGTAAAGTCGCTGGATCCGCGCCGTTACCGGACCCGGCCATTCACTTCCGATGGGCCGCCCATCAATCGCGCTCACCGGTGTCTGGGCACCGAACGTGCCGGTCAGGAACGCTTCGTCAGCGCCGTAGGTATCGACGAGGGAGTAATTGCGCTCGTGCACCGGGATGCCGTTACCGCGGCAAATGTCGATAACCTTCTGGCGGGTGATCCCGTTCATGCAGTAATCGCCGGTCGAGGTCCAGACGGCACCACGGCGGACAATGAAGAAATTGCAGGCATTGGTGGTGTTCACGAACCCGTGCGCGTCGAGCATCAGCGCCTCGTCCGCCCCGGCTTTTTCGGCGGCAATGCAAGCCAGGATGCAATTGAGCTTGGAATGTGAATTCAACTTGGGATCCTGCGTCATCGGCAGGCCGCGCATGTGCGGAACCGTGGCCAGGCGAATGGGCCGGGCGATCAACGGCCTTGAATGTTCCATTATGATCGCCACGGTCGGGCCCTCACGGGACAGCGAAGGGTGCTGGAACGGGCGGGATTTGATCCCGCGGGTGACCATTACACGGGCATGGGCATCCGTTGTCATGCCATTGGCCGATTGTGTCTCTGATATTGCGGTTTTCAGGTCCCTTCTCGACAACCCGATATCCAGATCGATGGCTTTCGCCGCCTCGAAGAGACGGTCGAGATGTTCGTCAATGAAAGCCCAGGTGCCGTCATAAAGGCGAAGCCCCTCCCACACGCCGTCCCCGAGCATGAAACCGCTGTCATAGACACTGATCAGCGCCTTGTCCCGGGGTACAAGACCACCATTCAGCCAGATCAGAATATCTGCGTTGCGCCTGTCCTCTTCGGATTGGTGGGTGGTTTGCCGGTCCGTCATGTATTTTCCTTTCGACCCGATGCTATGCGGCTGCAAATCCCTTGCCAAGATGTAATCCGGGTTCAACGCTTCGTGACATCACACGGCCTTGTCTTGGCGGTGAAGGGAAGGCGTGACATCATCAACGCAACGGAGGAATAGGACGATGCATATCACCCGGAAAGATATCCAAAGCTGGTTGCTGGCGTTACTGATCCTTCTTGGTGTCATGGCCAAGGCGCAACAGGCAATCGCTGACCAAAGCCGGGAACTCATAGTCGCCGGCGGCTGTTTCTGGTGCGTTGAAGCGGATTTCGAGTCCGTGCCCGGCGTGGGCGATGTGGTTTCGGGTTTCACCGGCGGCCATACCGAGAACCCGACTTACCCTGCCAAGGGCACCGGCCACTACGAGGCAGTCCGCATTCCCTATGACCCGGATGTCGTGAGCTACCGGGAACTCCTCAACAAGTTCTTCAGGTCCATTGACCCCACAGATGATGGCGGACAGTTCTGCGACCGTGGCCCGAGTTACAGATCGGCGGTCTTCGTTGATAATACCACAGAACGCGGAGTCGCGGAGGCTGCGAAGGCCGACGCGATGGCGGCTCTCGGACAGGAGATCGTGACACCGATCCTCGATGCGGTCACTTTCTATCCGGTTGGTGAGTATCACCAGGATTACTACAAGAGCGACGATCGCATCCTGGCATCATCTGTCGGATTGTTCGTGAAAAAGAAGATCGCCTACAAACGCTATCGCAAGGGATGCGGGCGCGATGCCCGCGTCCGCGAATTGTGGGGGGATGCCGCGCCTTTCGCAGGCAGCTGATCAGGGCCGGCGCATGGTCTGGACCTCGGACAGATCCGGGATGACATCCGCGGTGCCGTGGCGCGTGACCATCAACGCGGCGGCCTGGTTGGCAAGTCCGATTGCCTGTGCGATCGGTTGCCCCCGGTCAAGCCCGGCCATCAGGTAGCCGGTGAATGTGTCGCCGGCGCCGGTGGTATCGACAGGATCTACAGGGGGTGCGGGAAAATCGCGTCCTTTCCACCCGTCGGCATGGTCATGCAGGCGACACCCCCGCTTCCCGAGAGTCACGATGACCTGCGCAACACCAAGATCCCCGGCCTGCTTTCCGGTGGCATCACGCAGTTGTTCCATCTCGACCTCGTTGAGCACCAGAAGATCGAGGTGCGGTGTCATGGACTCGACCGCCTCGGCAGAAAACGGGGCGGCGGCATAGGCAACGCGCAGCCCTGCAGACCGGGCGCGGATGGCTGCCTCTTCCTGCAGATTGGTTTCATTCTGGGTTATGAACCAATCGCCGGGCTTCGCGAGGGCGAACGCCGGGTTGAGACCGGTTTCCGGAATTGCATGGTTGGCCCCGGGATAGATGACAATCATGTTCTCGCCGGTCGGGTCCACCGTGATGATGGCATGCGCGGTGGGCTCCGCGACCTCGGATACATGGCGGGTATCGACACCATACTCCAGGAGCCTTTCAACAGCCCACCGGCCGTCGGCGCCCACCGCGCCAAGATGAAGGACATGCGCCCCGGCGCGTGCTGCGGCAACTGACATGTTGGCCCCTTTACCGCCCAGATAGAGAGCCCGGCCAGACGCCGCCAGCGTTTCGCCGGGTTTCGGGAGCCGCGGTACGGAATAGACGAAATCAGCGTTTATAGAGCCGATGTTCAGGATCATGCCTGTGCCTCACGAGGGATTTCGTCCGATCTCATCCCACCTTGCATGCTGCCAGAACGGCCATGTTCAGGATGTCGCTTGCCGTGGAGGTGGACGAGCAGATCTGGATCGGCTTGTCGATACCGGAAAGAATCGGGCCGATCACTGTGGCGCCGGCCATCTCCTGCATCAGCTTGACCGAAATCGACGCGGAGTGCCGCGCCGGGACGATCAATATATTGGCCGGTCCGGACAACCGCTGAAACGGAAAAGCCTCTTGTGACCGGGTATTAAGGGCGACATCAACGGTCATCTCGCCCTCGAATTCGAAATCCACGCCACGCGCCTCAAGGACCTGGGGCGCGCGATGCATCTTCTCTGCACGTTCGGACCGGGGATAACCGAAGGTGGAAAAACTGACGAAAGCCACACGCGGCTCCAACCCCAGATGCCGGGCCACATCCGCGGCACGTTGTGCGATGTTTGCAAGGTTCTCCTCGTCGGGCCATTCATGAACCAGAGTATCGGATATCATCACGATCCGGCCCTTGTGCATAAGGGCGGTTACGCCCGCGGCACCATGTTCTGCATCGGCATCGAACACGTGGTTGATCAATTCCATGACATGCGCGGATTTCCGTGTTGCTCCGGTAACCAACCCGTCTCCGTGACCATGCGCCAGCATCAGAGCCGAAAATACATGCCGGTCACGCGCCGCGAGACGATGAATGTCATGCCGGTCATGACCCTTGCGTTGCAGGCGGGCATAAAGATGATCCTTGTAGGTATCCAGATGCCTCGTGTTGGCGGCATTGACGATTTCCAACTCGCGCACCGCATCGCCCAGGCCGGCCGCCTCGAGCTTGGCCTTGACGTCGGTGTCGCGCCCGACGACCAGTGCCTTTCCCAGTCCCTGGCGCTGATACTGTACCGCCGCACGCAGTACGCGTGGATCGTCACCCTCCGCAAAGATCATCCGGGCCTGCGCGTTGCGCGCCCGAGCATTGATGGATCGCAGGATCGAGGCGGTCGGGTCCATCCTCGCCCTGAGCGCCACTTCGTAGGCGTCCATGTCCACGATCGGGCGGCGCGCGGCGCCGGTATCCATGCCGGCCCGCGCCACGGACGGCGGGATGGTGTGAATCAGCCTCGGGTCGAACGGTGTGGGAATGATGTAGTCACGCCCGAAACTGAGTTTGCGTCCATACGCCATCGCGACTTCGTCCGGCACATCCTCGCGCGCCAGTTTCGCCAGCGCCTCGGCACAGGCGATCTTCATCTCGTCATTGATCGCACGGGCATGAACGTCCAGCGCTCCGCGAAACAGGTACGGAAATCCGAGGACGTTGTTCACCTGATTCGGGTAATCGGATCGGCCAGTGGCGACGATGGCGTCGGCACGAACCTCGTGGGCCTCTTCCGGGGTGATTTCGGGATCGGGGTTGGCCATCGCGAAAATCACCGGGTCTTCGGCCATGGAAGCGACCATTTCCCGGGTCACCGCTCCCTTGACCGAAACACCGAGGAAAACATCCGCGTCCTTCATCGCCTCTTCGAGCGTGCGCAGATCGGTCTTGATCGCGTGGGCGGATTTCCACTGGTTCATGCCCTCCGTCCGACCCTGCCAAATCACGCCCTTGGTGTCGCAGGCAATGCAGTTCTCGTGCCGGGCACCCATTGCTTTGAGGAGTTCTATGCAGGCGATTCCGGCGGCGCCCGCACCATTGAGCACGATCTTCACATCCTCGATCTTCTTGCCCGACAGGTGCAGCGCGTTGATCAGACCCGCCGCACATATCACCGCCGTGCCATGCTGATCGTCATGAAAGACGGGGATATCCATCACTTCCTTGAGCTGCTGCTCGATGATGAAACATTCCGGCGCCTTGATATCCTCAAGGTTGATTCCGCCGAAGGTGGGCCCCATGAGCTTTACGGCGTTGATGAACGCCTCGGGATCTTCGGTATCAAGTTCGATGTCGATCGAATTCACATCCGCGAAGCGCTTGAACAGGACCGCCTTGCCTTCCATCACCGGCTTGGACCCGAGCGCACCGAGATTGCCCAGACCCAGAACGGCAGTGCCGTTCGAGATCACGGCGACAAGGTTGCCCTTGTTGGTATAGTCATAGGCGGCCTCGGGCGTTTCCGCGATCGCTTCGCAGGGGACCGCGACACCGGGGGAATAGGCAAGGCTAAGATCCCGCTGCGTTGTCATGGGCACGGTGGCCTGCACCTCCCACTTTCCGGGCGAAGGCTCCAGATGGAAGGCAAGCGCCTCTTCGGGGGTGATGCGGGAATTCGCCATGAAAAGGCCCTTTCGGTTCTGCGTCGTTACTTTCCATAGCGGGGGATGATGACGGCCTCAACCGGAACACTGTTTTGGCTTTCGCGCAAGCCGGAGGGTTTGTAATGTCCGCTGGCAGCGAGGGAGGCCGCGTGACATCCGAAAAATCAGCCGTGACGCCCATGATGGCGCAATACCTTGAGATCAAGGCGCAGTACCGTGATGCGCTTTTGTTCTACCGGATGGGCGATTTCTACGAGCTGTTTTTCGAGGATGCGGTCGCGGCAAGCGAGGCGCTGGATATCGCGCTCACCAAGCGCGGCAAACACAACGGCGAGGATATAGCGATGTGCGGGGTGCCCGTGCATTCGGCAGAGGGTTATCTTCTGACCCTGATCCGCAAGGGGTTTCGCGTTGCCGTGTGCGAACAGACCGAAGACCCGGCCGAGGCGAAGAAACGTGGGTCAAAATCCGTCGTCAACCGGGAGGTTGTCCGCCTCGTCACGCCCGGCACACTGACCGAGGAAACTCTACTTGATGCGCGCCGACACAACTATCTTTGCGCTTTCGCGCAGGTACGCGAGGATCATGCGTTGGCGTGGGTCGATATCTCGACCGGCAGTTTCCGGGTCATGCCGATCACACCCGCGCGTCTTGGGCCCGAACTTGCGCGCCTGCGGCCGAGTGAGGTCATCATCCCGGACGGGGCGGAGGCACCGTTCCCGGATATCGTGACGGAATCCGGCGCCGCGCTGACGCCGCTCGGCCGTTCCGCATTCGACAGCGCCGCCGGCGAGGACCGGCTGACAAAACTGCTTGGTGTCGGGACACTCGATGCGTTTGGAAATTTCGGCCGCGCGGAAACGGCAGCGATGGGCGCAATCGTCGAGTACCTGGAAATCACTCAGAAGGGCCACCTCCCGCGGTTGCGCCCCCCGGTCCGCGAAATGGCCGGGAAAGTAATGCAGATAGATGCGGCCACCCGGCGGAACCTCGAATTGACGCAAGCCCTGTCCGGGGGTCGGGCCGGCTCCCTTTTGGCAGCGGTGGACCGGACCTTGACGGCGGGTGGGGGGCGGCTTCTGGAGCGCCGGATTTCCAGCCCGTCCATGGATCTCGATATCGTTTCCGCACGTCTCGAGTCAGTGGATTTCCTTGCCGGAGCCGAGCGTTTGCGCGGTGACCTGCGTCAGGCGCTACGTCGTGTTCCGGATCTCGAACGCGCGCTTTCACGTCTGGGGCTTGACCGGGGCGGGCCGCGGGATCTGGCGGCGGTGCGCACCGCACTGGTTGGTGCCGCGGAGGCAGCGGGTTTCCTGAGCGGTTACACGGATCTGCCGGAGTTGCTTTCGACGACGTGCGGGGATCTGACGGGGGCAGGACAATCAGATCTTCTGGAACTTCTGGACGATGCTCTTGTGGCGGAGCCCCCGATTTTGATCCGCGACGGCGGATTCATAGCTGAAGGTTACGATACGGATCTCGACGAAGCGCGCCGATTGCGTGACGAGGGCCGCGGTGTGATTGCGGGTATGCAAAGCGATTACGTGACTGAAACAGGTATTCAGTCTCTCAAGATCAAGCACAACAATGTTCTCGGCTATTTCGTCGAGGTCACGTCGACCCATGCCGAGAGAATGTTGTCGGAGCCCCTGAACGAGACATTCCGGCATCGTCAGACTACGGCGAATCAACTTCGTTTCACCACCAGAGAACTCAGTGAGCTGGAAACCAGGATTCTTAACGCCGGCGGCCGGGCCCTGGATATCGAAAAGCGGCTTCATGAACGATTGCGTGACGCCGTGCTGGCGATTGAATCTGAACTGGCCGCTGTCGCCATGGCGCTGTCCGAGCTCGATCTCGCGGCGGCCTGGGCAGAACTCGGGCGCCAGGAAGGATGGTGCCGACCCGATGTCGACAGCAGCCGCGCCCTGACAATCGAGGCGGGGCGTCATCCGGTGGTTGAACAGTCGCTTCGCGCACAGGGGGCTTCGGGTTTCATCGCCAACGATGCCGACCTTGGCGGCGAGGCCGATATCTGGCTTCTGACCGGGCCGAACATGTCAGGAAAATCCACGTTCCTGCGGCAGAACGCCCTTATTGCCCTTCTGGCACAAAGCGGGAGTTTCGTACCTGCACGCTCCGCCCGTGTCGGTCTGGTCAGTCAGTTGTTCAGCCGGGTCGGGGCGTCCGACGATCTGGCCCGGGGCCGATCCACCTTCATGGTGGAAATGGTCGAGACGGCCGCCATTCTAAACCAGGCGGACGATCACGCACTTGTGATCCTTGACGAGATCGGGCGCGGCACGGCAACCTATGACGGGCTTTCGATAGCCTGGGCCACGTTGGAATATTTGCATGATGTGAACCGGTGCCGTGCGCTTTTCGCAACCCATTACCACGAATTGACGAGCCTCCGCGATCGCCTTGACCGGGTGGAGAACGCCACCGTCACCGTCAAGGAACACGATGGAGACATCATCTTCCTGCACGAGGTTCGGCGCGGGGCGGCCAACAGAAGCTACGGCGTCCAGGTTGCGAAGCTGGCGGGCCTGCCCGCGGCCGTTGTGGACAGGGCCCGCGTGGTTCTGGATGCGCTGGAAAAGGGCGAACGCGAAGGCGGCGGCACTGCACGCGAAGCATTGATCGACGACTTGCCGCTTTTTGCCGCTGCCCCGAGCGGTCCACCGCAACCGTCCCCATCACCGCGCTCGGATCTGGAGGAACGTTTGTCGGCCATCCTTCCGGATGAACTCAGCCCGCGGGAAGCGCTCGACCTGATCTACGAACTCAAGGCCCTTCAACGCACATCCGGGTGAACGCCGGGCCGGCCTACTCCTTGTTCGACGAGACGCCGACCTGGGCGGGGCGCAAAATGCGGTCATGAAGCATGAAACCTTCGGTGGAGACCTGGATGATTTCTCCGGCCGTGGTTCCCGGCACCGGCGCCTCGAACATCGCTTCATGTTCCTTGGGATCGAAACGATCCCCGATCTGTGGTGAAATCGGTGTGACACCGTGTTTGCTGAAAACCTTGATCAGTTCCCGCATGGTCAGATCCACACCCTCGATCAAGGCCGCCGACACCTCGCGTTGCTCGTCCGTGGCGGCCTCAAGCGCACGCTTGAGATTGTCGTAAACCGGGAGCATGTCGCGAGCCAACCGCGAGCCACCGTAATTTTCGGCTTCGCGGCGATCCTTTTCGGACCGTTTGCGCGCGTTCTCGGCATCGGCAAGTGCGCGCATGAACTTGTCTTGCAACGCGTCCCGTTCAGCACGCAGCGCATCAAGTTCCACCTCCTCTTCCGAAACTTCCTCCGCCTCTGCGGCTTGCGCTTCGGCCTCTGCCTCGGCGATGTCGTCCAGAAACTCGTCGTTTCTCGGGTCTGCCATGTCTCTACCTCTCATTCCGGTCCGCGATCAGCTTACCCACCAGTTGCGCGGTGTAGTCCACGATCGGTACGATCCGTCCGTAATTCAGGCGAGTGGGACCGATGACTCCCACCGCACCAATGATCTTTCGGTCAGCGTTCATATATGGAGACACCACCAAAGAGGAACCCGTTAGAGAGAAAAGTTTGTTCTCGGAGCCGATAAAAATGCGCACACCTTCACCCGCGTCTGCCAATTCGAGGAATTCGGCTATGTCACGCTTGCGCTCGAGATCATCGAAGAGGGACCGGATACGCTCAAGGTCTTCTTCCTCGGTTTCGGAATTCAAAAGATTCGCGCGGCCGCGAACGATGAGCCTCTCGTCGCCTGTGTCCTCTCCGTCCCAGACGGCCAGGCCACTCTCGACGAGGGCATGTGCCAATGTGTCGATTTCCTGTCGCCGCTCGGCGATCTGCGCGGTTATATCATTCTGAAGGTCCGAAAGCGTCCGGCCTTCTGCCAGTGCGTTGAGAAAATTCGCCGCTTCACGCATGGAACTGGGAGTCTGGCCCGGCGGCGGTGTGAAAATGCGATTTTCCACGTGACCATCTGCGAAGACAAGCACAACAAGAGCCCGGTCATGGCCAAGACCCACGAACTCGATATGCTTGATGGGCGCCTCGTGCTTTGGGGCCAGAACCAGCGACGCGCCCTGCGTCACCCCTGAAAGCGCGGATCCGATCCGGTCCAGAACTCCGGCCACGTCCTGCGAATTGCTGCTCATGGTGGCATCTATCAGGTCGCGGTCGTCGGCCTGAAGATCCCCGACCTCCAGAAGGCCGTCCACGAACATGCGCAGCCCCTCTTGCGTCGGGACCCGCCCGGCACTGACATGAGGGCTTCCAAGCAGACCGAGATATTCCAGATCCTGCATCACATTCCGGATCGTGGCAGCCGAAACCTTCTCGCTGAGATTGCGTGTCAGAGTGCGTGATCCGACGGGATCACCCGTCGCAAGATAGGATTCCACGACGCGGCGGAACACTTCGCGCGAGCGATCGTTCATTTCCTCCAGAATCCTGGCTCTGTCAGTCATGGCCTTGTACTGCTGTCCTCTCTGGCGGGTCACTAAAAGGCGTGGCGCGCAAAAGGTCAATCGGGGTTGCTATCTGCATCCGCTCGGCTGTATTCGAACGCCAAAGCAGGAAAGGACAGAAAATGCGCCCTTCGGGTAGAAACTTAAGTGAAATGCGGCCCGTTTCAATCGAGACTGGCGTCACCAAACATGCCGAAGGCTCCTGCATGATCCGCGTGGGCGATACACATGTTCTGTGCACGGCGACCATCGAAGACCGCGTGCCACCCTTCATGAAGGGCTCGGGCCTTGGTTGGGTCACGGCCGAATACGGGATGTTGCCACGATCGACCACAAGCCGGATGCGGCGCGAGGCGACCGCCGGAAAACAGGGTGGGCGCACGGTGGAAATCCAGCGGCTGATCGGCCGGTCCCTGCGTGCCGGTGTTGACCGCGTCGCGCTGGGTGAACGTCAGATCACGGTGGATTGCGATGTCATTCAGGCCGATGGCGGTACGCGTTGCGCAGCGATTACCGGCGGCTGGGTCGCTTTGCGTCTGGCGGTCAATAAACTGATCAAGGCCGGCGATATCCTGAGCGATCCGCTGGTGGAGCCGATCGGCGCGGTTTCCTGCGGGATCTATGCCGGCCAACCCCTGGTTGATCTCGATTATCCGGAAGATAGCGAAGCGGGTGTCGACGGAAATTTCATCATGACAGCCTCGGGCCAGCTTATCGAGGTTCAGATGTCCGCCGAAGGCGCCACATTCAACCGCGATCAGATGACCCGGCTCATGGATCTTGCCGAGGCAGGGGTTCGAGAGCTGGCCGAAATCCAGAGGGCCGCATCAAGTGCGTAAGCTCACCGACGATAAACTTCTTGTTGCAACGCATAACAGCGGGAAACTTGAGGAAATTCAATCCCTTGTTCGGCCGTTCGGCGTAACCGTTGTCGGGGCCGACGATTTCGGACTTGCCGAACCGGATGAGACCGAATCAACCTTTGTCGGGAATGCCCGGATCAAGGCACATACCGCGGCGAAAGCTTCCGGGCTACCGGCGTTATCCGATGATTCCGGTATCGAGATTGACGCGCTGAACGGCGCTCCCGGGGTGTATACAGCAAATTGGGCGGAATCGGGCGGAACACGCGATTTCGTGAAAGCGATGACCCGGGCGCATGACGAATTGCTGGCGGCAGGAGCCGAACAGCCGTGGCATGCGCGGTTTTGCTGTACCCTGGTTCTGGCATGGCCCGATGGGCATGAAGAGGTCTTTCCCGGCGTCATCGAGGGCCGTGTCGTCTGGCCCATGCGGGGTGCGAATGGTCACGGCTATGATCCCATATTCCAGCCGGATGGCTACACTGTGACATTTGGTGAAATGGATCGTTGGGAAAAGAACCGGATCAGCCATCGCGCAGATGCCGTGGCCAAGTTCGTCAAGGCTTGTCTTGGCTGAGGATTGGCAATCAGGTGGTTTCGGGCTTTATATCCACTGGCCTTTCTGCGAGGCGAAGTGCCCGTATTGCGATTTCAACAGCCATGTTGCCGCAAAGATCGACCAGGATCGCTGGCGCAATGCGTATCTGCGTGAGGTGGATCGAATCGCGGCATTGGTGCCGGGCCGCCCCCTGAAATCGGTTTTCTTCGGCGGCGGCACCCCGAGCTTGATGGATCCAGGTACTGTCAGTGCCGTTCTGGATCGGATCCGTGCATACTGGCCTGTATCCAACGATTTCGAGGTTACGCTTGAGGCTAATCCCGGTTCTGTCGAGGCGGGACGCTTCAGGGCCTATGCCGCCGGCGGTGTTTCACGTGTGTCAATCGGCGTTCAGGCGCTCAACGACGATGATCTCAAGCGTCTGGGCCGAATTCACACTGCTGCAGAAGCACGTCGCGCTTTCGATATCGCCCGAGACGCTTTTGATCGTGTGAGTTTCGATCTGATCTACGCGCGTCAGGGCCAGGCCCTTTCTGCATGGCGGAAGGAGTTGGGTGAGGCATTGGATATGGCCGCGGATCACCTGTCCCTGTATCAACTCACCATTGAGCCTGATACGGCATTTGGTAACAGGTTTGCGGCTGGTGGATTGCGTGATCTTCCGACCGATGACACCGCGGCGGACATGTATCACGTCACGCAGGAGGTTTGCGAGGCGGCAGGTCTTAACGCGTATGAAGTTTCCAACCACGCTCGGCCCGGAGCGGAATCACGGCATAACCTGATCTACTGGCGTTACGGGGATTACGCGGGGATCGGCCCCGGTGCGCACGGGCGGTTGACCCTGAACGGGCAACGGCATGCGACCGAGGCTTGGTCGAACCCTGAAAAGTGGCTCAACGCAGTGGCCGAGGCAAATCCCGACAGGTACAATGCCCGACTGGCCGGAAGCGATCAGGCAGTTGAATATTTGATGATGGGCCTGCGACTTCGGGACGGTATCGATGAAAACCGGTTTGAAGGACTGGCCGGAGCCCCGCTTGATCCCATCAAATTGCAGGAACTGGAGGATCTCGGGATGATCGCACGGACAAGTGGAAATCTCCGTGCAACGAGCCAGGGCCGGATCGTGCTCAACTCCGTTATCGGGTCGCTCCTGCCCGACTAAACCGCTTGTTGTTATTATTCCCGTTGGCCACTGAGCAACCGGCAAAGCGTGTCAAGCTCGTCCAGCGTGGCGTAGCTGATACGGATCTGGCCGGACTCCTTTTCAGGCTTGTGGTCAACCGCAACCTTCATACCAAGATTGGCCGAAAGATCACCTTCCAAAGCCTTGGTATCCGCATCCTTGGACGGCTTCCCTGCACCTGCATCGCTTTTGCCGGTTTCCGTAAAGACGTTTCCCACACCGTCTTTCGCCATCTTCTCCGTCTCCCGAACGGAAAGACCCTTCTTGATGACACGTCGCGCCAGTGAGGCCGGATCATCTGCGGTGACCAACGCTCTGGCATGGCCGGCGGAGAGCTTGCCCTGGCGCAAGAAATCCTGAACTTCTTCGGGCAGGTGCAGCAACCGGACGGAGTTGGCTATGTGGCTGCGGCTCTTGCCCAGAACGTCGGCGAGCTTTTCCTGTGTATGCCCGAACCGGTTCATGAGCTGTGAAAAACCGGCAGCCTCTTCAATCGGGTTGAGATCGGCGCGTTGAATATTCTCGATGATCGCAACCTCAAGGACCTCGGTATCGTCGAAATCTCGAACGATTACCGGAACCTCGTGTTGCTGCGCTATTTGCGCTGCGCGCCACCTCCGTTCACCGGCGACAATTTCGAACTCGTCCTCATGGCCGGGGCGTGGTCGTACGATCAACGGCTGGATAACACCTTTTTCGCGAATTGACTTCGCAAGATCCTCCAACTGCTCCTGCTCGAAACTGCGCCGCGGTTGTTCCGGATTCGGGCTGATGCGTTCGATCGGTGCCATCATGTCCGGCCGGCGCTGCGATGGCTCGGCGTGTTCGGCGGAGTTGCCTCCTTCGGTCACATCCGACATCAGTGCGGATAAACCGCGTCCAAGCCCGCGTTGTCTGGTTTTCCTGTCTGCCATCTTCGCTTCCTTGATTACGCGGCTGCGCGGGATTGATTGCGGATGAGTTCCGCTGCAAGCGCGCGATAAGCTTCTGCCCCGCGCGACGAGGTGTCATACTTAAGCACCGGTAGCGCATAGGAAGGTGCCTCGCTCACACGAACATTCCGGGGAATGAGGGTTCGGAACACGAGGTCGCCCAAGTTTTCACGCGCATCCTGCTCCACTTGTGCCGACAGGTTGTTGCGTGCGTCGTACATGGTGAGGACAATTCCCTCGATCCGCAGATCTGGGTTGGCCGTCTGCCGAACCTCGCGAATGGTTAGCATGAGCTGGGACAAGCCCTCCAATGCAAAAAATTCGCTCTGAAGGGGCACAAGAACAGAATGCGCTGCGACCATCGCGTTGACAGTGAGCAGGTTCAACGATGGCGGACAATCAACAAGAATGAAGTCGAGTGCGTAGGTATCAAGCGCTGGTTGCCGCAATGCATCATGTAAAAGGAAACTTCGCTTTTCATTGCTGATCAGTTCGATATCGGCCGAACTCAGATCGACGGTGGCCGGTATGATCAGAAGCCTTTCATCTCCGGTCTCGCGAACGATATCGCGCAGCGGAACGTCATCCAGAAGAAGATCATAGGTCGTCGCCTCACGGTCACCCGCCTCGACGCCGAGGCCTGTAGAGGAATTGCCTTGCGGGTCCAGATCGACGATCAGCACCCGAAAACCTGCTTCGGCAAGTGCGGCGCCGAGATTGATTGTCGTTGTCGTCTTGCCGACACCGCCTTTCTGATTGGCAATGGCAATGATCCTTGGACCTTGAACGAGGATCGGGTCAGGCACGGGAAACTCCTTTTATGGTAAGGATGACGGGGCCGATTTCAGTTATACTTTTATCAACGTGATACGTGAAATTCCACGTTCTTTGCGCGTCGTCCACCTCTTTTCGCCAGGCTGCCCCCTTTTGAAAAAGCGCTATACCCGTGCTGGCAAGGTGTTGTTCTGCGAATGGAAGAAGTTCCGTCAACGGTGCGAGCGCCCTTGCCGAAAGGACATCTGCGTTGAGCGCCGGTATGTCTTCGATTCTGGCCGCTCGAACCTCCGCGGAGATCCCCGTTTCGCGTATCGCTGTGCGCAGGAAGGCGCATTTGCGCCCGTCGCTTTCGACCAGCGTCAAACGCCGTGGCGAGTTGCGTTCGGAAGCCAGAATTCCAACAACCAGCCCGGGAAAGCCACCGCCCGATCCCAGATCAGCCCAGTGATCCACCGGATGTTCAACGAAATCCATTAGCTGAGCGCTATCAGCAAGGTGGCGGGTCCAGAGCTGCGGCAGCGTGTTTTTGGAGACAAGGTTTATCCGGGGATTCCATCGCTCCAAAAGGGCCGCCAGCCGGTAAAGCTTGTCGAGTGTTTCACGTGAAACATCCGCGAACGGATCTGGCCCGCTCATGCTGAATCTTTATGTTTGCCCTGCCGAATACATGAGAGAATCAGCGTCAGAGCAGCAGGAGTCATCCCGTCTATCCGCCCGGCTTGGCCCAGATTCCCCGGCCTTGTTTGTTTCAGCTTTTCCTTGAGCTCATTCGACAGCCCGGTTACCGCCGCATAGCTAAAATCGTCGGGAATCACCTGCGATTCATCGCGCTGAAGACCGGCGACATCCCTTTTTTGCCGTTCTATGTAGTTCGCATACAACGCCTCACGTTCCAGTTGGCGCCGGCTCTCTTGATCAATGACCGACCATTCCGAATTTAGGACTGTGATCTCATCGAAACCCACTTGCGGCATGCTCAGAAGTTCCAGGCCGTTGCGGCGCGATCCATCCTGGCTGACCTTGAGCCCGAGATCAGCCAGTGCATTAGCGGAATAGCTTTCGCTTTGCAGCATGCGCCTTGCCGCCTCAAGACGGTCCATTTTTTCCTCGAACGCCGCTTTTCGGGCTTCACTGACACATCCAATTTCAATCCCCGACGGCGTCAGCCTCTGATCGGCGTTATCCGCACGAAGCGATAATCGGAACTCGGCGCGGGAGGTGAACATACGATACGGCTCGGACACGCCACGCGTGACCAGATCATCAATCATCACGCCGATGTAGCTGTTGCTACGGCTGAAGCTGATGCCATCTCGGCCGGCCACCGCCAGAGCGGCGTTCAGCCCGGCCACCAGCCCTTGTGCTGCCGCCTCTTCATATCCGGTTGTGCCGTTGATTTGGCCAGCCAGCAGTAACCCCGGAATACCCTTCACCGCCAAACAGGAATCCAGAGCGCGTGGATCGACGAAATCATACTCGATGGCATATCCGGGTTGCAGAATCGTTGCATTCTCCAGCCCATTGATCGAACGCACATACGCTTCCTGCACCTCGACCGGGAGGGACGTCGATATTCCATTCGGGTAAATGACGTTATCCGAAAGGCTTTCCGGCTCCAGAAATATCTGGTGAGCTTCCTTGTCGCCAAAACGCACGACCTTGTCCTCGATGGACGGACAGTATCGTGGGCCGACACCGTCGATGTGACCGCCATACATAGCCGACCGTTCGAGGTTACTTTTGATTATATCGTGCGTACGCTCATTGGTATGGGTGATGCCGCAGGATACTTGTTGGCATTTCGGAGCCTCGGACAGAAATGAAAACATAACCGGATCGTCGTCCGGTGCCTGCATCTCCAGGCCAGACCAATCGATGCTCCGCCCGTCCAACCGCGGCGGTGTGCCGGTCTTCAGACGACCAAGACTCAATCCGAAGTCATCTATGCGTTCGGCCAGTCGCACCGAAGGTTTGTCACCCATACGCCCGCCGGGACGCGATACGTCACCTATGTGGATGACGCCCCGCAGAAACGTCCCCGTAGTCAACACGACACTTGCCGCGCTTATCCGAGACCCGTCCGCCAGCACGACACCCCGCACGCAACCGGCTGTAACAATGAAATCCGCCACCTCGCCCTCGATTATTTCGAGATTGGGCTCTCCCTCAGTCCGCGACAACATGTACTTGCGATAAATATGCCTGTCGGCCTGAGTACGTGGTCCCTGAACCGCCGGACCCTTACGGCGATTCAACAGACGAAACTGGATCCCAGCCGCATCCGCAGCTTTCCCCATCACGCCATCAAGCGCATCAATCTCACGAACAAGATGACCTTTACCAAGACCACCAATCGCCGGGTTACACGACATGACACCGATACCTTCTCGGTCAAGTGTGACCAACGCTGTCGCCACACCAAGCCGGGCCGCTGCGTGCGCTGCTTCGGCGCCGGCATGTCCACCCCCGATTACCACGACGTCAAAATCCTGTTTCACGTGAAACACTCCTCACTTACCCAGGCAGAAGCTCGAGAAAATTTCGTCAAGTACAGCTTCGACATCTACGCGTCCTACCAGAGAATCAAGCGCCCGAACACCACGCCGCACCTCTTCGGCAGCCAGTTCGGTTTCCGTTGCGCCGGACGAAAGACAATTCATGGCCGCGTCCAGTGCTTCAACGCCTGCACGCATACCCTGCGCGTGGCGAGTCCGCGTTGCCAAACCGGTTCCAGCATTCTGCGCGCCCAGCTTGTCGGCAATCTCACCCAACAGCTGGTCCACGCCTTCACCTGTCAACCCCGACACGGATGCGCTTCTCCCCGGAAACAGGTCACCCTTGCATTGACGCACAATATCACTCGGCCCCGGTTCCAGAAGCGGTGGCGCGCCGCCATCCGTAAGAAAAACCCTCAGGTCAGCGTTTACAGCACGCTCACGAGCCCGCTCGATACCGATCGCTTCGATCTCTTCACCACCAATCCGGAGCCCCGCCGTATCGAGAAGCATCACCGGCAAGCCCTGGATGTCCATCCTTACCTCGATAACGTCACGTGTCGTACCCGCAAGCGAAGACGTTATTGCAGCCTCCCGGCCTGCGAGACAATTCAAAAGCGTCGATTTCCCAACATTGGGCGCGCCCACGATCGCCACCTCGAACCCGGCTCGGATACGCTCAGCATGACCAACATTTGAAATTTCCTTGCTCAGGCTCCCTCTCACTGCCTCGATCAGCTTGGTCACTTCGGGCGTAACATCAACCGGTACATCCTCATCGACGAAATCGATGGTCACCTCAAGAAGGGCCGCCGCCCGCACCAGCGCCTCTCGCCATTCGTCTGCACGCCGGCCAAGATCGCCGGCCAGTACCCGTGTTGCCTGACGCCTTTGCGCTTCGGTTTCAGCCGCAATAAGATCTGCCAAACCCTCGACCTGCGCAAGGTTCATCTTCCCATTTTCCATTGCGCGCCGGGTGAATTCTCCAGGATCGGCAACTCTTAGGCCCGGAATCCCGCTCAACATCTCCAAGACGGCAGATATTACAGCCGGGCTGCCGTGAACATGGAACTCCACCACCTCCTCGCCGGTAAAACTTCGGTTCTCGGAAAAGGTCAGGACCAACGCCTCGTCTATCCGGCCGCCGTCGGGGCGCCGCAACACACGAAGCGATGCCACCCTTCTTGCCGGCACGTCACCGGCACACTGCTTGCACGCCTCGAACGCATCAGGCCCGCTTACCCGAATGACAGCGACGCCGGCCATGCCGCGTGCAGAAGCAACCGCGAATATCGTATCCAAGACTGTTACCCTTACCTCGCCTCGGCGGTCAGGTATTCATGGAGTCAAAGAATTCCGAGTTTGTCTTTGTCTGCTTCAACTTCGACAAAAGAAACTCGATCGCATCCGTCGTCCCCATCGGGTTCAGGATACGGCGCAAAACGAACGTCTTCTGCAAGTCGCTCTTTTCGATCAGCAGATCCTCTTTCCGCGTCCCGGACTTCAAGATGTCGATGGCCGGGAAAACTCTCTTGTCAGCGATCTTGCGGTCAAGAATGAGTTCGGAGTTGCCTGTGCCCTTGAACTCCTCGAAAATGACCTCGTCCATGCGGCTACCGGTATCGATGAGGGCTGTTGACACGATCGTCAGGGATCCGCCCTCCTCGATATTCCGGGCTGCCCCGAAAAACCTTTTGGGGCGCTGAAGCGCGTTGGCATCAACGCCACCGGTCAACACCTTTCCCGACGACGGAACAACCGTATTGTAGGCCCGGCCAAGCCGCGTGATGGAGTCCAGCAGGATCACGACATCACGTTTGTGTTCCACAAGCCGTTTCGCCTTCTCGATGACCATTTCCGAAACAGCCACGTGCCGCGTCGCGGGTTCGTCGAAGGTCGAGCTGATGACCTCTCCCTTGACGCTTCTCTGCATGTCCGTCACTTCTTCGGGCCGTTCGTCGATCAGCAGAACGATCAGGTAACACTCCGGGTGGTTCTTCTCGATGCTTGCCGCTATGTTCTGCAGGATAACCGTCTTCCCGGTCCGCGGAGGCGCAACAATCAGGGACCTCTGGCCTTTCCCGATCGGCGCGACAAGATCTATCACCCGTGCAGACTTGTCCTTGATCGTCGGATCCTCGATTTCCAGCTTGAACCTTTCGTCCGGATACAGCGGCGTAAGGTTGTCGAATGCGATCTTGTGACGGGCTCGCTCCGGATCCTGAAAGTTGATCTGGCTGACATTGGTAAGCGCAAAGTACCTTTCACTCTCTTCAGGCTGTTTCATCTCACCTTCTACGGTGTCACCTGTCCGGAGCGAATAGCTCTTGATGGTTTCGGGGGACACGTAGATATCGTCGGGGCCCGGCAGATAGTTCGCCTCCGGCGATCGCAGGAAACCGAACCCGTCCTGTAACACCTCGAGGACACCATCCCCGAAAACTGTCCAGCCGTCCTCCGCCCGTTCCTTCAGGATCGAGAACATCATCTCGCCCTTGCGCATCGTCGAGGCGTTCTCGATCTCCAGATCTTCGGCCATCGTTAGGAGTTCCTTGGCGCTATGCGCCTTGAGGTCGGACAGGTTAAGACGATCTTCGGACATTGGAACAACCCTCGGCAAACGCGTGTCGGCGCATACGGCTATGGAGAATGGAAAAGGATAAACCCGGACGAGCTTCCGGCCGCGTGCATACAGCGTCGGAATGACCGCGTCAACGTACCTCAGAACCGGACGACGACGGAAAGGACGATCACAACCATCAAAAGCGTGGGAACCTCGTTCATCATCCGGAACTGTCGTCCTGTCATTTCATTGGACCCGGTAATGAAATCCTTGCGACGACGGCCCAGCCAATGGTGAAACCACGTCATGGCGACAATACCCGCGCCCTTGGTATAAGGCCACACCGCATACCAGTCCACGACACCGGGGGTAGCGACCAGCAACAAACCGAAGATCCATGTTGCGACCATCGCGGGGTTCATGATCACCCTGAGAAGCTTCCTCTCCATTTTCTGAAAAATGACATCCAGCGGCTCCCCGGATGTTGTTTCCTCGACGTGGTAGACAAACAACCGAGGGAGGTAGAACAGACCTGCCATCCAAGCGATCACCGACATGATATGCAGTGCCTTGGTCCAGGGATAGAAAAGGATCAGGATTTCAATCATGCTGTGCCTCCGCCCAACCTTATGGACCCCCTTAAATAAAAAGAAAATGGAATAGGAAGATGTTTTTGTAGGAGTACCGGTTGTCTGTGGATTATCAGGTTCTCCGCATGTTGGTCCACAGAGGTTTTACTTGGGGATAAACTATGGGATGAATCAGCCCTGGGTTTGTCAAGATCATATAAAACACTTATATCGCAAAAGGTTATACAACAGAGAGGTATTTCTCTACATCGGGATAAATCACGTAACCCACAGCGCCTCCCGTACCTTCACCACGGCTGATTTATACCGATCCACATGGGCATGACATCCCTGGATACAGCCGGAGCCCTGCCGGAACTCCAGACCGACAAGCAGGGATGGAAAGAGTTCCCCACGGGCGTTAGGACGTCCGCATATCATACACGGAGTTCTCCACATGACAGAACGCCTTATCCTCGCGTCCGGGTCCGCAGCCCGGTCCATGCTCCTGAGCAACGCGGCGTTGAAATTCAGTGCGATCCCCGCCAAGGTGGACGAGCACATGATGAAAAAAGCGCTCCTGGCGGACGCCGCCACACCGCGCGATATCGCGGATACACTGGCGGAAATGAAGGCACGGCGGGTGAGTGAACGATATCCCGGTTCACTGGTCCTGGGATGTGACCAGATACTGGAGTTTGACGGGCAGGTCTTGAACAAGCCGCAAACACCTGAAGATGCGATCGGGCAATTGAAGCTCATGCGCGGAAAAAACCATGACCTCCTGAGCGCGGCGGTCATATGTGCGGACGGGGCACCGATCTGGCGGCATGTCGGTGTGGTGCATATGGAGATGCGCAAATCATCGGATGACTTCCTGGAGTCATATGTGAGTCGCAACTGGACGAGCATTCAGGAAACCGTTGGCGCATACAAGCTTGAGGAGGAAGGGGTGAGGCTTTTCTCACGTATCAAAGGAGATTATTTTTCCGTCCTTGGATTGCCCCTACTCGAAGTCCTGTCATTTCTGGCAGTGCGAGGAGAAATTGAAACATGACCGAGCAGAAAATTCCCTTGGCGGGTGTCATCGGCACGCCTGTCGCACATTCGAAGTCACCGCAGCTTCATCGTCATTGGCTGAACACCCATGGCATTACCGGGTACTACATACCGATGGACGTCAGCACGGATGATTTCGAGACTGTCCTCAGAACACTGCCGAAAGCAGGTTTTGTCGGTGTCAACGTAACGGTGCCGCACAAGGAGACCGCGCTGGCCCTCGCGGATCTTGCAACCGACCGTGCAACCCTCATCGGTGCAGCAAACACGTTGATCTTCCGAAAGGATGGCAAGATACATGCCGACAACACGGATGGTTATGGATTCATCGAAAACCTGAAGCAGTCCGGCCTCGCCTGGAATCCGGCTTCGGGCCCCGCGGCGGTTCTGGGGGCTGGTGGCGCGGCCCGTGCCGTGGTTGCGTCCCTGCTTGATGCGGGCGTTCCAGAGATCCTGATCTCGAACCGAACGCGCGTCCGGGCCGAAAGCCTGCAATCTGATTTCGGCAAACGGCTCAAGATCTACGACTGGGTTCAAGCCGGGAACATGCTGGAAGATGCGACAACCGTGATCAACACCACGTCACTCGGCATGCTTGGCCGGCCGCCTCTGCGTGTTCCCCTTGATGGGTTGCGCAAGGGCGCCGTGGTCACCGATCTGGTGTATGCACCGCTGAAAACGCGCTTCCTTGAGGTGGCAGAGGAAATGGGCTGCCACACCGTGGATGGCTTGGGCATGCTGCTCCATCAGGCGGTCCCCGGATTCGAGCGCTGGTTCGGAACACGCCCCGAGGTTGACAGTGCAGCCCGGGCGGCGGCGCTTCGATGACGTTCTGCCTTGGTCTTACAGGCTCCATCGGAATGGGCAAATCCACTACCGCGGCAATGTTTGCCGAAGAGGGCTGTGCCGTCTGGGATGCGGATGCCGCGGTTCACCGCCTGTATGTGCCCGGAGGCGCTGCCGTGGAGCCACTGGCCGATATCCTGCCGGATGCGATTTTCGGTGAATGTGTCTCGCGGGAACGGCTTCGTGATCTTATACGTGACGACCCGACGGTCTTGCCCAAGGTCGAGGCCGTGGTTCATCCGCTGGTGGCTGAGGACAGGAAGAATTTCCTGCAGCAGACGGATGCCGATATCGTGGTCTTCGACATACCGCTGCTTTTCGAAACCGGAGCCGAGGCGACCATGGATGCGGTTGCCTGCGTGACGGTTGCCCCCGAAATTCAGCGCCAGCGCGTACTGGCCCGGCCGGACATGACCGAAGCGCGGTTCGAGGCGATGCTTTCAAAACAGATGCCTGACAGCGAGAAAAGGCAACGCGCGGATTACCTGATCGTGACGGATACCATGCACCACGCGAAACAGCAGGTACATGACATCGTGAAAAAAATAAGGACAGAACAACAAGATGCGTGAAATCGTTCTGGATACAGAAACAACGGGACTGGATCCTGAACAAGGCGACAGGATCGTGGAAATCGGTGCAGTGGAACTCCTGAACCACATGCCCACCGGCAGAACTTTCCACCAATACATAAACCCCGAGCGGGACATGCCGCAGGAAGCCTTCGAAGTGCATGGTCTTGGCACCGAGTTTCTGAGGGACAAGCCGCGTTTCGCAGGGATCGCGAACGACTTCCTCGAATTTATTTCGGATGCGAGGCTGGTGATTCACAACGCCGCATTCGACATGAAATTCATAAATGCGGAATTCGGTTGGTTGAAGTTGCCGGCGCTGCCCTGGGAAAGGGCGGTGGATACACTGGCCATCGCACGTCGGCGATTCCCCGGATCTCCTGCGTCACTCGATGCCTTGTGCCGACGCTTCGGAATCGACAATTCCAGCCGTACGCTTCACGGCGCCTTGCTGGACTCCGAGATCCTTGCCGAGGTGTATCTCGAGCTTATCGGTGGCCGACAGCCCGACTTCGCCCTTTCCGGAACAATCGGGCAAAACCGGGGCGCGTCCGCAGGCCAGGAATGGCGCGCCCGTCCGCGGCCCAAGGCGCTTCCGTCAAGGGTGCATCCGGAAGAGGCGTCGGCTCATGCCGATTTTGTCGCCTCTATGGGTGAAGATGCCCTTTGGCGAAAAATCGAAACCGGTTGATCAGGCGGTGCCGGCCGTCTCAGCCTCTTCGGCCTGCCGGCGTGCGATCTCGTTACGGTAGATCTGTACGAAGTCGATGTTTTCCAGATTGAGCGGCGGAAAGCCACCGTCCCGCGTGACATCGCTGACGATGCGGCGCATGAACGGGAAAATCATGCGCGGACATTCGATCAGAAGAAAAGGATGAAGCTGATCCTGCGGCACGTTCTCGACATGGAAAACCCCCGCGTATTCCATTTCGAGTATGAACAGGGTGTCCTGGCTTTCCTTGTCCTTGGACGTGACCCGAAGTTTGGTCGTCACCTCGTACTGGTGCTCGGTACTGCGCTTCTTGGCATCGAGGTTGACCTCAACGGAGACATCAGGCTGGACCTCGCCGCCATGTCCACGTTGTGCTAGCACGTTTTCAAACGAAAGGTCGCGAACAAACTGCGTGAGCGTTTGCATCCTGACCTGCGGCTTCTCTTCCGCGCTACCGTTGCCCTGTTCATTCTCGGCCATCACCATCTCTCCAGGCTATCGATGTTCGGGAAATCCTGTAGCAGGCCGGGCAAGGGGCCTCAATGCCTTGTCCACCCCGATTGACCGTCCGTTCCTGTCGAGGGCGGGTCGACTTCGTCATAATCACCTTCGATTATGCCAGGATCATGCGGACGGTGCCGCCGAGGGTCGCGTCCGGGCGCGGCGGTGGTGAAGGAACGGACCTCGACCCGCGCCCGCAGGTACCGGTAGGCCGCCCGCCGAACCCCCGGAACCAGCAATGCGAAACCGACACCATCAGTAAAAAACCCGGGGGTCAGCAAAAGCGCACCGGCGACAAGTATCATTGCCCCGTGGACAAGTGCTTCGGACGGATCGGACTGCCGCGAGAAGGACGTTCTGAGATCCTCGAGCGCCATGGCCCCCTGAGCACGCACGAGCACTGTTCCAAGAATGGCGGTGATGACGACGATGGCAAGAGTGGGCCACAGACCGATAAATCCCCCAACCTGAATGAACAGCGCGATCTCAATCAACGGCACGCCGAGAAACGCGAAAAATAGCCACATGTCCTGACCTCCGGTCTTTTGCAGGCGGATGGTAGACTTGACCCCCACCGTCACTTACATAAGTGCTGAGACATAGCTTTCCATGCCCTGCGCGAAACGAGGTGCTCATGAATTCGCCCATATTGCAATTATTGGTGCTCGCGGGCATCGCGGTGTTCCTCATCCTGCGCCTCAAGAGCGTTCTGGGAAGTCGCGAGGGGTTCGAAGGCCCGCCCCGCAGTCAGGCAGAGCCGGCGGCGCGTGACCGTCGACAGGGTTTCGAGGTCATAGAAGGAGGGCCTGATCAGGATATAACGGATCACGTCGCCGAGGATTCCGACGCCGCTGCAGCCCTTTCGGACATGAAGCGCGCCGATCCGTCTTTCAGTGTCACGGATTTCCTGCAAGGTGCCCGTGGTGCTTACGAAATGATCCTGATGTCCTTCGAGCGTGGCAATCTTGACGAGATAAGCCCGTTTCTTTCCCAGGACGTTTTCGAGAGTTTCGCGCAAGTCGTGGACGCCCGTGAGGAACAGGGATTGAGCGTTGAGGCGGAATTCGCCGGTGTACGGGAAATATCGCTGGTGGATGCCGCGTTTGACAGCGAAACCCGCAAGGGAGAAGTGACCGTGAGATTCGTCGGAGAGTTGACTTCGGTTGTCCGTGACAGCACCGGCGAGATCGTCGAAGGTACACCCGGCCAGACCAAGCGACAGCGCGATGTCTGGACATTCGAGCGTATCATGGGCTCGGATGATCCCAATTGGCGGCTCGTCGCCACGGGCGAATGACCCGGGCAATCCGGACGGCGATCGGGTTCTGGATCGCGATGGCCGGAACGGTCATGGCGTCAGATCTCGATTACGAAATCCTCGACTTCGAGGATCTGGCCGGCTGGGAAGAAGACGATCATCAGCAAGCACTCGACGTTTTTCTCGATACCTGTCCGGACATGACGGAACCCGACTGGAAAAGCCTGTGCGCACTTGCCCAGCAAAAGCCGGATGCACGCGATTTCTTCGAGCTTTTCTTTCGCCCGGTGGTGATATCGAACGATGACCGCGCCCTTTTTACCGGGTATTACGAGCCGGAACTCGAAGGCGCGCTCTCGGAAAGCGACCGCTTCAAATATCCGCTGTACCGCGCACCCGATTCCGTGCAGCCCGGCACCCGATGGCTGAGCCGCAAGGAAATCGAGACTGGGCCGGCAATGAAGGGCAGAGGCCTCGAGATCGCCTGGGTGGACGACCCTGTCGAATTGTTCTTTCTTCAGGTTCAGGGATCCGGGCGAATCCGGCTTCCGGACGGGCGCAACATTCGTGTCGGTTACGGTGGATCGAACGGCCATGACTACCGCTCGGTTGGACGGGAAATGGTCCGCCGCGGGATCTATTCCGTGCATCAGGTCTCGGCCGATGTGATAAAGAGCTGGGTGCGCAGAAACCCGCGGAAGGGCCGGGATCTTCTGCATCACAATCCATCCTACGTATTCTTTCGCAGGGTTGACGAGGTGCCGGCGGATGAAGGACCGCTTGGCGCCATGAACCGCTCGATCACCGCGGGTCGCAGCATCGCGGTGGATCCCGATTATACACCACTTGGCGCTCCGGTATGGCTCGAAAAGGCGGGCAAGGATCCGATAAACCGCCTGATGATCGCACAGGACACCGGATCGGCGATAAAGGGACCGCAGCGGGCGGACATCTTCTTTGGCACCGGGGACAAGGCCGGAAGGCGTGCCGGGCACTTGCGTGACGGCGGCCGGATGGCGATTCTTCTGCCGATACAACGCGCCTATGCAATGCGTCCGGAGGTGCCATTGTGACCCGACGCAAGTTGCGGCCGGAAGAACTCGATCTCTGGCGGCAAGTTACGCGGACCACGGACCCACTGCATCCCGAGCGACAATTAACCGCATCGGGGCAAGAAACACCGGAATGGATTCCGGATCGGGAAACCGGGAAGAAGGACCGATCCGAGAAAGCCCTGCCTGATTTCCAGATCGGTGAAAAGTCCGGGAGGGGCGGTGCCGGGTCCCTGCCGATGCCACGAACCCACCTGTCGATGGACAAGAAGGCGTTCACGAAACTCCGCCGTGGAAAGCTGGTGCCCGAGGGGCGCATTGACCTGCACGGAATGACTCTGGAAAAGGCGCATCCTGCCCTTATCGCGTTCATACTGAGATCGTTTTCAGATGGAAAACGGCTGGTTCTCGTGATCACGGGCAAGGGACGGGCAGGCCCGGACACGGGCCCGATCCCCGCACGTCCGGGTGTATTGCGGCATAACGTACCACAATGGCTGACGCGTCCGCCCCTTTCCGGCATGCTTCTTCAGATCACCGAAGCGCACGCGCGTCACGGTGGCGCCGGAGCTTATTACGTGTATCTGAGGCGATCACGCCAATAAGGGACGGGCCCGCGCGATTCCGATGCCCATCATGAGGGTTGTGAATACGAAATAGGCCGCCACGACCGCGAACTGCGTTTCAATCCCGATCCCCAGATCGATGCCCACCCCGGTCAGGCCGGGGCCGATTGCGGAACCCAGGACCATGATCGCGGCGGCCATGGCCTTGATCGACCCGATATTGCCTGTCCCGTAGAACTCTGCCCAGAAGGCGTTGGGGAGCGTCGTGTTCGCTCCGGTCGTGAGTGCAAGGAAGAAAAATCCGCTCAAGAGCGCCAATGGACCGGCCCCCAATGCAAAAATCGCGAAGGCTGCCACCATGGGAAGTTGCATGAAGGGCATCAGGCGCGCCGTGCCCACCCTGTCGAGCGCCCACCCCGACAGGACCATCGCGGCAATGCTGACACCTGTATAGAATGGAAACATCGCCACCAGCTCGACATGAGCCACCGATTTCACCTCGGCGAAATGAACCTGATGAAAGAAGAAGGCGGTGTTGAAGGCCGATGGCCCCAGAAGCGCTGGTATCATGAACCAGAAAAGAAAATGGCGCAGCGTCTGACCACGCGTCCAGTGCCGTGCGTCCATACCGAGAGATTGGCTTGTTTCCGCCCAACTCTGTGGCGTTCTTTCCCGCCGAAGCAAAAGGATGAGAAGGGGAATGCCCAGCAAGGCCACGACACCCATGGCACCCCAGAGCAAGCGCCAGTCATATATCAGCATCAGCGAGACGAATATGAGGGGCAGCAGCGCCTCTCCCATGGCGAAGCCCAGTGTCGCAACCGACAGCGCCTTGCCGCGGGTGGCGACGAACCAGCGGGCCATGGCAACCACGGCGATATGGCTCATCATGCCCTGTCCGGTGAAGCGAAGCGCGAAAATGATAAATGGCAGCAGCCACCAGACCGGGTTGAGCGCCATCGAAAGACAGGCTCCGGCCATCAAGATCAGGATAACCGGCGCCAGTGCCCGAACCCGGAACCGATCGGTCAGCGCACCTGCCCATACCATCACGAGCGCCGAGGCGGTTGTGCCCAGCGTGTAGATCCCGCCCCATTGTCCATGGCTCAGGTTGAAAGCAATGCGGATTTCGCCTGCGAAAACCGAAATGAAATAGGTCTGTCCGATGCTGGACAGGAAAGTCAGCAGAACCCCGGCCGAAAGCCACGGCGCGTTTTCACGAAGAAAGACGAGAATCGGCATGAACCCTCTGTCGCCCGAAATGACGGGCAATGGAAAGCCGATTCACGCCGCCGTTGCTGGCGCCGTGAAATCTCAAAGAACGTAACGGCTCAGGTCCGCGGAACGTGTCAGTTCACCGAGGTTGGCCTCCACGAAATCGGCATCCACGGTCACTTTCTCACCAGCCTTGTCAGGCGCGGTGAAGCTCAGTTCCTCGAAAACACGTTCCATCACGGTATAAAGACGCCGGGCGCCGATATTTTCGACCGACTGGTTAACCTCCGCGGCAATGCGTGCAAGGGCCGCTATGCCGTCTTCCGTGAACTCGACGGTCACGTTTTCGGTTCCCAGAAGGGCGGTATATTGACGTGTCAACGCATTGTCCGTCTCGGTCAGGATGCGCACGAAGTCCGCTTCGGTGAGCGCCCGAAGCTCCACACGGATCGGAAGACGGCCCTGAAGTTCCGGCAGAAGGTCAGACGGCTTGGCGATGTGGAAGGCGCCGGATGCGATGAACAGGATATGATCCGTCCTGACGGCGCCGTGCTTGGTCGATACCGTCGTTCCCTCGATCAATGGAAGCAGATCGCGCTGCACACCCTCGCGTGATACGTCACCGCCCCGTGCCTCGGATTTGGCGCAAACCTTGTCGATCTCGTCAAGAAAGACGATGCCGTTCTGTTCGACCGCGTCGAGTGCGGCGCGGTTTACAGTTTCGTCATCGAGAAGTTTGTCCGCCTCTTCGCCGATAAGCAGATCGTAGCTTTCCGCAACAGTCACCTTCTTGCGCACGGTTCGTCCGCCGAATGCCTTTCCGAAAAGATCGCCCAGGTTCATCATCCCCATCTGGCCGCCCCCCGGCTGTCCGGGTACGTCCATCATCCCGAGAGGGTTCGAATGATCGGCCACGTCAACCTCGATCACCGTATCATCCAGTTCACCATTCTTCAGCTTTCGCCTGAACATCTCTCGCGTGGCTTCGCGCGCATCCTCGCCGGCAATGGCGGAAATCACCCGGTCCTCGGCCGCCTGATGCGCGGCGGACTTGACGTCTTCGCGCATCTGCTCGCGGGTCATGGCGATCGCACTGTCCACGAGGTCGCGGATGATCTGCTCGACATCACGGCCGACATAGCCGACCTCGGTGAATTTCGTCGCTTCGATCTTGATAAAAGGCGCGCGCGCAAGTTTCGCGAGCCGGCGGCTGATCTCGGTCTTGCCAACACCGGTGGGACCGATCATCAGGATGTTCTTGGGATAGACCTCGTCGCGGAGATCGGGCGCAAGTTGCTTGCGGCGCCAACGGCTGCGCAGGGCTACGGCGGTTGCGCGCTTGGCGTCTTTCTGTCCGATGATGAAACGATCGAGCTCGGAAACGATCTCGCGGGGGGTCAGGTCTGTCATGAAGCCTCCGAATAGGGTGGCAGTCTGTTCTTGCCCGGAAAATCGGGCAGAATGCGCATCAAGCCTACGCGCAGGCTCACCCAGGTGCTTCCCAGATAGGTGACAATGGCACCGAGAACCAGCAGCATGAGGGGAAGCGACAGCTCGCCCTCGCCAAGCCGCATCGCCCACGCCACGACAAGACCCAGATAAACGAGACCGGCGGTCAGGAAGGATCGCCGGTCAATGATCAATGCAAAGCCTGTGATCAGGATCAATGCCCCGATGGTAAGTGCCATACCTGCGCTGCCGCCAATGTTGTAGGCGGTCATCGCGAAGGTGTTCACCAAGGCCGGCGCGGCCAGAAGGTGCAGCCAGAACGCCGAACGGGCCATCCGCCCAAGGCGATGCGGGTCGCGTATATCGAACCACATGGCGGCAACCAGGGCCAAAGACCCGAAGACCAGCGTACCGATGGCCAGGCCGCCGCCCCGCCGCAGATCGAAAACATCTGCCAGCTCTTGCATGGACGTATCGGCGGCTGTCACCGCGCCGGTGATGCCGAAGACGACACCAAGACCGTAAACCCCGGCGAGAAACATTGAAAACGGCACCCGAAAGACACGATAATGCAGAAGCATCGCGGCAATGCCGATCAGGCCCAGGAACACGATGGTCAACCCGCTGTCATCGGGAACCCCGATCACCGACAGGACCCAGATGGAAAGCAACCCCACAGCCTGGCCAAACCCGATCACGAGAACGATGGAGGGAAGCGTCATGCGCCGCCTCCTGGTGAAGTACAGTGCCCCGAGCCACGAACAGGCCGCGATCACGGCGGCAACGACGGGCATGCTTTGGGTTGCGGTTGCAAGCAGGGCGGCCCCTGCCAGCAGAAGCACGAGCCCCACCGATATGAAGATTTCGGCGAAGCCGCGGAAAAGCTCGAACGGTTCGTCCTCCGCCAGACCCTGTGCAAGGCGTCCGGCCCTGGAATGTGCCAGGCTTGTAAGGCGGGCGGCCTGGCTCTCGTCAATGATGCCCGCGGCGGCGGCGGCGCGAAGATCGTCCTCGGTCAGGGTCATTGGTGCGCCCCGATGGTTTCCACGGTGAGGTTTCCGTTCGTGTAGACACAGATATCGGCGGCGATTTCCATGGCTGCCCGCGCGATCTCTTCTGCGGTCCGGTCGCTGTCCATCATGCCGCGGGCGGCGGCAAGTGCGTAATTTCCGCCTGAGCCGATGGCGGCGACGTCATGTTCGGGCTCAAGCACGTCGCCGGCCCCCGTGACCATGTAAACCTGCTCGCCGTCGGTGACGATCAGCATCGCCTCGAGCTTCTGCAGATACTTGTCCGTCCGCCAGTCCTTGGCGAGATCCACACACGCGCGCTGCAACTGTCCCGGTGTCGCCTCAAGCTTGGATTCAAGCCGTTCAAGCAGGGCGAAGGCATCCGCGGTGGAGCCTGCGAAACCTGCCACAACATCATGACCGCCGGGTCGGAGCCTGCGGACTTTCCGGGCACTCCCCTTGATGACAGTCTGCCCGAGGCTGACCTGCCCATCGCCGGCGACCACAACTTCGCCTCCCTTCTTCACGCCGATGATCGTCGTGCCGTGCCAGCCGGGAAATGCGTCATCCGACATGATGGCCTCCTGTCGTTTCACCTTGTATGCATGCGGACTACACGGCCTGCAAGCGCGGAAAGGTGAGCCGAAACCAAAGAGGGGCGCCAATCGCGGCGCCCCGTGACAGTGCATTTTCGGGCAGTGGGTTCAGATGGATTCCTTGATCCAGCTCTCAAGCGCGGCCTTGGGTCGTGCGCCCGCCATGTTCGAAACGACCTCGCCATTCTTGAAGATGAAGAGCGCGGGAATGCCGCGCACGCCCATCTGAACGGCAGTATTGGGATTGCTGTCAACATCGACCTTGGCAACCTTGATCTGGCCTTCCAATTCCGATGAAAGTTCTTCCAGCGCCGGGCCGATCTGCTTGCATGGGCCACACCACTCCGCCCAGAAATCCACGACAACGGGAATTTCGGAATTCTTTACTTCGGACTCGAAGGTATCATCGGTCACGGCGACAGTGGACATGGTCATTCTCCCGGGAGTGTGTGTCTGAGAGGCGAACGTAGGCAGGGTCGCGGGCAACGTCAAGGCGGGGGCGCCGCCCGAAGAGCCGCTCTCACCATATCGTGCGGCAATGGCATCAGCGTCGCTGTCCGTGTCCAAAGAAGGGCTGTCCTCACCGACTTCCTCGGATAAATCGCGCCGAGCATCTCCGAGTAGGCACCCATCTGCCGCAACAGGCCGTCGGGCACATCCGTCACGCTGTCTGGCACCATCGCGTTGGTCTTGAAGTCCACGGCAAGGACATGGTCCGGGCGGATCAGAAGGCGGTCTATCGTGCCGTGACCCCGCATTCCTTCATCGGATATCGGTGCCGTGACCGCCACCTCGGTCAGGGCGTCCCGGGAGAAAAGATCAGCAAGACAGGGCTTTTCGAGCACATTCACGGCTTCGGACAGAAGCAGTTCCAGTTCCCGTCCTTTGGCCTGATCCGGCCCGCCTTCAAGAAGACTGGCAGCCGTGGAGGGCCATTCCTGCCGGGAGACCCGCGGCAGAACCTCCAGAAGCCTGTGAATCTGTCTTCCGCGCCGTTTCGCGGCCTCCTCGTCCAGACCCTCCTCTCCGGCAAGAGCCTTTGAACCGCCCAATTCCGACGGTGCAACCGTCTTTGCCCGAGCAGGCGCGGCCGGGGCGGATCGGCTGTAGAAGGACTCAAGATCCGGGTATGCATCCGGCTCGGGATATCCCGTTTCGATCTGTGATCCGGCCCAGTCTCCTTCTTGGTGCCGCAGGCCCTCG
The DNA here is from genome assembly GCF_003298505.1 of Roseovarius sp. TE539. Lineage (GTDB taxonomy): Bacteria > Pseudomonadota > Alphaproteobacteria > Rhodobacterales > Rhodobacteraceae > Roseovarius. The sequence goes on from NZ_QNGB01000001.1 coordinate 247,648, forward strand.
CCGCCCTCGAACGACTGTTTCATCGCACCGGCGGTTTCCATGCCGGTCCTCACCTTTTCATACCACGTGTCACCGGACTTGCCGAAATCACCATGCGCCGCGACGATCAGCCATTTTTCGGCTCGGGTCATCGCCACGTAAAGCAGGCGGTCGCGTTCTGCCCGTCGTGCCCGCTTCATCCCTTCGATGGTTTCGCTCACCCTCTGCGGTGTCTCGTGAGAGGCGCTCCGCCAGAGCGCTGTGCCGTCTTCGCCACGAATTATATGATCATCCATGGTCAGGTTGCGCTGACCGGTTTCGGGCAAGATGACGACAGGGGATTCAAGCCCCTTGGCCCCGTGAACCGTCATGACGCGGATACGGTTCCCGGCGTTGTCCATCTGGCGTTTGATCTCGAGTTCGTCGGTTTCCATCCAAACGAGGAACCCCGTCAGGCTGTCAACTGCCTGTGTTTCGTAGGCCAGGGCCTGGGACAGAAGCGCGTCGAGTCCGTCCTCGGCCTCGTTGCCGAGACGAGCCAGCAAGCGCCGGCGTCCGTCATGCCGAATCAGGATCCGTTCAATAAGGTCATAGGGGCGAAGGTAGTCCGTTTGTGCCCTGAGATCCTGCAAAATCGCCATAGTCTCGGGAAAGGCGTCCGCCCGGGCACGCAACGCCGGCCATAAGTGTCTTTCCGTCCGTTTGTGAGCCAGATCGTAAAGTTCCGCTTCGGACCATCCGAACAGGGGGGACCGCAGTGCCGCGGCAAGCGAAAGACTGTCTTCAGGCAAGGCAAGGAAGGACAGCAACGCACCGATATCGCGCACCGCGAGTTCCGCACCCACTCTGAGACGGTCCGCGCCGGCCACGGACAGCCCCCTTGCCTTGCAGGCCCGGATCAGCTCGTGAAAGAGAACAGAACGGCGTTGCACCAGGATCAGGAAATCACCGGGTGCGACGGGCCGCATGCGCCATCCGCCGTCGCCATCGGGTGCTTCCGGAATCCGGGCACCATCCTTGATCATTTGCGTGATCGAATCGGCAATCCGATGGGCCAGGGTGATCGCCGGAGCGTTTCCGGCCGGTTGATCCAGCGGGGAATACCAGGGCTGATCGTCGTCGTCCGGCGGGGGCGGCACGACCGGCCACAAATCCACCCGTCCGGGCAAGGTGGACTTGAACGCCCTGTGTGTCTGCGCCGCCGAAAAGCCGGAGCCTTCGGACCCTGCGAAGGTGTGATCCACGACAGACAGGATCGCGCCGGCCGACCGGAAGGAATATTCCATTTCCATGCGCTGAAGGGGTGTTCCGGTGTTTTCCAGACGTGCCGCGAAATCGCACTGCATCCTGTCAAAGGCGTCCGGATCCGCGCCCTGGAATGAATAAATGGATTGCTTCTTGTCTCCGACAACGAAAATGGTCCGGTGTCTGTCTGATAGCGCGCCCTGCCCGCTGGTGAATTCCTGTGCCAGCCTTTCGATGATCTGCCACTGGACCGGGCTTGTATCCTGGGCTTCATCAACAAGGATATGGTCTATACCGCCATCAATCCGATAGAGAACCCAGGCCGCCACATCCGGGTTGGTCAGAAGATCGCGCGTCCTGAGGATAAGATCATCGAAGTCGAGCCACCCCTTCTTCTGTTTCGCCTGATCGTATTCGGACAGGAAAAGATGCGCGAAATCGTGAAGAGCCCCGGTTTTCTCCAGTGTCGCCATGGCAAGACGGGCTTCGCGCGCGTCCGCCACTCTCTCCATCCAGGCATTGAGCTCCTCGGAAAGGTCACCAAGCCTCTTGCGGAGCGCCTTTGTCGGAAAGGGCTGCCTTGTCACGTCCGGGGTCTTGGGTGCGAACGCGTTGTCACCGGACTTGAGCAGAAACACATCCTCCAGAACCGGCAACGCCGTGATGTCCAGCGTGTCGATGCAGGCCAGTTTCCCGCCACCATCACGGTCGTTGGAACCGCTTTCCAGAAGGGCGGGAACAAGCTGTTCCAGCAGCGGCCCTTCATGACCGTGAAACACCGCCGCTGCGATGCTTTCGTTGTCCTGCCCATCGGCCAGGCCCAGTGAATGCCGCAAGGCTGTATGGTCACACCGGTCAGTGAAGGCTGTCCTGTGGCGCACGATCTCGGCCGTCAGACCCTCCAGGGATTCCCCGGGATAGTGTCTTGCGATGCCCCGCAAAATCGGGGATTTCGGACCGGCCGCGATATCCTCCGCGATTTCGGCACGCAAACGCGCGGCGGTGCGATCCTCCATTTCGGAAAACTGAGGGCTGACGCCGGATTCGAGAGGAAAACGCCGTAACAGAGACGCACAGAACGAATGAATCGTCTGAATTTTCAACCCGCCGGGTGTTTCGATCGCACGCGCGAACAGACGCCGCGCGTCCTGAAGCGCGGTATCAGGCAACGGTCCCTCCAGGCCAAGGGCATCAAGCGCCCGGGTCAATTCGCTGTCGGGCAGCATCGCCCAGCTGCCGAGCCGGGCGAAAAGCCGGTTCTGCATCTCGCTCGCCGCTGCCTTTGTATATGTCAGGCACAGGACATGCTGCGGATCGACCCCGTCCAGAAGCAGGCGCGCGACCCGGTCGGTCAGAACCCGGGTCTTGCCGGAGCCGGCATTCGCGGACAACCATGTCGAGCGGTCGGGGCGGGCCGCGTCGATCTGACGTTGGCTGGCGGGATCGTGCTTTTTCATTCAAGCCTCGTTTTCCGCGGTGCTGCGGTCATGTCCCATTCGCCGTAGCGTGCAAGATGATCGAAATCGCCGGGTTCCCGCATGGTGCGGTCCATCCGACGTGATGTGTACCCCTGGTCATGCTCCATGTACGCGCTGATCAACTTCCGAAAGTCATGCAATGTCTCTTCGGTCGGAGTTTCTTCCAGCGGAACAGGCTGTTCCACGGGCTTGGTACCAAGCCCGATAAACGCGGCACCCGCCACCGGAGCCGCGTCCAACGGGCCGAAACCCGCTCGCTCCGCGATGACCGCCTCAAGCAGCAATTGCTTGTCGAAGAGTTTCTGTTCCTTGGCCCCGGGCGGTGTTCCGGTCTTGTAATCATAGATCCAGACCCGGCCTTGCGGATCCAGATCCACCCGATCAGCGGTTGCGGTCAGCGTGAAGGAGGGATCGGACAGTTCCAGAACCCCCTTTTGTTCCAACGCCACGGGATCCCCCCGCGCCCGCCTCTGCGCCTCCGTTTCCACAAACCAGCCGGCGACACGTTCAAGCCGGGCCTGCCACAGGATACGCGCCTCCGCCCAGCTTACCTTGTCACGCAGAATGCTCTCGGCCGTGTCGAGCAGAACGGCCTCCGTGCGACGTTGCGGCGCGTCACGCGTGTCGCGAATGAAGCGTTCAAGAACGTCGTGAAGGATCGTGCCGCGTAGAAGCGCATCGGGCGCACGCATCAATGGGTCCAGCGGCCTGAGCCGCAGAACGTGCCGCGCGTAGATATGATAGGGATCCCGGATCAATTTCTGTATCGCGGTTACCGGAAGCTGTGTCGGCCGTGCGTCCGGGGGCGGGCAGGGCGACGGCCGCGGCGCGGGCTCCGCGCTCTCCGTCGCTTCCAGAATTGTCGCCCGCGACAGCCATTTCTTTCCGCGTTGCCGGGCCGCCTGAAGAGCCAGACTGCCACCCTGTTCGGGCAAGCCATCCAGCAGGTTCATCAACCGGTTCAGCCACCTTGAGGCGACGGTTTGCGCATCGTCGGACCGGATCGACCGGCTTAGCCACACCTCGGATGCCAGTGCCGCCTGCTGGAAGTCGTGGGCGGCCAGCCCGATCCGGCGTTCGGGAAGCAGAAGCCCGGCCTGTTGGCGCAGCGAACGGTTGAGCCACGGGTCCGGTTGGGACGGTTCGGGCCAGCTGCCCTCGTTCAGCCCTGCGAGAATCAACAGGTCGGCCCCCTGGACACGCGCTTCCAGGGTGCCCCAGATACGGATCCCGGGATGTGCGGCGCTTGATTGATGGACTTCCTCGCGGGACAGGACACTGGTGAAGAGGGCGCTGTAATCCGACGCGTTGATCGGTCCGCCATGCGGTGCGGATTCGGCAAGCGCATCGACCGCCCGGCGCGCCACTGTTCCAGCCTCCTCGCACCATAGAGTGCCGCTGCCGGTGTCGGAACTGCCGCTGGCAAGGGTCTCTGCAAGGGCCAAATGCTCGGTGACCCGCTCCTCAAGGGGCCGTTCCCCCCCGTCATCGTGAACCGAGAGGGCCTTGCCGATCCATGCCGCCCAGGCGGCCGCATCGCCTTTCTGGTTCGCGGCCCATCCAAGGATGTCTTCCGGCCCGGGATACGGCGGCCCGTCGCGGCGAAGGTGCAGTTCCAGTTTCCGCGTAAGCAGGAGGTGCCCGCCCCGGCCGTTGCCCGAATGGGTAAGCGGGTGCTTGAGAAGTGTCAGAAGCGTCGCGGCGGAAACCGGATGGCCATGGAGGTCGGCAACGTGGCGTAGGAACCGGCCGGGCGGGGAAAGGTGCAGGGGCTGCCCCGCGCTGTCATCCGGCAGGATACCCCACCGGTCGAGAGACGCAGCGACCTGACGTGTCAGAGTCCGGTCCGGCGTTACAAGGGCTGCGGTCTGTCCCTCCTCGGCCGCTTTTCTCAGACGCATTGCGATCGCGAGTGCCTCCTGCCGGGCAGATGGCGCCTCCAGCAAAGTGACATTTTCCATCGCCGTATCGATGTCCCGAAGCCGCGGGCCATCGCGCAACCATTGATCGGTCACTGGCGCGGGCCTGAGCGCCAGCGAAAGAAGCTTGTTGCGTGCCGGTACGGGTGGTGAAGCAGGCGTCCAGCGCCTGACCATGCCGGCAGTCAGCCCAAGCTGACCCAGGAAGGCATGAAACCTGTATTGCGGATGATCTTCGGAATGCAGCGGATCGTCCAGTTCCTTCCACACGTCCTCGGGGGTGTCGAAATCGAAACCCGGAAGCAGGACAGCGCCTTGTGGCAACTGTGCCACTGCACACATGAGCATTCGCGTTGCGCCACGCGACCCGGTTGATCCCGCCACGATGACCGGGTGTTCCGGCGGACTGGATTGCCAGAGCCGAGACAGCGACTCGACGACCATGCGTTGCCGTGCTTCTGTGCCGGGTCGGTCGCTGCCGGCGTCGAAATAGGGCCGCACGATGTTCAGGAATGTCCTGATGCGGGCCCAGTGACCGGATTGATCGCTGACATCGAGCCTGTCGATAACATCCGGCGAAACCCCTTCGCCATGCATCTCGTCCATCAGTCCGGCAAGACTGTCCGCCAGATCGTAAATGGCCGCACGCGGTGCTATATCGGGCTCCCTGTCGAGAAGCGACGCTACAAGCCGCGCCAGCTCCAGCCGGCGTTCGAGGGGAGGTGCGGCGGCCGGTATCCCGCTCAGGTTCCAGGTCTCCCCGATATCCGTCACCAGACTTATCCGGGGCATGAGACATGGAGGGCCGGCATCGAAAAGGTCGCGCAGCCTTCGTGCCGTCCGCCGCGTGTTCACGATGATCTGCGTGCGCGCCAATGTCTCCGGAGGTTTCCCGTCCAGCCGGGTCCGCAGACCGCGCAGAAGCTCCCCGGCGAAATCCGTACCGGGCGGCAGGCCAAAGACCCGGGCATGTTCCGCGGGCTCAAACATCGTGGTGGTGAAGCATGGCTTCGGCGGCGCTGATACCCTCGGGGTTTCCGGCGTCGGCCCAGTGGCCGGGATAGGCAATCGCGTGCAAAGTACCCTGCGTCAACATCGCATCCCAGATCTCGTTCATGGAAAAAGGGGCCTCCGGCATCTCTGCCACTCTTTCCGTTTCAAGGATCTGCGCGCCGGTAAAAATCAGGGAACCATCGCGCCTTGCGCGCCCGTCGCGGCCCACTTCGAAATCACCCGGTCCGGCATGCCCGTGTGCCCGGCCGGCCGGAACACACAAAAGCAGGGCCTCCATCGCTCCGGGCCGCCATGCGCGCCGCAGGCACTCCAGAGGGTTCGGCCCCTTCCAGACGGCATCGGTGTTCATCGTGAAGACCGGACCATCACCCAGCAGCGGCAGGGCGGCCCTTAATCCTCCGCCGGTATCCAGTATGTCCGGCTGCTCCCATGAAAGCACCACATCGCGGTCCGCAAGGTGGCTTGCCAGCGCATGCGGCTTGTAGTGCAGGTTCGCCACGATCCTTGCCGGGGCGATGCCGTTCACCTGTTCGAGAGCATGATCAATCAGCGGAACGCCGGCAACGGGCACAAGCGGTTTGGGGCGGTCCGCGGTAAGTGGACCCATCCGGGTGCCGAAACCGGCGGCGAAAAGCATTACGCTGTCGGGACTGTCGCGCATCCGGATTTCAACCTGTTCAGGATTTCGGCTGTGGGTTCAGGCAATACATCATGGACTGCTGGCGCAACAGAGGTCATCGACGGGTGGGCAAGATCGCGTTGCAGAAGGGACCATACCCGCGGGATCAGATCGACGTAGTGTGGTTTGCCGTCACGCAGGCAGAGCCGGGCGAAGACACCGATTATACGAAGGTTCCGCTGTACACCAAGACAGTGATAGGCGGCTTCGAAAGCCTCCGGATGCACTGTACCGGAGTCCTGAAAATGCGCCAGCATGGCGGACTCCACGGACACGGGCACGTCGCGCCGCGCGTCCTGCAACAGCGAAACGAGATCGTAGGCACCATGGCCGCACATCGCGTCCTGAAAATCCAGAAGACCGACCCGTGCGTTGCCCTTGCGATCAGGCAGCCAAAGCAGGTTTTCGGCATGGTAATCCCTGAGGATCACCACATCCCTCCGGCTCGCGTGTCGGTCAAGCAGGGGACGGAAGCGGCTGATGAAATTCTCGCGCGCGGCCATGTCCGGCCCGTTAGCGGACCGCAGGTACCAGTCAAAGGCAAGTGCCGAGAGATCTGCCATCAATTCCGCCGTGTAAACCCCGAGTCTGGAAGGCGGATCATGACGGTGCAAATGAATGAGAAGGTCCGTTGCGGCGTAATAGAGCCTCTCCTCTTTGCCGGGGTCGGCATGAATGACCCGTCCGAACAGGTCGTCGCCCAGATCCTCCAGCAACAGGAAGCCGTGAACCTCGTCCGAGGCAAGTATGCGCGGCGCACTGAGCCCCAGATCCGCCAGGTACCGCGCAATTCGCATGAATGGTGCGACATCCTCGCCTTGCTCGCGCGGTGCATCCATCAGGACCGCGGTGTCATCCCCGCAGCGCAGCCGCAGATACCGCCTGTTTGACGCATCACCTGCAATCACCGAAGTCGCGGCGTTCGCCCAGCCCGCCTTTGCAAGGAACTTTCCTGCGTCGTGATCACGGTCATTCATGAAGAAGGGCGTCCCGTATCGTCTTGTCCCAGCGTGGATCGGTCCAGGCAAGGATCATGCGGCGGCCAATGTCGTTATCGGTGGCAACCAGGGTCAGGCAAAGTGCTGTCCCGGGCGTGAGCGGGCCCAGCCGGTCCGGCCATTCAACCAGGCAGATCGCATCGGAAAAAGCCTCGCTCAACCCGGTTTCCTCGATTTCCTCGGCGCTTCCCAGACGATACAGGTCAGCATGCCAGATCTCCGGGCCTTGTTTAGACGTGTAAGTCTGTACCAGCGTGTAGGTGGGTGACGGAACGTCTTCAGGCGCGGGCAGTGACGCCTGTATGAGACAGCGGGCAAAATGGGTCTTGCCAGCGCCCAAATCACCCCCGAGAAGGATCACGTCACCGGCGTGCAAGAACGGTGCCAGAGCCTGCGCGCAGCGGCAGGTTTCATCTGGCGAGGCAAGGTGCAGTTCATGGTGTCTTGTGGTCATTGCCCGACACTACACGTGCCGGACCGGCCTGCAACAAGTGATCAGGCGGGCAATGGGCGATCCATGGCCGCTGCAACCTTAAGGATCATCATTCGCGCTCCGCCCGGAAGGTCCCTGAGAAGAATGCGAATCGTCTGATCCCCGCTTGCCGTATCGTTCCAGTCCCGAAGGTCACGGGCGGTTCCCTCGATCAGCGTCGGCTCCAGTTTCGTCCAGGTCAAGGCATCCGGAAAACGGGATTTGCAAACGGCCAGCAAATCGGCCGTGCTCATGTCCGCGAAGCTGGACTCCGGGTCGATGTGCAGATGCTCCATCGCAGCCTTGTTGCAGAATGCAAGGATGCCGTCGGGACCGAATATCGTCACCGGGTCCGGAAGAGCATCCAGCGCCGCCTGCCGCAGATCGAGCTGGGACCGGAACCGGCGCGCCAGATGAACCTCGGCGGTGATATCCTCAAAAAGGAACGCGATCGCGCCGTCGGGGTGTGGTCTTCCGGTGATCCGGTAGGTCAGGTCGTCCGGCAGTGTCCAGGTTTCCTCGTAGAGCCCGTCCGACGCGCGTTCGGTGACCTCGTTGACATGTGATTTCCAGTCGGCGTAATTGCGGGGCTCCGGCATCACCTGCTGATCGCGCAGACGGTCGAAGAACCCCATGAGATGCGGGCGGTTGCTCAGGAATTCCGCGGGCAAGGATGTCAGGTCCACCAACGCGGGGTTGAACAGGACAAGCTGCCTGTTGCGGTCGAACACGGCGAGGCCCGTGGACAGATGGGCAAATGTCTTTGCGAGGGTCTGAACGAAATCCCGTTGTGCGGATTCGGCCCTTATCAGAGCCGATATATCGTGCGCATGCCCGATAATGGCATTCTCTTCAGTGCTGGTTGTGACGGTATAGGATCGGGTGGTACCGTTCACCCGCTGTTCATGCTGCTCTTCCCGGCAGTCTGCCGTGGCAAGCGCATGTCTCAGGGCATCGCGGTCCCCGTCGGCCAGATGGCCGAAGGCGGCGTTGTGCCACAAGAGCGTACCGTCCCGGTCGGTTTTCAGAACGGGAGCGGGCGCTTGTTCCAGAATTCTCCGAAAATTGTCCGCCATCTGCCTCAGACGCAGGATTTCGTGTCGTGTTGCCGGATCGCGGACCTGGGGATCCACCAGGACAAGCCTCGTGTCGTTGCCTTTCCGGCTCAGGCAAAGCGTGGCACTGTCCCCGGGTGAACATGACAGGAACCTGTGTTCCCCACCTTCGGGTATCCCGGTCGGACACTCGGGCAATCCGGGAAATCGCGCGGCAAACCACGCGCGGATCTCCGACCAGCTGGTCAAGGGGCAATCCGTGTCCTCAGGGATCCCGGCATGATGGTCTGCCAGGAACCCGTCATGGAACAGGAATTCGCAGAGCGAGTCCGCGTCCGGGTCAGGGGCCGTGACGGGTTTCGCATCCTCCCGCAGCCGCCTGCCAATGAGCCAGAGGACAATTGCCGAAACCGGAAGCGAAAGCGCCAGTAGTCCGGCAGCGGAGATTGCGGAGATCGGGATCATCGACCGGGCAACGGCAAAATCGAAACCATGACCCCGAGCATGAAGGGATTTTGTTAAGAGTTGGTTAACAAGGGATCAGGAAGATACCGCCGGACCGCCGTCCCGAACGCTTGACGCGGTCGAATCCGAGGTTTCGATGGCGGCGCGTGGCAAGGTAACTTCGACAAAGGCACCGGTTCTTTCGGAATGGCTCTTGCGGTTACGGAAAGAGTCCGCACCGTTGGCAAATGTCAGGTCGGCCCCCATCCTTTCCAGAAGCGTCTTGGCGATGAACAAGCCCAGACCCATTCCTTCGTAATCGGGTCTGCGCGTGTCGGTGCGCCCGGTACGGCGACGCATGAACGGGTCTCCGATACGTCCCAGAAGATGGGGTGGATACCCCCTCCCGTCGTCCATGATGCGTACGGTCACGGTGTCGGCGGTCCAGCTGCTTTCGACCCAGACCCGCGAACGTGCGAAATCAACGGCATTCTGGATCAGGTTCCTGAGACCATGGATCATCTCGGGACGCCGCAGGATCGTTGGCTGTGAACGAAGGGATGCCTGCGTCGCGCCATGGTCGAATATGATGGGTTTGCCGCGCTCCAGGTGAGGTTCGGCCGCCTCCTCGATGACCGCGGTAAGGGGGGCGCTTCGCATATGCTGGTCGGTTTTGCCTGCGCGCCCCATCGTGCGCAGAATATCGCGACACCGGTCCGCCTGTTCGCGGATCAACAGCGCATCGTCCTTCAGGTCGGGCGCATCCGCAAGCTCTTCCGCCAGTTCTCCGCTTGTCAGCTTTATTGTCGCAAGCGGCGTGCCAAGCTCATGCGCTGCAGCCGCTACGACACCACCCAGATCGGTCAGTTTCTGTTCTCGCGCAAGCGCCATCTGTGTGGCCTGCAGCGCATCCGACATGGCCCGCATCTCGGACAGGATCCACCGCGAATAGACACCGAGAAAGGTGATGGCAATTACGATTGCGGCCCAGTTGCCGAACAGGAAAAGCTCCGGCATTCTCAGGATCTCGCCGGAACTGGTGCGCAGTGGCGAATAGAGCTTTGTGAGTAGGGAAACGATCAGGATCGCCGAGAGGCCCAGCATCACGGTCGAGCGTGTCGACATCGCAGAGGCCGAGACGATCACGGGTCCGACGATCAGGAACGAGAACGGATTGTGCAAACCCCCGGTCAGGTAAAGAAGCAGTGCCAGCTGAACCATGTCGAAACCCACGACAAGAAGGTTCTCCGATTCAGTCAGCCGCTTGTTTTCGGGAAAGACCGTCGATGCAACGAGGTTGCTGATGATGGAGGCACCGATAACCAGGAAACACAGCCCGGTTTCGAAGTCGAGGTCGTAGATGCGCTGCGCTATGATAAGCGCGGTCATCTGTCCGATCACCGCCCACCATCTTAAAAGGATGAGTGTACGCAGGCGGATCCATGTGCCGCGCCGGCGGGAATGGAAGAAGCCGGGTGACGTTTCTGTCATGGCAGGCTCCGAGATTGCATATTCCTTCTTCGATGTTAGATGTGACACACGATGTGAAGATTGCCCAGCCAAGCAGGAACAGGCCAATGAATCGGATAATCACCATCTCGGCGGTGGCAGCCATTGCAGCCGGGCTTCTGGGCGTCTACGTGTTCACCACGTCCAGCAGCGGCGATGACCGGTACGCGCACTGCCGCAACGGAAGCGTGGCGGGTGGCGCAAGCCAGATCGGCGGGCCTTTCACCTTGGTGGATGAAACCGGGAAAACCGTCACTGATAAGGACGTTCTGGACCAACCGGCGCTGATCTACTTCGGTTATACCTTCTGCCCCGATGTCTGCCCGCTCGACGTGGCCCGCAATGCCGCAGCTGTAGACGTACTCGAAGAAAGGGGGGAGATCGTGAAACCCGTTTTCATTTCAGTGGATCCGGCCCGGGACACACCTGAAGTGGTGGACGATTTCACGGCGAACATGCACCCGCGCATGCTGGGGCTCACCGGATCCGAGGAACAGGTGCGAAGCGCGAGCCGCGCTTACCGGACCTTCTATCAGGCGCAGGAGCCGCCCGATGGTGACGAGGAATTCTATCTCGTTGATCACTCGACATTCACCTACCTTACACTGCCCGGCGATGGGTTCGTGGAGTTCTTTCGCCGTGACATCGGGCCAGAACAACTGGCGGACAGGGTTGGGTGCTTTCTGGATGCACGGCCCTGACCTGCGAAGGTTTGACGCAGGCATACTGTCAGGATAGAACCACCGCTACGCGATCGCGCCGAACGGGAGGAAAGAGATGACCGCCAAGGATGTGGATCTCGGCGAGGACAGGTCTCTGCTCTTGCTCGACGACGACGAACAGTTTCTGAAACGGCTGGCCAAGGCCATGGAAAAACGTGGCTTCGCAGTGGAGACCGCGGAATCTGTCGCGGCCGGATCAGCGATCGCCACGGCGCGCCCGCCGGCGTACGCGGTTTGCGATCTTCGTCTCGAGGATGGAAACGGGCTCGATGTGGTCGAGATCATCCGCGAAAAGCGGCCCGATAGCCGCATCGTGGTTCTGACCGGGTATGGCGCGATTGCCACGGCAGTGGCGGCGGTCAAGATCGGGGCAACGGATTACCTTTCCAAGCCCGCGGATGCCAAGGACATCACCGATGCCCTCCTTGCGCAAGACGACGGATTTCCGCCGCCACCGGAAAACCCGATGAGCGCTGACAGGGTGCGCTGGGAGCATATCCAGCGGGTCTATGAACTGTGTGACCGGAACGTGAGTGAAACCGCCCGGCGGCTCAACATGCACCGGCGCACGTTGCAACGCATCCTCGCGAAACGCTCCCCGCGCTGAGGGCGGCATGTGGGCACTCGTACGCGGCGCGCATGGCCACCGCGGGATTCCGGGCTCTGCCGGACATTCCTTCAGAGGTACAGGCGCTTGCTGATCCTGTCGATGACTGTGCCATCGCCAAGCCGGGTGCCGGGATCGCGGGCGTATTCCAGAAATCCCAGACTTCGATAATAGGCGAGTCCGCCCGCATTGTCGGCCCGGATGGTCGCATTGATCCAGGCATACCCAATGGCACGGGCGGCGGGCCTGCTGGCCTCGAAGAGGCGGGTACCGATGCCGAGCCCCGTTCGCCCGATGCGCACGAAACTCGCGATATCGCAGGCCATCAGCGGCAAATCGGGATGTGGTTCAACGAATTGGACGCCGAGAAGCATGCCGTTGTCGTCCTCCGCCACATGCCAGGCCGCCTGTGCGCCGCCACGCACCATCCAGGCCGTGATCATGTCGCCGGTGACCGGCGCAGTGTGGGCGGTGGTGCCGCCGCGGGTGATGATCGGATTGAGAAACGCGGTGATGGGCCGGGCATCGCACGGGCGGGCACGCCTTACACCTATCATGCCATTTGCCCCATCAGCTTCGCGTGGCGGGCGACAAAATCCCCGCGGACCTCCATCGGTGGACGCAACCGGATCGACAGGTCTTCGGTAAGGGCGGGGTCCGGGCAACCGAAGAACCGGGAAGCTTCCGCCTTGGTGAATCCGGCGATGGCGGTGGCCTCCATCCAGGCGCTGATCCGGTCTGCCCTTTTGATCTGTCGCTTGACAGTGACGGGAAGAGCAGCGGGCAGACCGAAGCGGATGTGAATGGCCGTCGACAGACGCTCGTCCAGTTCGTCATAGCCGGGGCCGACCGCCGCCTTGACGGGGCTGATCATGTCACCGATCACGTATTCCGGTGCGTCGTGCAACAGCGCGGCAAGCCGCCATTTCGCCGGGGCGTTCGGCTTGATCCGGCCATAAAGCCGGTCGACCAGCAGGGAATGCTCGGCCACGGAATAGGGAAAATCGCCAATCGTCTGGCCGTTCCACCGCGCCACGAAACTGAGACCGTGCGCGATATCCTCGATCTCTATATCAACCGGGGTCGGATCAAGAAGATCGAGCCTGCGGCCCGAAAGCATCTTTTGCCAGGCGCGGGGCTGAGCCATTTCTCCTCACGGGTCTTCTCGGAATTGATCTTCACTGTTAGCCTCACGACCTGCGGATTGCAAAGAGTCCAGAATCGCTGACAGAAGCGGCGTACCGTCCTGCGCCACGAGGAAATTATAACCCTTGTAAGGGTCTTTTTTCAGGGTTCGCAGCTGTGCGGTCGAAGTTATCTCCATCGGCGTTTTCCCGATCGACCAAAGGCGAAATCCACCGCGTGACAGAAGCCAGGCGCTGGGTTCGCAGGTGGGATCACCGCCGTGATCCTCGTATATGAAGACAGCGCCATCCGCAAAGGCGCGTGCTGCACCGTCGAACGCAGCCACTTCCGCACCCTCCACATCAAGTTTGATCAGTGCGGCTGTTCCTTCCGGAACAAGATCATCAACAGAGACGGTTTCGACGATTTCAGACCTATCTGTGCCATCTTTCGCCTCTTCGCTCAGTCGCGCGGAGGCATGGCTGAGTTCCGGTGTCACAAAGCGCAGTTGCCGTCTGCTGCACGCATGGACAGCGGCCCGATGCAGTGCAACCCGGGCAAGGCAATCGGTATTCTCCTGCAAACGGCGAAAGGTTTTCTTCCCGGCCTCGACCGCGATGACCCTTTGAAACAGCTTGGCGGCCTTCAGGGTCCAGAACCCGGTATTGGCGCCAAGATCGACGAAACAGTCGGTGTGCGGTTCAGCGGCGGCCATCACCCTGGCAATTTCTGGCTCATAAGGGGGGCCGCGCAACGCAAATCGCGTCCAATAGCCGTCAGCCAGCCGGACACGAAACGGGGCCGCGCCGCCAATATCGACAATAACCGCGTTCTCGGGATCGAAGAACCGCCCCAGCCCGCGGGCGAACCGACCATAAAGCCCGCGCGTCATCGCCAGCCTGAAAAGCGCCATCAGCACGCGGTATTGAAGATGTGCGCCACGCCCTGCGAAGGCCGGTTTCCGCTTCTGGTTCATGCCCTGGGGTCCGCTTGGAGTACCTCGATTTCACCTATCCGGTTGTCGGGATGCGCGCAAACACCAAGACGCAATCCTCCCGATCCGCCGACAGGACGCCCTTTGGCGCCGGGATTAACCCGGCACCAAGTGCCGCGGCGGACAACGCCCGCGCATCCCGCATTGCCCGCCGCGCATACCGGTGCTATCTGCCATTCCAAAAGGTGACATCAAGGAGCCGCCGGCATGGCAAAAGACTACGTGATCAAGGATATCGAACTTGCGGCATTCGGGCGCAAGGAACTGGATATCGCCGAAACCGAGATGCCGGGGCTGATGGCCCTGCGCGAGGAATACGGCGCGCAGAAGCCGCTTGCCGGCGCCCGCATCGCCGGAAGCCTGCACATGACGATTCAGACCGCCGTGCTGATCGAAACACTGGTGGCGTTGGGTGCGGACGTACGCTGGGCCTCGTGCAACATCTTCTCGACCCAGGATCACGCAGCCGCGGCGATCGCCGAAGGCGGGACACCCGTGTTTGCAATAAAGGGCGAGACACTGGAGGAATACTGGGACTATTGCGATCGCATCTTCCAGTTCGAGGAGGGCGGGGCCAACATGATCCTCGACGACGGCGGCGACGCGACCCTTTATGTCCTGATCGGCGCCCGTGTGGAGGAAGGGGAGGAAGAATTGATCGCCGCCCCGACCAGCGAGGAGGAAGAGGCGCTGTTCGCGCAGATCCGCAAGCGCATGACGGAAAGCCCCGGTTGGTTCGTAAAGCAGCGTCACATGATCAAGGGCGTGTCCGAAGAAACCACCACGGGCGTTCATCGACTCTACAAGATGATGGAGAAAGGGCACCTGCCCTTCCCGGCGATCAACGTCAATGACAGCGTGACGAAGTCGAAGTTCGACAACAAGTACGGCTGCAAGGAAAGCCTGGTCGACGGTATCCGCCGTGCAACTGATACGATGATGGCCGGCAAGGTGGCGCTGGTCTGCGGGTATGGCGATGTCGGAAAGGGCTCGGCGGCCTCCTTGCGCGGTGCCGGTGCCCGCGTGAAAGTGACCGAAGTCGACCCGATTTGCGCATTGCAGGCGGCGATGGACGGGTTCGAGGTGGTCCTGCTGGAAGACGTGCTGTCGTCAGCCGATATCTTCATCACCACCACGGGCAACCGTGACGTGATCCGCATCGAGCACATGCGCGAGATGAAGGATATGGCGATCGTGGGCAATATCGGCCATTTCGACAACGAGATCCAGGTTGCGAACCTGAAAAATCACAAATGGACCAACATCAAGGACCAGGTGGACATGATCGAGATGCCTTCGGGCAACCGTATCATTCTTTTGTCGGAGGGGCGCCTTCTCAATCTCGGCAATGCCACCGGCCATCCCAGCTTCGTGATGAGCGCAAGTTTTACCAACCAGGTCCTCGCCCAGATCGAGCTTTGGACGAAGGGGGATGATTACGACAATGATGTCTACATCCTGCCCAAGCACCTTGATGAAAAGGTCGCGCGCCTGCATCTGGGCCGTATCGGTGTCAGGCTCACCGAACTTCGGCCCGACCAGGCCGATTATATCGGCGTGAAGACCGAGGGGCCCTTCAAGCCCGAGCATTACCGGTACTGACAAGCCCGTGCTTGGTGGCGCGCTTCACGACTTTTCCGCCGCGGCGTGCAGGTGCTGCTCGCCGCGGGCGCGGGCCAGGGCGATCTGTTTCTGGCGTTCGCGAAAGCGGGCCTTGTCGGCCGCGGACGTCTCATCCATGCAGTGCCGGCATGACACTCCTTCCTCGTAGTCGCGGCGCCTGAGATCCTCGGGCGCCAGCGGCCGTCGACAGGCGTGGCACAGACTGTGAGGCCCTTCGCGAAGGCCGTGTTCCACGGACACACGCCCGTCGAAGACAAAGCACGATCCCTGCCATGTGCTCTTCTCCGCCGGAACCTCCTCGAGATATTTCAGGATACCGCCCCTGAGGTGGTAAACATCCTCCACCCCTTGGCCGAGCAGGTAATTGGTGGATTTCTCGCAGCGGATGCCACCGGTGCAGAACATCGCGATTCGCTTGTTGTGAAACCGGTGTCGGTTCGCTTCCCACCATGCGGGAAAATCGCGGAAAGAGGCTGTTTCAGGGTCTATTGCGCCCTCGAAAGTCCCGATGGCGACCTCGTAATCGTTGCGGGTATCGATCACCGCGACATCGGGGCTGCGGATCAGGTCATTCCAGTCGATGGGGTCCACGTAATGGCCGGTCGCGGCGCGCGGATCCACCTCGGGCCGGCCCATGGTCACGATCTCTGTCTTGAGGCGCACCTTGAGGCGGGCGAAGGGCGCTGCGCTGCTTTGGCTTTTCTTGTGCTCCAGTGCCGCGCAACCGGGCAGGGCGCGAATATGCGCCAGCACCTTTTCAATGGCATTTGCCGACCCCGCCACGGTGCCGTTGATCCCCTCCCGTGCCAGAAGAAGGGTGCCGGTTACGTCCTCGGCCCGGCACAGATCAAGAAGGGGCCCCCGGATTGCTCCGGGATCCTCGAAGCGGCAGAAATGGTAAAGTGCGGCGATCGTGTACATTGGCCAGCCAGATAAGGCCTCCGAGGCGCCCGGGCAATAGGGCAATGTGCTGGAGTCAGGCGTCCGGCTTAACCGGTGCCCTTCGAAACCGTCACCCCGGTGGGAACGCCGTCGATCCCGTAGACTTCGACGCGGATATACTTGGTGGTGCCTGACAAGACCCTGTCCGCCACGTATTCCGATCCGGGCACGATCCGGCACGCCCCCGGGATTTTCGAGCGCATTTCGTACGTGCCGAAGAAAGGATCACCCTCGTCTTGGGGATGGCGTATCCCGAACAGGTGAAAATTGGCCCTGTCCTGCTGCACGATGGCACAGAAATTCCACAGGCGCTGCCCGCTGGAATTGTGCATGTCCTCCGGACCGATGGTGGTGAAATACTGCCCCGCATTGACGCGTGTGCCCGCGCCGCTTACCCATGGGCCAAAGGAGGCGCCGCATGACCGAAGCCCTGATCGTGATCGACATGCAGAACGATTTCTGCCCCGGTGGCGCGTTGGAGGTGCCCGAGGGAGATGTGATTGTGGCCGGAATCAACGCGCTGATGGCGGAGTTTCCGGCCGTTATACTGACCCAGGACTGGCATCCGGCCGGGCATTCCAGTTTCGCATCGAGCCACACGGGGCGGGCGCCCTTCGAAATGACGGAGATGCCCTACGGGCCGCAGATACTGTGGCCGGATCATTGTGTTCAAGGCAGTCGGGGGGCGGAATTCCATCCCGAGTTGAACACCGATCGTGCCGACCTGATCGTGCGCAAGGGGTATGACCCGGCTGTCGACAGCTATTCGGCGCTTTTCGAGAATGATCACGAAACCCCCACCGGCCTTGACGGATACCTGCGTGACCGCGGGTTGGAGAGATTGACGATGGTCGGACTGGCCACGGATTTCTGTGTCGGCTTTTCGGCCCAGGATGCGGCGGACAACGGTTACGAAGTGACACTGCGCTCGGATCTGTGTCGGGCGATCAACCTTGATGGCTCGTTGGATGCTGCGCTGGAGGCGATGCGTGCCAAGGGCGTTCGGATCAGTTGAACCTGCCTGTCCCGACCAGCCTTGCAAACACCACCCGGCCAAGGGCACAGCCAAGAGCCGCCCCGGCGCCGTCGGCCACCAGGTCACCCCAGGAGCGGGTCCTTCCGGTGAACGGCTGGAGCAGTTCGATCGCTCCGCCATAAGTCACGGCGGCGATGAAGATCCAGGGCACATGCCGCGGATGCACGGAAGCCACGGGTAAAACAAGGATGGCAAAGCCAAGGAAATGATTGAGCTTGTCGTTGGCCATGACCGGTCCGGTGGCGGGCATCGGGATGAAGCCCAGAACCGCGATGCAAAGGGCGATGGTCAGAGTCATGGCAAGCCCCGCGCGTTGCTTGATCCGTTCAGTCATGTTCATCCGGTCAAGACCCCTCGTGACGTTCTTCAGCCGATCCCGCGATTTGGCGCACAACAATTCCGGACATGCAAGGAACCGCGGTGCCGACCAACCGACCGGCAAGGATTCGCGGGCCGTGATAGGACAAGGGCGCGCGGGCCTCGCCAAACCGGACGATTCTGACTATAGGACTTCGGGCAATGGCCGGATGAAACCCGCGCAGGATCGAGAGGGCAACATGAACGTCAGGATATTCGGAACGGACGGGATTCGCGGGACCGCCAACACATATCCGATGACGGCTGAAATGGCTCTGCGGATCGGTGCGGCCGCGGGCCGGCATTTTCGTCGTGACGGTGATAACGGGCATCGCGTGGTGATCGGCAAGGACACCCGCCGGTCCGGGTACATGCTCGAGAATGCCCTGACGGCGGGCCTGACCTCCACGGGCATGAACGTCCTTCTTCTCGGCCCGGTTCCGACCCCGGCGGTGGGTTTCCTGACCCGTTCGATGCGCGCCGATCTCGGGATCATGATCTCGGCCAGCCACAATCCGCATGACGATAACGGAATCAAGTTTTTCGGACCCGATGGATTCAAGCTGAGCGATGCCGATGAGCTTCAGATCGAGAATATACTGTCTGGTGACATCGTGCCGGTGCAACCCGCCAATATAGGACGGGCGCGCCGCATCGAACATGGTGAGGGGCGATATGCGGAATATGCCAAGACGACCTTTCCGCGCAACCGGCGCCTCAGCGGTGTGAAGGTCGTCGTCGACTGTGCCAACGGGGCTGCCTACCGTGCCGCCCCCGAAGTTCTTTGGGAACTGGGTGCGGAGGTGGTGCCGATGGGCGTGGAACCGGATGGCTACAACATCAACCGCGGATGCGGCTCAACCCGGCCCGAGGCCGCAGCGGCGCTTGTCTGTGACACTGGTGCGGACCTGGGCATATGCCTTGACGGAGACGCCGACAGAATCATCCTGATCGACGAGAAGGGGCAGATTGCCGATGGTGATCAGATCATGGCCCTTTTTGCCGGTATCTGGGCGGACGCTGGTAAACTGGCCCATGGAACCCTGGTGACGACGGTAATGTCCAACCTTGGTCTTGAACGTCACGTCGAGGCGCGCGGTCTGAAGCTGGAACGAACCCCGGTGGGGGACAGGCACGTGGTGGAACGTATGCGCCGGGGCGGTTTCAACCTCGGCGGGGAGCAGTCCGGCCATATCGTCATGACCGATTACGCCACAACCGGCGACGGGTTGATCGCCGGATTGCAGTTTCTTGCCGCGATGACCGGCGCCGACCGGCCCGCCAGCGAGCTGATGCGTAATTTCACGCCCGTGCCGCAATTGCTGGAAAACGTGCGTTTCGCCGCGGGGTCCGCCCCGCTCGAGTCTGCCCATGTCAGCACCGTGATCGCGGAACAGGAACGCCGCCTGTCGGGCTGCGGACGACTCCTGATCCGGAAATCCGGGACGGAGCCGTTGATCCGGGTGATGGCGGAATGCGAGGATGAGGCACTTCTGAATGCCGCGGTTTCGGCGATTTCCGAAGCGGTTCGGTCTGTCTCGGGGATTGTCCCGGAAGGCTCTTGAGGTGGCGGTATCCGGCGGCGCTTCCACGGGCGGTGAAAATCGCATTCTCGTGGTATGCTTCGGAAACATTTGCAGATCACCGTTGGGCGAACGTCTGCTTCGAGCAGCCTTGCCCACTGCAACCGTGAGCTCCGCGGGCATCGCCGCGCTGATTGGCCGTGGACCGAACGAGACGACAGCGTGCGTCGCGGCGGCACGGGGTGTGTCGCTTGCCGACCATGTGGCGCGGCAGTTCACATCTTCGATGGGCGCCGGGCAGGATCTTGTTCTGGTGATGGAGCCGTGGCACCGGCGGACGATCATTGCGGACGCGCCGCAATTGCAGGGACGCGTCATGCTTTTCGATCACTGGACCGGCGCGCGGGCCATCCCGGACCCGTATCGCAGACCCGGGTCGGTTCACGCTGCTGTCTTCGACATGCTGATCCAGGGCGCGGATGCCTGGGCGTCACGGATCGGCCAAGGGATATCAGGCCCTGATGCCTAACGCCTGGCGTCCCAACTGAGCGATGCGTGACGGCGCGTGTAGAATTCGCCCATCAGGCCGATGACGATCATCACCACCCCGACGGTGAGCGGATACTCGATCGAACTGTTGCGCGGGAAATAATTGATGAACACGAAGCCACGACATTGGTCGATGGCGTGAAAAAGCGGGTTCCAGTCGAACATCGCGAGAATATATCCGGGCATCATGTTGGCCACGAACATCTTGCCCGAGGCGATCATGTTGGCGCGCTGGTAGATCTGCGTGAATGTCGAGACGAAATTGGGAAACCACGGCTTGATCGACAACAGGACGAGGCCGAGCGCCACCGCGGTGAACCATGCAAGGAGGAGCATTCCGAAGGCCGGTACGGGCTCGTGGATGTCAAATTCCTTGAAGCCCACATGGTAGACGAAGAGGATCAGCAAAAGGCTCAAGACCTGAATGTAGAGAGCCCCGAGCGCCGCGGCCGAGACCGATATGATCGGGTTCATCGGCGCGTGCTTCATCATCGGAGATGCCGGCCCTGCCGCGCCCACGACCGCGCCAAGCGTCTTGATGTGAGTCAGGAAAAGGAAAATTCCCGACATGATGTAAAGCAGGAAATCCCCGCGCAGCGCCGCCGAGCGCAAGCCGATAATGTTGAACATGACATAGAAGGCCAGGACGAAAATCACCGCCTGAAGGATGTTGAGCCCTATGGCAATGATGGCATTGCCGTGGCCCTTGCGAACGTCACGGACGATCGAATGATAGACCAGTTCGGCCATCACGATGGCGGAATGCAGGCTTGATCTGGGTTTTACCTGTTGAAACATAGCCCTGTCGCGCCCGCCCTTGCCTGAATTCTGATACGGAATTCTTGCCGATCCTTTAAGCAGACATCATAAGGCACCGAGTGAAATGCATCAACAGGCGGCACCACGGCCGCGGGGAGCCCGGATTTGGACTATGAAACGCTTGTACCGGTGATGCGTCGCCTCGCCATCGAGGCGGGTGCACGGATCATGGAAATCTATCGTTCGGATGATTTCGACGTGAGCCTGAAATCCGATGACAGCCCCGTGACCGTGGCCGATGAGGCCGCCGATGCGTTGATTTCGGACGGGCTTGTTGCCGCCTTTCCCGGCGTGGCGCTGGTGACAGAGGAACAGGCTCAGTCCCATGCCGTAAACGCGGCGGATTTCCTGATCGTCGATCCTCTGGACGGTACCAAGGAATTCGTGCAGCGCCGCGGCGATTTCACGGTCAATATCGCCTGGGTCGAGGCGGGCGTGCCCCGCCGTGGCGTTGTCTATGCCCCGGCACGCGATCGGATGTTCTACACTCTGCCCGATGGTACGGCGGTGGAGGAAACGGGGCCTTTCGATCCGGATACCCCGGGCCTGACGAGGCCCTTGCACGTCTCGGAACCGGACAACTCCGCGCTGATGGTGGTGGCCAGCAAATCGCACCGCGATCAGGTGACCGAGGATTACATCGGCAAGTACGCCGTCAAGGACATGAAGAGTGCCGGTTCGTCCTTGAAGTTCTGCCTTGTCGCGTCGGGGGAGGCGGACCTTTATCCACGTCTGGGCCGGACGATGGAATGGGATACCGCCGCCGGCGATGCGGTGTTGCGCGGGGCCGGTGGCGTGGTGGTGCGCCATGATGATCACGCGCCGCTCGGCTACGGCAAGCCGGGCTATGAAAACCCTTTCTTCATCGCCTGCGCACCCGGCGTGGCGCTGAAGCGGGCGGGCTGAATGGGAGTTCTGATCGTCATACCCGCGCGCTATGCCTCTTCACGTTATCCGGGAAAGCCGCTGGCGATGCTGACCGGTGCAGGCGGGGCGGCCCGCAGCCTGATCCAGCGCTCGTGGGAGGCGGCACAACAGGTGCGCGGGGCCGACAGGGTGGTCGTGGCCACGGATGACGGGCGCATCAGGGACGCGGCCGAGGGTTTCGGCGCCGAGGTGGTCATGACGTCGCCCGACTGCGCGAACGGTACGGAACGCTGCGCCCAGGCGCATGAGGCGCTCAGCCGGGCCTATGACATCGTGGTCAACCTCCAGGGAGATGCGCCGCTGACCCCGCCGTGGTTCGTCGAGGATCTCGTTGCCGGGCTCGCGGCCGACGCCTCCGCCGAGGTGGCAACACCGGTGCTGCGCTGCGACGGCCGGGCGCTGAACGGGTTTCTCGAGGATCGCGCCCAAGGCCGTGTCGGCGGCACGACAGCGGTTTTCGGCAACCGGCGCCACGCGCTCTATTTCTCGAAGGAAGTGGTGCCTTACACCGGCCAGAGCTTCGCGCCCGATGCCGCGACACCGGTTTTCCATCATGTCGGTGTCTATGCCTACCGTCCCGGCGCGCTGTCGGCCTATCCCGATCTTGCCCCCGGGCCGTTGGAGATGCTTGAGGGGCTGGAGCAGCTCCGGTTTCTCGAACACGGGCGCGCGGTGCTCTGCGTGAAAGTGGCGGCGCGTGACAGGCAATTCTGGGAACTCAACAACCCCGAGGACATTGCGCGTCTCGAGGCTATGATGCGCGAGATGGGCATGGCCTAGGCGGCGTCTGCATTTAGGGGATTCCCAAATCGGTTCTCGTTTGATTCAAGATCAAAAACGGGAGGCGATCTTGAGCAGACGGACTTTGACAGACAGGCAGTGGGCGATCATCGAACCTTTGGTTCCTGGCAAGGAAGGTGATCGCGGGCGGACCGGGGCGGACAACCGGCTTTTCCTTGATGCGATCTTGTGGCTGGCGCGGGGAGCCTCGCCGTGGCGCGATCTGCCGCCCGAATTGGGC
>NZ_QNGB01000010.1 GCF_003298505.1 Roseovarius sp. TE539
TTTCAATAAGATCAAACGCTTCCGCAGGATCGCATTGCGTTGCGAGAAATCCGTCAGCTCATTCAAAGCCTTCGTTGATCTCGCATGCGCAATGGCTTGGATCAGCTAAATGCAGACGCCGCCTAGATCCCGCAGGATGCGTGCAAGAACACGAAGAAGGAGTCAGGCCCATGCTGATTGTCATTTCTCCGGCCAAGAAACTTGACATGACGCCGGTTGACGGGGTCACGCCGACGCAGCCGGAATTCACCGCCGATGCCGAGAAACTGGCCGGTGTGGCGCGCGGGCTCGAGGCGGACGGGTTGAAACGACTGATGAAGATCAGCGACTCCCTGGCCAGGCTCAATGCCGACAGGTTTCGCGATTTCGGCACCATGGAAACAAAGCCCGCGGCCCTGGCCTTTGCCGGAGACACCTATCAGGGGCTGGAGGCGGGCACACTGGACCCTGACGAGATGCGCTTTGCCCAGGATCATCTGCGTATCCTGTCGGGTCTTTACGGATTGTTGCGCCCGCTTGACGCGATTCAGCCCTACCGCCTCGAGATGGGCAGCCGGCTGGTCACCGATCGTGGCCCGACGCTTTATGACTACTGGGGTCAGCGGCTTTCCCGCGCGCTTGACCAACAGGCCGAAACGGTGGGGGCGACGGCGCTTGTCAATTGCGCCAGCCAGGAATATTTCAGTGCCGTGGACGCGGATGTGCTTCGTCTTCGGGTCATCACCCCGGTCTTCATGGAGGAGCATGCCGACGGTCCGCGAATCGTCAGTTTCCATGCCAAGAAAGCGCGCGGCGCGATGACCCGCTTCATCGTCCAGAACCGTCTTGAGGATCCCGATGCGCTGACCAGGTTCGACAGTGGCGGCTACCGCTACAACCCGGTGATGTCGGAAGCCGACCGCCCGGTATTTCTGCGCGGCTGATCGCCGCGGTCATCCCGTCCTTTCGCAGTGGTCCGCGCTGCCGCCCTCGGGGTCGCGCGCGCCTTCGGGCCGGGCCGCGGCAATCCGCTCGATGATGGCGCCCTTGTTCAGCGGCTTGGTCAGGTAGTGGTCAAGCCCCGCGGCAAGGATACCCTCGGAATCGCCGTCCATCGCATGGGCTGTCATCGCCACCACGGTCACATGAACACCGGTGTCGGCCTCGATGGCGCGGATTTCGCCGGTGGCCTCCTTGCCGTCCTTGCCCGGCATCGAGATGTCCATGAAAACGATATCAGGGTCGAATTCCCGATAAAGCGTCACCGCTTCGGCGCCGTTCTCGGCAAAGCGCAGTTCGATATCGAGGTTCTTGATCATCCTGGAGAACACCAGCCGGTTGGTGCGATTGTCCTCGGCGGCCAGGATCCGCATCGCCCGTGGCGGGGCGGCGGCGTCCGGCGCGGTCTGCCGCGTCGCTTCCGGCTGCTGCGGGGCCTGTGCGGGGTTGCCCTGTTCGGCGGGCGCCGCGTCCGGAGGGGCGGCGTGGTGTTCTTCCGGCACGCACAGCGCCGCGAAGAGATCCTGACGCGGCACCGGTTTCTGAAGCACCGTGTGAAGGTGGCGCCGCGCGGGATCCGACTCGGCATAGCCAGTATTGTCGCTCATCAGGATGATCGGTACCGCATGGCCGGCGGCATGCGCGGCCTCGGCGAATTCCAGCCCGTCCATACCCGGCATCGAATGTTCGCAAATCACCAGATCCGGGGCAGGATCCTGCCCCGCCAGCCGGTCCAGCGCCGCCATCCCGTTCTTGCAGGTGGCCACACTGAGGCCGACCTGGGACAGCTGCCGTTCGAGAATGCCACGCCCGATGGCGCCCGGATCCACGACCATGACCTGTTTCAGATCAACGGGGAGCCGGGGCTCCGCGGCCACACCGCCTTCCGCCTCGGGCAGGGCGATGCGAAATCCGAACGTCGCGCCGCGCCCGGGTTCGGAATCGGCCCATATCTCGCCGCCCATCAACCGGATCAGCTGCCGCGATATCGCAAGGCCCAGCCCGGTACCCTCGAACTTGCGGCTCTGTGCATCGTCCACCTGGTTGAACTCGCCGAATACGTGCCCGATCTTGTCGGGCGGAATGCCGATCCCGGTATCCTCGACGGTGACGTGAAGCTCCGTGCGGCCGGTCTCGTCGGGGGTCTGGCCCACGACACGGATCAGCACGTGGCCCCTCTCGGTGAACTTCACAGCGTTGCCCACCAGATTTGTCAGCACCTGCCGCAAACGACCGGGATCGCCGACAAGGCGGGTCGGCAGGAAGATGTCGTAATCCAGCAACAGGTCCAGCCCCTGATCGCGTGCCTTGGGCTGCATCAGCATGATCAGTTCATGCAGGCACCTCTCGAGATCGAAGGGCTCTGGCTTGAGCATCAGCTTGTCGGCCTCGATCTTGGAATAGTCCAGCACGTCGTTGATGATCACCAGAAGCGCTTCGCCGGAACTGCGGATCGTGTTGGTATAGAGCCTCTGTTCCTCGCTCAGCCCGGTTTCGGCCAACAATTCGGCCATCCCCACCACGCCGTTCATCGGGGTACGAATTTCATGGCTCATGTTGGCAAGGAAAGTGGACTTGGCACGGTTTGCGGCCTCCGCCCGATGTCTCGCCGCCTTGAGTTCCTTCTGGTAGCGTACCGTGTCGCTGATGTTCAGCGCCAGGCTCACGAGGTCGCCGTCATGGCCGCGCTGGTCTATCAGCTTGATGTATTCGCCGCTCCACAACCGGATGACATGCGGTTCGGGATCGGGGCTCTGCCAGCGGTCAAGCATCCGTTCGCGCCATGCCGATGGTGTTTCGGCCCCGATATCCACGATCCCTTCCTCGGTGATGATCTGCAGGATCTCGGCATAGGAAATGCCGGGCTTTACCGCCTCCAGCCCGTCGAATACCGCCAGATAGGCGTCATTGGCCCCGATCATCCGGCTGTCCATGTCGAAAAATGCGAAACCGTCATGAATCGTCTCGATCGAGAGCCACAGCCGCCGCTCGGCGATTTCCACCTTTTCATTGGCCACGGTCAGATCGGATTTCACCTTTCGGTTCTCGTCGCGCACCGTGGCCACCTGCGCGCGTGTTTCCACGATCTCGTCCGACAGGGCCCGCGCGTGCCTGCCCAGCTTGCGGTTGGCCGCGTGCAGTTCTTCCTTCTTGAGTTCCAGCAGGCGTTCCGCCGCCAGTCGTGCGCGCCGTTCCTCGGCCAGCTTGTTGGCAAGGCTCATGCCCGTCCTCCGCCTTTCGCATCCGGGACCATGGCGCAGAAGGTCCACGACTAAGGTGAACACCCGATTAACCGCTCCGCCGGAATCATTGCCAGACGGATGGGTGCGTGGCACCATGAGCCCATTCCAGACAGGAGGCCGCAATGCCGTGCCGCATTTTCGCGCTCGCGCTCTTTTCCGTTCTGGCCGTTCAGGCCGCCGCGCAATCCCCCGTTCCTGATCGTCGCGCCGCGATCATCCGCGATGTCGATCTGATCGGCACGGACCTTCAGGCACTTTTCGATACCTCTTTCAAAGCCTGCCGCACCGCCTGTCTGGCCAACCCTGATTGCACCGCTTTCACCTACAACAGCGGATCGCGCGCCTGTTTTCCCAAGCGCGATGTTCAAGAGGAAACGGGATACGAGGGCGCTGTCTCGGGCGAGATCCTGGCCACCGACCCCGCGGTTCTCCATGCCGCCGAGGCCCGTTCGGTGGACCTCGAATTCCTGTCCGGCGAGGATCTGCGCAAGGTCCGCGAACTGGCGATCGGGATCGGGTCCGATCACCCGGCCGGACAATGGGGTATCAGCGCGCTTCTCAAGGCGGCGCAGGACAGTTTCGCGCGTGGCGATGCGCGCAATGCCATGCGCTGGACCGGCGCGGCGGTCTCGCGCTCGGACGCCAGCGACCAGTGGACCGATTATGCCCGCCTGACGCTCGCGATCGAGGCCGAAAGCCCCGCTGAACGCACCCGCCGGGCAGGGCGCGCGCTACACGCCGCCGCCAACGCCTATATCAGGGGCGGAACGGACGGTGCGCGGGTCAATGCCCTGCTGGAAATGGGGCGTGCGCTGGAGCGTCTGGGCCGCGGCAAGGATACCGTCAGCGCCTTGCGCCTTGCGGAAAACATCGCACCCCGGGCCGATGTGACCGCGGAACTGAAGGCGGCGGCGGGCAAGTACGGCTTCCGCATCACGGGCCACAGCACGGAAAACGAGGCCGAGGCGCCGCGCATCTGCGCCGAGTTCTCCGGCCCGTTGGTGAAAGCCGGCACCGATTACGCCCCTTTCGTGCAACTGCCCGATCCGGGACTCGTGGTACAGGCCGGAGAAAGGCAGCTCTGTATTGACGGGGTCGAGCACGGGGAACGCTACACCGTGACATTCCGCAAGGGCTTGCCGGCCGCCAGCGGCGAGACGCTGCTGAACCCGGTCGAACTGTCCTTTTACGTGCGTGACCGTTCCCCGTCGGTCGCGTTTCCGGGCCGGGCCTTTGTCCTGCCGCGCGCTGCCGGTGCGGCGCTGCCGGTGGAGACGGTGAACCTCGACGCGCTGTCGCTGACACTTCGCCGGGTGAGCGATCGCAATCTTCTGCGCACCATGCAGGAGGATTATTTTGCCCGCCCCCTTGGTCGGCATGACCTCGCCCGGTTTTCGTCCGACATCGCCGAGGAGGTCTGGACCGGAACCGGCGAAGTGGGCAACGAACTGAACCGCACCATGACGACCCGCCTGCCGATGGATGCGGCGATGGAGGGCCTGGACC
This sequence comes from Roseovarius sp. TE539, assembly GCF_003298505.1. GTDB lineage: Bacteria > Pseudomonadota > Alphaproteobacteria > Rhodobacterales > Rhodobacteraceae > Roseovarius. The sequence goes on from NZ_QNGB01000010.1 coordinate 4,728, forward strand.
CTGGCATTTACGCCCTCACCGCGCGGCCCGCCGGAATGGACCGTGACCGGGATGCGGCGGCCACGCAATGGTTCGTGCTCACCGATCTGGGCATGACCACCCTCAAGGGCACTGACGGTCTGCATGTGTTCCTGCGCGGACTTTCGGATGCCGAGCCCCTGGACGACGTGGAACTGACACTTTTCAACCGTGCCAACAGCGAACTGGCCACGGCCCGGACCGATGCGCGGGGCCATGCCCTGTTTCCGCCCGGCCTGCTGCGCGGCGAGGATGGCAGCGCCCCCGCACTGGTCATGGCCCGGCGTGGCGTTGAGGACATGGCGTTCCTGTCGCTCACCGAACCTGCTTTTGACCTTTCCGACCGGGGGGTCGAGGGGCGCGCACCCGCACCGCCGGTGGATGTGTTCCTGACCACGGATCGCGGAGCCTACCGGACCGGCGAGACGATTCATGCCACTGCCCTGGCCCGTGACGGCAACGCCGGGGCGGTCCCCGGCCTGCCCCTTACCGCGATCCTGACCCGGCCCGACGGTGTGGAATACGCGCGCCATCTGTCATCCGATGACGTGGCCGGCGGGCATGTCTTTTCCATGCCCCTGGGCGCCGACGTGCCGCGCGGCACCTGGCGGCTCGACATCAAGGCGGATCCCGGGGCTGATTCGCTGGCAAGCGCAAATGTCCTCGTGGAGGATTTTCTGCCCGAACGGATTGAGCACGAGATATCGCTGCCAGAAACGCCTTTGGCGCCCGGTGACACGGTACCGCTGACACTGCAGGCCCGGTATCTTTTCGGCGGTCCCGGTGCGGGCCTCCGGGCCGAGGGCAACCTGAGGATGGAGCCGCGGCGACGCCTCGAAGGGTTTCCCGGTTACCTGTTCGGGCGCCACGATGCCCGCGCGGCCGGCACCGGCACCTACATAGAGGGCGGCGAGACGGATAGTGACGGGCGGCTGGAACTGCCGCTGAGCCTGCCCGAAACCGCGCAGGGGGATCGCCCTTACGAGGCACGGATCACGATGCGCGTACGCGAAGGGTCGGGCCGCCCGGTGGAACGTGTCCTGACCCGGATGTTGTCACCGGTCGGCTCGATGATCGGAATCCGCCCCGCGTTCGACGATGTCGTGCCGCGCGGCAGCCCGGCGGAATTCAGGGTGATGGGAATCGGACCGGACCTTGGGGCGAAGCCGATGCAGGTGCGCTGGACCGTCAACCGCGTCAACACACGCTATCAATGGTATCGACAGTACGGGAACTGGAACTGGGAGCCGGTGACCACGCGGAGGCGTGTCGCCACCGGCAAGGCGACGCTGGGCGACGGGCCGGCCACGATCTCGGCCGGGGTCGGACATGGCCGGCACGAACTGGTGGTCGAGCGGCTGGACGGTGAATACGTCTCCGCCTCCGTGGAATTCGATTCCGGCTGGTACGCCCCCGCCGAGGCCGGCACCACGCCCGATACCCTCGATGTGTCGCTGGACAGGCAAGACTACCGCGCCGGAGACACCGCCAAGCTCCGCCTCGTGCCGCGCCATGGCGGCATCGCGCTGATCACCGTGCTGACCAACCGCGTGATCGACATGAAGGCTGTCCCGGTTTCCGAGGGCGAAAACACGGTCACCCTTCCGGTGACGGAAGAGTGGGGCGCAGGCGCCTACGTGACGGCGCAGGTGATCCGCCCGATGGATGTGCCTGCCGGACGCAATCCGGCCCGATCTCTTGGGCTGGCCTACGCGCCCGCCGACCCCGGTGACCGGCAGCTTGACGTCAGCATCGAGGCGCCCGAGACCGCCGATCCGCGCGGCCCGCTCGCGGCAACCGTCCTTGTCGGAGGGCTGGAAGAGGGGCAGCCGGGCCATGTCACCCTTGCGGCCGTGGATCTGGGCATTCTCAACCTTACCGGGTTCGAAAGCCCCGATCCGTCCGCGCATTATTTCGGGCAGCGCAGGCTTGGTGTGGAAATCCGCGATCTCTATGGGCGGCTGATCGACGGGATGAACGGGGCCGAGGGCCGTGTGCGTTCGGGCGGGGATGCCGGTGCCGCGATGGAGATGCAGGCCACTCCACCCACCGACGAACTGGTCGCCTTCTTTTCCGGTCCTCTCTCCGTGGGCTCTGACGGCACCGCGACGGCCCGTTTCGATATCCCCGACTTCAATGGTACCGTCCGCCTGATCGCAGTGGCATGGTCGGCGCGTGGCGTCGGGCAGGCCGATCGGGATGTCATGGTGCGCGATCCCGTCGTTGTCTCGGCCTCGCTGCCGCGGTTTCTGGCGCCGGGCGACCAAAGCCGCCTGCTGCTGGAAATCACCCATGCCGAAGGCCCGGCCGGGCGCATGGGCCTCGATGTGTCCGCGGGCGCCGGCCTTGAGCTTGGTGACCTGCCGCCGGGCATCGACCTGACGCCGCAGGAAACCGCCCGGCTGAGCGTGGCTGTCACTGCGGGTGCGCCCGGCGATCACCCGCTGCGCGTTGCCCTGACCACCCCGGATGGCCGGCAGTTGACGAAAACCCTCACTCTGCCGGTGCGGCGCAACGATCCTCCGGTCTCCCGTACCCGGCGCATCACGCTGGCGCCGGGTGATACCCTCACGCTGGATACCGAGGTTTTCGCGGGCCTGCGCGCCGCCGGTGCGGAGGCGGTGATCTCGGCCGGGCCTCTGGCACGCCTCGATGTTCCGGGGTTGCTGCGGTCGCTCGATCGCTATCCCTACGGCTGTACCGAGCAGGTGACATCGCGGGCGATGCCGCTTCTGTACCTCAACGAGGTGGCGCAAACCCTCGGCATGGGAGATGATGCCGCGATCAGGGCGCGGATCGACAAGGCGATCGCCCGTGTGCTGACGCGGCAGTCGGGAAATGGTGCTTTCGGCCTCTGGCGTGCCGGGTCCGGGGATTTTTGGCTTGATGCCTACGTGGCCGATTTCCTGTCGCGGGCGCGGGCCGAAGGGCATCAGGTGCCTGACCGCGCGTTTGCACTGGCGATGGACAACCTGCGCAACAGGGTGAACTACGCCCCCGATTTTGACAGCGGTGGTGAGAGCATCGCCTACGCGCTGATGGTGCTGGCCCGCGAGGGTGCGGCGCGAATTGGTGACCTGCGATACTTCGCCGATGTAAAGGGTGATGCCTTCGCCACTCCGCTCGCCACGGCGCAGCTTGCCACGGCGCTGGCCTCGTACGGCGATCAGACCCGCGCGGACAGGCTCTTTCGGCGTGCGACGGCCCAGCTTTCCGAACCTTCGGGCACCGACCGGGCGCAGCGCTGGCGGGCCGACTACGGAACATCAACGCGCGACAGGGCCGGGCTGCTGGCGCTGCTGACCGAGGCGGGCAGCGATGCCGCCGATCCGGAACGCCTGGCCGATGACCTGGCTCTCGCGGGTCCGCGGATGTCGACGCAGGAACAGGCCTGGACCCTGCTGGCGGCGCGCGCCCTGATCGACGCGCCCGGCACCGGCGGCCTGACGTTGGACGGCACACCGATCACCGGTCCCTTCGTGCGCGCGCTGGACGGCAGCATGCCGCATCACCGCGCAGTTCGCAACATCTCGGACCGCGAAACCGGCATCACGCTGACCACCACTGGCGTGCCGCTGGTTCCGCGCGATCCGGGCGGTTACGGCTATCACATCGAGCGTTCCTATCATGACATGGACGGCAATCCCGTCACTCCGGACGCCGTTCAGACCGGGACGCGGCTGGTCACGGTGATCACCGTCCGCCCGTTCGAGGAAGGTGGCGGGCGGCTGATCATCGATGACCCGCTGCCGGCGGGCCTGGAGATCGACAACCCCAACCTCCTGCGCTCCGGCGATGTGCGGGCGCTTGACTGGCTCGATCCCGCGGAGGCCCGACATGCGGAATTTCGGTCCGAACGGTTTCTTGCCGCGGTGGATTGGCGGGGCGACGATCCGTTCCACCTGGCCTATGTGGTGCGCGCCGTGACGCCGGGCGAGTATCATCATCCCGCGGTGACGGTCGAAGACATGTATCGCCCGCGCTACCGCGCTCATGGCGCCACCGGCGCGATGAGAGTGATCGAATGACACCGGGCCGGGGCCGATGACCGGGCGCACCGTCGCCATCGCGCATTGGCGTGCACAGGATCGCTGGGGCGATGACAAATGCCGCCTGGCGCGGGCTGACCACGGCTGGCTTCTGGTCGGGCACGCGCGGTTCCGGGATTCCAACGGCTTCGCGGCACTCGATTACGTGCTGCGTTGTGACGAGAACTGGCACAGCCTCGGCGCCGATATCGCCGGGCTGCATGACGGTGCCGATGTGAGCCTTAGGATCGAACGCTGCGATGACGGCTGGCAGGTCAATGACAGCCCGCAGTCCGGCGTTGGCGCGGTGCCCGATCTTGATCTCGGCTTCACGCCGGCAACCAACCTGATGCCGTTACGCCGCCTCGCCCTGCAACAGTCCGATCGCCTGTCCCTTACCGCGGCCTGGCTGGATTACCCGCGAAACAGGCTCTGGCCGCTGGATCAGGTTTATGCAAGGACCGGCGTTTACGGGCGCGTGGCCTACAGCGCCGCGCAAACCGGCCACGAGACCGTGCTGGAGGTCGACCCGAGCGGCTTGATCACCCTTTATCCCGGCCTTTGGGAGGGCGAGGTGATCAATGCGGCGTCCTGATCATCTTATCTTCGCGCTGGCGCTGGCGCTTTTTGCCGGAGCCGCGGCGCGGGACGCGCTTGACCGCTGGATCTCGGCAACCGCTCTGCCACCCTTGGTGGCTGAAACCTCCACGATCCTCCTTGACCGTGACGGCAGGCTGCTGCGGGTGCTCACGGTGGAAGACGGACGCTGGCGCCTGCCGGTCGCGCCCGGCACTGTGGACCGAACGTATCTCGACATGCTCATCGCCTACGAGGATGGCCGCTTTTACCGTCACCCGGGGATTGACGTTCTGGCAGTGCTGCGCGCCGCTGGTCAGGCGCTGTGGCATGGGCGCATCGTGTCCGGTGGCTCGACCCTGACGATGCAGGTCGCCCGCCTGCTCGAGGATAGCGGCACAGGTCACTGGCGCGGCAAGTTCCGGCAAATGCGCGTCGCGCTGGCACTGGAACGCCGGCTTTCCAAGCGTGAGATCCTGTCGCTCTACCTCGCCCGTGCGCCCTTTGGCGGCAATCTCGAAGGGGTGCGCGCCGCCGCGCTGGCGTGGTTCGGGAAACCGCCCGCCCGCCTTACCCCGGCCGAGGCCGCGCTTCTGGTCGCCCTGCCGCAATCGCCCGAGGCCCGGCGTCCCGATCGCTACCCGGCCATCGCCCGGAAGGCGCGGGATCGCGTTCTGGCGCGCATGGCCGGTGAGGGTGTGATCGGCCAGGACAACCACCGGGCCGCCCTTTCCGAGCCCGTACCCGTCTCGCGCCGCGCGTTTCCCTCCGCGGCACCACACCTCACCGATCGCGCGGCCCGCCTGGCGCCGCACCTGGGCCGCCACGACCTGACCATCGACGGCCCCCTTCAGCGCCGTCTCGAACGCCTTGTGCGTGTCTCGTTGCGCGGCCTGACCGACGGGCTGTCCATCGCGATTCTCGTCGCGGATCACGGCAGTGGAGAAATCCTCGCTTCTGTCGGTTCGGCCGGCTACTCCGCCGCCGGTCAGGGCTTCGTGGACATGACACGGGCACCGCGCTCGCCGGGTTCGATCCTCAAGCCGCTGATCTATGGCATGGCCTTCGACCGTGGCCATGCGCATCCCGAAACCCTGATCATGGACCGCCCGACTGCCTTTGGCCAGTACGCGCCGCAGAATTTCGACGGCCGTTTCATGGGCACGCTCACCGCCGCCGAGGCCCTCAGGCTGTCGCGCAACATTCCCGCGGTGATGCTTGTGGATCAGATCGGCCCCGGCCACCTCATGTCGGCCCTTCGCCGCGTCGGGCTGGATCCGCGGCTGCCGGGCGTGCGGCCCGGCCTCGCCGTGGCCCTGGGCGGGGTGGGCCTCAGCCTGGTCGACCTGGTGCAGCTCTACGCGACGCTCGCGAATGGCGGGCAGGCGCGGCCGCTTTACTGGCGTGCCGACGGGTTGCCGCCGCCCCGGTCGCGCGTCATCGGCCGTGCCGCCGCGTGGCAGGTAGGTGATGTCCTCTCCGGCCTTGCACCGCCGCCGGGCGCGCGGCACGGCGCGCTGGCCTACAAGACGGGCACTTCCTATGGCCACCGCGATGCCTGGGCGCTGGGCTATGACGGGCGGCACGTGGCCGGGGTCTGGATCGGGCGGCCGGACGGGACACCCGTGCCGGGGGCGTTCGGGGGCGATCTCGCCGCGCCGGTGCTCTTCGATGCGTTCCAGCGGCTCAAGCCCGCTTTCGATCCGCTGCCGCCACCGCCGCCCGAGACCCTGATACTGCCCACCGCCGATCTTCCGCCGCCACTGCGCCGGTTTACCGCGCGCGGGGCCGCCTTCGGTCCGGCCCCGGATGCACCCAAGCTGGCCTTTCCTCCCGATGGCGCGCATCTTCCGCTTTCCGGCAATACGCTTCCAGTGAAGGTTCGCGATGGCATCCCGCCCTTCACTTGGATGGCGGACGGACGTCCGCTACTGACCGGCGTGCGCCGTCGTGAAACGGCGCTTTACGGGCTTGAAACGGGCTTTTCCACACTTTCCGTGATCGACGCCCGAGGCCGGGCCGCCCGCGTGTCCGTGCGATTGGACTGAGCGCCGGGCGAGGCCGCCTGCAAGGGCGGACGAGCGGCCCCGCCTGCCGCGGAGCGGGCTCAGAGCCGCTCGAGCGCCAGCGCAATACCCTGCCCGCCGCCGATGCACATCGTCACCAGCGCCTTGCTGCCGCCGATCCGCTCCAGCTCGTACAGCGCCTTGACTGTCAGGATCGCACCGGTGGCCCCGACTGGATGGCCCAGCGCGATCGCGCCGCCGTTGGGGTTCACCTTCGCACCATTCAGCCCCAGGGCCCGGTTCACCGCCAGCGCCTGCGCGGCGAAGGCCTCGTTCGACTCGATGATGTCGAAATCCCCGGCGTCCAGACCCGTTCGTTCTAGAAGGCTCTGCACCGCCGGTATCGGGCCTATTCCCATCACCTCGGGGCGCACCCCGGCATGGGCATAGCCCAGAATGCGCGCTTTCGGTTTCAGACCCGCCTTTTCGGCGGCTTCGGCCCGCGCCATCACCAGTGCCGCGGCGCCGTCATTGATGCCGCTCGCGTTTCCGGCGGTCACCCGCCCCTCCTTCTGGAAGGCAGGGCGCAGCCCTGACAGCCCTTCGGCGGTTGTGGGCTTGGGGTGCTCATCGGTGTCGAAGGCGATGGTGTCGCGTTTCACCCGCACCTCCACGGGCACGATCTGCGACTGGAAATGTCCTGCCTCGATGGCGGCTGCCGCCCGCCGCTGGCTTTCCAGTGCGAAACCGTCCTGGTCCTCGCGGCTGATGTCGTGCTCGGCGGCCACGTTTTCGGCGGTCACACCCATATGCCCGGTGCCGAACGGGCAGTTGAGCGCGCCCAGCATCATGTCGAGCGTACGCACATCGCCCATCTTCGCGCCCCAACGCTGGTCGGGAATGATGAAGGGAGAGCGGCTCATGTTCTCGGCCCCTCCGGCAAGGGCGAAATCGGCATCCCCCAGCATCAGGTTCTGCATCGCGGAAACGATCGCCTGTGCCCCGGATCCGCACAGGCGGTTCACGTTCATCGCCGGGGTGGTCTCCGGGATGCCGGCCTCCATCGCCGCCACCCGGCTCAGGTACATGTCTCGCGGCTCGGTGTTGATCACGTGACCAAAGACGACATGCCCGATCTGTCCGCCTTCCACATTGGCGCGCTCCATCGCCGCGCGGGCCGCGACGGCGCCAAGCTGCGCTGGCGGAGTGCCGGCCAGTGCCCCGCCGAAAGTGCCTATCGCGGTGCGCGCGCCGTCCAGAATCACGATGTTATCCATGCCGTCCTCTCAGGTTGTCATTGTTTCGGGCGCAGGGTATCTTCCCCGGGCTCCTACATGCAATCGCAACCTGCCTTCACGCGTCCCCGGGCCGCAGCGGGATCCGGCCGTCCTTCGTCAACAAACAGCAATCCGTCCCCTCGAAAACCGCCGGCACAAGAGGTCGCCCGAAACCGGCCCCGCCGTCCAGGTCCACCCGGTTTCCGAAATGCGCAGGATGGTGCAGCGGCGTGTGCCCGTGCACAACCAGCCACGGGTGCGGGCCGCGCCAACTCAGGAAAGGTTCGCGGATCCAGATCAGGTCATCCTTCGCCTGATGGTCCAACGCCACGCCCGGCGCGATCCCGGCATGCACGAACAACAGCCCGCCATCCAGGTGATGGAACGGCAGGCCCGACAGGAAATCATGATGCGCCCGCGGGATCGCGGCGCGTGCCGCCGCCGGATCGATGGTTCCGGCCCGGGCCATGATCCCGTAGGAGGCGATCGTTTCGGACCCGCCCAGGTTTTCGCCCATCCAGCCCCGACCGTCGCTATGGCCGTCGAGAAAATCCAGGAACATCTGATCGTGATTGCCGCGCAGCACGATCCAGTTGCGCCCCGCAGCCCGGCCCGAGCGCAAGGTCTCGATCACGCCGCGGCTGTCGGGTCCACGGTCCACGAGGTCGCCAAGGAAAACCACCGGTGCGTTGCGTCCAGCATCGTCGGCCTCGATCCGGCCCAGCGCCTCGTCCAGCATCGCCTTTTGGCCATGTATGTCGCCGACGGCATAGATCGGTCGCGTCATCGCCTTTCCTTTCGGTGCTCACGCGGTCCCGGCCACACCGGTGAGTCGGGTTCATCTTGAACACAAACCTCGCCACGCCCGGGATGCCCGATCAAAACCTGCGTACACGATCTTCGGCGTGGTCAAAACGCCGGGGCGCTCAGGCGGCGGTGCGTGCGGCTTCTGCAGCCTCGCGGATGGTGCGTATGTTGGTCCCGTAAGGTGCGGGATCGGTCACGCTTCCCCCCTTGAAGACACCTGATCCGGCGACCAGAACATCCGCTCCCGCTTCGGCCATCAGCGGTGCGGTATCCGCCGTGATGCCGCCGTCGATTTCGATGTGTATCGGCCGGTCCCCGATCAGGCTACGCAGCTCGCGCACCTTGGAGATCTGGCTGTGTATGAACTTTTGTCCGCCAAAACCGGGATTTACAGTCATCACGCAGATCAGGTCAACCATGTCGAGGAGATGCTCTACATTGCAAAGTCCCGTTCCGGGATTGAGCGCCAGCCCCGCCTTGCAACCCGCCCCGCGGATTGCCTGCAGGGTGCGATGCACATGTGGCCCGGCTTCCAGATGCGCCGTCAGGATGTCCGCCCCGGCCTCTGCGAAAGCGTCAACAAATCGGTCTACAGGGGAAATCATCAGGTGAACGTCCATGACCGTGTGGATATGCGGCCGGATCGCCGCACAAAGCGGCGGGCCGAAAGTGAGGTTCGGCACGAAATGCCCGTCCATCACATCGACATGGATCCAATCCGCGCCCTGCGCTTCGACGCATTGAATTTCTTGACCGAAATTGGCGAAATCGGCGCTTAGAATGGAGGGAGCGATCTTGATCGAACGGTCGATGGTCATGGGCGTTTCTCCTGAACTGGCCGAGATTGAACCGGCCCCGGCTTTGTGCAAATTATGTAGGCTCATGTCCACAGGATCCGAAGGCCCGGCGGGCGGAGGGCGACCGGATGCGCCGCCCATCCAGCAACATCGACATCCCGGCTTCCAAAGACGCTTCGGGAATAGTCCGGTGATCTTGTGTTGACCGATCTCGGGGAGGAAAGAAATTGAACGACACGGAACTCGACACCGCCGCCATTTCGGAATGGCTGAACGGGCGGCTGGAGGGATTTGATGGTCCGGTGAAGGCAGTGAAGTTCAGCGGCGGGCAATCGAATCCGACCTACCGGCTGGAAACCGCGGCCGGCAACTACGTTCTGCGCCGCAAGCCGTCGGGCATTTTGTTGAAATCGGCACACGCGGTGGACCGGGAATACCGGGTGCAGAAGGCGCTGGCCGCCGGTGAAGTTCCCGTGGCTCAGGTGCATGCGCTTTGCGAGGATGACGCCGTGATCGGGTCGGCTTTCTACATCATGGACGAAGTGGCGGGCCGGATTTTCGATGATCCCAGGCTGCCCGGCCTTGACCCTTCCGAGCGTGACGCCCTGATGGACGAGATGAACCGTGTTCTGGCCTCGATTCACAACGTGGATCTGGCAGCGGCGGGGTTGTCGGATTACGGCCCGCCAGGAAATTACTATCGCCGGCAGCTTGACCGCTGGCGGCAGCAATACGAGAAAACGAAAACAGATGATCTGCCCGATATGGAGACATTGATTCTCTGGCTTGACGAAAACATGCCGGCGGATGACGGGCAATGCACGCTGGTACATGGCGATTATCGGCTGGATAATCTCATCTTCGCGCATGACAGCGCCGAATGCCGTGCGGTCCTGGATTGGGAACTCTCCACGCTGGGGCACCCTTATGCCGATCTGGCGGCGGTCGTGATGCAGTGGTCCATGCCGACCGGGCGCGAGGGCCGCGGCCTTGCCGGCGTTGACCGTGCCGCGGCGGGGTTGTGGAGTGACGAGAGGTTCATCGAAATGTACTGCCACCGCCGGGGGCTGGGTTCGATCGACGGGTTCGGTTACTACTTGGCGTTTTCCTATTTCCGCATGGCGGCGATCCTGCAAGGGGTGAAAAAGCGCGCGCTCGACGGAAATGCCGCCGATCCTGAACGTGGTTTGAAATTGGGCACACATGTACCGGAATTTGCCAGACAGGGGCTTGCAACAGCGCGGTCCAGCCGATGAACGGCGCCGGCAGAGATCCGGTTGGCGGCGACGACGGTGTCGCGATGTTGCAGCACCTGGGCGCTCGGATGACCGATTGGAGAGAGGATTTCGCCCAGCTTCAACTGCCTGTCCGGGCACATCTGATGAACCGTCAGGGCTTGCCGCACGGGGGTGTGTACGCCACCCTCCTCGATAGTGCGATGGGCTTCGCCGGGTGCTTCGACAATGATCCTGCAAGGCCGCGTCTGGCGCTTACCCTGACGCTGACCGTGAACTACCTTGCACAGCCTCGGGGCACGGTTCTCATTGCCGAAGCCTGGCGCACCGGAGGAGGGCGGCGCAGTTTCTTCGCCGATGGCAGGGTCGTGGACGAAATCGGCACATCGGTGGCCAGTGGCAGCGGCGTGTTCCGGTATCGCGGTGACGCCTGAGCGGTTACAGTTCGCGGCCGGCCTTCCATTCTCCCCACCGCATGACGGCATTGGCGGCCAGATTTGTCACCGGTCCGGGCGGCAGCCGTCTCGGGTCGGGCTGATCCATCACCTCGCGGAGCAACGCGCTGTCCTGACCGGAGGCAAGATCGGCCGTAAGCATTCCGTGGAGCGTGCCTTTTGCGGTGCCCAGCCCGTTCTGACAGCAGGCCGAAAACAATCGCTCCTCGACCTCGCCAAGCGCCGGAACGCCGTTCCAGCTCAGGCAGAGCCGTCCGCCCCAGCGATGTTCCATGTCCACCCCGTCCAGCATGGGAAAGCGCGCGGCAAAGGCCCTGTCGTGATCACGTGCCACGCGGGCGATCCGCCGTGCGCCGACCTCCATTGACGGGTCGCATGTGAAACGGTTGCGCACCACGATCCGGTCCCCGCCGGAGCCCGAAATCCGCCGAACGGTGGTGCCCATGGGATCAGCCGGTGTCACCCCCCACGATGATGCACCGCCAAGGCGGCGGCATTCATCGGAGGACAAGGCACGCGTCATGGAGGCGTAGGTAAAGACATGCAGCAGGCGGCCCCGGAAATGTCCGAAACTCTCTGCGTGGCCGTTCACCGCCAGGATGACCCTTGGGGCCGTGACATCCCCCCGGGGGGTTGTCGCCGTCCAGTCGCCTTTGCGGTTCAGGGCGGTCACAGGGCTCATTTCATGGATATGTACGCGGTTGGATCGCAGCGCCGCGGCGACCCCGCGCACGAACATTGCCGGCTGGATCATCGCCGTGCCGGGCGTGTAAAGGCCGCTGCGATAATAGTCCGTGCCCGTCATCTCACGCATGCGACCGCCATCCAGCAACTCGAAGGGTTCGCCCATCTGCCCGAGATGCCGCGCGTAGGCAATATTGTGCAGATGGCCCTTTTCCGTGGCTGCGGCATTGGTCTTGCCGGATTGCGAAAACGCCTCTTGGGGAAGCTGGAACTCGGCGGCCATATCCGCGGCGAATTCGATCGCTGCCCGATTGGCCCGCGTCTGTGCCTGATCCGCGGCAACGGCGCCGCCATAATCCTCGGATGCCAGATCGTGGGGCAGGTCGATCATGAATCCGGTATTGCGTCCGGCGGGGCCTTCACCGATGCGGCGCGCCTCCAGAAGGACGATCCTGGCGTCCGGGTGGAGCTGCGCCAGGCGCCTGACTGCCGCAAGACCGGCAAATCCGCCACCGATGACGAGCCAGTCCGCATTCCGGTGACCGGACAGGACATCGGCGGCCTGTTGATCAGGCAGGATTGCGCTCCAGGCTGCCGGTCCGGGATCCACTGGCAAGCGTGTGATGTTCATGGCCGGAGGACCATTCCTGGACGCTGATCCGGTGAATGCATCTCAATACTCCTGGTTGAGCGCATCGACCGCGGGAATTTCACGTTCGCGGCGCGCGATGAAATCACGCAGTTCCTCATCGACGCCGGGGTCGAGTTTCGGTTCCTCATACGCTTCCAGGAGGGCGCGGGCATAGGTGCGGGCGCGCTCCGGCGTTTCAATGGCCCCTTCCGCCTGCCATTGCTCGATCGCGTTGTTGTCGAAAAGATCCGGCATGAAGAAAGCCCTCTGAAAATTGGCCAGCGTATGCGGGTGGCCGAGGTAGTGGCCCCCCGGCCCTATATCGGCGATCGCGGCGACCGCCTCGTCGAAATCGTCCCAGCGGATTCCCTCGGCCATACGGTAGGCCATCGCGCATTGCTCGGCATCGACCACGAACTTGGCCATCGAACAGTGCATCCCCGCCTCGTTCCAGCCGGCCGCATGCCACATGTAGTTGGTACCGGCCATCTGTAGGGCCATCAGCGTACTGGCGCTTTCATAACCCGCCTGTGCGTCCAGTGTCTTGGCGCCGCCAAGACTTGTCGAAGAGCGCCACGGAACACCGTAGAAGCGCGCCATCTGGCCGATCATCAGGTTCATCAGGCTGATCTCGGGCGTTCCTGCCATTGGCGCGCCCGATTTCATGCTGACCGTGGAAAGGTAATGTCCGTAGATCGCCGGTGCACCCTTGCGAATGACCTGGGTATAGGCCAGTGCGCTCAGGGCCTCGGCATTGAGCTGTGCGACGGTGGGCGCCACGCTCGCGGGGGTGTTGGCGCCGCCCAGAACGAAGGGGCTGCACAGGACGGGCTGGTTGCGGCGGCAAAAGGCCCGCATCGCCCCAAGCATGGTTTCATCCCAAACGAGCGGCGAGTTCCCGTTGCAATTTCCGGTGGTGACCGGGTGATCCTCCAGATAGTCCTCGCCAAAGAGGATGGCGCACATCTGCATCACGTCTTCGGCATTGCGTGGGCTTGTTGTCATGCCCATGAAGGTCTTGTCGGAATGCTTCATCGACGAATAGGTGATGCGCAGGTGGCGCTGGCTGATCGGGTGGTCGTAGGGTTCCACGATGTGATGCGCCGAGGAATGCATTGCCGGAAGCATGTGCGCCAGCTTGTGAAAGCTGGCCAGATCCTCCAGCATCGGATTGCGGCGCACGTCATCAAGATCGCGCAGGTAAGGCGCCCCCGTCATCGGTACGAACATTGCGTGATCGCGGCCGAATGGCAGATTGTTTTCGGGATTGCGCGCATGATAAGTAAAGGTTTCGGGGATCGTTCCGATCAGTTCGCGCACATGGTCACGGTCAAGAAAGACCGTTTCTCCCTCGACCCTGGCACCGGCCGCGCGCCAATCGGCGAGTGCTGTTTCATCCCGGAAAACGACGCCAACGGTTTCCAGGATGTTCATGCTGGCCGCGTCAATCCGCGCGACCTGCTCGGCATCCATGGGCTCTGTCAGTGGCAGGCTGCGCCTGAGCGCAGGCAACATGGTCATGTCAAGGGTCTGTCGGACGGCTTTGCGGGCACCGCGCCCCCGGCGGGCTGCACGCTTCTCCACAACTTCGCTCATTCCACGTTATCCCCGTCCGCCGGATCCGTCAGGTCGATCCAGATCGTTTTCAGTTCGGTGAACTGGTCATGCGCGTGGATGCCGTTGTCGCGCCCGCCGAAACCCGATTGTTTCATGCCACCGAACGGGGTCGAGATATCGCCCTCCCCGTAGCAGTTCACGGTGACTGTGCCGGCGCGGATGCCACGGGCGGCGCGTAGGGCGGTTCGGGTGTTGGCCGAAAACACACTCGCCGTCAGGCCGTAGTCTGTGCTGTTGGCCACCTCGATTGCCTCTTCGGCACTGTTGACCCCGATCACCGAAAGTATCGGGCCAAAGATCTCTTCTCGTGCTCTGGGATCGTCCCTTGAAACCTCGTATATCGTCGGTTCCACGAAATTGCCCGCCACCTTGCCCCCCGCAACAGCGGTGCCGCCGAGGTAGCCTTCAACCTTTTTGCAGTGATTGCCGTCGATCAGGGCACCAAGGTGATTGGCCGGGTCAAGCGGATCACCGGTTTTCCAGTCGCGCAGCCGCGCCACGAGTCTTTCCATCAGGGGGGCCTTGACCGCCTCGTGTACGATCAGGCGGCTGTTGGCTGAACAATTCTCGCCCATGTTCCAGAAGGCGGCGTTGACCACGTGTTCGGCCACGTGATCGAGGTTCTCGGCATCTTCCAGAACCACCGCCGGATTCTTGCCGCCGCATTCGAGCGTGACCTTCTTCAGGTTGCTGTCAGCGGAATAGCGCAGAAAACGCCGGCCGGTTTCCGTGGACCCGGTGAAGCTGACCATGTCCACATCAGAATGCAGGCCAAGGGGCTCGCCCACGCCTGGCCCGTCGCCCGGCAGTACCTGCAGGACGCCGCGTGGCACACCGGCCATGTGTGCCACCTCGGCAAGGCGCAGTGCCGTCATGGATGTCTGTTCAGCGGGTTTCACGATCACGGAGTTGCCGGCGGCCAGCGCCGGGCCGATCTTCCATGCCATCATCATGAGCGGGAAATTCCAGGGCAGAACGGCGGCGACAACGCCGACCGGCTCACGCAGGATCATCGAAACCGCGTCATCCCCGGAAGGACCGACCTGGTCGTAGATCTTGTCGATCAACTCGGCATGCCACTTGATGGTGTTGATCGTCTCCGGGATGTCCACCAGTTCGCAATCCCGGATCGGTTTGCCGGAGTCGAGGCTTTCCATCACCGCGAATTCCCGCTTCCGCCGCGTTATCAGCTTGCAGAGCCGGATCAGAACATCTTTGCGCTCGGACGGGTGCGCGCGGGACCATTCCCCCCTCTCATGCGCTTCGTTCGCCTTGGTCACGGCAAGATCCACGTCAGCCGCATTGGCAGTGCTGACCGTTGTCAGGATGTCTCCGGTGGCGGGGTTGACGGTCTCCGTGGCGGTGCCACCGCCCTTGCGGAACTTTCCGTCGACAAACGGCGCGGCAGGCAGATCCAGGTCGGCGGCGATCGCGGTGTACTCGTCTCGTGTCAGCAGATCGCTCATTTGCCCGTCTCCTCGATTGCGGCAATGGCCGTGTTCATGGTCCGGATGACTTGCTCCAGCGCGCGTTTGTCATCCTTGTTCAGCGGGTGCAGGGGCTTGCGCGGCGGGCCGGCGGGAATACCCCTCATCGTCACGCCGTGCTTTATGCATTGAATGAACTTGCCTCCCTGCTCCAGCACCCGCATCAGCGGCATCATCGCCGACATGATGGCGCGGCCCTTGCTGAAATCCCCTTCCTCCACGCAGGCGCGGTACAGCGCGATATGGGCCTCGGGGGCAAAGTTGGAGCCGGCGCAGACCCAGCCGCGCGCGCCCCAGGCGAAAAACTCCAGTGCCTGATCGTCCATTCCACAAAGCAGACCCAGATGCGGATAATCCCGCGCGATGAGATGAAGGCGGTTTATGTCACCGCTGCTTTCCTTGATGCCGCAGAAGTTCGGGCTGCGTCCCAGCCGGTCAAGCGTGTCCTCGTCCATGTTGACGCCCATGCGCCCCGGGTAATTGTAGAGCATGACCGGCATGTTCACCGCACGGTCAATGGCAAGCGCGTGCAGTGCGATCTCGCGGCCCGTGGGCATCGAGTAGGGGGGTGTCGCGACAAGGATCGCATCGGCACCGATATCCCTGGCCGCCTTGGCATATTCCACGCTGTCTTCGGTCCTCAGGGCGCCGGTGCCCACCACCAGAGGCACCCGCCCGTCAATCAGTTTCTTGATCCGCTTGGCAAGATGAATGCGTTCCTCGAAGGACTGCGCATAGTATTCGCCGGTTGTCCCGGCCGAGATGATGCCGTGAACCCCCTTCCCGACAAGGAATTCGACGGTGTCTTCCAGAGCGGACTCCGCGATCTCGAAATCCTTGGTGCAGGGTGTGATGATCGGGGTCCATATCCCTTCAAAGCGCATGTGAATGATCCTTCATTGAAACCACGTCGACGGGCAGTGGATCCGGGGAAACGAAACGTTCCAGCCGGTCGCGCGAAAGATCCCAATGTTCGAGGGTCAGTTCGACGGCGAGGCCGGCCTCCTGCCGTTCAATGGCCACGATCATCGCGTCATGCTGGTCACAGGCCTTGGCGACACGAACCTTTTCATCGGCGGAGGCGGGGCGATAGAATGTCTGGCTAAGCCGGGTGTGGTCGATCAGCATTCGGTTCAGGCTCGGCAAAAGATAGGGGTTGTGTGCCATCTCTCCGATCCGCGCGTGAAACCGGTGATTCAGGAGCGCGGCTTCACCGGCCCGTCCGGCCTGCGTGGCGTTGCGGAAAGCCGCCTGCGTTTCCTTCAACGGTTCAATCTGGTCGCTGCGCCTGTTCTCGGCTGCGAGCCGGGCGATGTTGGCATAGACCACCGGTGCAGTGCGGAAAAACATCCGCATCATAGTGAGGTCCATCGAGGCCACCTTGGCAGTTCGATTCTGTTCGAGATGCAAATAACCTTCGCCGTTCAAGCGCTGGAAGATCTCGCGCATCGGAGTGCGCGACACTCCGTAATGAGTACAGAGCGTTGCCTCCTCCAGGTCGCTTCCGGGTGCGATATTCTGTGTAAGGATGCGCATCCGGAGATCTTCCAGGCATTGGGTTTTCTTGTCTGCCGGCATTGGGAATCCTTTAAGAATACACAGTGTATACAATAAGTCGTACTACTTGTCGACAGGTTTCACAGACGAAAAAAACCGCCGGTCCTGGCCGGCGGCTTTATGAATCCTGCAGGTTCAGGGCGCTCAGGCGGCTTGTTTCCTTTCCACCGGAACAGACCCTTCCCGCGAGATGAAAGCCTCATGAAGTGCTGCGATCGCGGCATCGCGTGACTCGCGCGGGATGACGAACTGCACATCGACGGAGCGGGTTGTCTGATGGGCTGCCAGGATCTCGATATCCGCGGTCGCAAGTGCCCGAAGCCCGCAGGAAAGCGGAGAGAGCCCGGACAGATCCCGACCGATCACCGCGGCGATGGCCATGGGCGAAATGCGTGTTTCGGCATTCGGGTATCTTTCGGTCAGATCACGCTCGACCCTGCGCAGCTTGCGCAGCGGGGCGTCCACATAGTGGGTGATCGTGTTGGCATTGGAGCTTTTCGAGACGATCCTGACCTGATGCCTTGTCAGCATCTCGAGGATCGAGGCGTCGTAGCCCTTCACCCCGACCATATCCTGCTCGAACAGCTCGAGCGCGTGCACGTCCAGCCCCGTGACGATTTCCGCCGCCGGCCGCGCTGCCGGCTGATCGTCGATAAGCGTGCCAGGATCATGCGGTTCGAACGCATTGGTGACCCGCAAGGGGACGTCGGCTTGCCTGAGGGTCTTGGCAGCCTTGGGATGAATCGCTTCCATGCCCATGTTCGACAGTTGGTCGGCAACATCGTAATTCGTGTGGCCCAGCTTGCGAACGTCACCCTTCACCAGCTTGGGATCCGCGGAGGACAGATGGAATTCCTTGTGAATTATCGCCTCCCGGGCGCCGGTCAACGCGGCAATGCGGCTGAAGGTCACTTCGGAATAGCCGCGATCGAATTCCCGCATCAAACCTTCGGCACATTGCGCATACCCTGTGACGATCGGCATTTCGGTATCGAAATCCACATCATCCATTCCATCCGTGATCCGGGCGTCGAGGTCCAGCTCACGCTCGTCACGCCAGCCCGAAAGATCGACGAACCGCGCATTGATACCTTCGCGCCGCAGAGCAAGGGTTGCAACGAAGGCCGAATGCGCCTCGCCGAGTCCGGACAGAAGCTCGCGCGTCAGCATCATGTGCTGCGAAAGGCGGAAGTGGCCATAGGAACACAGGCGTTGCAGGTCAATCAGGCAATTGCGGGCCCCTTCGATCCGGTCACGCACGAAATCGTCCGCGTCGCTTTGATCGGCGGGATGCGACAGGATCGACCCATGCGCAGCGCGCATTCCTTCCGAAACGCGTGACAGCGCATCCAGCCAACCATGATCATCCTCTTCGTTGGCAAACCGTGCGAATAGGCCGGGATTCCCCGATTTCTTCTGCTCCAGAAGCAGATCGGTGATGCCGCCGAACGCGGAAACGACGAAAACCCGACCGTATCTGATGTCTTCGTCCCCGTCGGCGAACAAGGTTTCGACCAGTTCGTCGAGGCGGGACATGGATGTGCCGCCGATTTTCTCGATGGTGTGGGAATTGCTCTTCAAGGGGTTTCACCGCGCGGGTCGCCCGCCCGGTGCCTCTGTTTCACTTGTCTTCATCCGGCGCGGCATAGGAGCCATCCTCGCGATGGACCTCGCGGCCGGTGACGGGAGGGTTGAACACGCACGCCATCACCAGTTCTTCTTTCGCGGTCAAAGTATGCCGGTCATGTGCGTTCAGGGCATACATCGTGCCGGGCTTGATCGGATGCTTTTCACCTGTTCCGTGATCCGTTATCTGGCCGGTTCCCTGTATGCAGTACACGCTTTCCAGGTGGTTCTTGTATTCAAACGTGTGTTCGCTGCCGCCCTCGAGGAATGTGATATGGAAGGAAAACCCCATCCCGTCATCGGCCAGCAGCATGCGGACGGATGTCCAGTGCGCGTCGGAGATTGCGCCGCCTTCCTGGACGACGTTGTCGAATTCTCGAACGATCATGATCTCACTCCGCAGCGTATTTTGCCGAAACCGTCACGTCGCGCGCCGCATCCAGAAGGATGTTGAGGCCCTTCCTGAACGTTGCTTCGGGCGTCGTGAGAGGTGCGAGCACCTTGATGACCTGGTCTTCCGAGCCCGAGGTCTCGATGATGAGCCCTTTCTCGAAGGCGCGGGCGCAAATGGCTTCGGCCAGGTCGCCAGACCCGACGTCGACACCCTGCATCATGCCGCGCCCCTTGAGGAACGCCCCGGGCACCAGCGCGGCCAGATCGCCGAGCGCGTCCCCGAGGATGTCGGCCTTGGTGTTGATATCCTTCTGGAGCCGGTCGTCCGCCCAGAATTTCTCGATCGCGACACGGGCGGTGACAAAGGCATGGGTGTTGCCCCGGAAGGTACCGTTGTGTTCGGCTGGGCCGAAAATATCGTGCTCGGGCCGGATGAGCGTCAGCGCCATCGGCAGGCCGAAACCGGACACCGATTTCGCCATCGTCACGATATCGGGCATGATACCCATCTCCTCGAATGAGAAGAACGTCCCGGTGCGTCCACAGCCGGCCTGGATGTCGTCAACGATCAGGAGGGCGCCGTGTTCTTTCGCCAGTTCGGCAACGCGTGTTATCCATTCCGGACTTGCCGCATTGAGCCCGCCTTCGCCCTGCACGGTCTCCAGCAGGATCGCTGCCGGGGTGTCAATCCCGCTCGAGCCATCCTTGAGCACGGCTTCGAGAAATTTCGTGCTGTCGCACTGCGATCCCATGTACCCGTCATAGGGCATCCTGGTAACGCCGTTCAGAGTGGTTCCCGCGCCGCCCCGGTGGTAGCCGTTTGCCGTCGCCGACAGCGCGCCGAGCGTGACCCCATGAAATCCGTTGGTAAACGCGACGATGTTGTCACGACCGGTAACCTTGCGGGCGATCTTCATCGCGGCCTCGACGGCATTGGCGCCGGTCGGGCCAGTGAACATCACCCTGTGATCCATGCCGCGCGGTTGGAGAATGTGTTTCTCGAACGCCGACAGGAAATCTGCCTTGGTCCCGGTATGAAGATCCAGCCCGTGGGCGATCCCGTCTCCGGCGATGTGATCGACGAGAGCTTCCTTCATGTCCGGGTCATTGTGCCCGTAATTCAGTGAGGAACAGCCAGCGAGAAAGTCGATATAGCTGCGCCCCGTCCCGTCTGTCATTTCCGATCCAGCGGCCTTGGTGAACACCTTCGAGAATCCGCGGCAGTAGCTGCGCGCTTCGGACTCGCGACGGTTGAATATTGCAATTTCGGCTGACGTGTCAGTCGACATGATAAATCCTTGTCTGTTTTTTGGTGAAGCAAACGGCGTGGCGCCAGCGATCAGGCGGCGCGCTCAAGCGCCCTTGCGAATTCGATGGTGACCATGTGTTCGGTGGCATGCTGGCCATCGAAATGATCCTCGCGCATGAAGTACGGCTGATTGCGGAGCCGGGCATTCCTCGACTTGCCGAACCGGCTGAACAGGGCCCATGACGCATCATTGTCGATGGTGATCGTCGTCTGAAGGCGCCTGACCTCTGCGCAGTTTTCGCGTTCGATGATGTGGTCAAGCATCCGGATGCCCAGGCCCCGCCCGCGCGCCTTTTCGGAAACGGCCACCTGCCAGACGAACAACGTCTCGGGATCGTCCGGCATCAGGTAGGCCGAGACCCAGCCCACGATCTCGCCATCCAGTTCGGCCAGTACGCATGTATCGCGGAAGTGGTCGCACTGGATCAGGTTGCAGTACATCGAATTCTCGTCCAGCGGCTGGCAGGACGAGATGAGAGCCCAGATACCAGCGCCATCCTCGCGCCGTGGTTTGCCGAATGTGAGCTTGGAATTGGTTTTTGATCCTTCGATGCTGTGCACGGTTCCTGACCTCTTGGTTGCTTAGATGGCCTAAGTATAAGGGCCCTCAAAAATAATTCAACAGGCTAAGTAATATTCTTCCCCGAGGAGATCAGAGCATGGAAAAAAGCAAAAATTTTGTTAATTTACGCTATATTCCAGACCGGAAAGGTCATTGAATTATGCATAAATCTTTGACGTGTTGCCAATTTGCACATAGCGGGTAGATTTGTGCGATCCGCAATGGAGTCACCGATGGACCGCACCGATGTCAGTTTGATCGCTCTGCGCCGAATTCTGCGCGCCACCGAGAAATATTCGCGCGACCTGGCCCGCGCGGCGGGGCTGTCGGCGGTTCAGCTTCGGGTGCTTCAGATCGTATCCGAGAAGGGCCACGCGACGCCGACCGAGCTTTCAAGCCGGATGCGTGTGACGCAGGCAACGATATCCGCCCTGATCAAGAAACTCGAGGCGAAAGGGTTGCTCACGCGACGGCGGTCCGAAACGGACAGGCGCCAGACCCGCCTCGAGATCACGGCGCAAGGGCAGGAAAAGATACTCAATGCCCCGGATGCCTTGCAACAGCGTTACGTAAAGCAGTTCGAGGCGTTGGAGGATTGGGAGCAGGCGATGATCGTTGCCGCCCTTGAACGTGTTTCGGCGATGCTCGATGCGGCCGAAATGGATGCATCGCCGGTCCTTGCTGTCGGCGACATAGACCGTTCCGGATAGGATTTTCAGTGATTGACCCGTGCTTGACACCCGCTGAATGCGGGGACAACGCTGCGCCATGATTGATCTCAGACCCGTCGGATACGTCGTCGGCCTGATGGTCACGGTGCTCGGTTTCGCCATGTTGTTGCCGATGCTCGTGGACATCGCCGAAGGACGTGGCCACTGGGAAGTCTTTGCCGAAACCGCGATTCTCACGATGCTTGTCGGGGGAGCGGGGGCGTTGTCGTGCCGCAATGGCGTTCAGGCCGGCCTGAACCTTCAGCAAACGTTCCTTCTGACGACCGGGGTATGGGTTGTCCTGCCGGTTTTCGGTTCGTTGCCGTTTGTCTTCGGCGATACCGAGTCCCGTTTCGTGGATGCCTTCTTCGAGGCGATGTCCGGGCTGACCACGACCGGCTCCACGGTGCTTTCCGGGCTCGACGACATGCCCAAGGGGTTGCTGTTGTGGCGCGGTATCCTGCAATGGATCGGCGGTGTCGGCATCATTGTCGTCGCCATGGTCTTCCTGCCCGAACTGCGGGTTGGCGGGATGCAGATATTCCGATCGCAGGGTTATGAGACGACGGGCAAGATCCTGCCCCGCGCGACCGAGATCGCATCGCGCATTTCGGTCATCTATCTGGGTCTGACCCTGATGTGCGCCTTGGCCTACGTGCTCACCGGCATGAGCATTTTCGACGCGACGGTGCATTCAATGACAACCATTGCGACAGGCGGTTTTGCAAACTACGACGCGTCATTCGGGGCTTTCGGCATGGCGACGGAGTACGTTGCCGCGATTTTCATGTTGCTGGCCGCTTTGCCTTATATCCGGTTCGTGCAGATGACCGCGGGAACGGCCCGGCCCTTGTTGCAGGATGCGCAGGTCAGGGGTTTTTTCATGACCGCCCTTTGCCTCGTGCTTGTCCTCTCGCTCTGGCAGATGTCCGGCTTGTCCGCCCCGTCGGAGCAATTGTTCAGAAAGGTTGTCTTCAACACGGTCTCGATCCTGACGGGTACCGGCTACGCGAGCGAGGATTACATGCTGTGGGGTCCGTTTCCCGTGGCGATCCTCTTCTTTGCCGGTCTGATCGGGGGATGCGCCGGATCGACCTCCTGTTCGATCAAGATTTTCCGTTATCAGATCCTTTTTGCGTCCATTGCATCGCAGTTGCGGCGTATCAGGGCGCCTCATGGCGTTTTCACTCCGCGTTACGGAGGACGGGCGATCGAAGATGACGTTCTGAACTCGGTCATGTCCTTCTTCGTTTTCTTCATCGTCACGCTCGGTCTCTTTGCGGTCGCGCTCGGTCTGACCGGCCTGGGATTCACGACCTCTGTATCAGGCGCCGCCGCGGCACTGGCGAATATCGGTCCTGGTCTGGGAGACACGATCGGGCCGTCGGGGAATTTCTCGTCCCTGAACGATACGGCGAAATGGCTGCTGTCCGCCGCCATGTTGATCGGAAGGCTGGAACTTCTGGCGGTTTACGCGATCTTCACGCTGTCCTTCTGGCGGTCCTGAAACGCCGGGAGTGTCCGGAACTGTAAACCGGCCTGATCCGGCGCTTCAGCCGATCACGCCGCGCGGCCCGTCGCCGACCTGGCCGCGATGCAGGAGAAGGTGATCGAGGATCACGCAGGCGACCATCGCCTCGCCCACTGGCACGGCGCGAATGCCGACACATGGATCATGGCGACCCTTGGTGACAACCTCGGTTTCCGTTCCGTCGGACCGGATCGACCGGCGCGGTGTCATGATCGAAGAGGTCGGCTTGACCGCGAAGCGCACCACGATGTCCTGGCCTGTCGAAATACCGCCGAGTATGCCGCCGGCGTGGTTGGAGGAAAACTCGGGCCCGCCATCACCCAGGAAGATCTCGTCCGCGTTGCGCGTACCGGTCAGCATAGCCGCTGCCATGCCCTCACCGATCTCGACGCCCTTGACGGCGTTGATCGACATGCAGGCCGCGGCCAGGTCCGTATCAAGTTTCGCGTAGACCGGCGCGCCGAGTCCGGCCGGCGCGCCGCTTGCGACCACCTCGATCATGGCGCCGACGGAATTCTTCTCCTTGCGGAGCTTCTGCAGGTAGGCCTCCCATTCCGGTGCGGCATCGGCATCGGGCACCCAGAAATCGTTGCTGTCGATTGCGTCCCAGTCAAATCGGTCGCGGTCGATCGTCATTTCGCCCATGCGGGTCATGTAGCCCTTGATCCGGATGCCCGGCACAAGCGCGTCCAGCGCCGCGCGGGCCACGCCGCCCGCCGCCACGCGCGCTGCCGTTTCCCGCGCCGAGGAGCGCCCGCCGCCCCGATAATCCCGGTGGCCGTATTTCAGATGGTAGGTGATATCGGCATGTCCCGGGCGGAAAGTCTGTGCAATGTCGCCATAATCGCGCGATCGCTGATCTGTATTTTCAATCATCAGCTGAATCGGCGTGCCGGTGGTCCGGCCCTCGAAGACACCGGACAGGATTCGGACGGTATCCGATTCCTGTCGCTGGGTGGTATTGCGGTTCTGCCCGGGGCGACGTTTGTCGAGCCAGTGCTGGATTTTACCCTCGTCAAGTGGAATGCCCGGCGGTGAGCCGTCAACCGTGGCGCCAAGCGCCGGACCGTGGCTTTCGCCCCACGTCGTGACGCGGAAAAGATGTCCGAATGTGTTGAGGCTCATGTAAAGGCTCCTTTGCGGGGTGATCTAGCCGTGCACCGCCCGCGCCTCAAGCCCATTCGCTTCGTCGGCGCACCCCCGGGCCCGGTGAGGGATACCGGGGATCGGCCTGCGCCAATTCCTGAGTGATGCAGAAAAAGGGTGGCGCGATGCCGCACGATTGATAACAATATCGCCGGGTTCGTGGAAAAGGTTCTGCGAAGAACCGGAAAGACCAACAGGGAGAAATTCAAATGAACGATCAAGACCGGATTGAACGAAACGTACGCCCGATCGTACGCAAGATGGCCGAGGACACGAAGGCAGGCAAGATGGATCGCCGCGAGTTCCTGTCACTTGCCAGTACGTTCGGTGCCAGTTCGGCGGCGGCCTATGGTCTGCTGGGCATGGCGGCACCAACACCGGCCCATGCCGAGGAGGGCCAGAAGGGCGGTGTCCTGCGCATCGCGAGCCGTGTGCTCGAGATCACTGACCCGCGCAAGTACGACTGGTCCGAGAAGGGCAACGTGGCACGCCAGTTCTGCGAGCCGCTGGTGCGCTGGGACATGGATTATACCTTCAAGCCGATGCTTCTGGAGGGCTGGGAAGTCAGCGATGACGCCAAGACCTACACGCTCAAGGTTCGCCAAGGCGTGACGTGGAACAACGGCGACACCTTCGATGCCGACGACGTGATCCATAACCTCAACCGCTGGTGCGACAAGGCGACCGAAGGCAACTCGATGGCCTCGCGCATGTCCACCCTGATCGACCCGGATACCGGCAAGGCCGGCGAAGGCGTGATCGAGCGTGTGGACGATTACACGGTTCAGCTGAACCTGCCCAAACCGGACATCACGCTTGTTGCCGGCATGGCTGATTACCCGGCACTGATCGTGCACCGCAGCCACGGCCCGGATACCGACCTTGCCGATGCTCCGATCGGCACCGGGCCCTTCGAACTGGTCGCATTAGAGATCGGTAACCAGGCCGAGGTCAAGCGGCGCGAGAATGGCTCCTGGTGGGGTGGAGATGTCTATCTCGACGGTGTGAAGTTCATTGATTTCGGCACCGACGGCGCGGCGATCGTGGCGGCGTTCGACGGTGGCGAGATCCACGTCAACGACGAAACCACCGCCGATTTCATCGACACGATGGACAGCCTGGGGCTGGTCAAGAAGTCCAAGGCGACGGCGAATACCATCGTAGCGCGGATGCGGTCGGACTCGCCGCCATTTGACAGCAAGGAACTGCGTAACGCGATCCAGCTGGCCGTGGACAATGCCGTGACGCTGCAACTTGGCATCAACGGCGAGGGCATCCCCGCAGAGAACCACCACGTGGCGCCGTTCCACCCCGAATATGCCGAGATACCCAAGATCTCGCCGGATCCGGCCAAGGCGATAGAAATGGCCAAGGCGGCAGGGCACGGCGAGACCGAAATCGAACTGATTTCCATCGACGGTGATTGGCGCAAGGTCACGTCGGACGCCATCGGTGCGCAGTTGCGGGAAGCGGGGTTCAACCTCAAGCGCACCGTGATCCCCGGATCGTCCTTCTGGAACGACTGGACACAATATCCGTTCAGCACGACCAACTGGGGCCCGCGTCCGCTGGGTGTGCAGGTTCTGGTCCTCGCCTACAAGAGCGGCGAGGCGTGGAATGAATCAGCCCATAACAACCCCGAGTTCGACGCGCTTCTGGAAGAGGCTATCGGGGTCTTCGACGCCGACGAACGCAGGGAATACTCGGCCAAGCTGCAGAAGATGCTTCAGGACGACGGCGCCATCGTGCAGCCGTTCTGGCGCAACCAGGCGCTTCACCACGTGCCGGAGGTCCACAATTACGAGCGTCACCAGTTCCGGGAAATGCACCTGGAAAAGGTGTGGCTGGAAACCTGATTTCCGGAATTTCCGACAAATCGACCGGCGGCGCCAATCGCGCCGCCGGTTTTTTTGCGCAGGCCGCAATTTCGATTCTCGTAAGCGCGCCGGCCATCAGGGTGCAGGGGGCATTCGACCCCCGCGCACCCCGCGCACCATGGTGCCACGCTACTCCGCGGCGATCTTGATGACGGGTTCCATCCGCGCGAGGATATCATCGGCGAGGTGGCACTTGACCTGGTGACCATCGGCCAGCATGCGTACCGGCGGGACTTCTTCTTCGCAGAGATTGCCGGGAACCTCGCGCTTCCAGCGGCAGCGGGTCTGGAAAGGGCAGCCTGACGGCGGGTTCATGGCAGAAGGCACGTCACCCTCGAGGACGATGTGTTGCTTCTCGACATGGGTGTCGGCGATGGGGACCGCCGAAAGCAGTGCCTCTGTATAGGGATGATAGGGCGGCGAGAATACCTGCGCGGTGGTTCCCAGCTCAACCACATGACCCAGATACATCACCATCACCCTGTCGCTGAGGTAACGCACGATGGAAAGGTCATGGCTGATGAAGAGGAGCGTCGTCTTTTCCTTGCGCTGGATTTCCATGAGCAGGTCTGTCACAGCGGCCTGAACCGAAACATCGAGGGCCGAGACGGGTTCATCCGCCACAACGATCCGGGCGCCACCAGCGAATGCCCGGGCGATGCCGACCCGCTGTTTCTGGCCACCCGACAGCTGGCGCGGCATCCGATCGGCGAATTCCCTCGGCAGCTTCACGAGGTCCAGAAGCTCCATCATGCGGGCACGACGTTCCTTCTCGGTCTTGCCAATGCCGAAAATTTCCAGCGCCCGCATGATCTGCCGCCCAACCGTCATCGACGGGTTCAGCGTGTCGAAAGGGTTCTGGAAAACCATCTGGATATCCGCCACGGTCTGCGTGTCGCGCTGTTCGATCGGGATATGTTCAATGTTGCGGTCGTCCAGGAGGATCTTTCCCGACGTGGCCGTTTCCAGCCCCATCAGCACCTTGGCGAAGGTCGATTTACCACAACCCGATTCGCCCACTATGGCCAGTGTTTCGCTCTCGTGAGCTTCGAAACTCAGGGTTTCATTGGCTTTCACAACCTTGTGAGCGCCGCTGCTGCCGAACAAGGCGTTGGCCGCGACGCGGTAGTATTTGCGCAAATCGTCCATCTTCAGGACAACTTCGCCCACTTCGGTCGCCGCGACCTGATCCATTGCCTGAACCGGAGCGTCCCAATCGATCTCGCGGAAGCGCAGGCATCGCGTGTCGTGCCTTGTGTCACCTTCCACGGCTTCCATGTGCAGTTCGGCGGCATCGCAGCGTCCATCCTCGAAGTAATCGCAACGTGGGCCGAAGTTGCAGCCGGGCGGGCGTTCGTGCGGGAGCGGGAAATTGCCCGGAATGGCCTTGAGCGGGCGCGTGTTCTTGTCTGCGCCGGGTAACGGAATGGAGCGGAAAAGCGCCTGTGTATAGGGGTGGCGCATCTTGTCGAAGACATCCTTGATGGAGCCGGTTTCGACCGCTTCGCCGGAATACATCACGCAAATCCGATCACAGGTTTCCAGCACCAGGCCGAGATTGTGGGAGATGAACAGCATCGAAGTGCCATATTTCTCACCCAGGCCCTTTACCAGATCGACGACCGCCGCCTCGACGGTGACATCGAGCGCCGTTGTCGGCTCATCGAGGATCAGCAGCGAGGGTTTGGACATCAGCGCCATGGCGATGACGATACGTTGCTGCTGACCACCGGAAAGCTGGTGCGGGAAGGCCCGGAGAATCCGCTCGGGGTCGGGCAGTTTCACGTCGTTCACCACTTCCAGCGCCCGCTTGCGGGCTTCCGATTCGGAAACGCCCTCGTGGATCATGGGCACTTCCATGAGCTGCTTGCCGACCCGCATCGCCGGGTTGAGCGAGGCCATCGGCTCCTGGTAGATCATCGCGATCTCGTTGCCGCGGATGTCGCGCAGCTCGTCCACTGACATCTGGCCCAGGTCACGGCCCTTGAACTTGATCGTCCCGCCCACGATGTGGCCGTTGACGCCCAGATCCTGCATCACGCCAAGCGCAACGGTGGACTTTCCGCAGCCGGATTCTCCCACCAGTCCGACCGCTTCGCCGGGTTGGACGGAAACCGAAAAATCCATGACCGCAGGGATTTCGCGCAGCCGGGTGAAGAACGAGATCGACAGATTGTCTATCTCCAGGATCGGGCCGTCATGGGCGTCGTGTTTGGACATGGTCGGTTCCTTTTCCCTTACCGCGGTGCGCCGCGAAGACGGTCGTATGGATGGGTCAATCCCTCAGGCTTTCCTCGCGCAGGCCGTCCGCCAGCAGGTTCAGACCCAGCACGAGGCTCAGCAATGCCAGCGCGGGCGCCAGCGCCGGATGCAGATAGATGGTCAGGAGCTTGCGGCCCTCATTGATGGTGCTGCCCCAGTCAGGGCTTTCGGGGCTCAGGCCCAAACCGAAGAAACCCAGCGTTCCCAGAAGGATGGTGGTGTAACCGATGCGCAGGCAGAAATCCACGAGCAGCGGACCGCGCGCATTGGGCAGGATTTCCCAAAGCATGATATACCACGGCCCCTCGCCACGGGTCTGCGCCGCGGCGACATAGTCGCGTGTCTTGATGTCGAGGGTCAGGCCGCGCACGATCCGGAATACGGTTGGGGAATTCACGAAGACCACCGAGACGAAGACCACCAATAGATTGGGCGGGAAGCTGATCAGGCCGAACGGATCGGCATCCCAGGCAATCCCGAGGTAGAGCCACAGCCCCAGCACCAGCGTTATCCCGATATAGAGGTTGCGGGTCGCCGGTTGCGTGAAAAAGCGTGAGTTCCACAGGATGATGAGAAAGATGATCGGGAAGATGAACAGAACACCGGCCATGTAAACCGGGATGCCCGTCTGTACGATCTCCGGTGTCACCAGAAGGTAGAACAGCAGGATCACCGGGAAGGCGAGGATGAGGTTGGCCACGAAGGACAGCGTGGTGTCGAACTTGCCGCCGTAATACCCCGCCGGCAGGCCAAGGGTGATGCCCACCATGAAGGCAAAAATGGTTGCGAAGGGGGCGATCTTGATCACCTCCCAGCCGCCGGCGACCATGCGTGAGAAAACATCGCGGCCAAGGTTGTCGCCGCCCAGAAGGTAGTAGCCGTAAGCATCAGGGTCCACGCCTCCGATCAGCTTGGTGTAGGGTGTGCCAGGCGGCTTGTTCTTCATCGACGAAGATTGACCGAGGACGTCATGTGTCGCGATCAGGTCGAAGAAGCCGTTGAACACGCCTGTGAATATCCAGAACATCACCATGGCAAAGCCGATCATCCCGATCACGCTGTCAAAGAGCTTGCCATAAAGGCCCAGCCGGCGCTTGTAGGTGATCGACAGCGCGAAGGTGATGACAAGCGCGATCCATACCGGCATGAACTGCATCAACATGCGGCCGATGATCTCGCCCCAGCCAAGCACTTCTCCTCCCATGGTGCGATCTCCCTTAGCTGACGCTGATGCGCGGATTGAGATAGACGTAGCCGATATCCGAAATCAGCTGCGTGACGAGCACCACAAAGACCGAGACGACCGAGACGCCCAACAGGAGTTCGATATCGTTGTTGCCGGCGGCCTGCACTAGCACCCAGCCGAAACCCTTGTAGTTGAACAGTGTCTCGACGATCACGACACCGTTCAGAAGCCACGGGAACTGAAGCATGATCACGGTGAAGGGGGCGATCAGCGCGTTTCTCAGCGCGTGCCTGAGAACGATATTGCGGAACTTCACCCCTTTGAGGCGCGCGGTGCGAACATACTGCGCGGTCATCACTTCGGCCATCGAGGCGCGCGTCATTCGGGCGATATAGCCCATGCCATAAAGTGCAATGGTCAGGACCGGAAGGAAGAAGTTCTCGAAATTGGCGCCGTCCATCGCCGAGGTGGCGGTGCCCTTGAACCATTTCAGTCCGACCGTGGTGCTGGCGAAAACAGCGATGAAGATCACGCCCGAAACATATTCCGGCGTGGCTGTGGTGGTAATGGCAACGGTGGAAAGGGTCCGGTCGGTGCGCGACCCCTCGCGCATGCCAGCCAGAACCCCGAGAACCAGCGCCGAGGGCACCATGAGCAGCATCACCCAGAACATCAGCTTGCCGGTCAGCGCCAGTTTCTCAGCGATGATACCGCCGGCATCGTCGCGAAAAACGGTGGAGTAGCCCCAATTGCCTTGCAGGACACCGCAAAAGGTCGGCGCCTCTTCGAGCGGCTCGTCAGGGCCGGCACATTTTGCGCGGACCGTGCCATCGGTACCTTCGATCACGTAGCCGGGAAGAACCCCGAGCCACTGACCGTACTTCGCAAAGACAGGCTGCAGGTACCCGTTGTTGTTCAGGTAGGTGGCCACCTCTTCGTCCGTCATGCGGAAGTTGCCCTGGGTCTTGGCCAGTTTTTCCAGGTTCGGATAGAGATTGGTCAGGAAAAAGACCACGAATGTCAGACACAGCGAGGTGAGGATCAAGACCCCGACCCGGCGCAATATGAACATTCCCATGTACGGCCCCCCGAATTGCCTGACCTAGATTGCTAAGACAGAAAAGATGTTCGGTCCAGCGCCTTGTGCCCGACAAGGCTCTTGACAGGGACATTTTACGACAAATTGTATTGCTGGCGCGCAATAATCAGCCGCCGCGCAGACAGGTGATATCCGTGGCCGCGCGGCGTGTCAGACTGTTGCGAGCCGGCCGCGCCGGGTGCTTGGAGCGGGCCGGGAGGGGGGTGTCATCCCCTGACCACCTTCTGCGGCGAGATCACGTCGATACCAAGGGCCTTGCCCACGGCGTAGTACGTCAGTTGCCCGGCATGCACGTTCAACCCTTCCAGAAGGTGCGGATCGTCGGCGCAGGCCTGCCGCCATCCCTTGTCTGCAAGCGCCAGCATGAAGGGCATGGTCGCGTTGCCGAGCGCGATGGTCGAAGTGCGCGCCACCGCGCCGGGCATGTTGGCGACGCAGTAATGCATGATCTCGTCGACCTCGTAGATCGGGTCCTCGTGCGTGGTGGCACGCGAGGTCTCGAAGCAGCCACCCTGGTCGATCGCGACATCGACGATGGCAGCGCCGGGCTTCATGGTCGAGAGCTGCGCACGGGTCACCAGTTTGGGCGCGGCCGCGCCCGGAATCAGGACCGCGCCGATCACCATGTCGGCCTCAGCCACCATGTCGGCGTTGTTGCCGGCGCTGGCATAGGCGGTCTTGAAAAGGCCGCTGAACGCATCGTCCAGATAACGCATCCGGTCGAGGGATCGGTCCAGGACAGTCACGTCGGCGCCCATGCCGGCCGCGATCCGGGCCGCGTGAGTGCCCACGACACCGCCGCCGATCACCGCCACGCGCGCCGGTCCGACGCCGGGCACACCCCCCATCAGCACCCCGCGCCCGCCATTGGCCTTCTGCAGGGTCCATGACCCGACCTGTGGCGCAAGCCGGCCGGCCACCTCGGACATCGGTGCCAGAAGCGGCAGGCCGCCGCGGGCGTCGGTGACCGTTTCGTAGGCGATCGCGGTACAGCCCGAGGCAAGCAGGTCGCGGGTCTGTTCCGGATCCGGCGCGAGGTGCAGATAGGTGAAGAGAAGCTGCCCCTCCCGCAGCATCTTGCGCTCGCCCGCCTGCGGTTCCTTGACCTTCACGATCATCTCGGCGCTGGCGAATATCTCTTCGGCACTGTCCGCGATGGACGCGCCGGCGGTGGTGTAATCGGCGTCATCGAAGCCGGCTCCGGCCCCGGCCCCGGCCTGAACGATGACTTCGTGACCGTGCGATACGGCTTCGCGCGCGGCGTTGGGTGTCAGACCTACGCGGAACTCCTGCGGTTTGATTTCCGTGGGGCAGCCTATTTTCATGACGATCCTCCCTGGGTGACTTTTCAAAATCATGGATCAGGAAGCCCGCAATGGGATTGAAATTTCACTCGCCAATTGCGCGTTTATGTGAATATAATTCGATGTTAACTGCAAATGGCAGGAGGCTCTATCATTTATGTCCCTGGACGCGACAGATCGCAGGCTTCTGACCGTTCTGCAGCGGCGCGGGCGCATATCGAACGCCGACCTTGCCGACGAGGTGAACCTTTCGGCCAGTGCCTGTCACAGGCGGGTGCAGCGGCTGGAAGCCGAGGGATATATCCGCGGCTACGTTGCGCTTCTGGATGCGCACAAGATGGGCGTCCCGGCGACCGTGTTCGTCGAGATCACCCTTTCGACCCAGGCTGACGACGTTCTGGAGGCATTCGAGAAATCGGTGGCGCGGATCCCTGACGTTCTGGAATGTCACCTGACGGCCGGAACCGCGGACTACATCCTCAAGATCGTGGCCGAGAATACCGAGGATTTCGCCCGCATCCACCGTCAGTACCTGACACGCCTGCCGGGCGTGGCGCAGATGCAATCCAGCTTCGCGCTGCGCACGGTGTGCAAGACAACGGCGCTGCCGGTTTGATACGAAAAGGCCCCGGCGAAAACGCCGGGGCCCATGCGACATGACGAAACGGGAAGGGCTCAGCCCTCGGCCTGTTCCTCTTTCTTGATCTCTTCACCGGTCTCCTGATCGACAACCTTCATGCTGAGGCGCACCTTGCCGCGATCGTCGAAGCCCAGCAGCTTGACCCAGACCTCCTGACCCTCCTTGAGGACGTCAGAGGGATGGTTCAGGCGGCGGTTCTCGATCTGGCTGACATGGACCAGCCCGTCGCGCTTGCCGAAGAAATTCACGAAGGCGCCGAAATCGACGATCTTGACGACCTTGCCTTTGTAGATCCCGCCTTCTTCCGGCTCTGCCACGATCGAGTGGATCATGTCGTAGGCCTTCTTGATCGATTCGGCGTCGGGCGAGGCGATCTTGACGATCCCCTCGTCGTTGATGTCGACCTTGGCCCCCGAGACCTCGACGATCTCGCGGATCACTTTGCCGCCCGAGCCGATCACTTCGCGGATCTTGTCGGTGGGCACCTGCATCGTCTCGATGCGCGGCGCGTGGACCGAGAATTCGGCCGTTTCCGAAAGCGCCTTGGACATTTCGCCAAGGATGTGCATCCGGCCGTCCTTCGCCTGCGCGAGCGCCTTCTTCATGATCTCCGGCGTAATGCCCGCGACCTTGATATCCATCTGCAGCGAGGTGATGCCATTCTCGGTGCCGGCAACCTTGAAGTCCATGTCGCCAAGATGATCCTCGTCACCGAGGATGTCGGTGAGCACGGCATAATCGCCGTCCTCCTCGAGGATCAGGCCCATCGCCACGCCTGCGACCGCCGATTTGAGCGGCACGCCCGCATCCATCATCGCAAGCGACCCGCCGCAGACGGAGGCCATCGAGGAGGATCCATTGGATTCGGTGATCTCGCTGACCAGCCGGATCGTGTAGGGAAAATCCGTGGCCGGCGGCAGCACCGCCTGAAGCGCACGCCACGCGAGCTTGCCGTGACCGATCTCGCGCCGTCCCGGGGGCCCGACGCGACCCGCCTCGCCCACCGAGTAGGGCGGGAAGTTGTAGTGCAGCAGGAAGTTGGAGCGGAAGTTGCCGTGCAGCGCGTCAATGAACTGTTCGTCATCGCCGGTGCCCAGCGTTGTGACAACAAGCGCCTGGGTCTCGCCACGGGTGAAAAGGGCCGAGCCGTGGGTGCGCGGCAGCAGGCCGGTCTCCGAAACGATCGGGCGCACCTGGTCGAGCGGACGTCCGTCGATGCGCTTGCCCGTCTTGACGACATCACCGCGCAGGACTGACGCTTCCAGCTTCTTGAGCGCAGCGCCGAGATTCGGATCCTCCAGCTGGCCCTCGTCGAGGGTTCCGCGGATCGCGTCCTTGGCCGCCGAGACCGCGTTGGTGCGTTCCTGCTTGTCGGTGATGGCATAGGCATCGCGGATCTTCTGCTCACCGGCATTCTTCACCGCGTCATAAAGGGCGGCATAATCGGGAGGCTGGAAATCGAAGGGATCCTTCGCGGCGTCCTCTGCAAGTGAAACGATGAGGTCCACCACCGGCTTGATCTGGTCATGCGCGAAGGTGACGGCGCCAAGCATCTCGTCCTCGGTCAGTTCATAAGCCTCGGACTCGACCATCATTACCGCGTCGGCCGTGCCAGCGACAATCAGGTCGAGCCGCTGATCGGGATTGTTGCGCAAGTCATGCATGTCGTCGATCTCGGGGTTGAGGACATACTCGCCCGCTTCGTAGCCCACGCGACACCCCGCGATCGGCCCCATGAACGGCGCGCCCGAAATGGTCAGCGCGGCCGAGGCGGCAATCATCGCCACGATATCGGGGTCATTGACAAGATCATGGCTCAGCACGGTGCACATGACGAGCACCTCGTTCTTGAACCCTTCCACGAAAAGCGGACGAATCGGCCTGTCGATCAGGCGCGCGGTCAGCGTTTCCTTTTCGGTCGGGCGTGCCTCGCGCTTGAAGAAGCCGCCGGGCACCTTGCCCGCGGCATAGTATTTTTCCTGGTAGTGGACCGTGAGCGGAAAGAAATCCTGCCCCTCGCGCGGCTGGCGCGCGTAGGTCACGTTGGCCATGACGCTGGTTTCACCGAGCGTCGCGATGACCGAACCATCGGCCTGGCGGGCAACCTTGCCGGTTTCCAGTGTCAGCGTTTCCTCGCCCCACTGCATTGATTTCGTCGTTACTTTGAACATGTATCGTATCCTGTCTGGAGGCTCTCCCGGGCGTATCCCGGGTCCTCCGTTTCCATGGCGGCCCCATTGCCGCCGACCCCTTCATCATCCCATGCGCCGGGGTCTAAGGCGTCACGTTTCAGATGCGCGCGGGATACAGCAGTTCGCCACGGAAGGAAAGCGGGGATGTGCACGCTGCGGCGGCATGGGCCGGATATCCGCGGTAGGCGCACAGGCAACGGCGGACGCGGCGCTGGTCACCGGATCGCAATCACCGATGTCCCGGCAAAGCGCGCCTGACCGAAAGCCTTGAAATGAAACACAAACGCCCGCCTGTAACAAGGCGGGCGTTCAGCTTGGCCGGGGGATCCTCAGCGGCGGATGCCGAGACGCTTGATGAGGTCGCGATAACGGGCCTCGTCCTTGCCCTTGAGATAGTCCAGCAGCTTGCGGCGTTGCGCGACCATCTTGAGCAGGCCACGGCGGCCGTGGTTGTCTTTCTTGTGGGTCTTGAAGTGCTCGGTCAGGGTGGTGATCCGCGAGGTCAGGATCGCGATCTGCACCTCGGGTGAACCGGTATCGCCTTCCTTGGTGGCGAATTCCTTGAGAACACGGGCTTTCTCTTCAACGGTAATCGACATCGGGGTCTCCTTTCGGGTTCGTGTTGCGGGCACAAGCCGGGATGTCGTCCAGCAGGGTCCATGGAGAGTGCGCCCGGCACCACCGGACGAAGCGCGCGTATAGGAGATTTCGATCTGAAAGGAAAGAGGCAATCGGACTCTTCGGATCATGCGCCGGAAACGGCCGGAAGGCTGCTCTGTGCGACGAGGGTGATGTGTCCAAGGCCCAAGCCCGGCGCATCCGCGACCGAGGCGATCCGGGTACCATTGAGCAGGATATGCTGTCGTGCAGCATCCTCCGAATCCATTTCGAGGGTCAGTTGCGGGTCGGCATCCGCGCTATCGTCGAACAGGACCATGATACCGTCTTCTTCGGCACTGAAACCGAGGATTTCGGCCGCATGGCCCGGCGTTATCCAATCCCCGAGTGCAACGGTATCAGCGCCGGTTCCGGGCGTGACGATGTCTTCCTTTCCGGCAAGGATCATGTCGTTGCCACCCCCGCCATTGAGGTAGTCGCGCCCGTCGATGTCATCGAGGGCACCGGTGGCCGGATCGTTCAGCAGGCCCGACAGGGCATCGTCCCCCCATCCCCCGAACAGGTTGTCCTGCCCACCATCACCCGAAAGCGTGTCACTGCCCAAACCGCCATGCAGCGCGTCGTCACCTGACCCGCCGATCAGGCCGTCATTCCCGGCGCTGCCAACAAGGCTGTCATCGTCCATGCCGCCGTCAAGGCTGTCGTCGCCGTTGTGTCCGAATACCGAGTCAGCGCCTTTGCCGCCCCAGAGCCGGTCATCACCGTCCTGCCCGTGGACAGTGTCATCACCCGCGTCGCCCCGAACCCTGTCATCACCTTCGCCGCCCCAGAGACGATCACCCCCGCCACCGCCGCGCACATTGTCGTCACCGGCATATCCATTGACGAGATCAACACCCGGCGCACCGGTTATCGTGTCGGCGTTGTCCGTGCCCGCTGAGATCGTCTCGTCCGGGTCATCGCTGTCTTCGGAGGCATCGGGAACAGCCTGCACTGTGGTCAAGCCGGGCAATTCAGTCTCATCCGGCTGTGTCTCCGCGGCGGGTGTGGCGCGGTCCTCCGGGCCGATGTCAGGCGGTGCGTCTTCTGCCGTGTTGCCGTCGGCATCATCACAGTCTGATGCCTCCCCGGTTGCAAAATCCATGACACTATCGCCAGAGTTCTCGTCCACGGTATCGGACGACTCCTCATTGGTGGTCTCTTCTCCGGGCTCGTCCTCGTCATCGGGTTCGGACATTCCGAAAAAAGCGCCCGCACCTATGGCGGCCATTCCCATCAGGCCTGCAAGGAAACCCATCATCACCTTCGTTCCACACCAAGACCCCCAAGGCAGGGTGGGTGAAGCGGTCCGATTAATCAATGAAAGCCGCGCCAAGTGGTTAATATGGCGTCATTCCTCGGCGTGTCACTCGGGGTCGCGGGTTGTTTCGATCTGGTCCACGAGTTGCCCCAGCCAGTCACCGACAATGGGAATGAACTCGAACTGCGACAACCACCAGACGACGATCGAGACAAGGACCGTCGCCCCGACGACAGAGCCCAGTCCGAAGGCGAGCCCGCGCAGGAACTGGAACATGACCAGCCGCCAGAGCGAATTGTGGATTCTCACGAAACGGTGGCGGTTCAGTGTTTGAAGCTCGTCCGCCAGGCGGGCGAAATCCGTCTTGGTGTCTTCATCGTTCACTCCGCCTGGTCGAGGGGTGGTGTCAGCAGCCATGGCTCGGGCTCCTTGCTGTAAGCGATATAGAGCGGATGACGCGGATGCCCGGCCTGTGTCAGGCCAAGATGATGGACCGGGCGCCCCGTGCGGCGCAGCAGATCGCGGACACGGGCGCCACGGTTCAGATGCGCTCCGTGAGCTCCCCATGCAGCGATGATCCGGTCCGCCCACGCGCAGCTTTCTTCGATGGCGTGATCGTTCTCGGGGCCGACAGGATCGGGAACGGCACGCATCTTCCCGGGATCTGTTTCACGCCACGCGAATATGTTGGTCACCCGGAAAGCACCGAAACCCAGGGTCCGTGCACGCCGTTCGCAGCGTTCGACGGTGGGATCGTTCTGAACCTCGGTCGCGGTGGAGGGATTGAGCATGATGAAAAGCGCCCGCTGCCCGCAGGTGTCCCATGTCCGGGTCAGCAGATAGCGGTATTTCTCGCAATCCGAATAGACAGCGCTGGATTCGGCATCGCCCTTGCTGTGGTTGCGCGTGATCATGACATTCTTGTGCCGGGCAGAGCGGCGGGATTCAAGGCATCAACGCGGGTTGAAGACGCGCGTCGGATGCAACTCTCCGCCGCGGTAGCGGCCAACGGCGATGGCGCTTCCGTTTTCCGAGGCCCAGGCCTCTTCTCCGTAGTCCAGGTCACGCGCGATCACCGGTGCCGGGTTGCCGTTTCGCAGCCTCGCCACGGACCCCGATGCGCAGCCCACTTCGGGAAGGTCCGCCAACCCGTCCTCGAGGGGACGCAGGTGGGACTCGAGCTCGGGATCGCCGGCGAGCCTTTCGACCTCGTCGAACGCCAGCGCCTCGGAGGCATCGAACGGTCCGGACCAGATCCTGCGCAATGTCGTGACGTGGCCGTGACAGCCGAGTGCGGCGCCAAGATCCCGGGCTATGGCCCGCACATACCCGCCTTTGCCACACGTCATTTCCAGCGTGACATGATCGTTGTCGGTGCGATCGGTCATCACCAGTTCCCGAACCCAGAGGGGACGGGCGGCGATTTCCATCTGCTCACCCTCTCGTGCCAGCTTGTACGCGCGTTCGCCGTCGATCTTGACCGCCGAGTATTGTGGCGGCACCTGAAGGATGTCCCCGACGAACGCGTTGAGCGCCTCCTTTATCTCGGCGTCCCCGGGGCGCACGTCGCTTGCGGCGATCACGTCTCCCGCAGCGTCGTCCGTATTGGTGGCCTGGCCCAGCCGGACGGTGAAACTGTATGCCTTGAGCGCGTCGGTGATGTA
Organism: Roseovarius sp. TE539; assembly: GCF_003298505.1. Lineage (GTDB taxonomy): Bacteria > Pseudomonadota > Alphaproteobacteria > Rhodobacterales > Rhodobacteraceae > Roseovarius. Next base: position 43,322 of record NZ_QNGB01000010.1, read on the forward strand.
GGGAACCGTCTTTGTCGCTTCACCGAGGGCAATGGCCAGAACGCCGGTTGCCTCGGGGTCCAGCGTACCGGCATGTCCGGCTTTCCTGGCTTGAAGCGCCCAGCGTACCTTGTTCACGACGGAGGTCGATGTGAGGCCGGCGGGCTTGTCCACGACCAGCCAGCCCGAGATGTCGCGCCCTTTGCGTCTGCGTGCCATGCAGTCCTCCAGTGTGCTGCCGAAGCGCGGGAGGTAGCGAAAGGTCGCGGTGTCGTCAATCCGGTGCTGTCTGATCGTCCGCCGGCACCACGGTGCCGAGAATCGGCCCCATCGGAAAACCCCCGTCGTGCCGGTTCAGGCCGGGGGCGTGGAGCCGCGAGATGTTGCCATCAAGATAGAGCGCCTGCGGAAGGTCCAGAACATCGCGGAAGAGGGTCGCGAAATCATGGAAATTTACAGGCGTTTCGGAAATGGCAAGGACCACGCGGCGCCCGTCTTCGGAACTGCCCAGACCGTTGCGAATGAAACGGCTGTCACTCTCGCGCAGGAAACGCGGGTGCAACGCCCCGTCGATCACCAGCATCGGGCCGGATTGGGTGGCATGGCGGCAGGCCGGGCGTTCGCGCGCAAAACGACGGGTCTCCATCACGTCGGCCCGGCCCTTGCGGATGCAGAAGACACCGTTGGGCAGCAGGCCGAAATTGCCCGGCCCCGCCGTTTCGACCAGCCCGGCGATCTTGCGACCGTCCTCGATGTAAAGACCAACAGGACGCCTGTCGGGATGATACATCCCGGCGTTCATGGCAACGCCAAGCCGATGGCCACTTCTGGCGAGCATCCGGTCCACGTTGTCGAAACTGCCCAGGGGCTGTCCGGTTTCGGGGTCGCGTAGAAAAAGCCGCAGATCGGACTGTGCCGCGTCGACCTCGCAGACCGTGAAGGTCGATCCTGCGTGATCCATGCCCCGGCATTCCGCGGCTTGCACTGCGCCGGCTTCGGCGCATAACGCAATCAATGCGCCCAGAAGCGCCCTAATCGTCGAGGTCGCGGCGCACATCGTCCTGATCCAGAAGCCGGCGTGTATCGTCCATGCGGTCAAAGGTCCGGTCAAGGCGGAATCGCAGGTCCGGTACGAACTTGAGCGACAGCTTGCGCCCGATCAACCGGCGCAGTTCCCCCTTGTTGCGGGCCAGCAGGCCAACGAGATCCTCGGCCCCCTCACCGCCAAGCGGCAGGACATAGGCCGTTGCCACCTTCAGATCGGGGGAGGTACGCACTTCGCCGACAGTGACCGAAATACGGTTGAGCTCGGGGTCGTGGATGTCGTCCCGCACGAGGATTTCCGACAGCGTCCGCCGGATCAGCTCGCCGACGCGAAGCTGGCGTTGCGACGGTCCGCGCCCGGCTTGGGAATTGTTCCTGCTCATGAAGGTGCATCTAAGGCTTCAGGCAAGTTTTGCCAAGCGCCGATGCGCACGCTAAGGAAGGCGCGGATGGCAAGGGAGAAGCAACTGATGACGGATTTGCCGGGATTCGTGGTAACGGGTGTCTCGGGGCGCATGGGCCGGATGCTTGTGCAGGAGATCACCCATGGCGACCGCGCGATGCTTGCAGGCGCGGTAGAGCGTCCCGGACATGACTGGATCGGTCAGGATCTGGGCGAAGCGATGGGTGGCCCGCCGCTTGGCGTGGCGGTCACCGACGATCCGCTGGAGGCATTCGCCCGGGCTGAGGGAATCATTGATTTCACGTCCCCGGCGGCGACTGTCGAATTCGCAGGTCTGGCGGCGCAGGCACGGATAGTTCACGTGATCGGCACGACCGGCATGTCCGGGGAAGACCTTGCGGCGGTCACGGCGGCGGCACGTCATGCTGTCATCGTCCGGGCCGGCAACATGAGTCTCGGGGTCAACCTGCTGACGCAGCTGACCCGGAAGGTCGCCGCCGCCCTGGACGAGGATTATGACATCGAGATCACAGAAGCGCATCACAACCAGAAGGTCGATGCGCCCTCGGGCACCGCGCTCATGCTGGGGCAAGCGGCGGCTGACGGGCGGGGAGTGGCGCTGGAGTCCGTGTCGGACCGGGGGCGCGACGGCATGACCGGCAAACGCGAACGCGGCCATATCGGGTTCTCGGCCATTCGCGGTGGAGATATCGTTGGTGAACATGACGTGATGTTCGCGGCGGCCGGAGAACGGATTGTCCTGCGTCATGTCGCCAGTGACCGGAAAGTATTTGCCCGCGGCGCAGTCAAGGCGGCCTTGTGGGGACGGGGACGCAAGCCGGGTGAATACGACATGCTGGATGTCCTCGGTTTGACCGAAGAGTGATCCGGTTCTGTCGACGGTGCGTACCCACCCAAAGCACCGGAGGGTCACGCGATGCGAACCGTCACTGCCACTATCATTGCCCTGCTCATTACCACGCCGGCCTCCGCTGAAGGATTTTCAACCGTGCGTGAAAGGCAGGGGTTCGTTTCGATCATCGACGGGCGCGACCTGACGCGCTTCGGCATCAAGCTCAAGGTAACACCGGAAGGGGCCATTCGCGGGCGGGCATTCGGGCGCGACGTGCGCGGCGCCTGGCAATGGCGGTCGGGGTATTTCTGTCGGTCGCTCTACTGGGGGAGCCTTGACCTGGGACCGAATTGTCAGGCGGTCAAGGTTGACGGGGGCACCATCCGCTTCATCTCCGACCGGGGCGACGGCGATCACGCCGACCTGAACCTCCGCTGAGCGGCAGGACAAAGATTTCCGCGGGTCCGGCCATGACCGGGTGGAGACCTGCACAGTGCCGTCAGAAATCGATTGCCAATCCCTTGTTTTCCCAATCACCGTATCGAACCGGTTCGAGCCCCTTGCGACCGCCCAATTCGGTCGGCAAGTCGGGATCGGGGTTGTTCCGGCGGCGTTCCTCGGCCTCGGCGAGGGCGCGCAGGGCTTCGGCAGGGAGCTGTCGGGTTTCGTCGGTCATGAACAGGGTTCCTTCGTTCCTGCCGTGTTGATATACGCCTCGTCTGTTCCCGAGCAAGGACGATCAATGAAAAAGCCTGCCAATGCCACATCAGGCGCCCGTGCGCGCGCAGTTCACCTACTGGATCAGGTCATCGGTGAACGGCGGCTCGTCAGTGACCTGCTGAGTGAGGGCGCGCTGGACGCGCTGGATCCGGCGGACCGGGCGCGTGCGCATCGGCTGGCCAATGACACGCTGCGCGGGCTGGAGCGGGCCGATCGGCTGCTCAAGCGTCACTTGCGCAAACCACCGCCGCTTCACGCCTTCAATGTGCTGCGGCTGGCAACGGTCGAGCTGTGCGAGGGTGGCGATGCGCATGGCGTGGTCAACGAGGCAGTGGCGATCATCGGGGCGCATCCCCGCTACGGAAACCTCAAGGGCTTGATCAACGCCGTGCTGCGAAAGATCGCGGATGAAGGGCCGAAAACGTGGAATGACCTGCGGTTGCCGCGGCTGCGCAAGTGGCTCCGGGATCCGCTGTTGGAGGCCTATGGCGGACCGGTGGTGCAGGCGATCGAGGCCGCGCATTTCAACGCCGCGCCACTGGACCTGACGGCACGGGACGATCCGTCGGGTGTGGCGGCCATGACAGGCGGCGAATTGTTGCCAACGGGATCTGTACGCCTGAACCGGAACGCGCAGGTTTCGGCGTTGCCGGGTTATGACAACGGTTCCTGGTGGGTTCAGGATGCTGCCGCCGCGATCGCGGTGCGCCTGCTCGCCCCGCAGCCGGGTGAAACCGTGCTTGACCTTTGCGCAGCGCCGGGCGGGAAAACCATGCAGCTTGCCGCCGCCGGATCGGTGGTCACCGCTGTCGACATATCCGAAAAACGCCTTCGCAGGGTACGGGAAAACCTGGATCGTGCCGGGCTGAAAGCGGATTGCATGGCGCAGGATGTCCTTGCCCATCACGGTGGACCCTATGACGCCATCCTGCTCGATGCGCCCTGTTCTGCCACCGGCACGATCCGTCGGCACCCGGATTTGCCACATGCGCGCGACGGTGCCGGGATCGAAGGCCTGATCACGTTGCAGGCGGATATGCTGGATCGCGCGATCGGCTTGCTCAGGCCCGGTGGAAAGTTGGTTTTCTGTACCTGTTCGCTGTTGCCGGATGAGGGCGAATGTCAGATCGAGGACGTGCTTGACCGGCATGAGGGGCTCGAGGTGGTGGCGGTGCCGGCCGATCGCCTCGGGGTCGATCCCGGCTGGATCACTGCGGAGGGTGGTCTGCGCCTGCGGCCGGATTACTGGCCCGAGCGTGGCGGCATGGACGGTTTTTTCATGGCATGCCTGCGTCATCGACGATGACCGGCCACGGGTGGTGAATCTGCCGGTGACTTATGCACCGCCACGCTGTATTGTGATGTCAGGGTGCGCCGTCAAGAGCGTGCAGAGGCAAGGCAGATGTCCGATCCGGAAAAGCGAGCGGCGCGCTGGACGCGCTTTATGAACCATGTTCACGCACGTCGCGCGACCGCGGCGCGCCCGGCAACGGGATTTGTTTCGAGGCCGGAACCGCGGACCATCGGCAGCTTTGCGCGCGGGCGGCAGTTGATGGCCGGGAACATCCTGTTCGCTGGCCACCTGTTCCAGGCGCCGCAAACCAGCCTTTGGGATCTGGACGCGCCCGATTACGCTTTTGCCGACATGGCGCACGGGTTTTCGTGGCTCGATGACCTCGCTGCGGTGGGGGATACGCAGGCTCGGGCCTGTGCGCAGGACTGGCTGTGGGGCTGGATTGCCCGTTTCGGAGGAGGGCGCGGCCCGGGTTGGACCCCGGATCTGTCCGGCCGGCGCCTGATCCGCTGGATCAATCACGCCCTGTTCCTCCTGGCTGGCCAGGAGAAAGCCGGGTCGGATGCCTTTTTCCTGTCCCTGGGGCAGCAGACCATCTTTCTGGGACGGCGCTGGCAGGCGTCGCGGCCGGGGCTGCCACGCTTCGAGGCTCTGACGGGTCTCATCTATGCAGGTCTGGCGCTGGAGGGGATGCAGCGGCATGTCGGCCCGGCGGTCCAGGCGCTGGCACGGGAATGCGCGGCACAGATCGATGAGCATGGCCTGCTTCCGACGCGCAACCCGGAAGAACTGCTTGAAGTGTTCACCCTGCTGACCTGGGCGTCGATGGCGCTGGAGGAGGCGGGTATGGGTACGTCGTCCGAACATCAGGGCGCGATAGAAAGGATTGCACCCACCCTGCGCACATTGCGGCATGCGGATGGTGGGCTGGCGCGGTTTCACGGCGGTGGCCGCGGTCTGGAAGGCCGGCTGGACCATGCGCTTGCGGCAAGTGGCGTGAAGGGCAGTCAGCCGGACGGGCTGGCGATGGGGTTTGCGCGTTTGAGTGCCGGGCGCACCACGCTGATCGTCGATGCCAGCGCGCCGCCCTCAGGCCGAGCCTCGAGCAATGCGCATGCCTCGACACTGGCGTTCGAGCTGACATCGGGACGGCGGCCGCTGATCGTGAATTGCGGCTCGGGTGACACCTTCGGAGCCGAATGGCGCCGCGCGGGCCGGGCGACCCCCTCGCATTCCGCGCTGGTCCTGGACGGGCGCTCAAGCGCCCGCCTGGGCGGATCGGCGGGACGGCAGGAAATGCTGACGGACATTCCGAGGCAAGTTCCGATCGAGATGAGCCAGGCCCAGGGCGGGCTCCGGTTCGAGGGCGGACATGACGGGTATGAGCGCGCCTACGGCTTGACCCACGCGCGGATCCTCGAAATGACGTTCGATGGTCGTGGGATCGCGGGTGAGGATCTTCTGATCGCTCTTGATGATTCGGCAAAGCGCCGGTTCGACAAGACGCTTGATGCCACGCAGCTTCAGGGAATTCCCTTTGACATCCGGTTCCACCTGCACCCGGAGGTCGATGTGGCGCTGGACATGGGCGGCACGGCCGTTTCAATGGCGCTCAGAAGCGGCGAAATCTGGGTATTCCGCTCGAACGGACATTGCGAAATGACCGTTGAGCCGAGCGTTTATCTGGAAAGAGGACGTTTGAAGCCGCGTGCGACCAAACAGATTGTTCTATCCGGGCGCGCGATGGAGTATGCGACACGCACAAGGTGGTCGCTTGCCAAGGCGCAGGATACACCGATCAGCATCCGGGATCTTGCACAGGATGCCTTGATGCCCGCGGCTGAAGATTGAAACGACAGAAATCCAGGACTTGCCATGACCGATTCCGCCGATCCCGCGCCCGTTCGCCGTGCGCTTCTTTCCGTTTCAGACAAGACCGGGCTGATCGAACTGGGCCGGGCGCTCGCTGGTATGGGGGTCGAACTTGTTTCCACAGGCGGCAGTGCGAGGGCCATGCGCGACGCGGGTCTGGCTGTGCGCGACGTATCCGAGATTACCGGGTTTCCCGAGATGATGGACGGCCGTGTGAAAACCCTGCATCCCAATGTACATGGTGGATTGCTGGCATTGAGGGACGATGCCGGTCACGCAGCGGCAATGGAAACCCACGGGATCCCGCCGATCGACCTGTTGGTGGTCAACCTCTATCCATTCGAGGACACGGTAACGATGGGCGCCGACTATGGCACCTGCATCGAGAACATAGATATCGGCGGGCCGGCGATGATTCGCGCGGCGGCCAAGAACCACGGTGCCGTCACTGTCGTGGTTGACGTCGAGGATTATGCGCCGCTCGTCTCCGAACTGGAGGCGAATGACGGCTCCACGACCCGTGCTTTCCGGCAGCGCATGGCGCTCAACGCCTATGCCCGCACCGCGGCTTATGATGCGGCCGTGTCATCCTGGATGGCTGGCGCGCTGAACGACGCCGCACCGCGGCGCCGGGCCGTTGCCGGCACATTGGCGCAGACCCTTCGTTATGGCGAGAACCCGCATCAGGCGGCGGCGTTCTATACCGATGGATCGGCACGGCCCAGTGTCGCCACGGCCACGCAGGTTCAGGGCAAGGCGTTGAGTTATAACAATATAAATGATACGGACGCGGCGTTCGAACTGGTCAGCGAGTTTGCCTCGGATGAAGAGCCGGCCTGTGCGATCATAAAGCATGCCAATCCCTGCGGGGTGGCGCGTGGGGACACCCTCAAGGCGGCCTACACGCGCGCCTACGATTGTGATTGGACAAGCGCCTTTGGCGGAATCGTGGCGCTGAACCGGCCGCTGGACGGCGATACGGCCGAGGAGATTGCCGGCATTTTCACCGAAGTTGTGATCGCGCCCGGCGCCGATGACGCGGCGTTGCGCATTTTTTCCGGAAAGAAGAACCTGCGCCTGCTGACGACCAGCGGACTGGCCGATCCGGCGGCGGCGGCGCTGACGATCCGGCAGGTGTCCGGCGGGTTCCTGATGCAGGACAAGGATAACGGCCGTGTCGGACCCGGCGACCTGCGCGTGGTTACGAAGCGCCTACCCGACGCGCGTGAGGCGGCCGACATGCTGTTTGCCTGGCGGGTTGCAAAGCATGTGAAGTCAAATGCGATCGTCTATGCCAGGGACGGTGCTACCGTTGGCGTCGGGGCCGGTCAGATGAGCCGTGTGGACAGTTGCAGGATCGCGGCACGCAAGGCCGAGGACATGGCACGCACCCTTGGCCTCGACGCACCGCCGACACGGGGCAGCGTGGTGGCATCGGACGCGTTCTTTCCCTTCGCGGACGGGCTGTTGACAGCGGCCGAGGCCGGTGCCACGGCGGTGATCCAGCCCGGCGGGTCGATGCGGGACGAGGAGGTGATCGCAGCCGCGGACGAGGCCGGGCTCGCCATGGTCTTTACCGGCTTGCGCCACTTCAGGCACTAGGATGATCGCCATGCGTCTGGTTTTCTGGGTCGGCTTCTGGACCTTCCTGCTTGATCAGGTGACGAAATATGCCGTGGTGCATGCAATGAACCTGCGCACCCTTGGGGCGGTGGATGTCTGGCCGCCGTTCCTGAACCTTCGGATGGCGTGGAATTACGGGATCAATTTCGGGCTTTTGGCACGTGATTCCGATCTTGTTCGATGGGGCCTGATCATGGTGGCTTTCGTGATTTCGGGTGCCGTGATCTGGTGGGTGCATCATGAACCCGGAGGCAGGTGGCAGAAAATCGCCGCCGGCCTTCTGGTCGGCGGAGCAATGGGGAATGTCGTGGACAGGCTGCTTTACGGCGCGGTGGCGGACTTCCTGAACATGTCTTGTTGCGGCCTGGACAATCCCTACGCCTTCAATGTCGCGGATATCGCGGTCTTTGCCGGTGCGTTGGGCATGGTGATTTTCAGTCCCGGCAAAAAGGCCCCGTGACCTTGGCGTGGCGATACGGTAAATCTGGCGCGAATTCTGCAGGAGGCTGACGATGAGGATGCCGCACGGCTTGATCTTGATCCTCGCACTGGCGATTACGGCCTGTGCCGACAGGGATCGTGATGTTCGCCTCACCCGTATCAAGAATACAGGGGAAGGCCCCGACGAGTTCTCGGTCCTTCCGGGCAAGCCGCTGGAGGCGCCGGAGAGTTATTCGGAGCTGCCGCCGCCGGCACCGGGCGGCGCGAACAGGACGGATCCGGATCCGAAGGCTGAAGGAATAGCCGCCCTTGGTGGTGATCCTTCCGCAGCGGCGCGAACCGGGGTTTCGGCCCGCGACGAGGCGCTCGTCGGACAAGCCCGGCGTTATGGCGTTCAACCGGACATCCGGCAGGTCCTCGCGGCAGAGGACAAGGAAGTGCGGCGCCGTCATGGCCGGGTCAACATCCTCAACATCGGCCGCAATGACGATTACGTGAACGCCTATCGGCGGCAATGGCTTGATCCCTACGCGGAGCTGAACCGGCTGAGACGGCGTGGTGTCAAGACACCGTCCGCCCCGCCGAAGGACTGAAGAAACCCGCCGCGCGGGTCACATCGACGTCAGCGGGCTTGAACAGTACCAAAGCCGCCGTATCTTTTCGACAGGCAAGGGCGAAAGGCACATCCGATGCGTGCGATCATACTGGCACTGATGAGCATGGCCGCGGCGGCATTGCCGGCCGCCGCCGAAGAGCAGGTTACCGAATTCGATCTCGAAAATGGCATGCAAGTCGTGGTCATCGAGGATCACCGCGCGCCTGTTGTGGTGCAGATGGTCTGGTACAAGGCCGGAGCAGCGGACGAGAAGCCGGGCGTTTCGGGCGTGGCGCATTACCTGGAGCATCTTCTGTTCAAGGGTACCGAAACCCTGGAACCCGGAGAATTCTCGGCCACGGTCGCACGCAATGGCGGCAGCGACAACGCGTTCACCAGCCATGACTATACCGCCTACTTCCAGCGGGTCGCGGCAGACCGTCTTGAACTGATGATGAGGATGGAAAGCGACCGCATGGTCAACCTGAAACTCGAAGAGAGCGACATAGCGACCGAGAGGGATGTGATCATCGAGGAACGCAACCAGAGGGTCGAGAACAATCCTTCGGCCCTTTTCCGTGAACAGAAGCGCGCGGCGCAGTACATGAACCACCCCTACGGCGTGCCGATCATCGGCTGGCGTCACGAGATGGAGCGCCTGGACATGGAGGCGGCGCTGGATTTCTACGATACGTATTACGCGCCCAACAACGCTGTTCTGGTGGTCGCAGGGGATGTGCAGCCCGACAATGTGCGGGACTTGGCAAAGGAGTACTACGGCACTTTGCCCGCAAATCCCGACCTGCCGCGCCGCGTGCGCCCGCAGGAGCCGCCGCAACTGGCCGAACGTCGTGTCCTGTTCGAGGACGAGCGTGTGGCGCAGCCCTATGTCAGCCGCTCCTACATCGCTCCCGAGCGTGACAGTGGTGCGCAGGAAAAGGCGGCGGCACTTACCCTTCTGGCCGAGATCCTTGGTGGTGGCACCACCTCTGTACTGGCGGAGAAGCTTCAGTTCGAGACGCAGGTCGCGGTGCAGACATGGGCCTATTACAGTGGGCGGTCGCTTGATGACACGACATTCAACATCGGGATCGTGCCGGCCCCCGGCGTGACCCTGAAAGAGGCCGAGGCGGCGCTGGACCGGGCGGTGGCCGGGTTCATGACCGAGGGGGTGGAACCCGAACGGCTTGACCGGATCAGGACGCAGGTACGGGCCGCCCGTATCTATGAGCGCGACGATGTCGGCTCTCTGGCACGCCGCTACGGCCGGGCGCTCACGCAGGGACTTACGGTGGAGGATGTTCAGGCCTGGCCCGATATTCTCAGGTCAGTTACCGAAGAGGATATAATGACGGCCGCCGAAGAGGTGCTGGACAGGAAACGGGCCGTCACGGGTTGGATTTCCGCACCGGAGGTGACCCAATGATTCGCTTCGCACTGGTTCTGATCGCGGCGTTGGCCGCCCTTCCGGCGCGTGCCGGCGTTGATATCAAGGAGGTCACGACACCGGGCGGGATCAATGCCTGGCTCGTCGAGGATCATTCGATTCCCTTCGTGGCGCTGGAACTGCGGTTCCGTGGTGGTGCCGCGCTGGACCGACCCGGCAAAAGGGGCGCCACGAACCTGATGGTGGGATTGCTGGAAGAGGGCGCCGGTGACATGGATGCCCGGGCCTTTGCCCGCGCGACCGAGGCGCTAGCCGCATCCTTTTCATACCGGACCCGCGACGACAGCATTTCCGTTTCGGCCAAGTTCCTCAGCGAGGGCCGTGACGCCTCGGTTGAACTCCTGCGTGAGAGCCTGGTGAATCCGCGTTTTGACGAGGCGGCCGTGGCGCGCGTGAAGCGGCAGGTGATCTCGGGCCTCCGGTCCGACCTCAAGGATCCCCGCGACATCGCGGGGCGGGCCCTCGATGAGCTGGTTTTCGGAGAGCATCCCTATGGCAGCCCGAGGCAGGGCACGGTGGAAAGCGTGAAGGCACTGAACCGGGCAGATATTGACGCCGCGCATGCCGCGGCCCTGGCCCGCGACCGGATTTACGTGAGTGCTGTCGGAGACATCACCGAAACCGAGCTTGCCTCCCTGCTTGATCGTCTTCTCGGGGATCTTCCGGAGCGGGGCGCGCCGTTGCCGGGCCCGGCGGACCCCACGCTTCCCGGAGGCGTCGTTGTCAAGGAGTTCGACACGCCACAATCGGTGGCGACCTTCGCCCAGCCCGGGATTGACCGTGATCACCCGGATTTCTTCGCTGCTTATCTGCTTAATCACATTCTTGGTGGCGGCTCCTTCGAAAGCCGACTGATGCGGGAGGTGCGCGAAGAACGCGGCCTGACCTACGGTGTCTACTCGTACCTGATGGACAAGGATGGCGCGCAGCTCTGGATGGGGTCGGTGTCGTCCGCGAATGACAGGGTTGCCGAGGCGATCGCCGTGATCCGGGCGGAATGGGCGCGGATCCGGGACGAGGGCGTGACCGCGAAGGAATTGCAGGATGCCAAGACTTACCTGACCGGCGCCTATCCATTGCGGTTCGACGGCAATGGTCCGATCGCGGACATTGCTGTGCTCATGCAGATGGAGGGGCTGTCCCGGGATTATATTGATACCCGCAATGACAGGGTCAACGCTGTCACCCTCGAGGATGTGAACCGCGTCGCGAAAGAGCGTTTGCAGCCCGGAAAGCTCACCTTCGTGGTGGCGGGCAAGCCCGAGAACCTGGGCCAGTAGGGCCGTACCCGGGCTACTCTCCGTAGGGCACCCAGATATTCTTGACCTCGGTGGCGGCCTCCAGGAACGCGCGGCCTTCACCGGCGGCCCCGGCCCAGTCACGCGTGCGGGCATTGTTGACCCAGGTCCGCTTCAGGTTGCCGGCGCTTTCGCGTTCGATCACCGCCGACAGGTCCGAGGACGAGAAGCTCCAGACCGCGTCGATATCCATGTGTGCGGCCATGACCGGCGCAAGCTCCTCGTGGCGCCCGGTGAGGATGTTCACAACACCGGAGGGAACGTCGGAAGTTTCCAGAACCTGGTAAAAATCCAGGGCGGCAAGGGGATGCGGCTCCGAGGCGGCGATCACCGCGCGATTGCCCATTGCCAGAACCGGCCCTAGGACCGAAACTAGCCCCAATAGCGGCACGTCATCGGGACAGAATGCCCCGATCACGCCCACCGGCTCGCGCATGGCAAGCGCGACCCCCCGGATCGGCACGCCATGCGCCTGCCCGTCGTACTTGTCAGCCCAGGCGGCATAGGTGAACAGGCGCTCGACCGACGTCTCGACCTCCTTCATCGCGGAGCGTCCGCCCAGCATCGCATTCAGACGGTCGGCGAACTCATCGGCCCGCGTGGCAAGGTTCTCGGCGATGTAGTAGAGGATCTGCGCCCGTTTGTGCCCCGTGGTCCGGGACCAGGCGGAGGCGCCGCGTGCGGCCTCGACAGCGTTTCGCAGGTCCTTCCGATTGGCCAGCGGCGCCTGCCCAAGGAAGCGGCCCGTCTTGCCGTAGACATCGCTGGAATATCCCCCGTCCGGGCGGGCCTGCTTGCCGCCGATGAACAACTTCGCCGTGCGGTCGATTGCCCCGCTGCCGGCGGGGCGGTCCGGCTCTCCGGTGAAAGGGGTGACAGGGCTGAGCGGTTTGGTCTTCTCATCGGCTTTCGAATAGGCCGAAAGCCCTTCCCATCCACCTTCGCGCCCGAAGCCGCTTTCGCGGACCCCGCCGAATCCGGCGGCGGCGTCGAGCATGTTGGTGCCGTTGATCCAGACCACCCCTGCGGCCAGTTTCGGTGCCACGTCCAGAGCAAGGTTTATATTCTCGGACCAGACCGAGGCGGCAAGCCCGTAACGTGTGTTGTTGGCAAGCGTGACCGCCTCGGCCGGGGTCCGGAATGTCGTGGAAACGAGGACCGGCCCGAAGACCTCTTCCTGCATCAGGGTATCGGAGGGTGTCAGGCCGGTGATCAGGGTCGGTGGATAGAACGCGCCGTGTTCGGGCAGGGCGGTTTGTGGCGTATAGCGGATCCCGGCGGCCGAACTGCCGACCATCTCGGCCACCCTGTCGCGTTGCGCCGCGTCAACCATCGCACCGACATCAACGCATTTGTCCAGTGGATCACCGATGCGCAGCTTGTCCATGCGCGCGCGCAAGCGTTCATGGAACCGTTCCGCGGCCCCCTCCTGCACCAGAAGCCGGGAGCCCGCGCAGCAGACCTCTCCCTGGTTGAACCAGATCGCATCGACCAGACCTTCGACGGCCGAATCCATATCGGCGTCATCGAAGACCACATAAGCCGATTTCCCGCCCAGCTCGAGCGTCAGCGCCTTGCCACTCCCCGCCGTGATCTCACGGATGCGCCGGCCCACGGCCGTGGATCCGGTGAAGGCGATCTTGTCGATCCCGTCGTGCGCCACGATCATTTCGCCGACCGTGCCGTCGCCGGTCACGATATTCACCACGCCGTCGGGCAGACCGGCGCGGCGACAGATATCGGCAAAGAGCAGAGCCGTCAGGGATGTCCATTCCGCAGGCTTCAGTACCACGGTGTTTCCCATGGCCAGAGCCGGGGCAACTTTCCATGCCAGCATCAGGAGCGGGAAGTTCCAGGGCACGATCTGCCCACAGACACCCAGAGCCCGGCGGCCGGGCAATTCCGACGCCATCAGCTGCGCCATGCCCGCATGGTGATAGAAATGCCGGTGGACCAGCGGGATGTCGATGTCCCGGCTCTCGCGGATGGGTTTGCCATTGTCCAGGGTTTCCAGGACCGCGAAGAGCCGCGCATTCTTCTGGATCAGCCGTGCGATTGCATAAAGGCATCGCGCGCGACCGTGCCCGCCAAGCCCTTCCCACCGGGGATGCGCGCGGCGTGCGGCGTCAACGGCCTGGTCCACATCCTCGGTACGGGCCTGTGTCAGCGCAGCAAGCACCTCGCCGGTGGCAGGGTTCCGGGCGGTGAAATCACTGCGGGCTTCCGTGAACGCGCCATTAATGAAATGCCCGAAACTGTCGCCCTGATCGACGAGCCAGGCCAGGGCCTCCGCCGCGCTTTCGGGGGCGGGGCCATATTCCATGCTCTGGTATATGCCCTTGATTCTCACCTAAGAGCCCACTTTCTGCCCGAAAGGGCAAATCGGTTTGCCTTCCGCAATTTGTCAGCTGCCCATCGCATGTCGTATTGCCAAGTGTAGAAAAGATCACCAGAGGCCTTCAGTTCGTCCTCGTGCTGGTCCCAGATATGCTTTGCAACTTCGACAACTGAAGCCGTTCCGCCATTGCTTTTTACCGCTTCATAGACCCATTCTTGAAGATCGTTTCTGTCAGCCATTGAATAACCTCACTAATCTATTTTTTGCGAAGATGATTATCCCATCGCATGGCGCCACCCCGCGGAATAGGCGCCGGTCACGTGATGTTCCAGCTGGCGTTCGATATCGCCAAGAAGCGACGAGGCGCCGAAGCGGAACAGGTCAGGTGTCAGCCACGCATCCCCCAGCTCTTCCTTGACAAGAGCCAGGTAGATCAGCGCGTCCTTGGCCTTCGAGATCCCGCCGGCGGGCTTGTAACCCACGCGAAATCCGGTTCGGGCGTGATAGTCACGGATCGCCCGCAACATCACAAGTGTAACCGGCAGGGTCGCATTGACGCTTTCCTTGCCGGTGGATGTCTTGATGAAATCGGCACCCGCCATCATCGCGACCAGCGAGGCGCGGGCGACGTTGCGCAGGCTCCCCAGCTCTCCGGTGGCAAGAATCGCCTTGAGATGCGCCGGCCCGCAAGCGTCGCGGAAGGCACGGATCTCGTCAAAGAGGGATTGCCAGTCGCCGGTCAGGACATGGCGGCGCGAGATCACGATGTCGATTTCCGCTGCGCCGGCAGCAACGCTTTCCTCGATCTCGGCCACCCGCAGGCGCAAGGGCGAAAGACCGGCGGGGAAACCGGCCGACACCGCCGCGACGGGAATGCCGCTGCCGGCCAGTGCGTGGCGTGCCGGGGCGATCATTTCGTGATAGACACAGACGGCGCCAACCGTCAGTTCCTGCATGCCGAGCGTGATCAGGAGGTCGGTGCGCAGCGGTTGGCGCGCCTTGGCACAAAGTCGCGTCATGCGCCCGGGCGTGTCATCCCCGCTGAGCGTGGTCAGATCCATGCAACTGATTGCGCGGCACAGCCACGCCGCCTGATGAGCCTTCTTGACGCTGCGCCGCCCCGGCAGGGTTGCGCAGCGGCGTTCGATCGCCGAGGAGTTGGCCTGCACCATGCGCAACCAGCCGTCATCCAGCTGATCGAACCCCGGATTGCGATGTTCGACCGCCTGAGGCAGTTGTGCTCGGGTATCTTCCTGGCGGGTCGTCATGATCGGCCCTCGGTTGCAATGACTCCGGTCAAGCGTTGCACGGACGTTCGCCGGTGGCAAGAACACCCCGGCGGCAGGCCGATCACGAAAGCCCGAGGGCCATCCCCAGAACGCCGAGGCCCTTTCCAAGCAGCCTGTCGGGCTTTTTCGCGCTGACCGGTACGCCTTGCGCCGTCAATGCCCGGGCATGGCTCGACGCGGTTGCAGACGGATGAACGACGATCACCTCCTGACCCAGCCAGTAGGGCCGCGCAGCCGCCAGCTCCGCCCCGATCAGATGCCCGGTCATCGCCGCGGTGTCCCCCCCGAGTTCGGCGCTGCGCAGATCCGCAGCCAGTTGTGCCGGACGGCTGAGACTGTCGGTGAGTGCGGTCATGTCGGCCCGGTCGGGCGCCCCGCCAAGCGCGGTGACCAGCCGCCAGGTGAGGAATCCACGGCTGCTTACGACTTCATTGGCGCTGACATGCAGCCAATGGCTCACGCCTCCTTCCGCAGCGCAGATGACTCCGTCCCAGTTGCGATCTTCCGCCAGCGCGCCGGCCACCCGCAGGCGCAGCCAACCGCTGACAAGATCGCGTGGCTGTTCCTGCGCCAAGGGGGGCAGATCAGGGCCGGACTCGGGCAGAATCGGCGCTGGCAAAGACAGGGCCGGGCCATGATCAACACGTACGACCCTTCCGCCTTTCACACCGGCTGCATCGAGAGCTTCAGCTTCGGACGTTCCGGTTGCGGTCCGGCCCGGTTCGGGGCCATGCATGGCACAGGCCATAAACCCTTCGCCCGGTGCCGGCCCGACGGCCGCCCAGCCGGGCCTCATGCGGGACCGCCAAGCCCGGCCCCTGCCTGACGCAGTATCCCCGACATGTCATATCCGGCCTTCCCGGTGACCTCGAGGATACGGTCGGTCTCCATCCGCCCGATTTGCGCCAGGCTCCAGAGCATCGTGCAACGCGTGCCGCTGCGGCAATAGGCCAGGACCGGGCCGGGCATGTCAGAAAGGGCCTCGCGAAATTGCCGTGCTGCCTCGCCTGTCACCACGCCGGACGCGACGGGAATCCAGCATGTCTCGATGCCGGCATCCCTTGCCGCCAATGCGATTTGATCGAAATCGGGCTGTCCCGGATCTTCGCCGTCCGGACGATTGCAGATGACCGACCGGAAGCCGTGGCGGGCCAGTTCCGGAATATCCTCGGCCGTGATCTGTGGCGATACAGCGAAATCATCTGTTATGCTGCGCGTGTCCATCTGTGCCTCCCCTTTGGGTTCGGGATCATATGCCGTGAAATGCCGGGGTGTTTCAATGCCCCGCGGGATTGGCGCCCGGCGTTGACATTCCGCGGCTTGCAGCCAAACGTTCGCGCGTGACCGGGGAGTGCGATATGAGCGGACAGTGGGAATTCTGGATCGACCGGGGCGGCACATTTACCGATGTGGTCGCGATTGATCCCGCTGGAGACGTGCACACTCACAAGCTCTTGTCGGAGAATCCCGAGCGTTACCGGGATGCCGCGGTTCAGGGTATCCGAGAGGTCATGGGCAGGCATGAGGATTTTCCCGACGGTGCGATCAGGGCGGTGAAAATGGGTACCACAGTGGCAACGAACGCGCTGCTCGAACGCAAGGGCGAGCGGGTGCTGTTGCTTGTGACCGGAGGTTTTCGCGACCTGCTCAGGATCGGGTACCAGACGCGCCCGCGCCTTTTCGACCTCGAAGTCCGGCGGCCGGATCTGCTCTATGAAGACGTGGCAGAGCTTGACGAGAGATTGGATGCCGAAGGGGCAGTCGTCCGTCCGCTTGACGAGGACAGGGCGCGCCGCGCATTGCAAGCCGCGCATGACAAGGGGATCCGGTCTGTCGCGATCGCCGGTTTGCACGCCTACCTCAACCCCGCGCACGAGGTGCGGGTGGCCGAGATCGCACGGGATGTGGGGTTTTCGCAGATCACCGCCAGCCATCAGGTGAACAGGCTGGCCAAGCTGGTCGGCCGCGGCGACACGGCCGTCGTGGATGCCTACCTCTCGCCGATCCTGCGCCGCTATGTCGATCAGGTCGCCGACGCCCTGGATCTGGGGCGGGCCTGTAATTCGCTTCTCTTCATGCAGTCGAATGGCGGATTGACCGATGCGCAGCTGTTTCAGGGCAAGGACGCGATCCTGTCGGGTCCGGCCGGTGGGATCGTGGGGATGGTCAAGACCGGACGTGCGGCGGGACATGACAGACTCATCGGGTTCGACATGGGCGGCACCTCGACCGATGTTAGCCACTATGCCGGAGACTACGAGCGCAGTTTCGAAACCGAGGTGGCGGGCGTCAGGATGCGTGCCCCGATGATGGATATTCATACCGTCGCAGCCGGGGGCGGCAGCATCTGCAAATTCGAGGACGGGCGGTTTCAGGTCGGCCCCGAAAGCGCGGGCGCCGATCCGGGGCCGGCCTGTTACAGGCGCGGCGGGCCGCTGACCGTGACAGATTGCAACGTGATGCTGGGCAAGCTCAACCCGGAGCATTTCCCGCATGTCTTCGGCCCGGAGGGTGATCAGCCGCTTGATGCCGGAGCGGTGCGCCGGAAATTCGAGGCCCTGGCCGAAACCGTCAGCCGCGAGACGGGCGAGGCATGCCGTGCCCCTGAAGAAATGGCCGAGGGGTTCTTGCGTATTGCCGTGGACAACATGGCCAACGCGATCAAGAAGATCAGTGTTCAGCGCGGTCATGACGTGACGGGCTACACGCTCCAGTGTTTCGGCGGTGCCGGCGGGCAGCATGCCTGCCTGGTGGCCGATGCACTGGGCATGTCACGGGTTCTGGTGCATCCCCATGCCGGGGTGCTGTCGGCCTACGGGATGGGACTGGCAGAAGTGCGGGCCATGCGCGAGGTGCAGTTCGATGCACCGCTCTCCGAGATGGGCGATGCGGGCGAGGTGCTTGAGCGTATCGCGCGGGAGGCGCATGACGAAGTGGAAAGCCAGGGCATTCGCGACATCGGAACCGAACGCCGGGCGCATCTTCGCTACGATGGTTCGCACCAGCCGCTTGAGGTGACGTTCGGGGATACAGCGCGGATGCAGTCGGATTTCGAGGCCGCGCATATCCAGCGTTTCGGTTTTCATTCCCCCGAGCGCGCGATCCTTTTCGACATGCTCAGCGCAGAGGCGATCGGCCGAACGGGACAAAGCCCGGGCGCCGCCCTGCCAAGCGGTGATGGTGCGCCGAAGGCCCGGATTCCCGTGCATTTGTCCGGTGAGAGCGCCGGGGTACCGTTTTACGAACGCTCCGGGCTTGATCCTGCCGCGCGGATCACCGGGCCGGCCGTGATCACCGAACCCACGGGGACCAACATGGTCGAACCGGGATGGGCCGTTCGGGTGGACAAGATGGGCAATCTGCTGTTCGAGCGGATTGCCGACAAGGCCCGGGACAATGCCGCGGGAACCCGGGTGGACCCTGTTCTCCTGGAGGTTTTCAACAACCTCTTCATGTCGGTGGCCGACCAGATGGGCGTGACGCTGGCCAATACCTCGTGGTCGGTCAACATAAAGGAAAGGCTGGATTTTTCCTGTGCCATTTTCGATGCGGCGGGTGATCTGGTGGCGAACGCGCCGCATGTGCCCGTGCATCTGGGTTCGATGTCCGATTCGATCCGAACCGTGATGCGGCTGAATCCCGATGTGAAGCCCGGTGACGCCTTCATGCTCAATTCCCCCTTTCAGGGCGGCACGCATCTGCCTGACGTAACGGTGGTTACCCCGGTTTTTGTGCAGGGGCGCCCGGCGTTCTGGCTCGGATCACGCGGTCATCACGCGGATATCGGCGGACGGACTCCGGGGTCCGCCCCGCCTGACAGCACCCATATCGACGAAGAGGGTGTGCTGATCGAGAATTTCAAGCTGGTTGACCGCGGCACGCTGCGGGAGGCCGAGGCCGAACGCGTGCTCGCATCAGGACGTTACCCGTGCCGCAATCCGGCGCAGAACATGGCTGACCTGAAGGCGCAGATCGCCGCCAACGAGACGGGGCGCCAGGAGCTGATGAAGGTGGTGGAAACGTACGGTCTCGAGGTTGTCGAGGCTTATATGGGTCACGTGCAGGACAATGCAGAGGAAAGCGTGAGGCGTGTCATCGACAGGCTGCATGACGGTCGCTTCAGCTACCCGATGGATCATGGCGCGACGATCGAGGTCCGGGTCAGCGTAGACCATGATGCGCGGGAAGCGGTTATCGATTTCACCGGCACCAGCACGCAGCACTCCGGCAACTACAACGCGCCGCGTTCGATCTGTGACGCCGTCGTGCTCTATGTCTTCCGAACAATGGTGGGCAACGAGATCCCGCTGAACGAAGGATGCCTGAAACCGCTCAGGATCGTGGTGCCGGACGGTTCGATGCTCAACCCCGTTTATCCTGCGGCGGTTATCGCGGGCAATACCGAGGTGAGCCAGGCCACCTGCAACGCTCTTTACGGCGCGTTGCACGTGATCGCCGGAAGCCAGGCGACGATGAACAATTTCGTCTGGGGCAATGACGAGTTCCAGAATTACGAAACCATCGCCGGCGGCACCGGGGCCGGGCCGGGCTTCGATGGTTGCGACGCGGTGCAAAGCCACATGACCAACACACGGATGACCGATCCCGAGATTCTGGAAAAGCGATTTCCCGTACGACTGGAAGAGTTTGGCGTCCGGGAAGGGTCGGGCGGAAAAGGCGAGTGGCACGGCGGCGACGGGGTTCTGCGGCGGATGCGGTTTCTTGTTCCGGTCACTGTTACGACGCTGTGCTCGCATCGCAGGGTGGCGCCATTCGGCGTGGATGGCGGCGGACCCGGCAAGCTGGGCCGCAACTGGGCCGAGCTGCCGGACGGCACATGCCGCGAGATGCAAGGCAATGACGAGATCGAGCTGCCCGCCCAGAGCGTGTTCGCCATGGCCACGCCCGGTGGCGGCGGATGGGGCGGGCGCAGCGGTTGAACCCGCCGCCGGATCCTCTTACCTCGACAGGGAGCGGCCACCTTGCAGGTGATCGGACAGACAGAATAGAAGGAATGAATTCATGGATGAAAAACAAGCATATCAACAGAAACTCCAGGCCAAGCTGGACGAGTGGAACGCCGAGATTTCGAAGTTCCAGGCCAAGGCCGAACAGGCCCAGGCAGATGCAAGACTCAAATACGAGGAAAACATCGAGGATCTCAAGAAGCGTCGCGAAGCCATGGAACAGGAATTGGAGAAGGTCCGAGAGGCGCAGGCCGAGGCATGGAACGACGTGAAAGCGGGCGCCGACAAGGCGTGGGACGCCATGAGCCAGGCCATGCGGTCAGCCTATAACCGTTTTGACTGAGTGGGGTTTCCATTTCCGGCTCAGGCTGCGGCAAACCCCTTGTCCAGTGCCGAGAGAACCCTGTTGACGTCTTCCTCCGAGATCGTGAGAGGCGGTGACATGAGGATGTTGTGCGCACCAAGCCGGACCATGGCGCCAGCTTCGTAGGTGGCGTGATGGATGCGTGCCATTGTCGTGGCATCCATCGGCGTCTTGGCCGCCTTGTCACTGACCAGTTCGATCCCCGTCATCAGGCCGTGACCGCCGCGCACATCCCCGATGATATCATGCGTTTCGGCGAGTTTGCGAACACCGTCGAAGAGTTGCTTGCCGCGCGCCGCTGCATTGGCCTTCAGGTCCAGGCGCTCGGTCTCGGCCAGTGTCGCGATCACGGCCGCGGCGCCGACCGGGTGGGCAGAATAGGTGTAGCCGTGCCAGATGCTACCGTCGGCGGCACCCGCCCCCTCGAACACCTCGGCGACACCATCGCTCATCAGCGCGGCGCCAACCGGGAAATATCCGCTGGTTATGCCCTTGGCGACGCTCATCATATCGGGCCGCACATCCCAGTGCCGGGCGCCGGACCAATCCCCGAGACGCCCGAAGCCCGTGATGACCTCGTCGGAAATCAAGAGGATGCCGTAGCGATCACAGATCTCGCGGATGCGCGGCATGAAGCTCGCATCGGGCACGATCACGCCGCCCGCGCCCTGCACCGGCTCCATGATGAAGGCGGCGATGCTGTCCGGGCCCTGGAATTCGATCTCGTCCACCGCCGCTGCGGCGATGCTTTCGGACAGTCTGACGGGGTCGGTTTCCCCGTACGGATTGCGGTAGGTATAAGGGCTGGGAAGGTGGAAGCAGCCCGATAGCAATGGTTCGTAATTTATTCGGAACCGATTGTTCCCATTGACCGAAGCGCCGCCGAAATGAGTCCCGTGATAGCCTTTCTTCAGGCTCAGGAACTTGGTGCGGGCGGGTTGGCCGCGAATGCGGTGATACTGTCGGGCGAGCCGCAGACAGGTATCGACCGAATCAGACCCGCCCGAGGTGAAGAAGACGCGTGCCATTCCATCGGGAGCAAAAAATTGCTGTACTGCCCATGATGCTTCTATCGCGGGTGGGTTCGTGGTGCCCGCAAAGGCAGAATAATAAGGAAGATCAAATAGCTGATCGGAAATCGCCTGTTTGACGACATGATTCGAGTAGCCGAGGTTCACGCACCAGAGGCCGCCCACTGCATCCACCGCGCTGTGACCATCGATATCAGTGATTTCAACGCCTTGGGCGCTTTTAATGATCTTGGGCGCATTGGTTTGCGCGTCGCCCGGATGGCCCATTGGATGCCAGAGATTGCGGGCGTTCATCTCGCGCAGGAAGTTGTCGTCTTTCATGGGGCGCTCCGGAGTGCGGGTCAATTTGATCAAATCCTGACACCGGAATGCGCCCCTGTCCAGAGCGCACGGGTTTGAGCAGGTGGAAGACACTGAGAAGCCGTACTGGAGGGAAAACCGGCGCGCCGGGCCGGACATGCCCAATCTTGCGATCCGGCGCCTGCGGCCGGGCCCTGGCCGGATCACGGAGGATGAAGGGTTTGACGATCAGGCGGCCGGAAAGCCGCGCCGCCGCTCAGGCCGCGATGCCGGGACGACCCGAGGCTTCGACAGTGATCTCGGCCTCCAGGAACACCTCGCGTGCTTCCGTCCGGGCGGCGCGCGTGTCCCGCGATGCGCTGATGTGGATATCCTGTGCGCCGCCGGCCTCTGCCCCGGCGCGGGCCTCGCGCGTCAGCGCCTCCTCAAGCACACGCATCGCCTCCTCGGGAGAGGGGAAATCTTGGGGTCCGGAGGCAAGGTGTACGCGGTAACGCCCCTCGGCGGGGGATGTCACCGTGCCGCTGCGCCGGATCGTGACCCGGCCGACAACCGCCCCGATCGCGTTGGCAACGCCGGCATGTTCCGGCAGGATCATTTCGCACCCCAGGCGCCGTCCCGCGGCCGGATAGTAGCAGGGGGCCGATGCACCAAGCCCGACCACCGGCAACGCCAGCCCGGCCGCGAGGCGCACCAGGCCGCTGTGCCCGTCCAGCCCCTTCTGCATCAGCACGTGTCGGGCCAGGTGATCCGGGGGCAGGCCGAAATCGGTGTCTTCCCCGGCCAGCGCAGTCTCGAGCAGGGCAAGTACCGTCTGATGTGTGAGCCTGTCCACGACCATGCGTGCAAGGGCCGGCGCATCCGCGGCCAACGGTCGTCCCGCCCCGGTGCGTTTGCGGGCCATGAGCCCGAGAGCTTTCTGCGCCGCCCCCGTATCCCAGCCCGTCTGCAGTTCCAGGACATGGGCCGCATCGGATGGCGTGACCCCGGCCACCTGCACCAGGCCGCGCGCTATCAGCCGGTCGAGCGAGCGGTGATCCACCCGGCTGCGCAGTACCCGTGCCAGCGGGGCCACCTCCGCCCCGATCCGGGCCAGCAAAGCGGCGTCACGCGCGACCAGCCCACCGGAATCGACGCCCGATACCGCGCGCACGAAACGGGCGTCTTGTTCGCCCGGGGCAACGGCGCGCATCTGTTCGTCAAGGGCGGCATGGACCGCGTCGGGCGCCTCGGTAGCCACGAGGGAGACCGGGATCAGGCGACGCGGCCCGAGGCTGACACCGCCGGCAAGCCCGGATTCGGCGACATGCACCTCGCTGTCGCCGCCCAAACCGGTGGTGCGCATCGCCACCGCCTCGACCATGGTGCGCCAGGGGCCGACACGGGCGCCTTCGGGGTCGATCGCCGGGCGCCCGCCGCTGAGCAGGGCCGTGTCGGTTGTGGTGCCCCCGATATCCGACACCAGCGCGGTCTCGATGCCGGTCATCCAGCGCGCCCCCACGATCGAGGCGGCGGGACCGCTGAGAATTGTCTCGATCGGGCGTTCGCGGGCCTGTGCCGCACTGATCAGCGCCCCGTCTCCGCGTACCACCATCAGCGGCGCGTCGATGCCGAGCCCGGCAAGCGTATCGCCGGCCCGCGAGATCAGCGCGTCGATCATGCCGATCAGCCGTGCGTTGAGAAACGCGGTCAGCGCACGTTTCGGCCCACCGAGGCGTGCGGAAAGTTGATGTGAGCAGGACACCGGCCGCCCTGTCGCGGCGCGGATCATGGCGGCGGCCTCCAGTTCATGCGCCGGGTTGCGGGTGGCAAAGCGGGCCGCCACGGCATAGGCGGGCAGATCCCCGTTATCCGCCAGCCAGCGATGCAGCGCCGCGGTATCAAGCGGGGCCGTGGCGGTGCCGGAATGGTCATGCCCTCCGGCCATGACCAGTGCCGGATCACCAGCCAGCGCGGTACCAAGCCCGTGCGTGGCAAGATCGCTTTCCGGCAGACCGACATAGACCAGGCCCGCGCGCCCGCCCTGCCCCTCGACCAGGGCATTGGTGGCCAGCGTGGTGGACAACGCCGCCAGGGCCACGGCACCGGGATCGATGTTGCCCTGCGCGAGCACCCGCGCCACCGCCGTTCCGATCCCCTGCGCCAGATCGTGACGGGTGGTCAGGGCCTTGGCGGTGGCCACAACCCGCGTCTCGTCGCGGATCAGGACCGCGTCGGTATAGGTGCCGCCCGTGTCCACACCCAGTGCCAGTGCCATGCCGACCCTTCCTGTCTGCCGCCGCACGGACGGGGTTAAGCCGGATCGCCGGCCGGATCCATCCCGTTTGCGTCATCGGGGAGGCGCGCCACCGCCCATTTCGCGGCATCCGCGACCGCCGGGTCGGGATCTTCACAGAGCGCCTGCGCCATGGGCCGCAACCCCGCACGGCCGGAATTGCCGATGGCATAGAGAACGTTGCGCACGAACCGGTCACGCCCGATACGCTTGATCGGGCTCCCGGAAAATCTGGTGCGAAAGGCCGCGTCATCAAGCTGCGCAAGCTCGCCAAGGTCGGGTGCGACCAGATCGGCGCGGGCATGGTAGCGGGTCTCGCGGGCCGCGCGGGCGAACTTGTTCCAGGGGCAGACGGCAAGGCAATCGTCGCAGCCGTAGATGCGGTTGCCCATGAGCGGGCGCAGCGCCTCGTCCACCGGTCCCCGATGCTCGATCGTCAGGTACGAGATGCAGCGCCGCGCATCCAGCTGGTAGGGCGCGGGAAAGGCATCGGTCGGGCAGGAATCGAGGCAGGCCCGGCAGTTGCCGCAATGATCGCTCTCGGCCGGGTCGACAGGCAATTCCAGGGTTGTGAAGATAGAGCCGAGGAAGAACCAGTTGCCCAGGTCGCGGCCCAGCAGGTTGGTGTGCTTGCCCTGCCAGCCCAGGCCCGCGGCCTGTCCCAGCGGCTTTTCCGGGACCGGGGCGGTATCCACGAAGACCTTGACTCCGGCCGGTGCCGCGTCGGGCCCCTGTGGCCCCGCCTCGGCAATCAGCCAGCGCGCCAGCCGCTTGAGCCGCTTCTTGACCGGGTCATGATAGTCCCGGTTGCGGGCATAGACGGAAATCGTGCCGGCTCCGGGCTGCGCGAGGCTTTCCAGCGGATCGGTTTCCGGGGTGTAGCTCTCCGCCAGCATGATGACCGAGCGCGCCTCGGGCCAGAGCGCGGACGGGTCGCCGCGCCAGTGACTGCGCTCGGCCAGCCACGACATCTGCCCGTGGTAGCCTTTCTCCAGAAACGCGGCGAGCCGCGCCGGCACCTCGGGCACGTCGCCGGGACGGCAGATCCGGCAGGCATCGAACCCCTCGGCGATGGCCTGCGCGACAAGGCGTCGTTTCAGCGCTTCAGTGGTCATGATCCCTCCGTGAGCGCGCTCAGGATGACCGATGCGCCCGGCGCGCACAAACCGCTTTTGCGCTCCGGCAGGCGCGCGGCGCACGTTGGGAGTCGTCCCGTGTCAGCGGCCTCCGGGCATAAAGGCGGGCCCGCCTTCATCTTTCTCCAAATACTCCCGCCGGAGGCACCCGGGCGGCCGAAGGCCGACACCGGGACATCATCCTGCGCGTCGCCGGGCGCGCGCATCAGAAATCAAGATTGGCGTAATGCGGCGGGGG
This sequence comes from Roseovarius sp. TE539, assembly GCF_003298505.1. Taxonomy (GTDB): domain Bacteria; phylum Pseudomonadota; class Alphaproteobacteria; order Rhodobacterales; family Rhodobacteraceae; genus Roseovarius. Next base: position 68,829 of record NZ_QNGB01000010.1, read on the forward strand.
CGGAAAACCGGGCACCTGATCGGCAAGGATGCCGCGAAAGGCCGGGCGCGACTTGATCTTCGCGTACCAGTCCTTGACAGCATCGCTGCGATTCCAGTCCACGTCGCTTATGTAATCGAGCGCGCTGAGATGCGCGGCGGCGGCGAAATCGGCCAGGGTCATCACGTCACCCGCCAGCCAGCGCCGGTGATCCAGAAGCCAGGCCATGTAATCGAGATGGTACTTGATCGCCCGGGCCCCGTTCTTGACATTGCGACTGTCGGGAAATCCCGCGCCGGTGACCTTCTTGTTGACCCGTTCGTAGAGAAGGTTCGCGGTCACTTCGTGGTGGAACTTGTCGTCGAACCATCCCACCAGCCGGCGCACCTCGAAGCGGGCCTCGGGCGCGCGCGGCATGAGGGCGGGTTCGGGGTGCTTTTCCTCGATATATTCGCAGATGGCGGCACTTTCCGACAGGGTGTGCCCGTCGATCCTGAGCACCGGGATCTTGCCGGCGGGATTGCGGCGCAGGAAATCCTGGGATTTCTCCCAGTAGCGTTCCTCGGCCAGTTCGCATTCGATCTTCTTTTCCGCGAGGCTGAGCCGGACCTTGCGGCAGAAGGGCGAGAGCGGAACGTGGTAGAGCTTGGCCATGCTGGCAGACCTATCATGTGTGGAGCGCATCCTCCATGCCCGCTTGACGCCGGAGATTCAATCCTCGAAACAGGCCGCCCTGCCGTCGCGGGCGATGGTTGCCGCGCCGTCGAGAATGGCGCTGGCGCGGTTGCGCAGCCATGCCGAGGGGCGGGCCGCATCACGGTCACGCGGAGCGGGCAGCAGAGCGGCAAGCCGCGCTGCCTGGGCCGGACGCAGATCGGAAGCGGATGTGTTGAAATAATGCCGTGCCGCGGCCTCGACGCCGAAAACGCCCTCGTCGAACTCGGCCATGTTGAGATAGACCTCCAGGATGCGGCGTTTGGGCCAGAGGGCCTCGAGCGGCGGGGTGATCAGCGCCTCGAGCGCCTTGCGCGTCCAGGTCCGCCCGTGCCAGAGGTAGACGTTCTTGACCACCTGTTGGCTGAGGGTGGAGGCGCCACGGCTTTCCCCTGCCGCGATGACCTTGCGGATCTCGGTCATGTCGAACCCCCAGTGATTGCAGAAATTGGCGTCCTCGGCGGCCACCACGGCGCGCACCATCACCGGCGCGATTTCCGGAAAAGGCACCCATTCATGCGCCAGCCCACCGAGCCGGGCGGCCTCTTGTTTCATGTAGTGCCCCGGCGGCGGAGCAAAGAAGCGGTGCGCGATGAGCACCAGCAGAAGGACCGTCATGCAGATCAGCACGAAGCGCGCAGCCCAACTGCGCAGGCGCCGCCGGAGCGGCACTGTCGGTTTCGCGGAGCTTTTCTTCGAACCGGCCATGACCGCCAGCTATAGACGAAACCTTCGGTCCTGCGAAAGCGCCCGGGGCCGGATCACTTCACGAACATTTTCCGCGGCCGGTCACAGAAGGTTTCGGCGGGACCGTCTTGCTTGATGAGGATCGACTCGGTGATCTCGAGCCCCCAGTCGGACATCCACAGCCCCGGCATGAAATGGAAGGTCATGCCCGGCTCGAGGATCGTCTCGTCCTCCGAGCGGAGGCTGACGGTCCGCTCGCCCCAGTCCGGCGGGTAGCTGAGACCGATCGGATAGCCGCACCTGGCTCCGCGTTCGATGCCCGCGCGTTCGAGCGGCGCAGCCAGCGCGTTGGCGATGTCGCAGGCGCGGTTGCCGGCGCGGGCGGCTTCCAGGCCGGCCTCAAGCCCCTCGGTCAGTGCCTTTTCAGCGTCGAGCAGGAACTGCGGCGGTTTGCCGAGAAAAAGCGTCCGGCAAAGGGGGGCGTGATACCGCCGGTAGCAGCCGGAGATTTCGAAGAAGGTCGCCTCGCCGTCCGCGAAGGGGCGGCCATCCCATGTGAGGTGCGGCGCCGCGGCGTCCGAGCCCGAGGGCAAAAGCGGCACGATGGCCGGATAATCGCCCCATGCCTCGGGGGTGCCGCGGATGGCGTCGCGAAAGATCTCGGCCACAACCTCGTTTTTGGGCACGCCCGGCTCCACCCGTTCCAGAAGCCCGTCAACGATCTTCTCGGATATTGCGGCGGCCTTTCTGATACAGGCGATTTCCTCGTCGGATTTGACCGCGCGTTGCCAGTTCACCAGCGCGGTGGCATCCACGAAAGTGGCCTTGGGCAACTCGCCGCATAGCACCTGGTGGGCCCGGGCGGAGAAATAGTAATTGTCCATCTCCACGCCGATGCGCGCAGCCTCCAGCCCCATGCCGCGCAGGCGTTCGGCCAGATCCTGCATAGGGTGGCGTTCGGTGGACTGCACGTAGTTGTCGGCATAGCCGATCACCCGGTCGTCGGACATCCACACGGTGCGGATACCGCCATTGGCGTCCTGTCCGCGCCCCCACCACACCGGATCGGCATCCGGCAGGACGATCACCCCCTGGTGCACGTAGAAGGACCATCCGTCATAGGCCGTCAGCCAGTTCTGGTTTGACGGGTCGGTGACGAAGAGAGCGTCGAGCCCGGCGGCTTCCATGGCGGCGCGCGTCTTGTCGAGGCGGCGGGCGAATTCCTGTTCGGAAAAGGGGAGGTCCTTGGCGTGCATTGGGTGATCTGTCCTTTTTTGTCGCGCTGGCGGCCATCATGACGGTCGCGGCACAGCTTGCCCCAAGAAATGCGCCACTGCACGTCGTTTTTGGTCTATTCCGCGTCGTGGCGTTGACGCTAGGGTGGTGCGGCGGCGAAAATTCCACGATCGGAAGGGAGAAAGAATGCAGCCGACGCTTGCCGACATTCTTGCCGCGGCGAAGGTGATCCGCGGCGTTGCGGATGCCACGCCGCTGGTGCCGTCATCATTCATGAGTGACCTGGCCGGTAGCGAATTTCTTCTCAAGCTCGAGAACATGCAGCCCATAGGCGCCTTCAAGCTGCGGGGGGCCCTCAACGCCGTGGCCGCTGTGGACCAGGCCGCCGGCGTGACATGCTGTTCGACCGGCAACCACGGGCGTGGCGTGGCCTACGCGGCGCGCGAACGCGGCCTGCGGGCGGTGATCTGCATGTCCGAACTGGTGCCCCGGGTGAAGGTCGAGGGGATCCGCGCCCTTGGCGCGGAGGTGTGCATCGCGGGGCGCAGCCAGGATGACGCGCTTGCGGAGTCGCAACGGCTGGTCGCGGAGGAGGGGCTTTTCGAGATATCGCCCTTTGACGATCCGATGGTGATTGCCGGGCAGGGCACGATCGGGCTGGAAATTCTGGCGGCGCGACCGGATCTGCACACGCTTCTGGTGCCGCTGTCGGGTGGCGGCCTGGCCGCCGGCGTGGCCCTCGCCGCGAAATCTATCAACCCCGGTATCCGGGTGGTGGGCATCAGCATGGACCGCGGTGCAGCGATGCACGAAAGTCTCCGGGCCGGGCACCCGGTCGAGGTGGAGGAACTGCCCTCGCTGGCCGACAGCCTCGGGGGCGGCATCGGGATGCAAAACCGCCTGAGCTTTCCGATGTGCCGGGACCTTCTGGACGAGACGGTGCTGGTGACCGAAGAGGAGATCTACCGTGCCATGCAGGTGCTCTATCACGAGGACCGGATCGTTGCCGAAGGCGCCTGCGTTGTCGGGCTGGCCGCCGTGCTGGAGGGCCGGGTGACGCTGGAAGGGCCGACCGCCACGATCGTGACGGGCCGCAACCTTGACATGGAGATGTTCACCCGGATCGTGACCGGGCAGGACGTGCGGCTGGGCGACGTGACGGTTCCGGGACGCCCCTACGCGCGGCCCGCATGACGCTGGCGCGATGTCTGGACAGGGACGATGGAACGCGACGACGGGAGGATGAGCAAAGATGGGGCATGACATACGCGTTCTGACCGAGGCCGAACTGCGCGCGGCCGTGCGGCTTGATCCGGCCACCGTGGACGTGGTCGAGCGTGCTTTCACAGCGCTCGCCAAAGGCGGGGTGATCATGCCGCCGATCATGTCGATGGATCTTGAGGCGGTGAATGGCGAGGTCGATGTAAAGACCGCGTTCATTCCCGGCTTTGACCATTTCGCGCTCAAGGTCAGCACCGGGTTCTTCGGCAATGCGAAGCTGGGGCTGCCAAGCCTTGGCGGGCTGATGGTCCTGCTTTCGGCACAGACCGGGGCGGTGGTGGCGGTATTTCTCGACAACGGATATCTCACGGATCTTCGCACCGCGGCTGCCGGGGCCGTGGCAGCGCGGCATCTTGCGCCTGCGACGGTGGACACGGCCGGCGTCATCGGCACCGGGTTGCAGGCGCGGTTGCAAATGAAGGCGGCGCATCTGGTGCGCCCGTTCACGCGCTGCCTTGTCTGGGGCCGCGACCGTGACAAGGCGCAGGCCTGCGCCGATGAACTGTCCCTTGATCTGGGCATCGAGGCGCTGGCGGTGCCCGAGGCCGAGCAGGCGGTTGCCGAAAGTCAGCTTGTCGTGACGACGACGCCTGCGCGTGAGCCGGTGTTGCGGGCCGAATGGCTGCATCCGGGCCTGCATGTCACCGCGATGGGATCGGACGCGGAGGCCAAGAACGAGATCGCACCCGAGGCCCTGCGGCACGCTGACGCCTACATCTGTGATCGTGTCGATCAATGCCGCGCGCTTGGAGAACTGCGCAGCGCCCTCGAGGCCGGGCAGTGGAAGAACGACGACCGTCCCGTGGAACTGGGCGAAGTGATCAGCGGGGCGGCGCCGGGGAGGCGCGGATCGGACGACATCACCATCGCCGATCTGACCGGCACCGGTGCGCAGGACACCGCGATCGCAAGCCATGTGTTCGGGGCGCTTGAGGGCTCTGACACCGGCACCGTGATCCGGGCCTGAGGCGATGAGGCTCGACGCGCGCGATCTGGATATCCTGCGGGTTCTTTCCAGCGAAGGGCGGATCACCAAATCCGAGCTTGCCGCGCGCGTGGGGTTGTCTCCCAGCCCGTGCTGGGAGCGGCTGCGCAAGCTGGAGGCCGCCGGAGTCATCGAGGGGTATCACGCGCGGATCAGCCTGAGGAAACTTGGGCCTTACGTGCGGGTTTTCGTGGCCGCCGAAATCGCCGATCACACGCCGGCCAGTTTCCGCGCCTTCGAGGACAGCGTGCAACACTATGACGAGATCACCGCCTGCTGGGCCCTTGGCGGCGGTTTCGACTACCTGCTTCAGATCGTGACCACCGATATCGACGCCTATCAGCGGCTTATCGACGAGATGCTGGAAGCGCGTATCGGGCTGGCACGCTATTTTACATATATCGTGACCAAGCCGGTGAAGGGCCCCTCGGTTCCGCCGCTGGATTTGCTGGCGGGCAATATCGTCGGCTGAAATGCCGATTGGCGGACGATTCTTCTGCCTTGACCTGCAAGTTCAGCCCCGGAACCTGCGGAAACCGGTTCATTCTTCCCGAAAGTGAGGAGTATCGACATGACTGATTCGGCAATCTGGACCCGGAACGGGATCACTGATACGCGGCTTGTCCGCAGTTTCGCCTACGTGAACGGAAAATGGACCGCCGGAGAGGGCGGGGAGACGATCACCGTGACCAACCCCGCCGATGGCGCGGCCCTGGGCGAGGTGGCCAGCCTTTCGGCGGATCAGTCCCGCGTGGCGGTGGACGCGGCGCAGGCGGCATTCGCGGACTGGTCGATGACCCTGCCGCAGGCGCGTTCACGGATCCTGCGCCGCTGGTTCGACCTGATGATCGAGCACAGGGAGGATCTGGCCCGTATCATGGTGCTGGAGCAGGGCAAGCCCCTGAGCGAGGCGCGCGGCGAGATGGATTATGCCGCGAGTTTCGTCGAGTACTATGCCGAGGAGTCGAAGCGCCCCAATATCGAGGGGGTCACCAGCCACCTGCCCGACGCCGAGGTGGAGCTGTGGCTGGAGCCGGTAGGCGTGGCGGCGCTGATCACGCCGTGGAACTTCCCGGCCGCGATGCTGACCCGAAAGGCGGCGGCGGCAATGGCGGCCGGCTGCACGGTGGTGGCGCACCCGTCGGGAGAGACGCCGTGTTCGGCGCTGGCTCTGGCCGAACTGGCCGAGCGTGCGGGGGTGCCGGCAGGTGTGTTCAACGTGGTGACGGGCCGGGCGGCGACCGTCGTGGAGCCCTGGACGGCGGATACCCGCGTGCGGGCCCTGAGCTTTACCGGCTCGACCGATATCGGGCAGCTGCTCTACCGTCAATGTGCCGGGACCGTGAAGAAACTGGTGATGGAACTGGGCGGGCACGCCCCGGTGATCGTGTTCAAGGGCACCGACATGGAAACTGCGGTGGATGAGGCGATCAAGGCCAAGTTCGCCACCTCCGGGCAGGATTGCCTGGGTGCTAACCGCATCTACGTGGAGCGCCCGATCTACGAGGAATTCTGCCGCCGGTTCACCGAGGCGACACGGAACCTGACTCTCGGGCGGGGCATGGATGATCCGGATATCGGCCCGCTGATGAACGAGGGCGCGGTACGCAAGCAGGAAGAACACGTGGCCGATGCCCTGGCGCACGGGGCGAAGCTGGCCTGCGGCGGCAACCGGGACGAGGCGGGAGCGCTGTTCTATCAGCCCACGGTCCTAACCGATGTGCCCGACGCTGCCGCGATCATGTGCGAAGAGACCTTCGGGCCGGTCGCGCCGATCACCTGCTTCGACACCGAGGAGGAGGTGGTGGCCCGCGCCAACGGCACGGAATTCGGCCTGGTGGCCTACCTGCACAGTCATGATCCGCGCCGCATCTACCGCGTGACCAGGGCATTGCAGTTCGGCATGGTGGCGGTGAACCGCACCAAGGTGACCGGCGCGCCGATCCCGTTTGGCGGGGTGAAGCAATCCGGCCTCGGCCGCGAGGGGGCGCGCAGGGGCATGGAGGAATTCATGGAGATCAAGTATGTCTGCCGCGACTGGGCGTGATCCGGCTGACGGGGCCTCCGGCGGGAGTATTTTTGGAAAGATGAAGACAGGCCGCGCCGGGATGTCATGCGGGCGGCAATGAAAGGACAAGAGATGCTGAAGAACGACCAACTGGACCAATGGGACCGCGAGAATTTCTTTCATCCCTCGACACATCTGGCGCAGTTCGCGCGGGGCGAGGCGCCCAACCGGATCATCACCGGCGGCACGGATTGTCACATCGAGGATCGTGATGGCAACCGTTTCCTGGACGCTTTTGCCGGGCTCTATTGCGTGAACGTTGGCTACGGCCGTCAGGATATTGCCGACGCGATCGCCGAGCAGGCCCGGGAACTGGCCTATTATCATGCTTATGTCGGGCACGGCACCGAGGCCAGCATAACCCTTTCCAAGATGATCCTGGACCGGGCACCCGATCACATGAGCAAGGTCTATTTCGGGCTCTCGGGCAGCGATGCCAACGAGACCAATGTCAAGCTGATCTGGTATTACAACAACATCCTGGGCCGGCCGGAAAAGAAGAAGATCATCAGCCGCTGGCGCGGCTATCACGGATCGGGTCTGATGACCGGATCGCTGACCGGGCTTCATCTTTTCCACCGGAAGTTCGATCTGCCGCTGTCGCAGGTGATCCACACCGAGGCCCCGTATTACTACCGCCGCGACGACACGGACATGAGCGAGGCGCAGTTCGTAAAGCATTGCGCCGACGAACTGGAGGCGCTGATCGCGCGCGAGGGGGCCGATACAATCGCCGCCTTCATCGGAGAGCCGCTTCTGGGCACCGGGGGGATCGTGCCGCCGCCGGCGGGCTACTGGGAGGCGATCCAGCCGATCCTCGAGAAGCACGACATCCTGCTGGTGGCAGACGAGGTTGTCACCGGGTTCGGCCGGCTGGGCACGATGTTCGGATCCGGGCATTACGCGATGAAGCCTGATCTCATCACCATCGCCAAGGGGCTGACCAGCGCCTATGCGCCGTTGAGCGGATCGATCGTGAGCGAGAGGATGTGGAAGGTTCTCGAGCAGGGCACGGACGAGACGGGCCCCATCGGCCACGGCTGGACCTACTCGGCGCATCCCATCGGCGCGGCCGCCGGGGTTGCCAACCTCAAGCTCCTGGACGAGCTGGACCTGATCGCCAATGCCGGCACGGTGGGTGCCTACCTGAACGCCGCGATGCGCGATGCGGTGGCCGGGCATGCCAATGTGGGCGAGGTGCGTGGCGAGGGGATGCTTTGCGCCGTGGAATTCGTCCAAGACAAGGACAGCCGTACCTTCTTCGATGCCGAGGACAAGATCGGTCCGCAGATCGCCGGCGAGCTCGCCAAGCTGGGCGTGATCGGGCGGGCGATGCCGCAGGGCGATATCCTGGGGTTTGCGCCGCCCTTCTGCCTGACACGGGCGGAAGCCGACGAGATCGCTGGCAAGACGGCACGCGCAATTGCCGCGGTGCTTGGCTGAGCTCCCTCGGAAAAGGCGATCACGCGGCGGGGTCACGGGATGGCCCCGTCCGCACGGCGCGGTCTCAGCGGGACGATTGCCTGAATTTCAGCCTCTTGCAGTCGAAATCGCCTGTTGGTGCGGGTTTTACGCCGAATCGGGGGCAAAGAGCTTGCAACAGGTTGTGTTTGGCGTTTTAGTTCGATGCGAACGCGGGCGGGGATCCGCGACAATAAAAACGGGGAGCCTCAATTGGCGGAAACTGCGAACAACGACGCGTTCGTTGAATTCGAACGTGTGCAGAAAAGCTATGACGGTGAAACGCTTGTCGTCAAAGACCTGAACCTGTCTATGCCCAAGGGCGAATTCCTGACGATGCTTGGCCCGTCCGGCTCCGGCAAGACCACGTGCCTCATGATGCTGGCCGGGTTCGAGACCGCCACCCATGGCGAGATCAAGCTGGGGGGGCGTCCGATCAACAACATCCCGCCGCACAAGCGCGGCATCGGAATGGTCTTCCAGAATTACGCGCTGTTTCCCCACATGACGGTGGCAGAGAACCTCAGCTTTCCGCTGGAGGTGCGCAAGATCGGCAAGAGCGACCGTGAGGCGAAGGTCAGGCGGGCGCTCGACATGGTGCAGATGGGCGATTTCGCGGGGCGCCGGCCAGCGCAGCTTTCGGGTGGCCAGCAGCAGCGGATCGCGCTGGCGCGGGCGCTGGTGTTCGAGCCGGAGCTTGTCCTCATGGACGAGCCGCTGGGCGCGCTGGACAAGCAGCTTCGCGAGCACATGCAGTTCGAGATAACCAATCTGGCGCATGAGCTGGGCATCACGACGGTCTATGTGACCCACGACCAGACAGAGGCGCTCACGATGTCGGACCGGGTGGCGGTGTTCGACGATGGCCGCATTCAGCAGCTGGCGGCCCCCGATGTCCTTTACGAGAGCCCCGAGAACAGTTTCGTCGCGCAGTTCATCGGCGAGAACAACACGCTGGAGGGCACCGTCAAGGAGATCAAGGATGGCCTTGCGCTGGTTGAACTGGATGATGGCGAACTGATCGATTGCAAGCCGGTCAACGTTGAGAAGGCCGGTGACCGCACGCTGATCTCGATCCGGCCCGAGCGTGTCGAGATCAATGTCGAGAAGCTGGGCGAGACGGCGCACACACTCAAGGCCGAGGTGGCCGAGTTCATATACATGGGCGATGTTTTCCGCACCCGGCTCAAGGTGGCCGGCAAGGATGATTTCATCATCAAGACACGCAATTCAGCCGACCAGCGGCGCCTGCAACCGGGCGAGCACATCGAGATCGGCTGGCTGCCCGAGGATTGCCGCGCGCTGGATGCGGTATAGTCTTTAACCTCACGCGCGTCCCATCGGACGCGATGAGCCTGAGGCGCCGCCGTTCCCCCCGTGACGCGGAGCCCGAAATGCAAAACGGGACGAAACTGGGAGTATGAAATGAAATCTACCAAATTCCTTCTTGCCACGACCGCACTGACGGTGGCCGCAGGCGGAGCCTTCGCGGACGACCACATGGCCGACGAGATGACAATCGTGTCCTGGGGCGGCGCCTATTCCAATTCGCAGCAGAAGGCCTACCACGAGCCCTACATGGAGAAGACCGGCGTTACCATCGTGAACGACGAAAGCTCGAACGAGGCGGTCGCCAAGCTGCGGGCCATGGACGAGGCCGGTAACATCACATGGGATGTGGTCGACGTGGTGGCCGCGGACGCACTGAGACTGTGCGACGAAGGCCTTGCGATGGAAATCGATCCCGACGAGCATCTGGCCCCCGCGCCTGACGGCACCTCGGCCGAGGATGATTTCGGCGATCTTCTGGTCGGCGATTGCTTCATTCCGCAGATCGTCTATTCGACCACATTCGGGTACCGCACCGACATGGTGCCGGAGGGCGTAGAGCCGCCCAATGACATTTGCGACGTGTTCGATACCGAGACATACCCGGGCAAGCGCAGCCTGGAAAAGCGGCCGATCAACAACATGGAATGGGCCCTTCTTTGCGACGGTGTCGCCAAGGAAGACGTCTATGACGTGCTCGAGACCTCGGAAGGCCAGCAGCAGGCGCTCGACAAGCTGGACACGATCAAGGACGACGTGATCTGGTGGTCGGCCGGTGCCGACACGCCGCAGCTTCTGGCCGATGGCGAGGTCTTCATGGGGTCGACCTACAACGGTCGCCTGTTCAGCGTCATCGAGGAGCAGGATCAGCCCGTTGCGATGATGTGGGATGCGCAGGTCTTCGACCTCGATGGCTGGATCATTCCCGCCGGCCTGCCCGAGGACCGTCTGGCCCGCGCGATGGACTTCATCTATTTCGCCACCGACACACAGCGTCTGGCGGACCAGGCCAAGTACATCAGCTATGGCCCGGCGCGTGAATCCTCGGCGCCGATGGTCGGCAAGCATGCGGAGCTGGGTATCGAGATGGCCCCGCACATGCCGACCGATCCGGATAACGCCGAGAACACGTTCCTCTACAATTACGAGTTCTGGGCGGATTACCGCGATGACATCGATGCCAAGTTCCAGGCGTGGCTGGCGCAGTAAAACGACAACGGCACAGCGCGGGCGCATGACGCCCGCGCGATCCGGCCGGGCGGTCATCCAAGGCCGCCCGGCCCATCCCCAGACGGCACGGACGGAGCGGCGCACAGATGCCCAAGGGCTATATAATCGGCCATATCACGGTCACCGACCCGGAGGCCTACAAGGAATACATCGAGCGTGACACGCCGATCCTCGAAGGACTGGGCGGACGGTTCATCGTGCGTGGCGGCCGCAGCGAGGTACCGGAGGGGGAAACCCTCGACCGTCATGTCGTCATCGAGTTTCCAAGCTACGAGGCGGCCCTGGCAGCATATAACGACCCCGAATACCAGGAGGTCGCCGATATAAGGCGGCGCACCGCTCAGAGCGTGATCGTCGTGGTGGAGGGCAAGGAATGAGCAAACTCAACAGCACCGGACAGCAGACTGCCGACGCGCCCACACCCGAAGACGCGTTTCACGAAGCCGCGGCACTCGAAGGCAAGGGAGGCAACGGCGGGCCGGTCCTTTCGGCCGATGGCACGCCGCTCAAGCGCAGCCTGAACCGTGCCCTGAGAATGCAGAAGATGCGTGCGCTGATGCTGATCGCGCCGCTTCTGATCTTCGTCCTCGTCACCTTCATCGCCCCGATCGCCGACATGCTGTTCCGCTCTGTCGAGAACCAGATCGTCGGCACGACCCTCCCGCGCACGGTCGAAAGTGTTTCGGACTGGGACGCAGAAGCCGAGGAGGCGCCGGGCGAGGCGGTTTTCGAACAGCTTTACTACGACATGTTCCTTGCGGCGGAAGCCAAGGAACACACCAAGCTGGGCACGCGCCTGAATTACGAGCAGACGGGAATAGCATCGCTCTTCCGGTCGTCGGGCCGCGACATGGACGATCTTGGTGAAGATTACATCGATGCCCTGGAAGACCTTGACGAAGCGTGGGAGGATGAAGCGTTCTGGTACGCGTTGATGACCGGGGGCGAGGACGCCGCCGGCAACACGGATCTTCTGAACACGCAGCGTAAACGCCTTTCGAACCTGACAAGCGACAATTTCAAAGGCGATATCGGCTTCGTGCCGGGTGCGGAGATTTCGCAACTCCTTCCGAACACGGCCCGTGCCTACACTGTCTTTGCCCTCTTCACGGTGATCGCCGACGAGGATGTCGTCTCTGAGGAGGAGCCGTGGGAAGCGGTCAAGATCGCGCTGGTGCAGGACCTCAAGGCCGGCGCCGATGTGGCGGCGTATGAGGGGCCCGGTGCGGCCGAGCTGCGCGCCGCGCGGGACATGCTGTCGGATATGCCGGAGATCGCCTTCAAGCCGGCCTTCCTGGAGATCGACGAGGATTGGGGCGCCAACGAGACATGGCGCGCGATAAAGATATTCAGCCCCCCCTTCACAAGCGGGTATTTCCTCAACGCGGTGGACATGGCCAAGACCCTGGACGGTGTCGAAGCGCGCCCCGAGAATCAACAGATCTACATCATGCTGTTCAAGCGGACGCTGTTCATGAGCCTCGTGATCACCGGATCCTGCATCCTTCTGGGGTACCCGGTGGCCTGGATCCTCTCCAACCTGCCGATGCGGACAGCGAACCTTTTGATGATCCTCGTTCTGCTGCCGTTCTGGACGTCGCTCCTGGTGCGCACATCTGCCTGGAAGGTGATGCTGCAGAGCCAGGGCGTCATCAATGACGTGATGGTCTGGCTGGGCCTTGTCGGCGATGGCGACAGGCTGGTGATGATCAACAACCAGTTCGGCACCATCGTGGCGATGACGCATATCCTGCTGCCCTTCATGATCCTGCCGATGTATTCGGTGATGCAGACAATCCCGCCCAGTTACCTGCGCGCCGCGAAATCGCTGGGCGCGACGAACTGGACGGCATTCTGGCGGGTTTATTTCCCGCAATCCGTGCCGGGGATCGGGGCCGGCAGCATTCTCGTCTTCATCCTGTCGATCGGCTACTACATCACGCCCGAGATCGTGGGCGGCACGACCGGCACGTTCATTTCGAACCGGATCGCCTACCACATATCCAGTTCGCTCAATTGGGGGCTCGCGGCGGCCCTGGGCTCGATCCTGCTGGCAGTGGTCCTGATCCTCTACTGGGCCTATGACAAGATCGTGGGCATCGACAACGTGAAGCTGGGGTAGATGAAATGAGCGCGATAACTCTGGAACATGTCGAGAAGAAGCCCTTGTCCTTCGCGTTGCCGGTTGTCGGGGCAGCGGGCGGCTTTGCCGGTCTCTTCGTCGGGACCGCACAGGGATCCGGTATTCTCGGGGTCGCCGCGGGCGCGGGCATCATCGCGCTCATGGGCTTTCTCTGCCTCGGAATTCTTGGCAAGGAAATGGAGCGTGTTGCCCGTTGGGGCATCGTCGTGCTGATGGCGGTGGCCGGTTTTCTGCTGGGCGCGCTTCCCGGTCTCGTGGTCGGGGCACTTTTCGGCTGGTTTTTCGGCTGGTTCATCTACTGGATCGGAGAGGGCCGTTACAGGGCCAAGCTGGTGCCATATCTGACACCCGGTCAGGTTCTGTGGCATTTCACTTTCAGGGTCATCTGCGGGATGATCTTCTTTTTCCTGATCACTCCGATCGTGGTGGTGATGCCGCTGAGTTTCAACGCCGAGAATTTCTTTACCTTCACTCCCGAGATGCTTCGTTTCGATCCGGAGGGGTATTCACTCAAGCATTACCGGGACTTCTTTACCAACGCGGACTGGCAGCAGGCGTTGTGGAACTCCGTTTCGATCGCGCCGGTGGCCACCCTGCTTTCGGTCAGCTTCGGCACCCTTGCCGCGATCGGCCTGAGTTCGGAGCACGTGCCGTTCCGCCGCGCGATCATGGCGATCCTGATTTCGCCGATGATCGTGCCTCTGATCATTTCCGCGGCTGGCATGTATTTCTTCTATTCCCGGCTGGGGCTTCAGGGCACGTATTGGGGCGTGGTCCTGGCTCATGCGGCGCTTGGCATCCCGTTCGTGATCATCACCGTGACCGCGACGCTGGTCGGGTTTGACCGGTCCTTGACGCGGGCGGCGGCCAACATGGGCGCCAACCCGGTCACGACCTTCTTTCGGGTGCAGATGCCGCTGATCCTGCCGGGTGTCATCTCGGGCGGGCTTTTCGCGTTCATCACATCCTTCGACGAGGTTGTTGTCGTGCTGTTTGTCGGCTCGGCCGGGCAAAAGACACTGCCATGGCAGATGTTCACGGGCCTGCGCGAACAGATCAGCCCGACAATCCTTGCCGTTGCGACGATCCTGGTGGCCATCTCGATCTGCCTGCTGACGACGGTGGAACTGCTGAGGCGCCGGTCTGAACGTCTTCGCGGTATGAGCCCGGGCTGAGGGACAACCATGCGTCGGGTGCAAGTCAGTAGACGTCGCCGCCGCCGCGCGTCTGGTTTTCGGGCCGCGTGACCGGCGATGAGTCCTCGCTGAACAGCTTGTCCCAGTCCGGTTCTTTCTGGTTCCCGGTTCGCAGATCGGACTCACGCGATTTCATCCACTGCACAATGCGCTCGCGCGATGGGTCCATGCGCTTGATCCAGCGAATGCACCATTCCATTTCCTGACGAAGGGCCCGGGAACTTACGATGCCCAGGTCGCGGCTGCGGTCATGGTTCCAGCGGGGGCCGCCAAGATAGACGGCGGCGAACATGATCTTGGCTTTCAGGCGCGGCGTACCGTTGACGATCAGCGCGTCGTAGAACATGCGGTGCACGTCCTCCCAGTTGCGCGACTTGTACTGATCGAGGTGATCGTTTCCGAAACCGCAATAGGCGTCGTGCATCGCCGCCGCGTTGATGAACGAGCTTGATCGTCTTTCGCCGATCATGGGAATGAACACCTTGGGAATTGAGGCCCCGTCGGTCAGGGTTTCGGGCGGCGCCACCCATTTCCGGCCGCGGCTGTCATGGAAGGACAGCTCGTCCCTGAGTTCGAAGAAAGCCTGTGGCTTGGGGTCAAGCCGCACCGGATCAGGGTCAAGCTTGACCGGGCTGTTGAGGAACCGGCAGATGGCCCCGCCCAGCGGGCCGGGGCATTCGTCAAGCGGCTGCGCCCCGACCGGGCCTGCAATAAGCGCCGCCAAAACGAGCACTGATGTGCGGAACAACAGATAGCTGGGCATGCGGACCTCCGATTCGCGGACCTTCCGGCGGCCGGACGGTAACACGAATTCACGATTCTGACCGCCCCGGAAGGCGCCGGGGCGGGCCCGGTCAGGACCGCACGAGGGCCTCGTAGCCTTCGGCGATCTCGCGGGTCAGGTTTCCGACCTCGAAATTGTAGTCCCCGATCTGACCCACCGGTGTGACCTCCGCGGCGGAGCCTGTGAGCCAGCACTGTTCGAATCCTTCAAGTTCTTCGGGCATGATATGGCGCTCATGCACCTTGATCTGCCGATCCTTCAGCAACCCGATCACGGTCTGCCGGGTGAGGCCGTTGAGAATTGCATCCGGCAAGGGCGTGTGGATCTCGCCGTCCTTGACGAAAAAGATGTTTGCCCCTGTCGCCTCGGCCACGTAGCCGCGGTAATCCAGGAACATGGCGTCGGAGCAACCCTTGGCTTCGGCTGCATGCTTGGACATGGTGCAGATCATGTAAAGCCCGGCGGCCTTGGCATCTGTCGGGATCGTGTCCGGGCTGGGCCGTTTCCATTTGGCAATGTCCAGCTTGGCGCCGCGTGTCTTGGCATCGCCGTAATAGCTGCCCCATTCCCAGGCGGTGACGGCCATGCGCACCGGGTTGCGCGCCGCGGCCACGCCCATGTCCGGCCCGGCGCCGCGGAAAGCCACAACGCGCACATAGGCATTGCTGAGCCCATTGGCATCGAGCACCTGTTTCTTGGCCGCCTCGATCTCGTCCACCGTGTAGGGGATCTGCATGTCCATCAGTTCACCGGATTTGAGCAGCCGTCCGGAGTGTTCGCGGCTCTTGAAGACCTTGCCGTCGTAGCAACGTTCGCCCTCGAACACCGAGGACGCATAGTGCAACGCATGGGTCAGCACATGCACCTTTGCATCTCGCCAATCCACCAATGCCCCGTCCATCCAGATCTTTCCATCGCGGTCATCATAGCCGGTCATCGCCATCTCCCTTGCGGCCACGTTTCCATTTCTTGCGCCAGATACGTCCGAACCGGGCATAAAATTGCGCAGAAATCGCGATTCGCTACCAGTTTGATCTTGGAATGTCAATAAAGCTGACTTAATATCGGGGTAAAGGCGGTTTCTGAAACGGAGACGGGGCATGCCGGAGATGCAGGGCGGAGAAAACCTTCTTTACCTCACCGACGAGCAGCTCAGGCAGGGCATCGAGGCAATGTTCTTTGCATATCGCGGTTTTACCGCGGACCCGGATCGCATCCTCGAAACAATGGCCTACGGACGGGCACATCACAGGGCCATTCATTTCATCGCCCGCGGCCCGGGTACGACCGTGAACAACCTGCTGAACATTCTCGGTGTGACCAAGCAATCTTTGAACCGGGTGCTGCGCACATTGGTGGCGGACGGTCTTGTCGAGAGCCGGGTCGGGACATATGACAAACGCGAACGGCATCTTTATCTCACGGAGGAGGGCAAGGCGCTGGAACGGCGGCTTTCGGATGCGCAACGCGCGCGCATGCGCGATGCCTATCGCGCCGCCGGCCCCGACGCGGTGGCCGGGTTCCGCCAGGTTCTGGAGGCGATGATGGACAGTGACATGCGCCGGTGCTACCGCGCCATCCGGGAGCGAGGTGAATGACCGATCCTGAACCGCATATCCTGATCGTGGATGACGATGAACGGATTCGGGGCCTGCTGCGGAAGTTTCTGGCGCGCAACGGGTTCCTGGTATCGGTCGCACGCGATGCGGGTCATGCACGGCGTGTCCTTTCCGGCCTGGAATTCGACCTGATCGTGATGGACGTGATGATGCCGGGAGAAGACGGCGTGAGCCTGACCAGTGACCTCCGGACGAAGGTTTCCACACCGGTGCTCCTGCTGACCGCGAAGGGTGAAACCGAAGAACGGATCAAGGGGCTGGAGGCGGGTGCCGATGATTACCTCGCCAAGCCGTTCGAGCCGCGGGAACTTCTGCTCAGGATCAATGCGATCCTGCGCCGCATGCCCGAGCCGGAGCAGGAAACGGCGATGCCGAAGATCCTTCAGCTTGGACCGGCGCGTTACGACATAGAGCGGGCCGAACTGATGCGTGGGGACGAACCAGTGCGCCTGACGGCCACGGAAACCCAGTTGATGCGTATTTTTGTGGAAAACCTGCGCAGCCCGGTGAGCCGCACGAAACTGGTGGAGGATCTGGGCCGTGACCGGGGGCGTGCGCAGGAACGTGCAGTCGATGTTCAGATCACCCGGCTACGGCGCAAGATCGAGGCTGACCCGAAGCAGCCGCGTTACCTTCAGACGGTCCGCGGCGAGGGCTACATGCTGGCGCCGGATTGACCGCCGAGGGATCGGCGGTTTGCCGCAACATGCGGTGCAACTGCTTCCGGTCTTGCGGAATTCGCGCTATCATCAGGGAAAATCAAAAGAGCAAGGGGCCGGGCAATGCGCAGCACGGGTCTTCTGGCCGCAGTTACGGGCATCATCATCGCAGGGGTTCAGGCGGCGGCGAACGCGCCGGACACCTCCCTCCGGCCGCAGATGCGGCCAACCGACGACAGCGTGGCGGTGGCGCGCGCGGTCATGTCGCCGGTGCGCAGCTTGCGCCCGGTTCTGCGTCCGGCCGGCATTGCCGAGACAGCGGCCGCGCGTCCGGAACGGCGGACGGCCGTCGATTCGGATTTCGGAAGGTGGGTGCGCGGCTTTCGGCGTCGCGCAATAGCTGCGGGCATCTCCGCGTCAGTGTTTGATGCGGCATTTCGCGGCGTGCGTTACAACGAGGGCGTGATCGCAAAGGATCGCAACCAATCGGAATTCACCAAGCAGATATGGGATTACCTTGACAGCGCCGCCTCTCCCGTGCGGGTCCGGAATGGGCGCGCGGCCCTGCGCGAGCATGCAAGGACCCTGCGCCGGATCGAGGCGAAATATGGCGTCGAGAAAGAAATCGTCACGGCCGTATGGGGCCTCGAAAGTGCCTATGGGGCGCGGCGCGGCGACAAGCCCCTGATCGAGGCCCTGGCAACGCTGGCCCATGACGGCCGTCGCGGGCGATTCTTCGAGAACCAGTTGATCGCCGCGCTCAAAATCATCCAGTCGGGCGATGTGCGGCCGGAGGACATGAAGGGCTCGTGGGCCGGGGCCATGGGCCATACGCAGTTCATTCCCACGTCATACCTGGCATATGCCGTGGACTTCACCGGAGACGGCAAGCGCGATATCTGGTCGGACGACCCGACCGATGCCCTGGCGTCAACCGCCGCCTACCTGAAGCGTTTCGGATGGCGCAAGGGGCAGCCATGGGGCGTGGAAGTGCAGTTGCCGCGCGGTTTCGATCATTCCGCCGCCCGCCGCAAGAATCGAAAGATGCCGTCCCAATGGGCCCGGGCCGGTATCACGGACATGGATGGCAAGCCGGTGCCGGATTACGGGCGCGCGTCGATCCTGCTTCCTGCGGGGGCGCAAGGGGCCGCTTTCATGATATTCGACAATTTCGCCGTCCTGGAGCGTTACAACAAGGCCGATGCCTATGTCATCGGGGTCGGGCACCTGGCTGATCGCCTGAAAGGGGGCGCGCCGATAAAGGCCGGATGGCCACGCGGATACGAGCCGTTGTCCTTCAAGGAAAAAAAGGAAATGCAACGCCGCCTGACCCGCAAGGGGTTCCGTCTTGAAAAGATCGACGGGATCATCGGCCCGAATACCGTGGATGCGATCCGTGCGTTCCAGCAATCGGTTGGTGTTACACCGGATGGTTATCCCAGCCAAACATTGCTGACGCTGCTCAAGCGGCGTTGAACGGGCGACTTTCCGAAGCGCGTATGCCAACGCACTGCGATGACCCGATGCCAGGACTGGACGACACGCATTCCACCAGGTCGGACGGGGATGAAAGAGAAACATGATTTGGTGGAGCCTAGGGGGATCGAACCCCTGACCTCTTGCATGCCATGCAAGCGCTCTCCCAGCTGAGCTAAGGCCCCAAGGCGGGACGGGTGCCATGCCCCGAACCGTCGCCGCTGTCTAGGCAAAGCCGCCGACGGGATCAAGCGGAAAATCCCGTCTGCGGGCAGCCGGGCGTTCAGCCCTCCGTGTCCTCCGAGGAGACATCGGTGATGTCGTCCAGCGAAACGCTGTCGTCATCATCGTCCTCCAGGACGTCATCGCCAAGATCGACATCGACATTGTCGTCTTCCAGGACCTCGGCGTCGGGTGAAGCCTCGTCCTTCTTGGCTTTCTTGCTCTCGGCGTCCTCGGCGTCGGCGGTCATGGACCGTGACTTGCCGGTGCTGAGTTCGACGACTTCACCGGTGTAGGGACTCACGATCGGATCCTTGTTCAGATCGTAGAACCGCTTGCCGGTTGTCGGGCAGACGCGTTTCACACCCCAGTCTTCCTTGGGCATATGGTATCCCTCTTGCATCTCGTGTCTTGTGGACGATCCGCGCCAACTGCCATAACCGAGCAGGGCTGTCAAAGGCTTTGGACGGCGCCGATGAAACACGACCCGGAATGCACATGACCGATCACGTTCTGCAAGGTATTCCGCCCGTTGCGTTGACGCTCAGGCGTTCGTCGCGGGCACGGAGAATGTCGCTCAGGATTTCCGGGCTGGACGGGCGCGTGACGTTGACCGTTCCGCCGGGTACGTCCGAGCGCGAGGCGCTGGACTTCGCCCGCAGCAAGGCGGAATGGCTGCGCGGCCGCCTGGCCGGGGTGCCCGTGCAGCAGGTGGTGCGCCCGGGCATGAAAGTGCCGGTTGAGGGGCAGCCGCGGCAAGTGGCACAGGGTGAGGGGCGCGGTATCTACTTGATCGGTGACGAGATTCTTCTGCCCCGGGGTGATGCTCAGGGGCGCCGGCTTCGGGCGTGGTTCAGGACACTGGCGCGCGAGCGGCTGTCGCGGGCATCCGATCGGCACGCGGCCAACCTGGGCCTGGACTACAGCCGTATCACCCTCCGTGATACGCGCTCACGGTGGGGATCATGCACATCAGCCGGGGCGCTGATGTATTCCTGGCGCTTGATCATGGCCCCGCCAGACGTTCTGGATTACGTGGCCGCACACGAGGTTGCGCATCTGGGTGAGATGAACCATTCCGCCCGTTTCTGGCGGCTTGTCGCGCAGTTGCGGCCGGATTTCGAGACGCAGCGCCGCTGGCTGCACCGCAACGGGGCAGACCTTCACCGCTATCGTTTCGACGATTGACCATTCGGCATTTTGTGATCACAAAAGGTCCATGCTCATCAATCCACGCCCCGATCCTGCCCCTTCGGCCCATGACCGTGTCTATCGCGGCATGCGGGGACGCATCATGCATGGCGAGATCGGCCCCGGTGAGGCATTGACACTACGCGGTCTGGGACGTGAATTCGGGGTATCCATGACCCCGGCGCGCGAAGCCATACGCCGGCTCGCTGCCGAAGGTGCGTTGACGCTTTCGAATTCGGGCAGGGTGACGACGCCAGAGCTTACCAATGACCGGATCGAGGAACTGGCGGCATTGCGTGCACTGCTGGAAGTCGAACTGGCCAGCCGCGCCCTGCCACGCGCCCATATCGCCCTGATCGAACGGCTTCAGGCGATCAATGCGCGCATCGCCGAGGATATCGCCCGTCAGGACGGGGTGGCTTACATCCGCCGCAATCTGGAATTTCACCGGACCCTCTTTCTCCGGGCGCAGGCGCCGGCAATGCTTGCCATGGCTGAAACGGTCTGGCTTCAGTTGGGCCCGACGACCCGGGCCCTCTATGGGCGCCTGCGCCGCAAGGACCCGCCGCATTTTCACCGGCTGATCATCGCGGCGCTCAAGGCCGGCGACGAGCCGGGATTGCGGCTTGCCGTCCGTTCTGATGTCACCCAGGGACTGAAGCACCTGACCCGTCAGGGGGAATGAACGTGGATCTGCCTGTTCTGCTGATCACGCTCGGGGTGCTTTTCCTTGCCGGATTGCTGGCCGACGAGGGCGGCAGGCGGACGCGCTTGCCGCGGGTGACACTCCTGCTGGCCTGCGGTCTGGTGGCGGGCCGGGCCGGGTTCGGCCTGATTCCGCCGGAGGTCGAGGAATGGTACGAATTCCTGTCGGTCACCGCGCTGACCATGGTGGCCTTTCTTCTGGGCAGCGCATTGACGCGCGACAACATGCTGCGCGACGGCCGGGCGATCCTCGGGGTTTCGCTGTCGATCGTGATCGTGACCCTGATCCTTGTTACGGGCGGTCTGTGGCTTCTGGGTGTGCCTGCCGAGGCAGCGCTTCTGTTGGGGGCAATTGCCACGGCCACGGCACCCGCGGCCACCCAGGATGTGATCCAACAATCGGGTGTCGAGGGGCGTTTCGTGGACATGATCCGCGGAATCGTTGCCATTGACGACGCCTGGGGTCTCCTGGCCTTCTCGCTGGTTGCGGTCGTGGCGCGTGGCCTTGCAGGCGGACTGGAAACGGCCCTTCTTCTGGATGCCGGCCGGGAGATCCTTGGCGCGGTCCTTCTCGGGACGGCCATCGGATTGCCGGCCAGCTACCTGACCGGGCGGCTGAGCCCGGGAGAACCATTGCAGACCGAGGCGCTCGGAATCGTGTTCCTGACCGCAGGGCTTGCAATGTGGGCCGACCTGTCATTCCTGATCGCCGGAATGACCGCAGGCATGATCATTGCCAACATGGCCCGACACCATGACAGGGCGTTTCACGAGATCGAGCATATCCAGTGGCCCTTCATGATCCTGTTTTTCGTGCTGGCGGGCGCGTCTCTGGAGCCCGGATTGCTGGCCGGGGCGGGGATGGCCGGTGCGGCCTACGTGTGTCTCAGGATCGCTTCGCGGCTTGCCGGAGGCTGGATTGGCGGGACGCTGGCAGGGGCGCCTGTCGCGCATCGGCCCTGGTATGGCATCGCCCTTCTTCCGCAGGCCGGCGTCGCGGTTGGCATGGCGCTCGTCGCCGGACAGGAATTTCCGCAGTATTCCGATCTTGTCCTGACACTGACGATCGGTACGACGGTCCTGTTCGAGCTGATCGGTCCGGCAGGAACATTGCTGGCGATACGGAAAGTCTCGGAACGGGGGTAAGCCAAACTGTACCGGCGCTCAGGACGCGAGCCCCTTGTCGCCCATTTTGAGAAACTTGTCGCGGCGGTCCTTGATCAGCTTCTTCGGGGTTTTCGCCTCAAGCTCACTCAGCATCGCGGTGACGGTCTTGCCGACGGATTGGATCGTGGCCTCGCGGTCACGGTGCGCCCCGCCAAGCGGTTCGTCGATGATCCGGTCCGCGACCCCGAGCTTGACCAGATCCTGCGCGGTCAGGCGCAGCGCCTCGGCGGCCTCGCGCATTTTCTCGGCATCTTTCCACAGGATCGAGGCACAGCCCTCGGGCGAGATCACCGAGTAGACGGAATGTTCCAGCATCGCCACGCGGTTGGCGCTTGCGAACGCCACGGCGCCGCCTGATCCGCCCTCGCCGATGATCACGGAGACAAGCGGCACGCCGATCGAAAGGCATTTCTGGGTCGCGCGGGCAATCGCCTCGGATTGGCCGCGTTCCTCGGCGCCCTTTCCGGGATAGGCGCCCGGCGTATCGACCAGCGTGACGACCGGCAGACCGAACCTGTCGGCCATGTCCATAAGGCGTATCGCCTTGCGGTATCCCTCGGGGCGGGCCATGCCGAAATTTCGTGCTATGCGCGATTTGGTATCGTTGCCCTTCTCGTGGCCGATCACCATCACCGGCTTGTCATCAAGGCGGGCAAGGCCGCCCATGACGGCATGATCATCGGCGAAGTTCCGGTCACCCGCGAGGGGCGTGAATTCTGAAAAAAGTGCCTCGATGTAATCGCGGCAATGGGGCCTTTCAGGATGCCGCGCGACCTGGCATTTCCGCCACGGCGTCAAGTTGCGGTAGAGATCCTTGAGCATGTCCGCGGCCTTGCGGTCCAACGCGCCTGCCTCGGGTTCGACATCCATGTCCTCGCTTTGCCGGGCCATTGCCCGAAGCTCCTCGGCCTTGCCTTCGATTTCGGCCAGGGGCTTTTCGAAGTCGAGGTAGTTGGTCATCGGTCACTCCAGCAATCGCGCCCGCGTTATATGGCCGGTGACGGCAGGATTTGCAATCGTCGACGGACGGGGCCGCGGTGTCAGGCGGTGCCGGGCCAGAGGACCGGGATGAGCGTGGCCAGCAACAGGATCGCCATGACCCAGTTGAAGGCCCGAAGCCTTGCCGGACTTTTCAGAACACGCCGCATCTGCTGGCCCAGAACGGTCCAGCTGGTTGTGCTGGCCACCGACACGCAGACATAGACGCCCGAGACCCAGAGAACCGCTGCCAGATCGCGGCTGGCGGCATAGAGGGTGATGGCCGACAAAGCCATCGACCATGCCTTGGGATTGACCCATTGGAAGGCCGCCGATTGCAGGAAGGTCAACGGTCGGCCGGTGGCCTCGGTCCGCCCCGGGGGGGCGGCATTGGCAATTTTCCATGCCAGATACAGAAGATAGGCGACGCTGAGCACCTTGAGGATCGTATAGCTGGGGGGCCAGGCATCGAAGAGCTGCATTACCCCCACCCCGACCAAAAGCACCATGGAAGGGAACCCGAGCCCGATACCCAGCATGTGCGGAATGGTCCGCCGGAAACCGAAATTCGCCCCGGAGGCCATGAGCATCAGGTTGTTCGGACCGGGGGTGATGACGGTCACGAAAGCGAAGGCGAAAAGGGCAGTCAGAAGGTTCAGCGTCATGGTTGCAACCATATTGATCCTCTCGCGCATTTGAATTGCTTTCTTTTGCGAATGTTCCGAAAATATGCAATTACTGATCGTCATGGATGGTATTGACGAGCGGATATTGCAAGAACTTACGCGTGATGGCAGGATCAGCAATCTTGACCTTGCAGAGCGGATAGGGCTTTCGCCGTCTGCCTGCCTGCGGCGGGTTGCGGCCCTGGAGCGGCAGGGCCGGATACGCGGATATCGCGCCATCCTGGACCGCGGGGCGATGGGAATCGGATTTGTCGCCTACGCGACAGTGGGCCTGAATTCTCACACCAAGGCCAGCCAGGAGGCGTTCGAACGCGCCATGGCCGTGGCGCCCGAGGTTGTCGAATGTCACAACATCACCGGATCGGTCGAATATCTGCTGCGGATCGAGGTCACCGATCTGCCAGCCTACAAGGCATTCCACACCGACGTGATCGGGACCCTGCCGCAGGTCAATGCGATCACCTCTTATGTCGTCATGGGCTCGCCAAAGGACGAACGCGCCTGACGCAACAGGCGGGCCGGGCCTCTTCCCACCGCGCACGCCGCGCGATATGCCGGGGATCATGGAAACGATGACCCAGGTTCATGCCCGGCTGATCGCCGAGGGGCAGCTGAAGCCCGATGCAGCGCAGGAGGCGCTGCTGCCCGAGTTCGAGCGTATCCGCGCGGGCCTGGCGCAGCCGGCGCGGGGCTGGTTCCGCCGCCGCCCCGAACCCCCGAAAGGCCTGTACATATGGGGAGGGGTGGGACGCGGCAAGTCCATGCTGATGGACATGTTCGTGAAGACAGCTCCGGTGCCGTTCCGCCGTGTGCATTTCCACGCTTTCATGCAGGAAATCCATGCCGGGCTACACGAGGCCCGTCAGCGCGGTGAGGAGGATGCCATCGCGCCAGTGGCCGCGGGTGTCGCCCAATCGGCGCGCCTTCTGGCCTTCGATGAAATGCAGATCACGGACATAACCGATGCAATGGTGGTCGGGCGGCTGTTCGAGGCCCTGCTCGATGCCGGTGTCGTGGTTGTCACGACCTCGAACCGTGTGCCTGACGATTTGTACAAGGACGGTCTGAACCGACAGCTTTTCCTGCCATTCATTGAACTTCTGAAAGAGCGGATGGTTGTGCACGAGCTGGTTTCGCCCACCGATTACAGGCAGGGCCGGATCTCCGGAAGCCCGGTTTATTTCACCCCCCTGAACAGCGAATCGCGGGCCGCGATGGACCGGATCTGGGCTGATCTGTCAGACGGGCAGGAAGAACCCCTGGCCCTGACCGTGAACCGGCGCGAAGTCACGATCCCACGGTTTCACAACGGTGTGGCACGCGCGACCTTCTACGACCTGTGCGGCAATCCTCTTGGCCCGGCGGACTTTCTGGCCATCGCGGACGCGGTGCGGGTCCTGATGCTGGACAACATTCCGCAAATGGGGCGCTCGAATTTCAACGAGGCGAAACGTTTCGTCACCTTGGTCGATGCACTTTACGAGGCCGGTGTCCAACTTGTCTGTTCGGCTGCGGCAGAACCTGAATACCTCTATCTGGAAGGCGAGGGCACGTTCGAGTTCGACCGCACGGCAAGCCGACTGCGTGAAATGCAGTCCGAGGCGTGGGCCCGGGATTGAACCCGGGCCGCGGCATCGCTTAACGGTCGATGCACTTCTTGGGGAAACAGTTGCCATTGAAGGGGCCGCTGGACTCCGCGGCGATGGCCGGTGCGGATACGGCGGCGAGAATTGTTGCAAGTGCAATAATACGCATGGTGATTGTCCTCTTTTCGTCATCAGAGTGCCGGAATAGGCCTCTCTCATGACGTTTTAGATAAATTGATCGCGAGGACCGGCAAGCCGGACTCATATCAACGTGATGCGGCACGCACGTCCGGACACGCGATCGTGCTGGGCCGGGATCAATCCAGGCCGGCGATCAGATCCGGCACATCCGCAAGATCGCGCACCGTGAAGAAACGGCCGCTGTCCAGCGGCGGCGCCGCATGTTCGATTTCCCATGTCAGGTCATGTGGCACGTGTACGCCCCAGCCCCCGGCATCAATCGCCGGCAAAACGTCCGATTTCATGGAGTTTCCGATCATCATGGCGCGTGACGCGCCATCGCCGTGCCGCGCGAAGATCGAGGCATAGACGGGTGCGGTCTTGTCGCTGACGATCTCGACCGCGTCGAAGAAATCGCCCAGCCCCGACTGTGCGAGCTTGCGTTCCTGGTCCAGAAGATCCCCCTTGGTGATCAGCACGATCCGGTGGCGTCCCGCCAGCCTGCGCAGGCAGGATTCGGCATGCGGCAGAAGGTCTATCGGGTGGCGCAGCATGTCCTGCCCCGCGGCGATGAGTTCGGAGATGACCGAAGCCGGCACCCGCGAGTTGGTCACCTCGATCGCGGTTTCGATCATGGACAGCGTGAAGCCCTTGATCCCGAATCCGTAATGGCCCAGGTTGCGCCGCTCTGCCTCCAGAAGGCGTACCATGAGGTCTTCCGGGTCGACGTGATCCGACAGCAGGGCAGCGAACCGCTCCTGGGTCAGTCGAAAGAACCTCTCATTGTGCCAGAGGGTATCGTCCGCATCGAAGCCGATTGTCGTCAAATTCCGTTTCATCCCGCGGCTTGCGTCCAGCGCCCCCTTTTCAGGCCACCCCACGTGGTTATATAGAAATGGACGAAACGGCCACGTCAAACATGTCTGCGAAACAAATGATCCATCACACAATCATGATGTCGGGAGACGACGATGACGACAGTTCGGTCGTTGTCGAGACTCGTCAGAAGACGAAGCGGCCACCACTCTACAAGGTGCTCCTGCTCAACGATGATTACACACCGATGGAATTCGTCGTTGCGGTTCTGGAACGGTTTTTCGGGATGAACCACGCGCAAGCCTTCGAGATCATGCTGACCGTACACAAGAAGGGAGTCGCGGTGGTGGGAGTGTTCAGCCACGAGATTGCCGAAACCAAGGTGGCGCAGGTAATGGATTTCGCGCGCCAGCATCAGCACCCGCTGCAATGCACCATGGAAAAAGAGTAGGCGCTTGAATTCCGCACGCTTGTCAATGGCCCTGTCCGACGGGGGGCTTGCCTTGCCAGAGGCGGGCAGGATCGCGGTTTTCGCCCCGCGCGCCGGTGCGGAGCTGGCGCCGTTGCCGGCGGGGCTGTGCCATGTTCTGACCGGGTTCCGCCCGGACCATGATCACTTCTCCGCACTGGGCCATGCCTGTGCGGTCGAACCGGAGGGCAGGTATTCGGCGGCCGTGGTATGCCTGCCGCGCGCCCGGACCCTTGCGCGCGACCTGATCGCGACGGCTTGTGATGTGACCGATGGGCCGGTGATCGTGGACGGGCCGAAGACCGCGGGTGTGGAGGCCGCGCTCAAGGAATGCCGCGCCCGTACCGCGGTTTCGGGACCGGTGTCCAAGGCGCATGGCAAGATGTTCTGGTTCACCCCCGCAACTGGACAATTCGACGATTGGCGGTGTGGTGGCCCCGCCCCTCTGGACGATGGTTTCGTGACTGCGCCGGGTATCTTCTCTGCCGACGGGATCGATCCCGGTTCGAAACTCCTGGGCGATACCCTTCCGCGGAAAATCGGCGCGCGCGTGGCGGATCTTGGCGCTGGCTGGGGGTATCTGGCGGCACGAATCCTGGAGCGCGATACCGTCGAAACCGTGCATGCGGTGGAGGCCGATCATGCCGCACTGTCCTGCGCGCGCCGCAACCTGCCCGATGCCCGGGTACAGTTCCATTGGGAGGATGCCGCGCGCTGGCGGCCGCCAGAGGCACTGGATACCGTGATCACCAATCCGCCATTCCACACCGGACGCGATGCTGATCCGGCCCTCGGCCGTGCCTTCATAACCGCGGCCGCCGCAATGCTTGCGCCGGGCGGTCAATTATGGCTTGTCGCCAATCGCCACCTGCCCTACGAGGCGCCACTGGCGGACAACTTCGAGGAAAGTGTGGAGGTCGCCGGAGATAGCCGCTTCAAGGTGCTGCATGCGCGCCGCCCGTCTCGTCACCGCCGCTGATTCGGCTTAACCTCCGGGCGCGGGCGCATCTTCAGGAAGGACCGTCGCATGTCATTCTCCGTCTCCGGCAAGACCGCGATAATCACTGGCGGGGCCAACGGTATCGGCCTGGCCATTGGGCGCCATTTTGCCGACAAGGGCGCCAACGTGATGCTGGCCGATATGGACGAGGGGCGCCTCGTGAAAGAGCTGGGCAAGACCGGCGAGGACAGCAATATCCGCTATTATGCCGGGGATCTGCGCGAGAAGCTGACCCTTGCGAACCTGTTGTCGGCCACGATTGATGCTTTCGATCAGGTCGACATCCTTGTCAACGCATCCCGGCAGGTCGTGGTCTCTGATCCGCTGAACCCTGACGATGATGCCGTCGAGATGCTGCTGCAACAAAACCTGATCACCTCGCTGCGGCTCAGTCAGCTTGTCGCGAAGCGGATGATAAAGCAGTCCGAGGGACAGACCGAAGGCAACGCCGGGGCAATCGTCAACCTGTCCTCCATCGCCGCGCGGCGCACCCATCCTGATTTGATGGCCTATTCCGTCTCGTCGGCGGCCCTGGACCAGATGACCCGGTCACTGGCCGTCGCGTTGGCGCCGCACCGCATCCGCGTCAATGCGCTGGCTTTCGGCTCGGTGATGAGCGCATCTCTCAAGGACACGCTGAAGGACAACCGTGCCTACCGCGCCGATATCGAGGAACACACGCCGCTGGGGCGTATCGCCTCACCGTCCGAGCTGGCCGAGGCGGTGCAATACCTCGCCTGTGACAGTGCCGGGTTCATGACCGGCCAGATCATGACTGTCGATGGCGGGCGCACGCTGCTTGATCCCGTGGCCGCTCCGGCGCATTAATGGCGTTGCTCTTCCGCCCTTCCGGGCGGCCTCGCGAGGAATACAGATGACCAAAGACTTCACAGAAAGGAAAAACCGCGCCGCGGCCTGGTTCCGTGAGCTCCGCGACGGCATCGTCGAGGCCTTCGAGACTTTGGAAAACAACCATGCCGATGGCCCGCTGTCGGAGCTTGCGCCGGCCCGTTTCGAGGTCAGTGAAACCCGCCGCGCGTCAGATGACGGATCGGACGCGGGCGGCGGGTTGATGAGCGTGATGCGCCGCGGCCGCGTCTTCGAGAAAGTGGGAGTCAACGTCTCGGAAGTGTTCGGAAACCTGGGCGATGCGGCGCAAAGGGCGATGGCGGCGCGCGGCGTGCCCGGCATGGAGGATGATCCCCGCTTCTGGGCTTCGGGCATCAGCCTGGTGGCGCATATGCAGAATCCGCATGTCCCTGCGGTTCACATGAACACCCGGATGTTCTGGACACCGCACGCCTGGTGGTTCGGTGGCGGATCGGACCTTAACCCCTGTATTGAATACAAGGAGGACACGGCGCATTTCCATGCCCAGCAAAAGGCCCATCTGGATCCGCATGGCGCGAGTCACTATCCGCGCCTCAAGGCATGGGCCGACGAGTATTTCTATATCCCGCACCGGCATCGGGCGCGCGGCGTGGGCGGGATTTTCATGGATGACATGAACTCGGGCGATTGGGAGGCGGATTTTGCGCTTACGCAGGATATCGGGCGCGCCTTCCTGCCGGCTTTCGTGCCGCTGGTCGAGAAGCGGCGCATGCAGGGCTGGACCGAGGCGGACAGGGACACGCAGCTTGTGCATCGTGGCCTGTATGCCGAATACAATCTTGTCTATGACCGGGGTACGAAATTCGGGTTGGCAACGGGGCACGACGCGAACGCCGTCCTCATGTCCCTGCCGCCACTGGCGAAATGGATCTGACCCTGGCGGTCAGTCCGTGCGCGCGACGAGGTCCACCCAGACCGGCCGGTGACGGCTTGCCGCTTTCGCGGCTTGCGCGCCCGGCGTGTCGTCGGCCGGCCAGTAAACACCGGATTCGAGCACCTTCCAATCGGCCGATGGCAGGATATAGGACACCCTGAGCGCCCCGGGCCCCGGATCGGGCCAGAACACGGTGTCGCGCCTTGGGTCACCGCCCTGGCCGGGATCGTCGGGCGCGGGCCCCTGGCGTGCCGGGCGCGGATCCTGAAGGCGCGGATCGTCCAGAAGGGCGCGTATCGCGGTCTTGCGTCCTGCGCCGTCCACCGGATCAAGGTTGGCGTGCCCGATCACCGCGAAGCGGACGGCCGGCGGGGTGCCGAAGGCTCCGTTCAGGAAATGCTGCCAGAACAGTATTTCATCGTGGTTTCGACGGCCGTTGCGATCCTCCGGCCCGTCGAAGACGGCGGGGCCTGCATGAAAGGCCAGCAGATGAAGGCGCCCGGCCGGATGCGCGATCGGAACGACCCAGTGCCCGACCGAGGACAGGCGTTGTGCCGCCTGCGCGCGGGCCGAAGGAAACGGGCGGCCCTCCACCTTTGGTAACAGGGCGCCGGGCATCTCCTTCCACAAAAGCCCGCTGAAATCCTGTGCCGCCGGTTTCACGATCGGGAACCGTGACAGCAGCGCCATACCGCCCTGCCCGGAGAATTCCCCGTATCCCTGTCTGTCCCGGGCTCTCCCCAGCCGCCCGTCGCCGTCCATGTCCAGCCTCGTGGCCATCCCGGTATTGGGACGCCGGGCGAACAGATGCGGATAGAGCGGCCCGCCGTCCTGCGCCAGTGTATCCCTGAGAGCGCGCAGGGCGACCAGCCCGTGATCGTAATCGACCCCTTGCAGAAGAAGGATATCCGGGGCCACGGCGGCGACGACATCGCGAACCGCCAGAACCTGCGGATCCTCGCGTGACAGGATCGCCTTGAGCAGACGCCCGGGACCATCGCGTTCCAGTTCACTGTGGAAGGTGGCGATGCGGATGGTATCGGCGATGCCCGGCCCCGCCATGACCGTCACGCAAGCGGCCACAAGCGCCGCCTTCAGGCGGTTTGCAACCCATCGGCGTCGGCCTGTGCATAGGCGCGCCGCCGCTTTGCCCTGATCAGTTCGGATATCCGGTTCATGGCGATGCCGCGCATGATCATGGTTGCGGGAACGAAAGCCCATATGCACATCGTCCAGATCAGGGGTTGCGGACTCAGGATCGACTGTATGTCGACCAGCCCCGATGCGGCCTTGATACCGGCCGGCACCAAGAATGGCAGCAGAAACCCTAAAGAGATGTTAACGCTGCTGTCGCGCCCCAGCTTGTTGAGCACATCGCCGCCACCCGTCGGATCGAACAGCGGAAGGTTGATCCAGACATTGAATGCCCGGCGGCGGACGGGCCACCAGAAAAGCCGGACGATAACCAGAAAGACCAGCAACATGACGATCGACATGCCATATGCCACACCGGCCGCCATGCGGACAGTCGCGACATCGGCCGCCGACGTGGTTTCAGGCAGCATGAGCAGTGTCAGCCGGACCGGCGAATAAGGGAAATCAAGGGCCAGCCCCACCTGTGTGCCGGCATAGGAAAGCAGGATGTTCAGGGCGTTCGGCTCGGTCGTGCCGCGCATGATCAGCGACAGGATCAGGACAGTGGCCGCCAGCGCCCCGAAACGCAGGCGGTTATAGGGCGGGGCGAACCGGAACTCTATGATGCTGGGGGATTTCCCGAAATATTCCACAAAGACAAGCCCGGCCGAAAGCATGGCAAGGATAATGACGATCTGTGCGGTGTCCGGGGCGACCCCGGACAGGAGAAGAGACGGCGTTGCCACCAGGAGTGCAATCAGAACTGCACGAAAGAATGCACCAGTAAGTCGTGCGAACACTGCCCGATTCCCTTCAAACTGGCCTGCCGCGATACGCTGCCGCAGCATTGTTCCAACTTGAGTCCGCCTTCTCTGGCGGTTTGCCTCATTGTCGCCCAATTATTGCCTTCTTTCGATTGGCGGGACAAGATTTTGGTTAAAGAAGGCAAATGAATAAGGCGATTTGATGGAAGCACTGGTGCTCTATTGCATCAATTTTCCCCTTGAAAACAGACGGTTCTCAAGGGCAACACAAAATGTAGGGGGTTTGAGGGGCTCAGCGTCAAGGGAAGCCTGTGGCGGGAGCACCGCCACAGGCAGCCGTCCGCGGCGTCAGATCCAGGGACGCTCGGCCTCGGCGCGGGCTTCGAACGCGTCAATCGCCGGCGCCTTCTCCATGGTCAGCCCGATATCGTCCAGCCCTTCGAGCAGGCAGTGTTTCTTGAACGGGTCGATTTCGAAACCGATCACCTCGCCATCCGAGGTGGTGATGGTCTGCGATTCGAGATCCACCTCGATCCGTGCGTTTGCCCCTTTCTCCGCATCGCGCATCACCAGATCCACCTGCGCCTGAGGAAGGGTGATGGGCAGTATGCCGTTCTTGAAGCAGTTGTTGTGGAAAATATCCGCGAAGCTGGGGGCGATGACGCAACGGATACCGAAATCCTTGATCGCCCACGGCGCGTGTTCGCGTGAGGACCCGCAGCCGAAATTTTCGCCGCTGACCAGGATTTCCGCATCACGATATGCCGGTTGATTGAGCACGAAATCCGGGATCTCCTTGCCGTCATCATCATAGCGCATCTCGTCAAAAAGGTTCACGCCCAACCCCGAGCGCTTGATCGTCTTGAGGAACTGCTTGGGGATGATCATGTCGGTATCGACATTGATGATCGGCAGGGGCGCCGCGATCCCGGTGAGTTTTTCGAATTTTTCCATCAGTCGTCTCTTTCTTCTTTTATCTCCAAGTTACGTGGCGATACCAGATGCCACCTCTGCCCTCTAAATTCCAAATCGCCCTCAATCTGCACCTCGGCTTTCGAGTCGTGAGCTTCTATAGCGCGCGAATAAAGTTGGGCGGGAAGTTCAACAGTCACAGACCTCGGGCTGCCCTCAACCCACGTCCTCAGTTTCACGCGGCCTTGGGTCGGCGCAATTTCCCGATTGAGACCGGTTATGTAACCGGAGAGAACTTCATTCTTGAAAGGCTGTCGGTCCTTCAAAATTCTTGCTGCTTCTGAAAGAATTTCGGCATCGGATTGTGAAAACAACCGTCGAAACCTTGATTCAGGCGTTGGCCGCGTTCTTGCCCAACTGAGTGAAAAATCAAGTCCTTCACCGTCACTGATAAACTTAGAAACCGCCGAGCATAGATTCGCGCTAACGCCGCTGGAAACTACGCGTTCGAAAGCTTCGATATCTGAACCTCTACCCACCTCTGCAACCGCATCCAGAAGGGCATCCATTGCCATCACCAGAGTCCGCGTTACTTTCCGCCCAAACGGCTCGCTTTCAAGTTCTGGCCAAAATTCTTTCTGTTTTCCGTCGTCTAGAGATGGTGGGACTGGCGAATAAAGTGTGACAACAAAACTGCCATGCTCGGTTTGCCCAAGCTTGACAGTTTCAAGATACTCGGTTGCCCTTGCATTGCTTCCACTTCTGAAAAACCTCTGCGCCGAAACAGTCGAACAAGCCGCAGCTAGCACGGCATCTTTACTTTGTTGAACCAGATCAACGCCTCTAATCAGGTCAATTGATCCATCCCCGTCTGCTTCAGGGGCGCGGAACCGGATCAGATCCCGATCTGAGGCGGCCAAATCTCTGAAGACCGAGATTTCGTCGCGGTCCTCACTCTCGGCTATCGTTGCTATTAATGCTGCTACTGATTGTGCGTAGTCGCGCAAATGAGTTGAACCCGGAGCGAAGACTTCCAGCCCGCTACGGTCTGTATACATCACGCCACGATCCCCTAAGTCGTCACCACGTATCCATTGTTGCGCCTTTAAATACGAGTGGATCGACATTGTACTGATGGAAATAAGCGCGTCTATGTCAGTTATGTGTGCTCTCATAACGCGTTTGTCTCCGATTTTTTGATCAACTCTTGCATAGCATCAATGCCGAAAAGGTTTGATCGTGGTATGCGCACCTGTTTCGAGCCTTTGTCGGTTTCCGGTTGACCAATGATGGAAACCCACCATGCGCACCTTTTTAGTACGAGTTGCTCCCGAGATATACTCAGCCAATCTTCTGGTTCCGGGGGCAATTCCATGACGAGCAACAAGAGAGGCGTTTGCCGTGGAGCGACAAGATCGTTGTAGTTTTTTGCCTTTAGTTGGTATTTTAACACATCTTCATCCCAGTCGGGTGACGATGTGCACTTAAGTTGAAATGCTATCGATGCTCGACGACTAGAGCGCGACGAGATTGTAATATCCGTACTGTCTCTGTCTAGGTTCTGGGTAGAGAAAGTGTACCCACAAGCCGTAGCAACCGCCGAAGCGTAGACAAACGACAACTGTTCTTTCTTGTCGTTTTCGCTGAGCAGCTGATTATCGGCGGTTGTCATAAGGTCACATCACCTCGCGCACATCCGTCAGCCGACCGGTCACTGCCGCCGCCGCCGCCATGGCGGGGCTCATCAGGTGGGTGCGGCCGCCGCGGCCCTGGCGGCCTTCGAAGTTGCGGTTCGAGGTGGCCGCGCACCGCTCGCCCGGGCGGAGCTGATCGGGGTTCATCGCAAGGCACATCGAGCAACCCGCGAGGCGCCACTCGAACCCGGCCTCGGTGAAGATGTCGGCGAGCCCCTCCTCCTCGGCCTGCGCCCGCACGAGGCCTGAGCCCGGCACGATCATGGCGCGCAGCCCGTCCTTGATCTTCTTGCCTTTCAGGATCTCGGCGGCGGCGCGCAGATCCTCGATCCGGCCATTGGTGCAGGACCCGATGAAGACGGTGTCGATCTCGATTTCCGAAAGCGGCTTTCCGGCTTCCAGCCCCATGTAGTCAAGCGCACGTTGCGCCGATTCGACCTTGCCGCCGCTGAATTCGGACGGATCGGGCACCTGGCCCGTGATCGGCAACACGTCCTCGGGCGAGGTGCCCCATGTGACCACTGGCGCGATGTCCTCGCCCCGGATGGTGATAACCTTGTCCCAGTGAGCGTCATCATCGGAATACAGTGTCTTCCACCATGCCAGCGCCGCCTCCCATTGGGCGCCCTTGGGGGCGTGGGGCCTGCCCTTGACATAGTCGAAGGTCGTTTCGTCGGGCGCGATGAGCCCGGCGCGCGCGCCACCTTCGATGGCCATGTTGCACACGGTCATGCGTCCCTCCATCGAAAGCGAGCGGATCGCCTCTCCGCAATATTCGATCACGTAGCCCGTGCCGCCGGCGGTGCCGGTTTCGCCGATCACCGAAAGGGTGATGTCCTTGGCGGTCACGCCCGGGGCAAGCTTGCCGGTGATCTCCACCTTCATGTTCTTCGACTTGGTCTGGATCAGGGTCTGTGTGGCGAGCACATGCTCGACCTCCGATGTCCCGATACCGTGGGCAAGTGCGCCGAATGCGCCGTGGGTGGCGGTATGGCTGTCACCGCAGACAACGGTCATACCCGGCAGGGTCCAGCCCTGTTCGGGGCCGACGATATGGACGATACCCTGCCGGATATCGTTGACGGGATAGTAGTTGATCCCGAAATCCTGCGCATTCCTGTCGAGGGCCTCGACCTGAATGCGGCTTTCCTCGTTCTTGATCCCGTCCACACGGTCGGGGGTCGTGGGCACGTTGTGGTCAGGCACGGCAATGGTGTTCTCGGGCTTGCGTACCATCCGGCCGGCCATGCGCAGCCCTTCGAATGCCTGCGGGCTTGTGACCTCGTGCACAAGGTGGCGGTCAATGTAGAGAAGGCAGGTGCCGTCCTCGGCCTCATGGGCCAGGTGGGCATCCCAGATCTTGTCATAAAGTGTCTTGGGGGACATCGGTCCTCTCCCGTTGTTCGGATCGTCCAGGGGGCGTTTGCGGGCGTCAAGCCTGCGGATACAGAGGCACCGAGCGCACCGCATCGTGGAATCGCCAGGGCAGCCGGGCGCGATCATCCATGTCGAACACATGCTTCATGCCATGCAGATACAGCGCCGTGGCACGCGTATCAAGGGCATGCCGTCGGGGGGAATGCTTGTCACGGTGTCAGCACCGCCGCCCCCTGAAGCCGCCCGTCGCGCAGAT
This sequence comes from Roseovarius sp. TE539, assembly GCF_003298505.1. GTDB lineage: Bacteria > Pseudomonadota > Alphaproteobacteria > Rhodobacterales > Rhodobacteraceae > Roseovarius. The sequence continues at coordinate 104,578 of NZ_QNGB01000010.1, forward strand.
CGTCGAGGGCGACGTTTGCCTTGTCGAGGGGGTAGGACACCGTGCGCGTCCTGACCCCCGCCTTGCGGGCAAGCGGAAAGAACGCATCGCCGTCGGCGCGGGTCAGGTTGGCGACAGAACGGATCTCGCGCTCCTGCCATAGGTCGGCATAGGGAAAACCGGGAATGTCGCTCATGTGGATTCCGCCGCAAACAACCCGCCCCCCCTTGCGCACGGCCTTGAGCGCAGCCGGCACCAGCGCACCGACAGGGGCGAAGATGATCGCGGCATCAAGTGGTTCGGGTGGTCTTTCGGATGAGCCGCCGGCCCAGACCGCACCGAGGTCGCGTGCGAAATCCTGCGCTGCGGTATCGCCGTCACGCGTGAAGGCCAGTACCCGGCGCCCCTGCCAGTTCGCGACCTGGCACAGGATATGCGCCGCCGCTCCGAACCCGTAGAGACCCAGAACCTCAGCTTCGCCGGCCAGTGTCAGGCTTCGATGACCGATCAACCCGGCGCAGAGCAGCGGCGCCATCTCCACGGGATCGTCGGTGTCCTCCAGAGGAAAGACGAAATCGGTATATGCGACGCAATATTCGGCGTAGCCGCCATCAATCGTGTAGCCGGTGAACAAAGGCGCGTCGCAGAGATTCTCGCGCCCGATCCGGCAAAAATGGCAATTGCCGCAGGCATGTCCCAGCCAGGGCACGCCGACGCGCTGACCGTCTTGCAATCCGGTCACATCGGACCCCAGGCCGGCAATGCGCCCCACCACCTCGTGGCCCGGGATGAGAGGGAGTTCGGGCTCGGTCAACTCGCCATCAAGGATGTGAAGATCGGTTCGGCAAACCCCGCAGGCCTCCACCCTAATCAGAACCTGCCCCGTCCCGGGTTCGGGGCAGGCGATTTCCTCCAGGCGGAGTGGCTTCCGAGGCGCATGCATGATCATCGCGCGCATGACTTGATCCTTTCGCATCGGTTCGGACAGGATCGGCCGCGTGGCCCGACGGCGCCATGAGGTGGATCAAGTCCCGCCGGATCCGATCAGTCGTTCCGCCCCACGTTTTCGGCGAAGGCCTTGCCGAAGGCTTCCTGTTTTCCAGTGTCGGCTTCGGTCTGGTATTCGGCCTTCCAGCGGTCATAGGGCATGCCGTAGAAGATTTCGCGGGCGTCCTCCTTGCCCATCTCGAGTCCGCGCGCGTTCGCGGCTTCCTGATACCATCGGCTGAGGCAGTTGCGACAGAATCCGGCCAGGTTCATCAGGTCGATGTTCTGCACGTCGGTGCGTTTTTCCATCAGATGCTCGCGCAGGGTGCGAAATGCCGCGGCCTCGAGTTCAATTCGTGTCTGATCATCCATCTCGCGTCTCCTTTTTATGACAACATGCGGTCGATGCCGTCCCGGATCAAGGCGTCACGAGACCGGGTGCCGGCCCTGATCCGAAAGGGGTGGCTGCGCTTCGCCCGATGCGCCTGCGGCAGGCAAGGGCACCGGTGCCATTGACGTGCGACAATGGCATGTCTTCCCCAGCGTCCGAAGCCCGAGGAAAGACGGGTTGTGTCCTCCTTTCGGCCAGCCGGGCATCAGCTGCGCATTCTGGCACCGCCAGGGTCGTGAAGCGGCTTCGCCCGCACCCGGGCGGGGTACATCTCGCCCAGAAGCTCCACCTCCAGCGCGGTGCCATCCGAAGCCAGAACGGAGGGCACGTAACCAAGGGCGACAGAGCGCTCCGCATGGTGAGCGTACCCACCCGACGACACATATCCGACCGCCTTGCCATCATGCAGGATCGCCTCGTCGCCGCTGACGTCGATGCCGTCGCAATCGACGATGAGGGTGACAAGCCGCCGGTCCGGGCTGTCGTCATTCCGGGCCAACGCGGCGTCCTTTCCGATGAAATCCTTCGTCCAGTCGATGAAGGCGTCGAGCCCGCTTTCGGCGGCGGTAAAATCAGGGCGGTAATCCAGGCCCCAGGCGCCCCAGCCCTTTTCGAGCCGGAGGCTCATCAGCGCGCGCAGACCGTACCACCGCAGGCCCAGTGTTTCCCCGGAATCCTCGATCGCCTCGGCAAGGCGGATCAGGTAATGCGGACGGCAATAGATCTCGTAGCCCAGTTCGCCCGAGAAGCTGATCCGGTTGAGGATCGCCGGAACCCCGCCAACATGGGTTTCGGCGACATCCCGGAAACGAAACGCATCCGCCGAAACATTCTTGCGGGTGATCGCCTGCAGGAGTGTTCTCGCGTTCGGTCCCGACATCGCGATGCCGTGCCAGTCGCTGCTCGCATTGCGGTAGAGAACATCGCCCGGCAACCGGGCCTCGAACCAGCGTCGGTGCGCCTCCTGCATGGCGCCGGACCCGAACAGCATGAAGCGGTCTTCGGACAGGCAGGCCACGGTGAGATCGCCGCAGAGCCTGCCCTTTCCGGTAAGCATCGGGCTCAGCGCGAGGCGGCCCGGTGCCGGCACGCGCCCTGCCAGCAAGCGGTCGAGAAACGCGCGCGCGCCGGGACCGGTGAATTCGTGCTTGGCGAAACCCGCGATCTCGATCGCGCCGACGGCCTCGCGCACTGCCCGCACTTCCCGCGCGACGTAATCGAAGGATCGGTTGCGCCTAAAACTCGGCTCTTCATGGGCGTCGTCGGGGCCATCCGCGAACCACAACGCCGTTTCCAGGCCGAAGCTCTGATCCATCACCGCGCCCGCGGCAACGAGCCTGTCGTGCAGTGCGGTCGTCTTTTGCCTGCGGCCCTTGGGCAGGGTTTCGTTGGGGAAGGTCATCACGAACCGGCGTTCGTAGTTCTCGGTGGACTTGACCGTGCCCCAGTCGGGCGTGGCCCAGTCGCCGAAGCGCGCCACGTCCATCGCCCAGACGTCAATGGACGGTTCGCCGTCGATCATCCATTCGGCCATGGTCAGGCCAACGCCGCCGCCCTGGCAGAATCCGGCCATGACGCCGACCGCGACCCAGTAGTTGCGCATGCCGGGCACCGGGCCGATCATCGGGTTGCCGTCCGGACCGAAGGTGAAGGGGCCGTTGATGGCATCCTTGATACCTGCGCCGGCCAAGGCGGGGATGCGTTGGAAACCGAGTTCCAGGCGGTCGGCGATACGGTCGAGGTCCGGTTGCAGCAGCTCATGCCCGAAATCCGGCGGAGTGCCGTCCACTTTCCACGGCGTGCCTTGCGGCTCGTAGGTTCCCAGCAGCATCCCGTGCCGCTCCTGCCGGAAATAGATATTGGCCTCGTAGTCGATGCCGCAGGGCAGCCGGCCGGGTCCGCCTGGCTGCATTCGGTTCGCGATTTCGGGGATCGCCTCGGTCAGCAGGTAGTGATGTTCCATCGGCTGGACCGGAAGGTTCAGCCCTTGCATCCGGCCGACCTCGCGCGCCCAGAGCCCGCCGCAATTGACGATATGTTCGGCGTTGATCATCCCGTCAGGCGTGATGACATCCCAGCTGCCGTCGGGGCGCTGGCTTGTCCCTGTTACCGGGCAATGTGTGAAATATTGTGCCCCATGATGGCGGGCGGCCTTGGCGAAGGCATAAGTGGCGCCGGAGGGATCGAGATCGCCGTCCTGATCGTCCCACAGCGCCGCGTAATAACGGCTCGTGTCGATCAGGGGATGACGTTCGGCCAGTTCCGCGGGGCTTATGAATTCCTGGTGGAGCCCCATGTAACGCGCCTTCGAACGTTCGCGCTTGAGGTAATCATACCATTCCCGCGTTGACGCCGCGTAGAACCCGCCGGTCATGTGGAGGCCGACACTCTGGCCGCTGGTTTGCTCGATCTCCTTGTAAAGGTCGATGGTGTATCCCTGTAGACGGCTGATATTGGGATCGGAGGATATGGTGTGGATCTGCCCGGCGGCATGCCAGCTCGATCCGCTGGTCAATTCGTCACGTTCCAGCAGAACCACGTCTTTCCAGCCGAACTTGGCAAGGTGAAACAGGATCGAGCAGCCCACGACCCCGCCGCCGATCACCACCACCCGTGCGTGCCCCGGCAGATCCTTGCCGCCAACTTCGCCTTCCTTCATGATTTCCGGCATGTCCTCTCCCTTGTCCCTTGGGTGCCGTTCCGCGCGCCCTCCGGCCCGTCTGGCGAGACAGACCGGAAGGGCTGGCGAGCCGCCCTCCTACCAATCCATGACCACCTTGCCGGAGTTGCCCGAAAGCATCGCGGCAAAGCCGGCCTCGAAGTCGTCGACCACGATCCTGTGCGTGATCAGCCCCGACACATCCATCCCGGATTGCAGCAGTGCGATCATCTTGTACCAGGTCTCGTACATCTCGCGGCCGTAGATCCCCTTGATGTGCAGCATCTTGAAAATCACGCTGTTCCAGTCCACTGGAAACTCGGTGGGCGCTATGCCCAGAAGTGCGACCTTGCCACCATTGTTCATCCGCGCGATCATCTGCTGCATCGCGGGCGCCGCGCCCGACATTTCAAGGCCCACGTCAAACCCTTCCGTCATGCCGATGTCTGCCATCACGTCGCGCAATTGTTCCCTGCCCACGTCGATGACATGTTGCACCCCCATGCGTTGTGCCAGGTCGAGCCGGTAGGGGTTGATATCGGTGATGACCACCTTGCGCGCGCCCACGCGCCCGGCCACCAGTGCGCCCATGATCCCGATCGGTCCCGCCCCCGTCACAAGCACATCCTCCCCCACGAGATCGAAGCTCAGCGCGGTGTGCACCGCGTTGCCCAGAGGATCCAGGATTGCCGCGATCTCGTCGGGAATATCGTCCGGAATCGGCACCACATTGTCCTCGGGGATGCAAAGGTACTCGGCAAAGCTGCCGGGGCGGTTGACGCCCACGCCCTTGGTGTTGCGGCACAGGTGCCCCCGCCCCGCGCGGCAGTTGCGGCAGGCTCCGCAGACGAGGTGCCCTTCGCCCGAGACACGCTGACCAATCCTGTACTTCAATGCCGCCGGGCCGCAATCCACGATCTCGCCGACGAATTCGTGGCCGACAACCATCGGCACCGGCACGGTCTTGGCACTGAATTCGTCCCATTTCCAGATATGAACGTCGGTGCCGCAGATCGCTGACTTGCGCACCTTGATCAGCACATCCGCAGGCCCCGGCTCCGGGACCGGCACATGCTCCATCCACAGCCCCGGCTCGGGCCTGGCCTTCACGAGCGCCTTCATGCGGTTTTCCATCATGCCTCCCACAAATCCGTGCTGAGATATTTCAGCCCGCTGTCGCAGATCACGAACGCCACGCAGCCACCTTGCTCGGGGCCTTGCAGAAGATGGATCGCGGCCGCCAGGTTAGCGCCGGCGGAATAGCCGCCGAAGATGCCTTCGCACCGTGCCAGAAGCCGTGCGTGTTCCGCTGCTTCGGTCCCGGAAACGGTCACATCGCCCGCAAGATCGGTGTCCTTGAGATGCACCAGGTCCGGCATCTCGTAGCCTCCTCCCTGGATCGGGTGATCCGTGCGATCGGGACGGACCGCGTAGCACCGCACCCCGAGGGGCGCAAAGAACCGGGCCGCGCCGCCGACGGTGCCGCCCGAACCGATGAAATCGCAAAAGGCGGTCACCGCATGGCTTGACTGCTCCCAGATCTCGGGTGCCGTGCCGGTCGCGTGGGCCTCGGGGTTGCCCGCGCGGACGAACTGATCGGCCCGGAAAGCGCCGCGCGCCCGTGTGATGCGCCGCGCCTCAGACTCGACGAGGGCGAGGTCGGCCCCCGATACCTCGCCCGGTTTCGCGCCTTCGGCCTGCGGCACGAGCACGACCTCGGCCCCGAGTGCCCGCATCATGCGCGCACGCTCCTCGGAGTTGCCGGTGCTCATAATCGCGACGAACGGGTGCCCCAGAACGGCGCAGACGATCGCGAGCCCGGTGCCCATGTTGCCGGATGTCAATTCGACGACGGTCTGACCGTCACTGAGGTCGCCGCTTTTTCGCGCCGCCTCGATGATCGCCTGAGCGGCGCGGTCCTTTTTCGACAAGCCGGGGTTGAGGTAATCAAGCTTCGCCAGCAGCCGCCCGTCCAACCCAAGGGTATCCCGGATACGGGCCAGTTCGACAAGCGGGGTGCCTCCGATGCTCTGGATGACCGAGGGCAGGACCGTCACGGGATCACCTCCAGGTCGCGCCCGACCTCCTCGAAGGCGGCAATGGCCCGATCGAGCATGTCGCGTGTCAGCGCCGCACTCATCTGGGTGCGGATCCGATCCTGCCCCCTTGGCACGACCGGAAAGCTGAAGGCGGTGACATGAATTCCCCTGTCGTTCAGCCGCGCGGCCATCTCCTGCGCCAGTCTGGGATCCCGCAGCATCACCGGGATGATCGCGTGCTCGCCGGGTAGAAGTTCGAAACTGAGCCTGTGCATCCGGTCACGGAAATAGGCCGCATTGCTCCACAACCGCGCCCGGAGGTCCGCCCCGTCCTCCAGCATGTCGAAAACCCGGATGGAGGCTGTAGCGATAACGGGTGCCAGAGTGTTTGAAAAGAGATAGGGCCGAGAGCGTTGGCGCAGCCAGTCCACCACCTGCGCGCTTGCCGCCGTGTACCCGCCCGAGGCCCCGCCCAGGGCCTTGCCCAAGGTACCGGTGAGGATGTCCACCCGTCCCATGACCCCGCAATGTTCGTGACTTCCGCGGCCGGTTTCACCCACGAACCCCGTGGCATGGCAATCATCGACCATCACCATCGCCCCGTACCGGTCCGCCAGATCGCAGATCTCGTCGAGCTTCGCGTGATATCCGTCCATCGAGAAGACCCCGTCAGTGGCGATCATCCGGTATCTTGCCCCTTGTGCCTCCTGCAGGCATCTTTCCAGGTCGGCCATGTCCGAATTGGCGTACCGGTGGCGCTTTGCCTTGCAGAGTCGAATGCCGTCGATGATGCTGGCATGGTTCAGCGCATCGGAAATCACCGCGTCTTCGGGGCCCAGAAGCGTCTCGAACAAACCGGTGTTGGCATCGAACGCGGCGGCGTAGAGGATCGCGTCCTCCATCCCGAGAAAACGGGCGATCCGCGTTTCCAGTTCCTTGTGCTCTTCCTGCGTGCCGCAGATGAAACGCACGCTGGCCATGCCGAAGCCGTACCTGTCCAGCGCCTCATGCGCAGCCGCGATGATTTCGGGGTTGTCCGCCAGTCCGAGATAGTTGTTCGCGCACAGATTGATCACCTCGCGACCATCGGCGAGGGTGACTTCACCCGCCTGCATGCTGCTGATCACCTTCTCCGTCTTGTAGAGACCGTCGTTTTTCAGGCCCTCGATCTGACCGGCAAGGTGATCGTCGAACCTCTTTCCCGCGGGCGTCATGGCATCCTCCGTTCCGTCCCTCTTGACGGTGACACTACCGTGCGGAAGATCCGGATGAAATCCGGGGCCGGGTCCGCCCCCTGCCTTTCGCCGCCGAGGCGCCCCCAGAATTCTTCCAACTTGCCGCAGTGGCAATCTATGACAGTATGCACGCCGTGTGATCCTTGAAAAAAATGGGGGAATGGATAAGCTCAGCTTATGCAGGAATTATGGAAACTCGTTGCCTCACCCCGGCATCTCCTGGTTTTCGAAGCGGCCGCGCGCCACGGATCATTCACGCTTGCCGCACGGGAACTCAATGTGCAGCAGCCCGCGGTGAGCGCCGCGATCAAGCAACTCGAGGAGGCGCTTGGCGTGCTGCTGTTTGTCCGCGCGCACCGCGCCGTGATGCTGACCCATGCCGGCGAGCGACTTTACAACGAGGTATCCGCCGCGTTCGAGCGGATCCTGCGCAGCGCCCGGAACCTTGCCGGTCGAAGAGCGAATGCCCATGTCACCCTGTCGGCCTCGACCGCGTTCGCCAATTACTGGATGGTCCCGCGTCTGGCGCGGTTCCACCGGGAGCGGCCCGGCCTCGACCTGCGGTTGCAGACCTCCGAGCGTGAGCCTGACATCGACGCCGAGGGCATCAGCCTTGCCATCCGGCGTGGCGAGGGCACTTGGCCGGGTTGCAGCAGCCACCTTGTCGCGCCAGAGGTGATCTTTCCCATAGCGGCTCCGCGGCTGATGATGGCGGCGGATACACTCGGAACCGTGGCGGGGCTTCTGGAGCAGCCGCTCATTCATCTGGAGGAGCCGGTGCGGGAGCGCCCCGGCTGGAGCGACTGGTTCGCGCATTGGAACGTCCCTTACCCGGAACCGCGCGCGGGCCTGCGGCTGAACGATTATGCGCTCGTGCTTCAGGCCGCGATCGCGGGCGAGGGGTTCGCCTTTGGCTGGAAGCACGTGACAGAGGGGCTGATCGCACAGGGTTTGCTGGAAGCACGGACCGAATGGTCATGGGTGACCGGCAAGGGTTTTTATCTGGTGTGGTCGGATACTACCCCGCTCACGCCGCAGGCGCGCGAAGTCCGCGATTGGCTGATCTCGCTCTGAGGGCGGGCTTGCCCCGTCCGGCGGGCTTGGATAGGAGAGGTCGATGGCCAAGGTGAAAGACAATCCGAATTACAAGGTGGTGGCAGAGAACCGGCGTGCCCGGCACGATTACGCCATCGAGGACGATTTGGAATGCGGAATCATACTGGAAGGGTCCGAGGTGAAATCCCTGCGCGAGGGCAGCGCCAACATCGCCGAGAGTTATGCCACGGTGGATGACGGCGAGTTGTGGCTCGTCAACAGTTACGTCGCACCGTACGAGCAGGCCAAGACTTTCGGCCATGAAGAAAAGAGGCGGCGCAAACTCCTGGTGTCGAAAAAGGAACTGTCGCGGCTCTGGAACGAGACGCAGCGCAAGGGCATGACCCTTGTTCCGCTGGTCCTTTACTTCAACCACAAGGGCTTGGCGAAACTCAAGATCGGGATCGCCAAGGGCAAGAAGCTTCATGACAAGCGCGCCACCGAGGCCAAGCGTGACTGGAACCGGCAAAAGCAGAGGTTGCTGAAGGATCACGGCTGACGCCGCGGCTGCATTGCTTGCAGGGCGGGCCGTTTTTCGCGAAAACTGCAGGGATGGAACTTCTTATCGTCCTCATATCGGGCGCTGTGGCAGCAAGCATCGCGGGCGGTGGCCTGAAGTTTGCCGATCTCGGTTTTGCCGGGAATTCGATCACCGGTATCATCGGTGGCGGCCTCGGCGGGCAGGCTCTCGCGTTTCTGCGAGCCGGCGTTCTGACGGACCGGGGCCCAGAGGTTTCGGGCCTGCTGGAACAGGTCGTCGCGGGTGGGGCCGGCGGCCTTGTTGTCCTTGCCGCCGCCGGGCTTGTAAAAAACACGGTGGCGAAATAATCCACCTCTGCGGCACCGCGCCTGTGGTCTTGCCACCCGATGCGCCGGGATGTAGGCAGTATTGGACGTAAGCCGGGGGTTTTCATGTCACAGGATGATCCGAGGACACTGGTCGGCACCGGGTGGCTGGCCGCGCATATCAAGGACCCGGATCTGCGGATTCTTGATGGCACGTGGTTCCTGCCCGACGAAGGGCGTGACGCAAGGGCCGAATACGAAGAGGCCCACATTCCCGGCGCACGGTTTTTCGATATCGACGATATCAGCGACCGAAGTTCGGATCTGCCGCATATGGCGCCGCCACCCGAAAAGTTCATGTCGCGTCTGCGTGCGATGGGTGTGGGCGATGGCCATCAGGTTGTCGTCTACGACGCACAGGGGCTCTTTTCGGCGGCTCGCGTATGGTGGATGTTCCGGCTGATGGGGCATCCGGACATTGCGGTTCTGGATGGCGGTTTGCCAAAGTGGCGCGCGGAGGGCCGTGCGATCGAGGATCTGCCACCGATGGTGCGCGACAGGCACATGACCGCCCGCCGCCAGAATCACATGATCCGTGACGTGACGCAGGTGTCCGCGGCGTCCAAGCTGGAGGATCACGCGATCCTCGATGCCCGCTCCGCGGGACGCTTCGCAGGCACCGAGGCCGAGCCGCGGCCCGGCCTTCGCAGTGGCCATATCCCCGGTTCGCACAGCCTGCATTACCGCAGGCTTCTGAATGATGACGGGACCATGAAGTCGCCTGATGACCTGCGCACCGAATTCGCCGCATCGGGTGCCGACTTGGCCAAGCCTGTGATCACGACATGCGGATCTGGCGTGACCGCGGCCATCATCAACCTGGCGCTCGAGCGGATTGGCAAGACCGACCATGCGCTTTACGACGGGTCTTGGGCGGAATGGGGCGCCTTTCCGACCGTTCCCGTGGAAACCGGAGAGAATTGATGTTCGACCAACTGAAGGCGCAGCCCGCCGACAAGATCCTCGCCCTGATGCAGGCCTTTCGGGAAGATCCCAGAGATGACAAGATCGACCTCGGCGTCGGTGTTTACCGCAATGCCGAAGGCGTCACGCCGATCATGCGGGCCATCAAGGCGGCCGAACGGCGCTGGTGGGAAGAGGAGACAACCAAGGCATATACAGGGCTGGCCGGAGATCCGGCATTTTCCGAAGCGATGATCGGGCTGGTGCTGGACGATGCGGTGTCCCGCGATCAGGTTGCGGCGGTCGCCACGCCCGGCGGCACCGGTGCGGTACGTCAGGCGTTCGAGCTTTCGCGGATGGCCAATCCGCGCGCACGGGTTTTCGTGTCCGATCCGACATGGCCCAATCACCTGAGCATCCTCAAGCACCTCGGGATTGAAACTGTCACCTACCGGTATTTCGACAGTGCCACCGGGACGGTCGATTTCGGCGGCATGATGGATGATCTGGAGCAGGTCGCGCCGGGCGATCTGGTTCTGATGCACGGGTGTTGCCACAATCCGACCGGCGCCAACCTGAATATCCGTCAAGGGCACGAGGTTATGGAGCTTCTCAACCGCAAGGGTGCGACGCCGATGATCGACATCGCCTACCAGGGGTTCGGTGACGGGCTGAATGCCGACGCGGCGCTGACACGGCTGATCGCGGGTGGCTGCCCGGAGACCCTGATCGCCGCGAGTTGTTCCAAGAATTTCGGCATCTACCGTGAACGCACCGGTCTTCTCATGGCGGTGGCGCGGGATCGGGGCCTGCGCGGCATGGCGCAGGACAATCTGGCTTACCTGAACCGGCAGAACTATTCCTTTCCGCCCGATCATGGTGCAAGGCTCGTGTCGATCGTCCTGCAGGACGAAGACCTGCGCGCCGACTGGGAGGCCGAGCTTGAGGATGTGCGGACGGGAATGCTGGCCCTGCGCGAGCAGCTGGCCGGTGAATTGCGTCGTCTTTCGGGGTCCGATCGTTATGGTTTCATCGCCGAGCACCGCGGCATGTTCTCGCGCCTCGGGCTGGGCCCGGATCTGGTAGAGCGTCTGCGCAAGGATCACGGCATCTACATGGTGGGGGATTCACGCATCAACATTGCCGGCCTGAACCGGGATACCGTGCCCAAGCTGGCAAAGGCGATCATCGAGGCGGGGGGCTGACAAGTGCCGAGCGGTGACGTTCAACTGCGGTAGCGGGCAAGAAACATCTCTACAACACCCTCGACCACACGGCTGATATCCTCGTCCGAAAACTTCGTGTCCATCCCGCAGAGGCGGCGCACGAAAAGATCGCTCTTGCATAGCTCTCCGAACTGGCTGCAAGCGAGATCCATGTCCGGGATGGTCAACTCGTTTCTGGCCACATACGCGGACAGAAGCTGGGACAAACGCTCGCGCAAGAGGGCGGGTCCGGAGGCGTAGAAACGACTTCCGAGATCCGGAAAACGATGCGACTCGGCAACACAGATGCGGTAGACCTGCAGTCCGAAATCGGACAGGAAGAACCGTACCAACCTGTCGGCGGCGGCCCGCAATACCGTCTCGACCGGGGCGTTGGCGTCGATCGTATCGAGGGCGTTTTGTGCCTGGCGGTTGCATTCGATGCGGGCGATTTCGGAAAACAGCAGCCGTTTGTCGGGGAAATAGCTGTAGAGCGTGGCCTTCGATACCCCGGCGGCGCGGGCGATGTCATCAACGCTGGCGCCTTCGAATCCGTCGCGCATGAACACTTCCCGGGCCCCGTCGAGCACCTGATCGAACTTGCGTCCCTTCTTGATCGTGCCGGTGTGGGCCGTCATTTGTGTCCTCCGGTCAGGCCGGCGCAGTCTAGGCGGGCAGGGTGGGCGCCCGCAAGCACATCGGAGCGGAGCCGGAGAATTGCGGTTGCATTCCGGGCTGAGCCGGTTAATTTAGAATAGTTCTAAACTTTTCCGGAGTTCCCATGATTCCCGGTGTCCTTGGACGGCGCAGGTTTTCAGACCTGACCGAGCAGGAAATTCTGGCCCTCGCCATCTCGTCCGAGGAGGACGATGCCCGTATCTACCGGTCCTATGCCGAGATGCTGCGCCCGGATTATCCCGACAGCGCCAGGATGTTCGATGGCATGGCCGCAGAAGAGGACGCGCACCGCAGGAGCCTGATCGCGCTTCACGAAGCCCGTTTCGGCAAGGTGATTCCCCTGGTCCGGCGCGAGCATGTGGCCGGTTTCTATGCTCGGCGGCCGGTTTGGCTGGTCGAGAACCTGGGCATCGAGCGTATCCGCGAGGAAGCCGCGGCGATGGAAAGCGACGCGGAGCGCTTTTACCTGCGGGCAGCGCAGAAGACGCGGGACAGCGCAACCCGCAAGCTTCTGGGTGATCTGGCCGCGGCCGAGGCGGGCCATCAGGACAGGGCCGGAGAGCTGGAGCAGGAAAATCTCGCCGGCACAGCGCGTGATAGCGAGGCGGAAACATCGAAGCGTCAGTTCGTGCTGACCTGGGTACAGCCCGGTCTTGCAGGGCTGATGGATGGATCGGTAAGCACATTGGCCCCGATATTCGCCACCGCATTCGCAACACAGGATACCTGGACGACGTTCCTGGTCGGATTGGCGGCATCGGTCGGCGCCGGCATTTCCATGGGCTTCACCGAGGCGGCGAGCGATGACGGAGAGATTTCCGGCCGTGGCAGTCCTTTCAAGCGCGGGCTGGCCAGCGGTATAATGACCACGGTGGGCGGACTCGGGCATGCCCTGCCCTACCTGATACCGGATTTCTGGACCGCGACGATGATTGCCATCGCGGTCGTGTTCGTTGAACTCTGGGCAATCGCCTGGATCCAGAATCGCTACATGGAAACGCCCTTTTTCCGTGCAGCCTTCCAGGTGGTCCTGGGCGGGGCGCTTGTTTTTGCGGCGGGTGTTTTGATCGGCAGCGGGTAGTCTCGCTGCGGGGCTTGCAATCGCGGTTGAGATTGACCCCGGAGGCCCGCATGCTATGACGCCTCCATGCTCGATATCTTCCTGCAAACATTGCCGTTCTTCCTGATAATCGGGCTCGGATACGGCGCTGCGGCGACTGGTTTCTTTACGGCCGAGGCCACAGCCTGGTTGACCAGGTTCGTGTTCTACTTCGCCCTTTCGGCGATGCTTTTTCGTTTCGCCGCCAATCTTTCCCTTGCCGAAGTCTTCGATCTGCGTTTCGTGCTGGCCTATCTCTGGGCAACCGCGGCCGTCTATGCGCTGGCGACAATGGTGTCGTTCCTGCGCGGGGCCAGTCTCGAGGAGGCAGCCGTGGAAGCCCAATGCGCGGTCATCGGCAATGTCGGCTTCCTTGGCGTGCCGATGCTGGTCCTGCTGATGGGCGAGGCAGCGATCGGGCCGGTGATGCTGGTGCTTGCGGTTGACCTGATCGTGTTCGGGTCCCTGATCGTGATCCTGATCACGGGTGCGCGGGACGGACGCATGTCGGTGCGTATCCTCGGGACCGTGGGTATGGGGCTCTTGCGCAACCCGATGATCGTGTCGATCGTGCTCGGGTTGGCGTGGTCGGGGCTGCGTTTGCCGATCCCCGGGCCGATGAATGATTTCCTGTCGCTTCTGGGGGGCGCGGCCACGCCCGGCGCGCTTTTTGCCATCGGGGCTTCGCTGGCGGGAAAATCGGCCGAGCGCCCCGTGATCGCGGGCTGGCTTGCGGTTTGCAAGCTGGTTCTGCATCCTTCTTTCGTGGCTCTTTCAGCGCTGATTCTGTTCCCGGTCGCGCCTTATCCGGCCGCGGTGATGATCGCTGCCGCGGCGCTGCCGGTTGCCGGGAATGTCTATATCCTCGCGCAGCATTACGGTGTCGCGCCGCAGCGGGTTTCGGCGTCGATTCTGATTTCAACGGTGGCGGCAGTCGTTACAGTGTCGCTTGTGATCGGCTGGGTGAACGAATTGTATTGAACTGTGCGCCGAGCGGTGCACGGGACCTTGGTGGGAAAAGGAAGAACGGATGGAAACAGTATCGGAAAACGCCTGTTTCGGCGGCGTTCAGGGCGTTTATCGCCACATGTCGGATGCAACGGGCTGTGAGATGACCTTCGGCCTTTTCCTCCCGCAGGAGGCGAAGGACGGACCGGTGCCGGTTCTCTGGTACCTGTCGGGTCTGACCTGCACCCATGAGAACGCGATGGTCAAGGCAGGTGCACAGGGCTGGGCGGCCGAGCAGGGGATCGCGCTGGTCTTTCCCGATACCAGCCCGCGCGGTGAGGGCGTGGCAGATGATGATGCGTTCGATCTGGGCAAGGGTGCGGGGTTCTACGTGAACGCGACGCAAGCACCATGGGCGCCGCATTTCCGGATGTGGGACTATATCGCCGAGGATCTGCCGAAGCTGGTCATGCGCAACTTCGCGGTGGACGAGGAGCGCCAGGCGATCACCGGGCATTCGATGGGCGGGCACGGCGCACTGACCCTCGCGATGACCCTCGCCGGCCGTTACCGGTCCGTCTCGGCCTTTGCGCCGATCTGCAACCCCGTCGAGAGCGACTGGGGCCGCAAGCAGTTCTCGGCCTATTTGGGGGATGAAGAAGCCGGCTGGGCCGCCCATGACGCCAGCCTCCTGATGCGCGACCGCGGCTTCGACGGTCCGGTCCTCGTTGATACCGGAACCAATGACCAGTTCCTGGACCTGTTGCGCAGCGAGGCCCTTTTTCACGCGGTCGCGGAGCGGCGGCAACCGGCCACGCTCAGGATGCAACCTGGCTATGATCACAGCTATTTCTTCATATCCAGCTTCATGGAGGATCACGTGACCTTCCATGCCGAGGCGCTTTATGCGGGGTAGATCATGAGCCATTTCGACCTGATCATCATCGGGTCCGGTCCGGCGGGCCGGTCCGCGGCCATTCAGGCGGGTAAGCTCAAGCGGCGGGTTCTGGTCATCGACCGCAAGGACCGTCTGGGTGGTGTTTCGGTGCATACCGGCACGATCCCGTCCAAGACCCTGAGAGAGACTGTGCTCAACCTCTCGGGCTGGCGCGAACGAAGCTTTTATGGACGTTCCTATCGCGTGAAGCAGGATATAGATGCCGACGACCTCAAGGTGCGTCTGCACAAGACGCTGGATTACGAGGTCGATGTCCTGGAACACCAGTTCAACCGAAACCATGTCGAAACGCTCAATGGCCTGGCGCGGTTCACTGGCCCGAACGAGATCGAGGTGGCGACAGAGGCCGGCGAGGTGACCCGGCTGACCGCAGACCGGTTCCTGATTTCCACCGGCACCCGCACCTACCGGCCCGATACCGTCCCGTTCAATGGCACCACCATCGTGGACAGTGACGAGTTCCTGGAGCTCGGGCAGATCCCGCGCAGCCTGATCGTTGTCGGGGCGGGCGTGATCGGGGTGGAATACGCCACGATGTTCTCGGCCCTCGATGTCCGCGTGACGCTGATCGAACCGCGTGACAGTTTCCTCGATTTCATCGACCGGACGGTTATTCAGGAATTCACCCACCAGATCCGCGAGAACGGGGTGGACCTTCGTCTTGGCGCCGCGATCGACAAGGTCGAGGATGCCGGGACGCATGTCGAGGTTTCGATGGCCAACGGCCGCCATGTGCGGGCCGAGATGCTCCTGTTCGCGGCCGGGCGGATGGGCGCCACGGGAACGCTGAACGTTGCGGCGGCAGGGCTGCAAACCGATCATCGCGGGCGGCTAGACGTGGATCGCAAGACCTACCAGACCGGCGTGCCCCATATCTACGCGGCCGGCGACGTGATCGGGCATCCTTCCCTGGCCTCGACTTCGATCCAGCAGGGGCGGGTGGCGGCCTGCCACGCGCTTGACACCCCGACCCTGCCGGAAAGCCCCTGGTTTCCCTACGGAATTTATTCGGTGCCCGAGATTTCCACCTGCGGCATGTCCGAAGAGGAGATGCAGGAGCGTGGAATTCCCTACGAGGTGGGCGTCGCGCGTTTCCGCGAAACCTCCCGCGGGCATATCATGGGGCTGGAACACGGAATGCTGAAAATGCTCTTCTCGCTCAAGACCCGCCGCGTGCTTGGCGTGCAGATCGTCGGCGAGGGCGCGACGGAGCTCATCCACATCGCGCAGGCGGTGCTCAATCTGAAGGGAACCGTGGACTACTTTGTACAGAACACCTTCAATTATCCTACGCTGGCCGAGGCTTACAAGATCGCCGGTCTCGACGCCTTCAACCGCATGCCCATCCCGGAGGAATACAAGGTGAGGCGCGATGAGGCAGACAAGTCCCCTGCGACATCTGCGCGTGCGAAGTGAAGCTCACATCCACGGTCGTACAATATGTGACATCGGCGACTCAGCACTTATATAAATTTTAGGAGTGGTTGCGCACGATCCTCGCACAATAGGTTGTCATTGTGCAGTATGATGATCAACGGGAGGCAGAAGATGAAATTGGACAAAGAACTGAAGGAACGTGTCAAGCAAGCGATTATCGACCGCTTCGATGAAGGTGTTGTTAAGGATGTACGGCTGGAGTCCATCGAAATCCTCGAGAACGAGGAGGAAATAAGGCTTGTATTCACCATAGAGACCGATGCAGACCCGGAATTGATCGGCAGGCGGTTCTTCGGCCTCACAGACAAGGTTCGAACTGCGTTGGGAGACGAATGGGACGATTACTTCCCGATCCTGCAGTCGGAAATCCGACATGGCGCCGCGGCCTGATCCGAAACTTGCCGACGGTTTTCTGAAAACCGCACGGCAATTGATACCGCGACGGCAGAAGCCGGATCAGGCGGGCCTGCGGCGCAGCATCAGCAGCAGCTACTATGCGATGTTCCATGCGCTGGCACGTTTGTGTGCTGACGGTCTGCTGGGGACGCAGCCGGCGAAGCGATCCAACAAGGCCTGGGTCGAGGTCTATCGCGGATTGGCGCACGGTGAGTGCCTCCAAGCGTGCCAGAGGGCCCACAAGGTTGCGTTCCCTCAGGAAATCAAGGACTTCACAGATTCCTTTCAGCAATTGCTCACAGATCGGGAACGCGCTGACTACGACCCGACCGCTCGTTTTTCGAAGGAAGACGCTCTGAAAACACTTGGCTTGGCGGAAGCGGCTGTCGCCGCGCTCCAAGGTGTGTCGATGCGCGACAGGCGTGCCTTTGCCGCTTGGGTCTTGATCACCAGCCCCGGCGCGCAGAAGGCACGAAAACAGGCTTAGGATGGGAATTCCACGAAATGGTGCAGTATCCTCTGTGATCTACGTCGATGCCGATGCTTGCCCGGTCAAGGCCGAGGTCGAGAAGGTTGGCACGCGACACGGGCATCGTATGTACATGGTCTCCAATGGCGGTCTGCGCCCATCGCGCAACCCGCTGGTGGAAACGGTGATCGTGCCAGAGGGGCCGGATGCAGCCGACCTGTGGATCGCGGAACGGGCCGGTTCGCGTGACGTGGTGGTGACCGGCGATATCCTCCTCGCGGCCAGGTGCGTGGAGGCCGGAGCGCAGGTTCTCAAGCACGATGGCGAGGCGTTGACGGCGGTGAATATCGGCAATGTGCTCGCCATGCGGGACCTGATGACGGATCTGCGCGCGGCCGATCCGTTCCGGCAGGGTGGCGGCCGCGGTTTTTCCCGGGCTGACCGGTCAAGGTTCCTGGATGCGCTGGAGCGCGCGGTTCGGCGTGCGGGATGAATGCCCGGGGCCCGGCCAGACGCCCATGGTGGACTATGCCGGAACGGAGGTGGGAATCACGCAATCGGTGCTGGCCGGGACTGTCCGGTTCCCGTGTCATGAAGACGTGAAAACGGACCTGATCTTCAATCTACGGGGTGGATCTGCCGGGCTTAACTCTCTGTCTTACGCTTCAAACCGGTGAGGGGCGCGAAAACCTGCGGGCCGACCCCCGCCTTCAGGTCGTCGGCGGCTCTGCGGGACCGATGACCGCCGCCTGAGAGAGATGGTGGCGGCCCCGCTACCGTGAACCGCATTCGTCCGACCGGGGCTTTACAAAACCGGGCCCGTGCCCTTTCCTGAGCGCGTGCCGTCACGGCTCTGCCTTACTCGATTTCAGGGGTCTTTCATGTCAACCGCTTCGGTCCAGCGATCCAATCTGGCCGGCGCGCTGTGCGCGGTGGTGGCGATGGTTTGCTTTTCCATCAACGATGTTGGCATCAAGTTCCTCAGTGATCGCTATGCCCTTCACCAGGTCATCCTGATGCGCTCGGTCATCGGAATCGCGGTCTTCGCGGCGGTGATCATGCCGCTCAGCGGCGGGCTGAGTGTTCTGCACACGCGACGGCCGGTGATGCACATTCTGCGCGGGTTCTGCGTCGTGATGGCAAACATGTGCCTGTTTCTCGGGCTTGCGGCGATGCCGATCGCGGATGCGGTGGCGATCTTCTTCGTGTCGCCGCTGGTCATCTCGGTCTTCTCGGTCGTTTTCCTCGGCGAAAAGGTGGGCCCGCGCCGATGGGCGGCCATCGCCGTGGGGTTCGTCGGTGTTCTGGTGATCGTCAAACCGGGAACTTCGGCGTTCCAGGCGGCTTCTCTCCTGCCCATGGTCGCCGCGGTTCTTTATGCGGCGTTGCACATGATGACGCGACGGATCGGGGGGACCGAAAGCGCCGCCACCATGGCCTTCTACATCCAGGTCACCTTCATCCTCGTCAGTATCGTTTTCGGCCTCGCCGTGGGAGGCGGGCAACTTGCGGGAACCGGTGATGCCTCGCTGGAGTTCCTGCTGCGGGCCTGGATCGTGCCCGAGCGCGGCGATCTGGCCCTGCTGACCGTCCTTGGGGTGTCCATCGCGTTCGGCGGCTTCTTCATCAGCCAGGCTTACCGAATCAGTGAGGCGGCCTTCGCGGCACCATTCGAATACGTGGCGATGCCAATGGCGATCTTCTGGGGTGTCACGGTGTTCGGGACATGGCCCGACCCGACCGCGTGGATTGGTATCGTGCTGATCATCGGATCGGGGCTTTACCTGCTCTGGCGCGAAACCCGCCCTGATACCGCGCCGGCGCTGGATGCGCCCAATTACCGGAGGTGAATGGATGCGATGACTATCGACGCGGTGGTTTTCGATATCGGGAACGTCCTGATCGAATGGAATCCCGAGCGGTATTATGACCGTGTCATCGGGCCGGAACGACGCCGCGCGCTGTTTTCGCAGGTGGATCTGCACGGCATGAACGAAGCGGTGGATCGTGGAGGGGATTTTCGTGAAACGATCCAGGCCACCGCCGACGGCCACCCGGCCTGGCGCGAAGAGATCATGTTGTGGCATGATGACTGGATCGAACTTGCAAGCCCCGAAATTCCGGGATCCGTCCGGTTGCTGCGGGCCCTCCGGGCGCGAGGTGTGCCCGTTTACGCGCTGACGAATTTCGGGGTGCGCAATTTCGAGTATGCGCAGGAAACCTATTCGTTCCTGACCGAGTTCGACCGGCTTTACGTTTCCGGGCGCCTCGGGATCACGAAGCCGGACCCGGCGATCTATGCGCGGCTGGAAGCCGATTGCGGGGCTGCACCGGGGCGGCTTCTGTTCGCCGATGATCGCGCTGACAACATCGCCGCAGCGAAGGCCCGGGGTTGGCAGGGGCACCTGTTTGACGGGCCGGACGGCTGGGCGCACACTCTGGTCCGGACAGGGTTGTTGACAAAGGAGGACGCCAAATGAGCGTGACCATCATTCCCTTCGAGGAGGGCGAGGCGAAACTCGATTGGCTGGACCTTTGCGCAGCGTTCGAAAAAGGGCACCGGATGCCCAAGGCCGAAATCGGCGATACCTTCCTCTATCGCGATCCCGATACCCTGCTGTCCCGGGCGGCGTGGATCGACGGCATGGGACTGGCCGTGAAATCGGCCACGATCTTTCCCGGCAATCCGGATCGCGGCACGCCGATGATCAATGGCGGGGTTTCCCTGTTTTCCGACAGCGACGGCACGCTGGAAGCGATTGTCGATTTCCATCTGGTGACCAAGTGGAAAACCGCCGGGGACAGCCTTTTCGCCGCCACGAAACTGGCCCGCAAGGACAGTGAGACCATTCTTATCGTGGGCGCTGGCACGGTTGGCCGGTCACTCTGGCAGGCGTATCGTACGGCCTTTCCGGATGCGCGTTTCCGGGTCTGGAACCGGACCCGCGCGAACGCCGAGGCGATGGCCGTGGAATGCCCGGGCCTGCGGGTGGCCGATGACCTGGAAACGGCGGTGCGGGAGGCGGATATCGTGACCTCGGCAACGATGTCGACCGAGCCGCTTCTCAAGGGCCGATGGCTTCAGCCCGGGCAGCATGTGGATCTGATCGGAGCCTTCCGCCCCGACATGCGCGAAGCCGATGACGAGGCGCTTGGCCGGGGGCGCATCTTCGTGGACAGCTATGACACGACACTCGGTCATATCGGCGAGTTGAAGATCCCGCTGGAGGCTGGCGCCATCCGGCGCGAGGATGTGCAGGCGGAATTTTATGAACCGGCGCGTTTCGGGCGCAAGACCGATCAGGAGATCACGCTTTTCAAGAATGGCGGCGGGGCGCATCTGGACCTGATGAGCAGCCGCTACATCCTCGATGCCTGGCATGGCAGTGCATGAAATGGTTACTTGCAGTCCTTGCGGCTGTGGCCGTGGTGCCCTTCCTGCGCGAATGGTGGCGGCCACGCATGGCGGGTGGCGCGCGTCAGTCTGCGCCGGGGCGTTTCGCCAATCTGTCACGGGGGTTGACACATTTCCGTTGGCTGGGGCCTGAGGATGGGCCGGTCGGGGTTTGTGTCCATGGCTTGACGACACCCGCTTTCGTGTGGACCCCGATAGCCGAGGGATTGGCGGCAAAGGGCTTCCGGGTTTTGGTCTACGATCTGTATGGCCGCGGCCATTCGGACCGGCCACGCGGCATGCAGGATGCGGATTTCTTTGTCGGTCAGCTTGAGGAGTTGCTTGCCTCGCAGGAGGTGACGGGGGAGTTCACACTCCTGGGTTATTCCATGGGAGGCGCGATTGCCGCCTCTTTCACCGCGCGGCATCCGGATCGCGTTCGTCAGCTGGTTCTGCTGGCGCCGGCGGGCATAGGCCATGATCTGGGGCCGGCGGCGCGGTTGATGGCGCAGCTTGGCATTTTCGGATCATGGCTGATGCATCTGGTCTATGCGCGGTCCTACAGGCGCGCGACCGATGCCGAGCGGACCCTGGAGAGCCGTGTCGAGGGGATCGTGGATCTTCAGCAGGCCGAGCTTCGTTACCGCGGTTTCATCCCCGCGGTCCTTGCGTCAATGCGCGGTATCCTTGACGAACCCATGGCCGACAGTCATCGCAAGGTTTGCGCTGCTGCCGTTCCGGTGCTTGCGGTCTGGGGGGGCGAGGACGACGTGATACCGATTGCGGGAAAGGCCACGCTGCGGGAATGGAATCCCGATGCACGGCATGCGGTCATCGAAGGCGCCGGGCACGCACTGGCCTATACACATCCCGACGAGGTGCTTTCGGCGCTCGAAGCGGAGTGACCCGGCACCGGGCCGTCAATCTCCGGATTTTTCCCGTGACATCGCCTCAAGCCGGGCGTCTATCGCGTTGAGCCGCGTGATCACGTCGTCGCGATAGGCGTCCGTGTTGGCGGCATCCTCTTCATGATGCGCGTCCTGCATTGAATTCACGATCAGGCCGACCAGCAGGTTCACGACCGCGAATGTCGTGATCATGATGAACGGAACGAAGAAGATCCACGCATACGGATATTCGTTCATCACCGGCCGAACGATCCCCATGGACCAGCTTTCGAGCGTCATGATCTGGAAAAGGGTATAGGCGGACCGGCCCAGAGTGCCGAACCATTCGGGAAAGGCTGCACCGAACAGCTTGGTGGCAATCACCGCGCCGATATAGAATATGAGCCCCATCAAAAGGAATACCGATCCCATGCCGGGCAGGGCAGTGATGAAACCTTCGACCACACGCCGCAGGCGCGGTGCCGCCGAAATGACCCGCAGAACACGCAATATGCGCAGCGCCCTAAGTGCCGAAAGCCCCTGGCCTGCGGGGGCCAGGGAAACCGCCACGATGACGAAATCGAAGACGTTCCAGCCATCGCGAAAAAATCGCCCGCCG
This sequence comes from Roseovarius sp. TE539, assembly GCF_003298505.1. Lineage (GTDB taxonomy): Bacteria > Pseudomonadota > Alphaproteobacteria > Rhodobacterales > Rhodobacteraceae > Roseovarius. The sequence continues at coordinate 126,802 of NZ_QNGB01000010.1, forward strand.
CGGGCAAACATCTTGGCCGCGATCTCGGTCACGAAGATCGTCAGGCATAGGCGATCAAGGGCCAGTATGAGCCAACCGGCCTGCGCCATAAGGTCATCCGAGGTTTCCATCCCGAGGATGATCGCGTTGAAGATGATCACCCCGATGATCCCGTTACGGATTATGGACCTGTCAAGAAAAGCGTCGATTTTCCGGCGTAATGTCATCCTGTCCCCGCGCTGATTGGTTGCGGGATATATGAGTGTCTGCACCACGCTTGCAAGGTGATGCGGATTTTGTACTGATCGGGGGGCCGCCCGGCGATCCGCGGGGCGGCGGGAATCAGGCCGGTTGGGATAATGCAAATGAGCGAACAAACAATCACGCAGGAACAGGTCGAAGCATATCAGGCCGACGGTGCGGTCCTGATCAAGGGGCTGTTCGTCGATCACGTGGAGGCCCTGCGCGCCGGCATAGCGCGCAACATGGCTGATCCGGGCCCATATGCCGCGGAAAACCTGAAAGAGGGCGAGGCCGGACGCTTTTTCGATGATTACTGCAATTGGCAGCGCATCCCGGAATTCTCGGAGGTGATCAGGGACTCGGGTGTCGCTCAGGTGGCGGCGGACCTGATGCTGTCGGAGACGGCACAGCTTTTCCATGATCACGTTCTGGTCAAGGAACCCGGCACGGCCAAGCCCACCCCCTGGCATCAGGACGGGCCGTACTACTTTGTCGACGGCCGCCAGACGGTCAGCTTCTGGTGCCCGGTCGATCCGGTGAAGGAGGCAAGCCTGCGCTGCGTGGCGGGTTCTCACCGGTGGGACAAGCCGGTCCTGCCGACGCGGTGGTTGTCAGAAGACAGTTTCTATCCCGACCCGGACGCGTATCTTCCGGTTCCCGATCCGGATGCCGAAGGCATGAGGGTACTGGAATGGGAAATGGAGCCGGGCGATGCCGTTGCTTTCGATTTTGCCACTTTGCACGGTGCTCGCGGCAACGACGCGACAACACGGCGCCGGGCCTTTTCGCTCAGGTTCGTCGGTGATGACGCGCGTTTTGTCGAACGGCCCGGCCGCACGTCACCGCCTTTTCCCGGTCACGGAATGCGTCCGGGACAGAGATTGCGGGACGACTGGTTCCCGGTGCTGTGGCCGCGGCCCTGACCGGGATGCCGGTCGGTTTGCGCGGATCCGCGACCGAAAGGCGATGCCCCACGGCGCCGGAGGGCGCGCCGGCAACCGACCGGGGCCGGCGGGTGGCCTGAAAAGGGTGCGCTGGATTGCGCAACGGGCCCCGCCGGTGGCGCCTGCCGCTCAGCCTTCCGAGATCATCTCGGCCTGTTTCACGATCACTTCGGCCTGCTTGATACTGGCAATGTCCACCAGCCGGCCCCTGTAGACGGTCGCGCCTTCGCCATTGGCCTTGGCTTCTTCCATCGCTGCGAGGATCTCGCGCGCTTCGGTCACGGCATCCTCGGAGGGCGTGAAGATCTCGTTGGCAAGCGCGACCTGCTTGGGATGGATTGCCCATTTCCCCACCATTCCGAGGGTGGCCACCCGCCGGGCCTGGGCGCGAAAGCCTTCGTCATCCGAAAAATCGCCGAACGGACCATCGACAGGCAAAAGACCATGCGTCCGGCAGGCGGCAACGATCGCGGCCGTTGCCCAGTGCCAAGGGTCCGACCAGTGCCGCGCGCCATCCTGCAGCATGTAATAGTTCTCCTGCGTGCCGCCGATCCCGGTGGTGGCCATTCCCATCGAGGCGGCGAAATCCGCGGCTCCCAGGCTCATCGCCTGCAAGCGCGGGCTTGCGGCGGCGATCTCCTCGACATGGGAAATGCCGGCGGCAGACTCGATGATCACTTCGAAACTGATCGGTTTTCCGCGTCCTTTCGCGGCCTCGATAGAGGTCACGAGTGCATCAACCGCATAAATGTCGGCGGCGCATCCGACCTTCGGGATCATGATCTGATCGAGCCGGTCACCACCCTGTTCCAACAGGTCGACAACATCCCGGTACCAGAAGGGCGAATCAAGCCCGTTGATGCGCACCGAAAGCGTTTTCCTGCCCCAGTCGATTGTATTGATGGCGTCCACAGCGTTGCTGCGCGCCGCATCCTTGTCACCGGGCGACACCGAATCCTCCAGGTCGAGGTTGATGACATCGGCGGCACTGGCGGCCATCTTCTCGAAGAGCTTTGCGTTCGAAGCCGGGCCGAAAAGCTGGCAGCGGTTGGGCCGTGCGGGCGCTGGTGGTTGAATGCGGAAGCTCATGGTCAGGTCACCTTTCAAGTAATGAAATTTCGGATTTCCGATCTTGACGGCTATTAAATTGCGCTGGTTTCCGCAAGGTGATTTCGCACGCGCAGCATCCCGGCGCCGCTGCCGGCCCTGCCTGTCACGACAAGCCGTGATCGTCCGGAGATCCCGCAGGTGCGGCCATCCCTTTTTACAGACTGGGGGATAATCTTCGACCATTTTTCTATCTGGTGGGAGTTTGTTTCCGACAATGCTCTTTTCCTGAAAGATTAAGGGTGCCAATTGCGAGGCGAATCTCCAATTCTGCCCACCGGATTCAAACGCGGAGGATCGCGCGATGATTGAAACACCATACCTGCTTTTCCTTGGCGACGCGCCGGATATGCTTGCGGCGAAAGTTGCCATCGGGATTCGGGACTGGCGCCCTGAAAACGCCGTTGGACAGATACGCCTGCCGGGATGCGGTGCGGATCTGGGCCTGGCGGACATGACGCTTGCCCAAGCCCGCGAGGCCGGTGCCAAGACGCTGGTCATCGGGGTTGCCAACCGCGGTGGCGTGATCAGCCAGGTCTGGAAGGATGTGCTCATCGAAGCATTGATGATGGGGTACGATCTGGCTTCCGGCCTGCACAACCTGCTACGCGACGAGGGTGATCTCGTTGCCGCATCGCAAACCTACGGCGGAACCCTGCACGATGTCCGCGTGGCCACCGACGGGTACCCGATCGCCAATGGCAAGGCGCGCAGCGGCAAGCGGTGCCTCGCCGTCGGCACCGATTGTTCGGTCGGCAAGATGTACACCGCCATGTCGATGGATGCGGAAATGCGCAGGCGCGGGCTGAAATCGACATTCCGTGCGACCGGGCAGACAGGTATCCTGGTCACCGGCCACGGTGTCCCGCTTGATGCGGTCGTGGCCGATTTCATGGCCGGGTCCGTGGAATATCTCTCGCCTGACAATGACGATGACCACTGGGACATGATCGAAGGACAGGGAAGCCTGTTTCACGTGTCCTATTCCGGTGTGACCATGGCCCTTGTACACGGTGGTCAGCCCGATGCGCTGATCCTTTGCCACGAACCCACCCGCACGCACATGCGCGGGTTGCCGGACTATGCGCTGCCGACGCTGGAGCAACTGCGCGACACTGCGCTGCCCCTGGCACGCATTTCGAATCCCCGCTGCGAGGTTACCGGTATTTCGATCAATACCCAGCACATGGGCGAAGACGAGGCACGGGACTATTTGACCGATCTGGAGGAAAGAATGGGCCTGCCCGCGACCGATCCTTACCGTTTTGGCGCCGGCAAGCTCGTGGACCCGCTCCAGAGGATCTGAGGCTCCGTTTCCGGCGGGTTGCGCGCGGTGCGGTCGAGCATTCATCCGAGAAGAAGGACAAGGCGCATGCAGATATCGGTGACGCGGGACGTTTTCAGACTGGCGCAGGCCTTCACCATCTCGCGCGGGAGCCGGACCGAGGCGCAGGTTCTGACGGTGCAGGTCTCCGAGGGCGGTGTGACGGGGCGGGGCGAATGTGTGCCCTATGCCCGCTACGACGAGACGCTTGACAGCGTCACCGCGCAGATCTCGGACCTGCCGGCGGATCTGGACCGTGCGGCCCTCCATGGCCTTCTTGGCGCGGGTGCGGCGCGCAACGCGGTGGATTGCGCCCTTTGGGACATGGATGCCAAGAAGACGGGCAAACGCGTTTGGGAACTTGCCGGGTTGCCGGCTCCGGGTCCGGAGCTGACGGCCTATACCCTGTCTCTGGACAGCCCCGACAGGATGCGAGAGCAGGCCCGCCAGCATGCACATCGTCCACTGCTCAAGATCAAGCTGGGCACGCCGGACGATATGCCCCGGCTCGAAGCCGTGCGCGCAGGGGCACCCGAGGCGAGGATCATCGTGGATGCCAATGAGGGGTGGTCGCCGGAGGTCTATGCCGATCTTGCCCCGCATCTCCTGCGTCTTGGCGTGGCCCTGGTGGAGCAGCCGCTCCCCGCTGCGGCGGATGATGCGCTTCTGGGCATGGCGCGTCCGGTGCCTGTCTGTGCTGATGAAAGCTGCCATGACCGGGCGAGCCTGCCCGCCCTCGAGGGCAAGTACGACGTGGTCAACATCAAGCTGGACAAGACCGGTGGGCTGACCGAGGCGTTGGAGTTGAAAAGGGCGGCGCTGGCAGAGGGTTACGGGATCATGGTCGGCTGCATGGTGGGCAGTTCGCTTGCCATGGCACCGGCCACTCTGGTGGCGCAGGGCGCAATGGTCACGGATCTTGACGGCCCGCTTCTTCTGGCCGAAGACCGCCCGAACGCCTTGACATTCGATGCGGCCGGGGTGCATCCGCCGGAACCGTCCCTCTGGGGCTGAGCCGCGACAAGGAGACAAGACCATGAGAACCGTTTACGTGAATGGTGACTACATCCCGGAAACGGAGGCGACGGTGTCGATCTTCGATCGCGGGTTCCTGATGGCCGACGGGGTCTACGAGGTGACGAGTGTGCTGGGCGGCAAGCTGATCGATTTCGATGGGCACCTGGCGCGGCTGGAACGGTCTTTGACCGAGCTTGACATGCTCAAGCCCGCGGCGTTCGACGACCTTCTGGATATCCACCGCGAACTGGTGCGCGTGAATGAAATCGACGAAGGCATGGTCTACCTGCAGATCACCCGCGGATCGGACGGGGACCGCGATTTCGTCTTTCCCGACCCTGAAACAACCGAGCCGACGATCGTTCTTTTCACCCAATCCAAGCCGGGCCTTGCCAACAGCCCGGCAGCCAGAACAGGGCTGAAGGTGATCAGCATCCCGGATCAACGCTGGGGACGGCGCGACATCAAGACTGTGCAGCTTCTCTATCCTTCCATGGGCAAGATGATGGCCAAGGCGCAGGGCGCCGATGATGCCTGGATGATCGAGGACGGGCACGTCACCGAGGGGACATCGAACAATGCCTACATCGTGAGCGGCGGCCGGATCGTCACACGGCATCTGTCAAACGACATCCTGCATGGCATCACCCGTGCCGCCGTGCTGCGCTTCGCACGCGAAGCCCAGATGGACGTGGAGGAACGGGCCTTCACCCTGGATGAGGCGAAACAGGCCGACGAGGCTTTCGTCACCTCCGCCAGCACCTTCGTGACCCCGGTTGTCGAGATTGATGGCGCGCCCGTCGGGTCCGGCACACCTGGCCCGATCGCGGCGCGCCTGCGCGAAATCTATCTTGACGAGAGCCTGAAATCGGCGATCTGATCCGGGGGTTGTCGGATTTGATCGGAAACGATCCGCAGACGCGCGGCTGGCTCCGACCCGGCACAACTTGGACTAGGCGGCGTCTGCATTTAGGGGATTCCCAAATCGGTTCTCGTTTGATTCAAGATCAAAAACGGGAGGCGATCTTGAGCAGACGGACTTTGACAGACAGGCAGTGGGCGATCATCGAACCTTTGGT
>NZ_QNGB01000011.1 GCF_003298505.1 Roseovarius sp. TE539
ATGGGCGCAGCCGCTTGAGCGAGTTGATGGCTCCGCGCCTGCGCCCATTGCTCACGCCGCCGAATGATGGCAAACAAATGAGGAACAGACTCGACTTGCGAGTGGCCCTGAAAAATGGGGCAGGTCACTGGAGCCCGGTATAGGCTTCCGCCGCGGCGATGTTCACAGGCGACGCCCCGGCAGCGTTCAGGAAATCGGCCTGCACTGGGGAGAAGGCCCGGACTTTCTTGCCCTTCATGCCCTCGATGTCCGTCACCACGTCGGTGAACCAGATGTTGATCGGGTCATAGAACTGGGTGGACAGGCTGACCGCGCCGTGATCGTCGATGATGCTCTGCTTGTAATCGCTGATCGTGGGCGTGCTCCAGGCCTTGATCTTCGATTCCTGGAAACCGGCCGCATCGCTGAGTTCGGGCATCACGAAGGGAAGCTCCGGGCCTGCCAGTAACGGATAGGTGGAGGCATTGTAGGCCGGTATCCACTCGGTCATCTCGACCAGACCGTCGCGAACCAGGGTCAGGGAATCCGTCGCCTTGTATGGCGTCTCGCCGTAAGAGACGTATTCAATACTGAGCGCTCCGTCGGTTCGTTCCTCGACCCTTTCGAACCCTTCGATCATGATCTTGGCGTAGTCATGGGCGGAGTTGATCACGCCGACATAACGCCAGTTGTAATCCGCTGCATTCGCCGCGGAAACCTGCACCAGCAGAGCGGCCCCGGCGGCCATCAAGTGTAGATTTTTCATTTTTCCTCCCTGTGTTGCGCCGTTTGCTATCAAGAATTTCCGGGCGGCGCGCCCGGTCGTTCAGAGGTTGATGTTTTCGCGCAGTGTGTCTCCCGAATATTCCCGCCGCACAAGGTCGCGCTCCTGCAGGATCGGCACCACGTGATCGACGAACTCCTCGATCATGCCCGGCTTGGTCGGCGCGCTCAGATTGAACCCGAATGCGCCGCTTTCACGCCAGTAATGTTCGATCTGATCGGCAACCTGCTCGGGAGAGCCGACCACCTGCGGCAGTCCACCGGAAAGACCCATCTGTATCGCGGCCTCCCGCACGGTGATTTTCCTGCCCGTATCGCTTCCTATCTGACTCATCGCCTGGGCCATCCCCTGCGAGGCTTGCGTCGGCACTTCTTCGAGCGGTTGATCCGGATCGAGCGTGCTGCAATCAATACCGAGCGGGGCGGAAAGCCGGCTCAGGCCGGCGTCGAGCGGCACGCGTTCCCGCAAAGCCTCAAGCCGGCGGCGGGCTTCGTCTTCCGTACTGCCGAGTACATATTGCAAACCGAAAAGAATTCCGATCGGATCCTTGCCGGCCTCTGCCGCGGCCGCGTCGAACCGCTCACGGAACGATGTCATCGCCTTGAGGTGCGGCTGGATTGCGAAGATCGCCTCGGCGTGCTTGACCGCGAACTCCATTCCCCGACCTGATGAGCCCGCCTGGAATATGACCGGCCGGCCCTGCGGAGACGGCAATGTCGGCGAGACGGCGTCACAGCGGAAATACTTGCCCTCGTGGTGAACTTTCTCGATCCTGTCCGGGTCGGCCAGAATTCCGGCAGCCTTGTCCATCGGCAGGGCGCCGTCGCCGAAGCTGTCCCAGAGTTTGTAGCAAACCTCCATGAACTCATCGGCGAGATCGTAACGTTCGGAGTGGTCGACAAGGTGCTGCCCAACGGCCCTGTGCTCGGCCTGCATGTGTCCGGTGACCACATTCCAGCCGATGCGGCCGCCGCTCAGGTAGTCGAGCGTCGAAAGCCGGCGATAGGCCAGGTAGGGCGGGTTTCCGGTTACCGACAGGGTCACGCCGACACCCAAATGCTCGGTTGCCGCGGTCATCACCGCCGCCAACGGCATGGGATCGTGTGTCGGCCAGACCACCCCGTATTTCAGAGGCGTTTCCGGCCCGCCCTTGTATTGATCGGAGGCGGCCGGAGTGTCGGCAAAGAAGGCTGCATCGAAGCGCCCCCGTTCCAGCGTCCGCGCGAGCTCCTGCCAATAGGCGAAATCGCTCATCCCGGCCAAGTGGTCGTCATCCTCGCTGGCCCAGCTGAGGGCCGTGTGGGTGATCGGCGAGTGAAAGAACATGTGAACGAGATGCATTCTAGACATTTGACCCCACCTTTGCGGAAGAAGCCGCACGACAGATAACTCCGGGGCGTGCAAATGCATGTCTTGTCGGCGCCAAACACTCGGGCAATTCAGATCCTCCCACCTTGCTCCTGTCGCGTCACTTGCTTGGCGTCGAATGGCATCCATTCTTCCACGACAAGGGCGATTCCCAACTAAAGTACATCTAGTATTTCAGTGCACATAATGGATGTCTAGTGTTCCGAGTCCGGCGCCGCTGCCGTTTTCCGCGAATTTCTTCGACGGGCGTTCTGCGCGCGGAGAACCTGTTTCAGTGCCTGTCCGGTCGCAGGGCTCCATCCGGAATTCTCCCTGGCTTGCCGCCCCGCCCGGTTTGGGCGTGCCTGTCGACATCCCAAAGGACCGCCCCGTGTGCCTGGCTGAAAGGGCCTTCAGCGCAGGATTTCATCTGTTTTTCCGGGGCAAAGAAGGCCGCGAGGTTTCTTGACAGGTCACCTGATCGTATGTTCACCTTTTTGCATCATACCGGGTAGTATCATTTTGATGCGCCTGTATCTTCGGCAGTGACGCCACGAACTTGGGAGGGAATGCATGCTTCAGGGTCTCATGATGAAACGCCCCCTGTCGATCCCGTCCATACTGGATTACGCGGCCGAGGTTCATGGCGCCTCGACGGTGGTGTCGGCGGACCCGGGCGGGCAGGTAAACGTCCAAAGTTATCACGACACCCGGCAACGCGTGCTGCGCCTTGCCAATGCGCTTTGCGAAATCGGAGTGACCCCAGGAGACAGGGTTGCCACCCTCGCTTGGAACAGCCATCGGCATCTCGAACTTTATTATGCGATCTCCGGCATCGGGGCGATCTGCCACACGATCAACCCGCGCCTGTTCATCGACCAGATCGCATGGATCGCCAACCACGCCGAGGACAGCGTCCTTTTCTTCGATACGGACCTTGCGGACCTCGTCTTGCAACTCAAGCCGCGCCTGCCGGCCGGTATCAGGCTGATTGCCCTTTGCGACGAGGCCGGTCTTCCTTCCGGTCTTCCCGACGGCACGGAAAGTTATGAGACATTGGTGGCCGGCCAGCCCGCAGACTTCGATTGGCCGGATCTGCCGGAAACCACCGCATCCGGACTCTGTTACACATCCGGGACAACGGGCAATCCGAAGGGAGCATTGTATTCTCACCGTTCGACCCTGATGCATGCGATGTCGATAATCCTCGGGGTTCCCAAATCCTTCGGGGTCGAGCAGCGTATCCTGCCTGCGGTGCCGCTCTTTCATGTCAATGCATGGGGCCTGCCCTTTTCCGCCCCCCTTTCGGGATCGAGCCTGATCATGCCCGGCCCCCGGCTGGATGGGCCAAGCCTGTTCGATCTGATGGACGAACAGGCCGCAACAATTGCCTGGGGCGTCCCCACGATCTGGACAGGCCTGATTGAGGAAATGAAGACCCGGCATCGCAAGCCTGCCAAGCTGCATTCCCTGCTGATCGGAGGATCCGCCGTCAGCGAGGCCCAGATCCGGACCCTCGAGGATGACTTCGGCATCGAGGTGGTTCACGGGTGGGGAATGACGGAAATGAGCCCGGTGGGAACGGCAACAAGGGTCAATCGGGATCAGCCGTTCACCGTGCCCGTTTCCGATAAACTGAAACAGGGTCAGCGCCTCTTTGGCGTGGAGATGAAAATCGTCGGCGAGGACGGCACCGAGATGAAAAGCGACGAAAGCGAGGCCGGCGAACTTCTGGTGCGCGGCAACACCGTCATCGCGGATTATTTCAGGGGCACCGAAGAAAGAGACCGGACATTCGATCAACACGGCTGGTTCCGAACCGGTGACGTTGCCCGGATTTCCCGGCAGGGCGACCTCACGCTGGTGGACCGGACCAAGGATTTGATCAAGTCCGGGGGAGAATGGATCTCCTCGATCGACCTCGAAAACGCTGCCTGCACCTGCCCGGGCGTCAGGCAGGCCGCCGCCATCGCCATACCAGACGAGACGTGGGGCGAGCGCCCCCTGCTCGCGGTCGTCCGCGCCCCCGGGCCCGGCCTGAAGGCGGAAGACGTCATTGACCACCTTTCGAACATGATGGCCAAGTGGCAACTGCCCGACAAGGTGCTGTTCATGGACGAGCTTCCGATGACGGCAACCGGCAAAATTTCCAAACTCGCCCTCAGGGAGCAGCTTGCAAGGCCCCCCGGCGACCGGCCGGGGACTTCATGAGGGCCGTGCCGTGACGAACGCACACCCCGTCGGTCCCCCGGCAAAACGTGACTCCGGCCGGGCGGAAATTGTCGAGGCCGCCGCAAGATGCTTCATGCACAAGGGGTTCGACAAGACAACGATCGACGACATCGCCCACGAGCTGAACGCAACGAAGGGCCGGGTCTATCATCGGTTCCGCGCCAAGAACGAAATCTTCTTTGCCGTCTATCGTCAAGCCATGCAGTTCTGCTTTGACGCGGTGGATCCGATCATCGGTCTAAGCCTTCCGGCAAGGGAAAAGCTGCTTCGCATGGCCGAAGCCCACGCGATGGTGATGATGGAGCATCTTCCATATCAGCGCAGCATCAAGCAAGGGGTCGAGATTTATCTGACCGGGGCGACGACCGAGGCCGAGCGCCGGGTTCTGGCCGAACTTGTGGGCATGCGTGACCGATACGAGGAACGGTTTCGAAAGACGCTGCGCGACGGTGAGCTTGACGGAACCCTTGGCGCGCCGGACGTTGCGATTTCAGGTCGTGCGATCCTTGCCGCTCTCAACGGGCTGACGGATTGGTATCGCCCCCGCAGCCACGAGACACAAGCCGATCGACAGATGATCGCCCGGAAACTCGCCTTCACGGTGGTCGATGGGGTGGCTTGCCGACCATATACCGCTTGAGGGCTTTCGTTTGACATCCGGGGCCGCGCGATGACCTGTCAGTCCCTGACCGCTTGGCGTAAATAGCTGTCATACACCGCGAGAGTTTCGCGCGCCTCATCGGGATCCGGGTCGGGCCACCAGACCGTCGTGGCGGTCTCCTTGGCCGTGACCAGTTCGGATGGACCCAACCGCCGCGCCTCGGCCACGCCGTTCTTGAGCTGATCATTCGGCCCGGCGCAGACCAGGGCCGGCCGGGTCAATTTCGCAAAACGTGCCCCCGTGTCGTAGGAAAACGCCGATCGGTATGCCAGGTCGTATGTTCCGCCACTCTCCAGGATGCCAAGCGCATACAAATGAAGTTGGTCGGCATCGGGAACACCCAGATGGCGGGCAGCTGTTCTTTCGACGCGGTACCAGGGCCAGTACATGAACATGTCGCGACGCCAGTTCCAGACGGACAGCAGGTGACGGCCCCATTTGTCAGGTGTGAAATCCAGGAAGTAGTTGGCAAGGATGTCATCCTGAAAACCGGGATCAATAAAGACCGGCCCTTCCATCACGATCCGGCGCACTCTTTCAGGCGCGACCACCGCCATCTCGAGGGCCACGAGTGAGCCGGTATGCGACCCCCATATATCCGTGCGTTCAATCCCCATCGCGTCAAGCAGGGCGATCAGGTCATTGGCCAGCGAATGTATGGAAACCTCGCCCTCCGGGGGGGCGGACAGGCCATTTCCGGGATAATCCACCGCGAACACGCTGCGCCCTCCGGAAAGCCCGCTGATCACCGGCGCGAACTGCGCGGAGGATCCACCGCCGGTCGGAATGACAAGAAGGGGATCGCCATTCGCACCTGCCCGCCGCAGATGGAGCCTTCCATTTGCGGTTTCAACATAGTCGTGCCAGATCGCACCGTCCGGCACGGGATCCGTGGGCGGCGGCGCGGCCCTGCCCTCCTGCAGCCGCACCTCGCTCAGATCAAGATCGGCGTCACCGGCCAGGTCAGGCGTCGCAACCGATGCCGCGGGTTGCAATGCGGTGATGCAGTAGCGCCACGCCGCCGAATATCCAGATGGGTCCTGCGCCGCGCAAACGAATGTGTCCGCAAGCATGTCGACCGATGGCACCGGCTCCCCGTTGTCAAGGGGCAGCCCCGGATCGTCCGGTACAAGAAGATGCCTGTCGCGGAGAAAAGACCAGAGTGCGAAAAGATGTGTGCCGTCCTGACGCGGGCTGAGGTCGGGTGGCGAGATACCGGCCGTCTTCCAGCGGCAGGCGGTTTCGCGTCCGAGTGTCACGACACGCGCGATCCGCAAATGCCCCCGCGCGGCAAGAATTTCAGCGATCGGGCAGGCGAGATCAAGGGCCACGAGGACGCAAGATTCCTCACCAAGCCAATCCAGCGCTTCCGCAATCCGTCCGGCGACAGCTTGCGTATCCTCCCCGGGCGGAGCCGTCGAATAGCCTATGCCCGGCAACTCCACGGCAATGACACGCCAGCCCGGGTTGCTTCGTGCAAACCGGCGAGCCACCGACTCCGCGGATCTGACCAGCCCGGGAAGGACAATCAGGTTTGCACCCTCACCGGAAATCCACAATCTGATCTGTCCCCCGCGGATGGTGACATAATGCGGCCGCGGGGCCGGGCCGGTATTATCATGCTCCAAGATAGGCCTCCTTGACGCGCGGATTCTCAAGCAGGGCCGAGGCCTTGTCTTCAAGCACGACCCGGCCGGTCTCGATGACGTAACCACGGTCGGCCAGCCGCAACGCCAGATCCACGCGCTGCTCGACAAGCAGGATCGTGATACCGTTTTCATTGAGACTGCGTATTGCATCGGCAAGCTGATCGACAAGGATCGGGGCCAGGCCAAGCGACGGTTCGTCCAGCATCAGGCACTTCGGGTTCGCCATGATGCCGCGTGCGATCGCCAGCATCTGTTGCTGACCACCGGATAGCGTTCCGGCTTTCTGCTGGCGCCGTTCCCACAGGATCGGAAACAATTCATGGACCCATTCCAGACGCTGCTCGCGGGTGCGTCCGCCGGCGTGGGCTCTTATTGTGCCCAGCTCGATGTGCTCGGCCACGCTCATGTCCTTGAACAACAGGCGGCCTTCGGGAATGTGGACCACGCCCGCCTCGATGATGGCATGCGGCTCTGCCTTCTCGATCGGACGGCCCTCGAAGAGGATCGACCCCGATGTCGGACGCAGAAGGCCGGACACCGTCTTGAGGACGGTCGTCTTGCCGGCACCGTTGGACCCGATCAGCGTGACCACCCCACCGGCCGGAACCTCGAGAGAGAGGTCGTGAATGACCTCGCGCTGACCGTATTTCACATTGATTTTACGGATCTCAAGCACTGACCGCCTCCCGTCCAAGATAAACGCGGATCACCTCGGGATCGTTGGCCACTTCGGTCGGGGCGCCCTCCGCAATCTTGACACCGTGGTCGAGCACAACCACCCGGTCGCAAACACCCATGACGACGCGCATGTGATGCTCCACCAAGAGCACGGATGTACCCCGATCGCGAATGTTGCGTATCATCCCGACAAGTCGCTGGCCCTCTTCGGGGTTCATGCCGGCCGCCGGCTCGTCCAGCAGCAAGAGGGCCGGCTTGGACGCGAGGGCGATCGCGATTTCAAGGCGGCGCTGCTCCCCGTAAGACAACTCCTGCGCATTGTAGTGCGCGTGATGCGCCAGTTCGCAGAAGTCCAGAGCGTCCATCGCATCTCTGTTCACCTCGTCTTCTTCCGCGCGGTAGGCTGCGGTGCGAAACATGGACGCGATCCAGCCTGTCCGCTTGGTCCGGTATGTGGCCGAACGCACGTTGTCGAGCGCCGACAGCGACGGGAAAAGGCTGGTGATCTGGAAGGTCCGCGCGACTCCGCGGCGGGCAACCTCGTCGGCTCGCAATCCGGTAATGTTCTCACCCCGGAAATACACGGTTCCCGATGTCGGTTCCATCGACCCGGCAAGCATGTTGAAGAGTGTCGTCTTGCCGGCACCGTTGGGGCCGATAATCCCGAGGATTTCGCCCGGACCGATTTCGAAATCCACGTCCGACACGGCGGTCAGGCCACCGAACTTCTTGGTCAGGGTGTTGACGGAAAGGGACGTCATTGCTTGGCCTCCGGTTTCGGTGGCTGGTCTGTCACCCCGCCTCCGATGTGGATCTTTCGCTTCAGAATGCTGATCAGCCCACCGGGAAGGTAGATGACCGACAATGTCATCAGCCCGGCAAAGATCACCATCCTCAGCGGACCCGTGGCGCGCAGGAGTTCAAGGATGCCAACATAGATCAGAGCGCCCAGAATAGGCCCCGCGATGGTGCCGCGCCCGCCCACGATGACCATGATGATGATCGCCACCATGTAGTGCAGGCTCATCACTTCCGGAGTGACCACCGTCAGGTAGGGGGCAAAGATGGCGCCCGCCACACCGGCAACCGCGGTCGCGACCACGAAGGCCAGAAGCTTGGTTCGGAAAACATTGATACCCAGAGACGCGGCAAGCGACGCGTTCTCGCGGACCGCAATGAAGGAACGGCCTGTACGGCTCTGCATCAGGGCGTGACAGCAATACCCGAAGCCCGCCACCAGAAAAAGCGCGAGATAGTAATATTCGATCGCCGTGGTGAATTCGAAGAATCCGCCAACACCAAGGGGAGCGATATTCGAGATCCCCATGGGCCCGCGCGTGACATCCACCCAGTAATTCGTCGTGGTGTATATGATCGACCCGAAACCGAGTGTGAGGATCGCGAACTGCGGACCCTCGATTCTCAGAGAGGCATAGCCGATCACCAGACCGAAAAGGCCCGCCATTGCCGCGGCAACGAACAGCCCGAAGATACCGGGAAGGCCAAAATGCATCCCCAGAATCGCAGTGGTGTACGCGCCGATCCCGAAGAACGCCGCATGACCGAAGCTCAGTTCACCGATATAGCCGATGATGATGTTCAGGCTGAGGGCCAGCAGCGAAAACAGCATCCACAGCACCAGCAGGTGATGCAGGTAGGTATTGCCTGTCGCCAGAGGCAGAACCACCGCTACGACGATCAGTGCGGGAACGGTAAATCGAGACATTGTCATCCTGCCCTCCGTGCAACCCCGAACAGACCGTTCGGCCGCCACAGAAGCACCACGATGATGATCGCGAACCCGACCGCTTGCGCAAAGCCCAGTGAAATGTATCCGCCGACAAGGGCTTCGACCACACCCAGGGTAAGCCCCCCGATAAGGGCCCCCACGATACTGCCCAAACCCCCCAGGACCACGACGATGAACCCCTTGAGAACGGCCCAGCTTCCCACGGTGGGGTAGATCATGGCGGTCGGCCCCACCAGGGCCCCGGCCAGCGCCGCGAGGCCGCAGGCCAGAACGAATGTGACGGTGTAGACGCGTCGGATGTCCACGCCGGTCAGGGCTGCCCCTTCCGCATCCTGCGCGGTGGCGCGCATCATCTTGCCCATCGTCGTTTTCTGGATGAAGAAATAGAGCAGCAGAAGCATCAACGCGCCGACCCCGAAGATGAGAATGCGCTGCTGTGTCAGGATCATCGGTCCCATTGCGACAATGCCATCGGCAAAGGGGCTGGAGATGTATTTCGGATCTGCGCCGAAGATCAACTCGCCACCGTTTGTCAGCAGAAGCGCGAGGCCGAGGCTCGACAGCAGCAGGGTGAATTCGTGTTCGCGTCTCAGCGGCCAGAAGAAGAACCGGTTGGCCACAATACCCAGCGAAGCCACCGCAACCGTGGCCAGGATACCCGCGGTCACATAGTCGAGGCCAAGTAGCTTCGATGCGAAGAAGGTGAAGAACGCCCCCAGCATGTAGAACTCGCCATGTGCGAAGTTGATGATGTGAAGAACACCGAAAACCAGCGTCAGACCGGTCGCAATGAGCACGTAGGTCATGCCGTTGACCAGACCGTTCATGATCTGCTGAATCAGGAGGATCGTCTCGATATCCATGCGCTTGTCGGCTCTCTTTGTTCGGGATTGGTATGTATCGCGGGGTGGCGCGGCGACAGGTCCGGATCACGCCCGGACCTGCCCTCTTTTCTCAAGACAGCCTGATCAGTTCACGGTCTCGATTTTTCCATCGTTGATCTGGATCAGGTAGATGTTCTGTTGCGCCTGGCCGATCTCGTCAAAGGTTATGTCGCCCAGCAGGGTGTTCCATTCGTTGGCGCGGATCGTTTCGGCGATCTTATCGTAATCGCGGACGGCACCGGACTTGTCGATGGCCTGAGCCAGTATTTCCACGGCCTGTGCCCCCAGCGATCCGATGAAGGACGGCTCGTTGTCGAACATTTCATTGTATTGCTCGACCCAGGCCTTCAACTCGGGGTCGTCACTGTCGGGCGCGAACAGGGATACCGAATAAACGCCCTCCAGCGCCGGACCGGACAATTCCACCAGCTTGGGGTTCATGTTGCCGGCCGAAGCGATGGTCGTGCCCTGGTATCCGACCTGCCGGATCTGACGATAGATCGTCGCGCCCTGAGCGGTATTGATCGCCGACACGTAGATCGCATCGGGGTTCATGGCCCTGAGCTTGGTCAGAACGGTCATGAAATCGGCGTCGTCCTTGTTGTAGAACTCGTTGCCGAGGAAATCGATACCGCATTCGCCAAGCAGCTTCTCGTAATTCTCCGCTTCGAGCCTGCCATAGTCGTCATTGATGGTGATGAAGGCGATGCTGTCGATATCCATCCTGTCACAGATGAAATCCGAATAGGTATCGGACATCATCGTCGATGTCGCATTCAGGCGGAACAGAAGATCGTGACCTTCCTTGGTCGTGTTCGGGTGCTGCGTGGAGGTCATGATATTGAGCATGCGATCCCGCGTCACCTCTTTCATGGTCAGCGCGACCGATGAAAACCAGCCCCCGACCAGCAGGTCTACATCATCGTTCTCGATTGCCCTCTTGGCGGCGCTCACGCCTTCCTCGGGATTGCCCTTGTCATCGTAGATGACCAGCTCGATCATCCGCCCGTCGAGGACGCCACCGCCCTCGTTGACGATTTCGACCATGGCTTCCATGCCCTCGATGGCAAGCTGACCGTCAAAGGCACCCGGCCCCGAAAGCGGCGCAATCGCGGCGACGCGCACATTGTCCTCCTGCGCGACGGCCAAAGATGTGCCAGCCGCGATCAACGCCATTGACGCCGCTGCTATTCCTGATCTCAGTCTCATGATTTTCCTCCCGTTTTTCATGATTGGTTGGGTCTTGGGTTAGGTATTCAGATACTTCATCTGCAACTCCTCGATTTCGGGAAAGCCGATGAATTCAAGGAAATCGTTGTGCGAGGTGACGGGGCGCGGCAGTTCCCGCGAACTCCGGGTGCGGGCAAGGACGGCCAGGTTCTCCTGAAGGGCCTGAACCGCGGTCATCAGGGGCACCAGCGCGAATGTCGCCATCCCGGCGACCCCCGCCACGTCCTCCGGCGACAGTTCCTTTTCCAGCCACCCCAGCATTTGCAGCGAAAGCGGCACGCCACAGCCCTCGCGCATCGCCCTTAGGCCGTCGATCGAATCGAAGCATTTGGAAATCGGCTGAATGACATCGGCACCGGCCGCGACATAAGCCTTGCCGCGGTCAATGGCCTCTTGCGGATCGGTTGCATCCGTCCTCGCGATGATCAGCATGTCAGGGTTTTTCCTGACATGCGCGGCGGCCGAGATCTTGCCTGCGGCCTCCTCCTTGTCGATCACCTCCACGCCACCCACACAGATAGGGCACCGCTTCGGGGCCAACTGATCCTCGATAATCACGGCGCCGGCACCGGCCGCTTCGAATTCGCGAACCGTCCGCATCACGTTGATGGCGTTGCCGTATCCGGTGTCTATGTCAGCCACCAGCGGAACGTTCACTGAATTAACCGCGTTGCGCACCACCGCGAGGTTCTCGGTCATCGTGTAGAGCTCGGCATCGGGGGCACCCAGATGAGATGCGGACACGCCGAAACCCGACATCATGACCGCATCGAAACCGGCCTGCTCGATCATCCGGGCGGAACAGGCATCATAGGCCCCGGCCGACCAGACGGTCTTCTGCGCCCTGACCCGCTGGGCAAAATCCGTCTGCGCATCTGTCTTTGCATGCCCCACGTTCATTGAGTGTTCTCCTCGGTGTTGGCCTTCAGGTATTCCAGCAGGCCGCCAGCCTCGAGCATCGCCCGGTCGGCCAGCGCCAGCGGCTCAAAGGCAATGTCAGTTCCTCTGGAGATATTGCGGACGATGCCCGCCTCCCAGTCGACCTCGATCTCGTCCCAGCGGTCCACGAAGGCGCGAATGCCCGGACAGCTGATCTGCGGAAACCCCATCGAAATCTCGCCGCGCCAGTAGCCCGGGGAAAACGATTCGGCCACGACACCCGTGATCCCGAGGTGGCGCAACGCCTTCATCGGCGGATAGTGAGGGTGGCCGAACCCGAAATTGTGTCCGCCGACAATCAGGTCACCCGGCTGGACCTTGGACCCGAACTCGGGGTCGTATGTCGTCATCGCCAGACCGGCGAGTTCGTCGAGATCCTGAATCTTGATGTTCTTGACACCAACGATCTGATCAACGTCGAAATCATCGTCCTCGAAGATGAACGCGACGCGGCCACGCAAGTTCTTCAGTGCCATGATCGCCTCACAGATAAGCACGGGGGTCCGCGATACAGCCTTCAATGGCTGATGCGGCCACGGTCGCGGCGTTGCAGAGATAGATTTCCGAATCCGGGCTTCCCATCCGCCCCTTCACGTTCAGGGTTCCGGTGGACACCGCCCGCTGGCCTTCTGTCATCGTGGCAATGCGGCCATAACAAAAATCACAACTGGACGTGGAAAGATAAGCGCCCGCCTCGGCCAGTGTGGACAAGTATCCGCGCCGTCCCGCCTCGGCCATGATCTCGTGACTGGTCGGGATGACATGCAGCATGAAGCCGCTCTTGACCTGCCGGCCCTCGAGGATGCGCGCAGCAACCTCGATATCCTCAAGCCGCCCGGATGCGCAGGAGCCAAGATATCCGGAATGGACATCAAGCCCGACATACTCGGACAGGTTGCGAGAATTCGCTGGAGTCGGCGGAATGACAACAAGGG
This sequence comes from Roseovarius sp. TE539, assembly GCF_003298505.1. Lineage (GTDB taxonomy): Bacteria > Pseudomonadota > Alphaproteobacteria > Rhodobacterales > Rhodobacteraceae > Roseovarius. The sequence continues at coordinate 13,069 of NZ_QNGB01000011.1, forward strand.
GTTCGAGATCGTCAAGCGCGATGTCGTGGACAGCGGAGTATGTGGCATCAGGGTCGCTGGAGACCGGCTCAAGCTCCTTTCTGGCCCTGGAACGTGCGTATTCCAGGCGCTCATTGGCAGGATTCACGATCGCGGTCAGCGCACCGGTGAACATCGCCAGGCAAGTTATCGACTGGATCCCCTCGATGCTGAGATCCTCAAGACCATCGCCACCGATTTCCAGAACCTGAAACCGGCAGGAAGAAGGCCCGAGAACCCTCACGATATGGTGAAACACGTCGCGGGCCATGACGCCGGGTTTCAGATTCCCATGCAGGTTGACGCGCACCGTCTCGGGCACCTTGATCGAAACCTTCTCCCTCACGAAAGCCTCGAGGACATTGCGCCGCAAACCGATGGCAAGGGTGCCGAAAGTGCCCAGCTGGCTGATATGACCATCGAAATGCACCACGAAGGCGCCCGGCGTGGCGTACCCGACCTCGGCGGCAACCTGATGCCCGATGCCCTTTCTTTCGTAAAGCGGTACATCGTTCTCGGCGCACCATGCACGAGTGCCCTTGTGCAGTTCTTCCTCCTTGGGGGAGGCGACTGGCACCATATGGTCGATGAAGATACCGAAGCGTTCGGGCTCGGCCACCTTCTCGATCCCGAACTCCTCCTTCATCTGCTTGAAGTAGACATCCGTGTAGCCGGGAAAATCGTAAGCGAGGACGAAATCGGGTTTGGCCATGATCTCGTCGCCGGCCCTGACCGACTCCTGACCGGCAGCGCGTGCAAGTATCTTTTCCGTTATCGTGTACCCCAAAATCTCTCTCCCAGTTTCACTGCTTGTTGCGGTCTGTCAGCCTGAGTGATCCGGAGCGGCCAGCCCGAGGGAACCGGGATTCATCAGACCGTGCGGATCAACGGAATGCTTGATGCCCGTCAGCAGGTCGCGGGTGGCGCCATCAAGAACCGAAATGAACGGATAATCACGCGCAACCTGCCAATTCACACCACCCAGGCCGATGTAAAGGTCCTGTGTCGCATCCCTGAGCTTGGCAACCGCGTTCCTTGCTTCCTCGTTCGCGGGGCGATTCATCCAGGGTTTCACCACATCTTCACCAACGCTCTTGGCGTGCAGTGGCGTGATCTCGTCTTCCCAATAAAAAGCCGGTTCGATGAAGAACTCCATCCCGACGGTCAAACACATCACCGAATAGACGATGCCGTGCCTTTCCATGAACGGCTGCCATTCGGCAAAGAACGCCTCATTCGCGTCCACGACCTTTTTCCAGTCCCCGAGCGGGAAAACCGCATGAATGGGAACCCATCTCTCACCATTGAGGCCAAGCATGCCGCGCACCGGCCCGAAGGGCTTGGACCGCATCACGCGCGGCACCGACGCCTCCAGTTCCGTGCCGGCGGTCGCGCATATCTCTCGCGCGCGAGTCATGGAAACGTCCAGTTCTTGCTGGCTACGCGCCTCCAGAACCAGGTGAAGCGAATATTCGTGCTTTTTCAGGAACGATGTTCCGCCCGCCGCAACCGATGCCGCATCCTTCAGCCCGCCCATCATCGTCTTGCCCGTCCGGGCGACGTTCCCCAGTGTCTTGAGGCCGTCCGAGATGCGGTTGACGCTGGCCGAATGTGACGCCTTGGTCTTGTCGATGCCGAAACCCTCGGAAATCAGCCGTTCCCGCGCCATCGCAACCTGCGCACCGGCCATGTCGGCCAGGGTCCGGAAGCCATAGGAAAGATACCCGGTCTCCCGCGGCTGCGGCCACAGGCGCAATGTCGCGGAAACCTTGAGCCCCAAAGCGCCGTTATCGCCAAGAAAAAGGCCGGTCATGTCCGGTCCGCCTTCGCGCGTGAACGGTTTCGTGCCCGCGCGTCCCCCTGCCCCGGTCGTCACGGTACTTCCATTCGCAAGGATCACCGTGACCCCGATAACCGACTCGGCAACCGTTGCATTCAGCGCCGAGCCGAAAAAGGCGCTGTTCTGTGACATGGCCCCACCGATCGTGGCGTTAAGCCCCGAAAGAGGCCCCCAGTAGCCGGTACGGAGCCCGGTGCCTTCAAGGGCCGTGTTCAGTTCAGCCCATGTGCAGCCCGCTTCCACGGTAACATACTGATCGTCCGGATTGACCTCCAGCACCCGGCTGAGTCCGCGCGCATCGAACACGATCGCCGCCTCCACGGCCGGCAGGTAACCTTTCGTGTAGGACATGCCGCCACCGCGCGGAACGACCGCGATACCGTTGCCGGCCGCCACGCGTACGGCTTCGGCCGCTTCCTCGGACGTTTGCGGAAACACCACGCCGAGGGGGCGAATTCCGGGCTGCCAGAATACATCATTGGCGAAATACTCTCTCGTTTCCGCATCGAAGCACGCGTTCTCTCCAAGCAGTTCCGAAAGCGCCCGCACGACCGTTTCATGCTTGTCCTGGATATCGACCTGTTCATTCATCAATGACATTCCTTGTTTGTCAGGCAGGCTCGACCGGCTCGAACCGATAGCCACCGTCAGAGCGGCGCCCTATCCGGCCCGCATGCGGGCGATCGAAATGCGCCGGAAAGATCAACGCGCGATCATGCGCGCAGGTTTCAAGGAAACCGGTACGCGTGAGCGGGGCCAGTTCGTTGTCCTCGCAAAGAAAGCAGTTCAGGCGTGGCTCGAACACCTGCATCGCCCGGTGCAAGACATCGCCCGAGAACCATGCGGTCTGGTCATTTGAACAAAGGCGAACCGCAAGTTGCCCGCTTGTATGGCCGGGCATGGCATGAAAGCTCAGGCCCGGAATCAGGACATCGCCGTCGGAAACCCATGTGACACGCCCCGCCGAAACCACGGGTTCAATACTGTCGGCAATGACCGGCAGCCCCTCGGGCTGTGCCAGTGCCGTGACACCGCCGGCCTGCCAGTTGCGGTATTCCGCCTCACCGAAAACATATCGCGCATTCGGAAAGGTCGGCACCCAGTCACCGTCAACCAGCATCGTGTTCCAGCCCGAGTGATCAACATGCATGTGCGTATTGATCACGTAGCTGACATCTTCCGGCTTGACGCCAGCCGCGGCCAGACGGCCCAGAAAATCGGTTTCAATCATATGAAACCGGGTGAATTTCGGATCGGTCCGTACCTTGCCGTTTCCTGTTGCCGTGTCGATCAGGATCGTTTCACCGCCAAATCGCAGCAACCAGCTGTGGATCGACGCGAAGGTATTGCCGGTCTGCGGATCGATACGATCCATTCCGGCCAATTCAGGATGCCGCTCGAAGATGCCGGGCGTATAGTCGGGAAACTGAACAGCCGGCGGGAACCCGGGAGAGGAAAACTCCTCGATCCGCTCAATCGTCGCTGTTCCGACCTGCCACACAGCCACCGCTCCCTCCCCCAGAACGTGAATGCTCTCGTCCGATATAAAGATCAGCAGTCTTCCGGTGTGTCAACAGACAAAATAGATTTCATCTGATGAAATATATGATACGCATACCCCGTGCCGGAACAACATTTTGATTGGCCTGGCGTGGGTAATGCGTGATGATCCCGAGACCCTGATGAGGACGACGAAGTTGACCGAACATAAAACGAACGACACGTCCGCTCTGAACGTGAGAGCGGTTGTCCGCGCCACGTCGATACTGAAATCCTTCAACAACAAGCCATTGCAATTATTGTCGGAAATATCCGAGTCCACTGGCCTCGACAAAGGAACGACACGGCGCATTCTGGTGACGCTCATCAATTGCGGATTCATCGTTCAGGACAGATCCACCCACCGGTATGGGCTGGGTCACATGGTTCAGGTTCTGGCTTCGAACGTGATCGAGCATTTCCACGTGCGGTCGGTCGCCGTTCCGATCCTGAACGAACTTGCAAGGGAACTGCATGTCACCATGTTCCTTTCGGTCATGCATGAGCGTTCTGCCCTCTGCCTCGACCGGATCCATGACATGAAAGGTATGGAAGTACATTGGTGGCCGGTCGGCGGCGTCCTTCCATTCAACAGCGGCGGTGCCCCCAAGGTTCTGCTTGCCCATCAACCGCCGGAAGAGATCGAAGCCATCCTTGACGAACACCCCCTGCGTGCGGTGAACGAGAACGTGATCACCGACAAGACGGAGTTTCGCAAGGCCCTTGACGGGATACGCGAACGCGGTTGGGAATTTGCTGTTGACGATGTCGCACAGGGACTTTCGGCCATCGCAGTGCCGGTGCTCGATGCCGACGGCTCGATCATTTGCGGGCTCTCAATGGCCGGACTCACTCCGCAAATGGTCGGAAACGACAAGCCCATGCATCTCGATGCCATGCTCGAAGCTGCGCGCCGTGTTCAGCGGGCACTCGGCATTGACAACCTGAACTGACGGGAATGCGCATTCCCGGCAACGCGGGAACCGCCATTCCGTCAGGGTAGGCTGCCATTGAAAATTCATCGCCCGGATGCATCGCGGTCGCGCACTCGATGCGCGCACCGGTCAAAGCTGCCTGAGTCGGACGGATCAGAAATCGAAGAGTTCGTCCAGAAAGCCGCCGCGCTTTTTCTTGCGCGGACGATCATCGTATTCGGCCTGTCGCTCGCGCGGCTCGGGCGCATTCTGGCCGGAACGCTCGATGATCTTGTCCAATTCGCCGCGATCAAGCCATACACCCCTGCACTTGGGGCAATAGTCAATTTCCACGCCTGTACGCTCCGTCATCACAAGTTCGCTGCCGTCGATCGGACACTGCATCATCCACTCCTTCGGTTATGTTGCACAAATGTCAGATGGTGCTGCGCCACCCCATCAGCAAGTGAACGGTCCAAATTTATGGCGTGGTTCTCATCTGAGAATATGAACGGCACAGGTTGCATGCCGGACCACCTGAGCCGCCGTGGACCCCAACAAAAGGTCCTGCATCCCGGGCCTGTGACTGGCCATAACGATGCAGTCGACGCCATTTGCCTTCGCCCAGTCAAGGATCGTCCGGCCCGAATGCCCATCAACCACGAGGCCCGAACCGTTGGGCAATGTCGCTGCCATGTCATCCAGCTCCGCCTGGATCGCCTGACGGCTTTCCACAAGATAATCCTGAGGCATGTAGGAAATCGCGTATACCGGGATCTGCTCCATCACGTGCAGGAGCGTCACTTTCGCCGTGTCGCCACCAAGCGTTCGTGCAACGCTTATCGCGCCAGCTGCGTCGCGGTCATTGTCGAAGGAAATCGGAACGAGGATGTTCTTGTACATCCGTAAAACTCCTTTTCAAGCTGCCTGATGCTCCCTTGCCCGCCGTCCTGAAGCCTTGATTCAGATCAGGAATGCAGGATTTCCCGTCAAAGCCGCTTCAACCGAAGGTGGCGGCGACATCATACATGACGGGTTCGAAGCTCTTGCACAGATCGTTTATCTTGCGGTTGCGGCGGCGCATCTCGTCGCTCCGCAGCATCGCCATGAAATCCTCGCGGCTTTGCCATTGGGAATAATTCGCGATCCGGGTTTGTGCATCGTTCACGTGCAACCCCGCCGCAATGAAGCCGGGCTGCCTGGAAATGAACTCGTCATATGCCGCGGTCAGTTCATCAAGAAGATCCTGGCATGTTCCCGGTGTCATCTCGAAAGTGGTTATCACGGTCTGCAAACTTTCTGATCGGCTTATATTCAGCATCTTCGATCCTCCTGTAACCTTGAGACTAGCAGCTTGCCGGGACCGGGGTAAATCCGCGGTGCCGTTAACCTCCGGTTTACCAAGGTGAAGACATACTGCCGGCGGAGGTATCATGCTGCGAACCACGATCATGATGGTGTTGCTTGCCGGGCAGGCCCTTGCCGGACCATGGCCGCGCGAGAAGGGGCGGACATTCCTTGCGGTGGCGGGATTCGCGGAGACCCCGGAAACCGGGCAGTCGGTCACCGGGTATGCAACTGTCTATGGCGAATACGGATTGTCAGACACCGTGACCGTGGGGCTTGACCTCGGCAGTGACGAGGATGCAACCGAAAAGATTATCGGGTTCCTGAGGGTGCCGCTTCTCCCGGCCGACCGATCGCTGAAATTCGCGCTCGAACTCGGCGCGGGACGACTGGACGGAGATGGGGTCGTACGCCCTGGCATGTCCCTGGGGCATGGATTGAAGATTTTCGGTCGCAATGGCTGGTTCGCGATCGACACGCGCGGCGAAGTGTTTGTAGACGGCGGGGCCGCGAACGCCTCGGGCGACGTGACGCTGGGCCTGTCCGCAACCGAGAAAACAAAGGTTGTCCTGCAGTTGCAAGGTGGCACATCCGCGTTCGATGACACGTTCCTGCGATTGGCCCCGTCCATGATACGTGAGTTTGCCCCCGGCCGACATATCGAATTCGGTATAACGGCCGGGCTGAAGGATGCAGCCGATTTCGGCATCAAGTTGGGCTCCTGGCTGGAATTCTGAACCTGCCGGGAGGCATGGATATCAGAACGCGTCGTCTATTCTTACAGTCACCGTGACAGTGCCCTTCACGGGTTCTGCCCATTGCAGCTTGATCTGGTTGCTGTCGGGGCCCTGCTTGGCCTGGTAATATGGCGCAAGATACCGTACCTGCCCGGCAGCATCGGTCAGCGGACCGGCCGGGACAACGGCCGAAACCGTCTGCGCCCATGCCCGGAACGGAAGCATCGGCGCGGGTTCGACAAGCCATGTTTCAGCCTCGGAGGCCTCTTCATGCTCAAGCACAAGCGGGCTGGAAACGGGTTCGACGACATTGGAGAACATGTTGTCAGCGAAGTTCACGTTCGAGAAACGGTTATAGTCCAGATCGGAGAAACTTGTGTCCACGGTTTCGACGCGATCAGCAACGCCGATGATCCGGAACGAATTTCCTGTAACGTTCATCCCATTGAGGAAATGTCCGGTACCATGCGGCTTGACCACCAGAAATGTGAACCACCGTGCCACATTGCCGGCGAGGAAGACATTGTCGGTGATGTTCATCCCGCTGAAGGAGAATTCCGAGGAAAATCCGGGCGCGCTGTCGTGTTCATTGCCCCATTCGATGAAGCAGTTGTCTATATAGTTCCCGGTGATCGTCCCCCGGGAGTTTGTCCGCGTCATGACAAGCCCGGCCGTACGGCCCGCATCGTTCGTACTGTCGCCCTGAAAGACATGATTGCCCGATATGATCGAGCTGGAACCGGCAAGAACCGCGAAATGCCGGAACCGGACCACGCGGTTGTCGCGAAGCTTCACATCGTTCGCATTGGCATTGAGCCCGATCGAGACCCGCTCCGTGGACGTGTCGGCCGACTCGTCGGAAAGGAACTGGCATCGGTCGATTATCATGCCCTGGTCCCCTTTCGCATGGCTGGAAATGCCGCGATCCTTGGGGCGGGTGATGAAACTGTCGCGCAGTTGGAAACTCGATCCCGTCTGGGCAAGCAGGATACCGCTGCAATCCCCCGAACACTGAAACTCGACGCTGTCGATGGCGAATTTGCTGAGTTTCTCGAAACCGGAGAAATCCAGCAGGTACTTGAACCGCCGGAATGTGAAGACTTGTGTTCCCTCCGCATCGAAGAGCTGCTGACTGAGGGTCACTTCCTGCGCCGCGACGTTCTTGGCGCTGACATATACTTCACGCCCCACGCCATTGCCCTCCACGACCGCCCCAACCGGCACGTTCGCAACGTCGGTCACATTCGTGAGTTTCAGGCTGTCGGAGGCCGAATATGTCGCCTGCGACGACATTACCTCGGTCTGCCAATCACCGTTGCCCACGGCCGAAAGCTGCCCGTTCTTGATCTGCCGCCGTTGCGAATACGTGGTCTTGTTGGCCACGGCCGCGGCCATGTCTATTGGGCCGGTGACGGCGATCAGACGTCCGCCCAGATCGAGTGACTCGTGCCCGGCATTATTCAGGAGCGCCTGAAATGCCTTGCGAAAGGCAAGTTCGTCGTTACCGAACGCCTCGCTATATCCCGGCAGATCGAAATTTCGCGTCAGTGCCAGGATCTTCTCGTCCGGCATCGTCACCGTGCCGTCGAACCGGACAAACGACTGCATCGTCACATTGTCCGCCAGAAAGTATGTGCCATCCGGCACCAGAACATCGCGGCCGGCAGCCGCCGCATCCGCGGCTTCGAATGCGGCCGTGTTGTCCGCAGAACCGTCACCGATCGCGCCGTAATCCCGGACATCCACCCAATCCATGAGGCCGCGCAGGAACACCCGGGTTGCATCCTCGATCACCAGGTCGTCGACCCTGATGATCCCCCCAACCGGGCCTGTCAGGTCGAGGCCGAAATGCCCGTATACGGGATCCGGCCCCCAAACCATGTCCACACCCGTGCGCTGTCCGACACCGACGATCGCGGAAACTTCCACCACCTCGCCGTAGCTCTGCAGGGTCGTTTCCGGTCCGGTTTCCGTCAGGCCGGCAACATGATCACCGCCAGCGCCTCCGGCCCAGCCGGCAATACGGACAGTTGGCAGATCACCACTGATCGCCTTGACCCTGGCCGTCACACGCAGGAAACAGCCGGGCAGAATGGGCGTTTGCCCCATGAAGCGAAGTTTCTGCACATTTTCGGTTTTCTGCAGCTCCAATGCGCCGCCGAAGTCCTGGTCGGCGGCAATCAGCCCTGCATTCAGGGCTCCCTCATACGTGTCGGACCCTGCCGTCCCGTCCCCGCTTGACCAAACATCGAGACCATCAGTGAAGGGAGGCGGCATGAAAACGATGCCGCCGGTTATTGACTTGTTCATGAAAAACCCTTTCCGCACCCGGACGCCGACCGGCATACCGGGTGTCACCAGTTGCGCCCGCCGGTCGATTGCCGGCGAAAAGGGATTAACCGGCGATGATTAACGGAAAATCATGGCAACGTCACGCTGCCCGGCAAGGCATCAAAGCACGAGGAAAGCGCCGAGACGTCAAAAGAGCCGGCCGCCATCAGACAGCGCCGGAGGGCGCTTCACGGAAGCGGACGGCGTTTATCTTCCATTCCCCGCCATCTCCCTTGACCATATGATATTCGAGTATGTGCAACGCTTCGTCGGCGCCACGGATCATGACATTCTGCCACACTCGTCCATCGCGGGTTTCGCTGTCCAGAAACCTGACCTCCGCGTGGCGCCACACCATCGGATAGCCGTTGCGCACCATCGCGCCGAAGCGCTCGGGCGTGCCGAACAGGGATTTTATGGAAGGACTGGCATAGGTGAATGCAGTCGAAAAATCGTCTTGCAGAAAGGCATCAAGCTGACGCTGAATGACCGACTCGATCGAAGTCTCGTCCGCGCCCGCTGGGAAACCCAGGCAAACCAGGGCGGCAATTACGTATAAGGGCCGTTTCATGATCAATCTCCTTCGTAGGGAAACTAGGAGATAGCAGCGGTCAGTCAACGACCTGCGGCCGGCCGTTATTCGCCGGTTTCTTCATGTGCCTGCATGGACTTCAGATAGGCCACGAGGTCTGCAACCGCCTGGCTGGCCAGCACGCGCCGGCCATCGTCCGTTTTCAATTCCACTTCCCGCCCCTCGAAGAAATTTCCGTAAACCGGCATCTCGCTGCCGTGAGAGACCAGCGGATCACGGCCGTCTATCCGTTTCACCACCCTGTCGAGTGGAAAAACACCATCATTCCTGGCGCTGAGGGCAGACAAATCGGTCGGCTGAACCAGCAGGACCGCAACCATCGGCCCGTTGCCTTGCGCATTGCCACCATGACAGGCCGCGCAATAACGCGTGTAGGTTTCCTGCCCTGCCCGCAGATCCTGTGCCGCACCCCAGGTTCCCAGTGCCATAGCCGCGCATGCTGCCGCAAGCAAGATTGTCTTCATCATGCGATCCTCCACGTTCCCGTTACTTGATGAGATGTCACGCTCAATCCTCCTGGATTGCCTCGATATAGCCGACCAGGTCCAGCAAGGCAGCCGGCGTCATGACCGTGCGACCGCGCGAGTCCTTCCAAGGCACCATGGGCCCGTCAAGGAGCTGCCCGAAGGAAGGCATGGCCTGAACGTGGTGCCGCCCGGGATAGCCGTAGACCTGCGCCATGACCTCTTCTTGCGGAAACCTTCCGTCGTTGACAACCGACAGCGCCGTCAGGTCCGCGGGCGGTACATCCAGGGCCTTCGAAACCGGGCCCTCCCCGCGCCCGGCCTTTCCATGACACGCAAGGCAATGTCTTTCGTACAGCGATCGACCCGCCGAAACATCGCCCATTTTCGCGATCTCGTCGTTCCTGGAACCTGCAGGCGCGTCCGAAGATTGCAAACACCCGCAAAGCGCCAACGGAGCAACCAGACCCATTGTGACAAACCGCATTGACACCCTCCCCATGAATATCACGAACAGACAGGTTTTGCCCGTGTCGTGCATTGATCTGGATCAGCGGCGGTGGTCATGCCAATCTGAAAAACAGCCCGGAAAAGGAGACACCCGATGCCGCCCTCAAGCGCCTACGCATTCATCATGTTGACCGCCGGGATCGGCATCCCGGTTCTCGCGGCTCTCAACTCGGCCCTGGGAACGCGGCTTGGCTCACCCGTGGCGGCTTCGGCGGTTCTGTTTGTCGTGGCGCTTGCGTGCACGTTGGGCGTTTTGTCGTTGCAGGGGACGGACGCCCTTCGCGGCGTGACGGCGGCGCCTCGGCACTTGCTGCTTGGTGGCGTCCTGGTTGCCTTTTATATTCTGTCCATCACCTTTGTCGCCCCGCGGTTCGGAGTGGGAAACGCCGTTTTCTTCGTGCTTCTGGGGCAGCTGGTCAGCGCCGCTGTAATAGACCATTTCGCGCTCTTCGGCGCCCGGCATTCTGCCCTGACGCTGACCCGGGCCTCCGGCATTGCCTTGATGGCATCGGGTGTCTTTCTGACCCAGAAGTTCTGAGGCGACAGGAGCACAGTCATTTCATCCCTGTCCTGCCAAATTCAGGACCTGTAACCAGACCTTGTCGTCCAGCTCCACTGGATCGGCCTCCCGCTTGCCCTGCCCCGGCATACGGGCGCCTTCGTCCACGGCAACCCCCGCAGCAACCTCCTGAAGTCTCTCGAAGAAGACGCCGGAGATGTCGGGATCCATCAACAGGTAATATTGCCCCAGATCATGTGGCGGGCCGTCGGGCGCCTTGAGCGGTCTGACCTCGCGGCTGACAATTCCCCCCGTCATTCCCGCGGCAAGCAACTCGGCCATAAGGCCGAACCCCCAGCCCTTGTAACCGCCCATCGAGACCAATGAGCCCCTGAGCGCCTCTTCGGGATCCGTCGTGGGCCGCCCGTCCTCGTCGACTGCCCAGCCTTCCGGGATCGGTTCACCGGCTGCCTTGGCCATGGTGATCTTTCCGAGCGCGACAGTCGTGGTCGACTGGTCGAACTGCATGGCTATGCCTCCCTGCTGGTCGGGCACGGAGAAAGCGATCGGGTTGGTTCCGATCGTGCGGGTTTTGCCCCCCGGTGGCGCCACAATGGGCGACGCGTTCGTGAAACCCAGACCAACCAGCCCGGCGCGCGCGATCCTCTCGGTGAAGTAGCCCAACGAGGTGCAGGTATGCGCGTGTCCTATGGCAAGACTTGCCACGCCACACTCGCGCGCCGCCGACAGGGCACTTGGCAGACCGCGTGAAAAAGCCGGTTGCGCAAAACCGAATCCGGCATCGACCGTCACAACACCGGGGCGTTCGCGCGTCACAGCCGGCTCCACATCGCCTTTGACCCGCCCGGTCTCAAGCTGGCGACAATAGCTTTCGAGATAGTACAATCCGCAAATCCGGTTTCCCACTGCCTCGGCCTTGCGGACCGCGCGGGCGACGTCTTCGGCAACCCACCGGGCGGCCCCGTGCCGGGTCAGCGCGGCCACGGTCGCCGTTTCGATATCGTCCAACGATACAGCGATCATGCTGTCCTCCTGCCTTTCTCGATGTCTCACCTTGAAACCGGTCCTGCACGGGGTCAACAAGGTTCCTGAACGGGGACTACAGGAACGATGACAGCACCTCGGCGATGGACGCCCCCCCTCGATCAAAGGCCAATCGGCAAAAGGCGAGACGGCCGAGATGCCGGGATCAGCGTCCGCTGTCCTCATCGTCGGGATCGGCCTGGCCGATGCCGACAAACACGAATTTGAACGGAAGAATCCAGAGAAACCCGAGGACCGCGTAAATGGCCAGTTCCAACGCAGCATTGGGGCGGTCCAGAGTGTTCACAAGAGAAATCGCAACCACGATGTAGACCGGCAAGCCGACAAGAAGGATGACCAGTGACCAACGGCGCCGCGCTTTGTAACTCAGTTTCACGTCATGCCTTCCGGATCAATCTGCAAAGGGATCCCTGACCAGGATCGTGTCTTCCCGTTTCGGTGATGTGGACAGTAGGGCGACGGGGCAATCTATCAACTCCTCGACCCTGCGGACATACTTGATCGCGTTGGCAGGCAGATCCGCCCAGCTGCGCGCGCCCTCCGTGCTCTCGTGCCAGCCTGGAAGATCCTCGTAGATCGGATTGCAACGGGCCTGTTCGTCCGCCGCGGTCGGCAGGTAGTCCAGCCGCCTGCCATCAAGTTCATACCCGGTGCAAATCCTGAGCACATCGAAACCATCCAGCACATCGAGCTTGGTCAGGGATATGCCATGCACCCCCGACGTCGCGCAGGTCTGGCGCACGAGCACCGCGTCAAACCAGCCGCAGCGCCGTTTGCGCCCCGTGGTGGTGCCGAACTCATGCCCTCTTTCCCCAAGGCGCCTGCCATTTGCATCGTCAAGTTCCGTCGGGAACGGCCCTTCGCCGACGCGGGTTGTGTAGGCCTTGACAATCCCGAGGACGAAATCGATCGCCCCGGGTCCGATGCCCGTGCCCGTTGCGGCCTGTCCCGCGATCACGTTGGAGGAGGTGACAAAAGGATAGGTGCCAAAATCGATATCCAGCAACGCACCCTGAGCGCCTTCGAAAAGGATCCGGCGCCCGGCCTTGCGCTTGTCTCGCAGCACTTTCCAGACCGGTGCGGCGAAGCGCAGGATTTCCGGCGCGATGGAGCGAAGATCCGACAGGAGTTTCGACCGGTCCACCGGCGCAAGCTGCAGGCCCCGCCGCAATGCATCATGATGTACCAGGGCCCGGTCGACGCGCGCCTCCAGCGTCGCGTCATCTGCCAGATCGGCCACCCGCACCGACCGACGGCCCACCTTGTCCTCGTAGGCAGGCCCGATCCCGCGCCCCGTGGTTCCGATCTTGGCAACGGAACTTGCGCTCTCGCGGGCACGGTCCAACTCCCCGTGTATCGGCAGAATGAGCGGCGTGTTTTCGGCGATCATCAGGGTTTCGGGCGTTATCGTCACGCCCTGTTCGCGCAGCGATGCCATTTCGCCAACAAGATGCCAGGGATCGAGCACCACGCCATTTCCGATCACGCTCAGTTTGCCGCCACGCACAACACCGGAAGGCAACGCATGCAGCTTGTAAACCGTGCCATCAACCACAAGCGTGTGACCGGCGTTGTGCCCTCCCTGAAAGCGCGCGATGACATCCGCCCTTTCGCTCAGCCAGTCAACAATCTTGCCTTTTCCCTCGTCGCCCCATTGAGCGCCCACGACAACGACATTGGCCATGGCTTTCCTCTTGTCATGCCGATCACCCGGCGCCGGTATAGCCGCGTCGCCTACCGGGTGAAACCGCAAAATCGTCTGCCGGGCTGGACACCACGCACGCAAAACGGCAGATCTTGGGAATATTCATACGGAGGGGACGAGATGGGATTTGTGCTGCGTTGGCTTGTGGCGCTCGGGCTTCTGAGTGCCACCTTCAATCCGACCGAATGGAATTACGTCCGCTGGGCGCGCAACAACTTCGACGAGCAGATGCCCCTGGCCGTGCTTTTCGGCCTCGTTCTTGTGGTTGGATATATCGTTTACCTGCGGGCGACGTTGCGATCCATCGGTGCGTTCGGAATGGGACTGATCCTCGCGCTTGTGGCAGCGCTGCTATGGGTGCTCTATGATTATGGTGTCCTGACACTCGAAAACACGTCGATGAATGTCTGGCTCGGCCTGTTGTCGCTTTCGCTCGTCCTGGGTATCGGACTCAACTGGAGCCATGTGCGCCGCCGCCTGAGCGGGCAGTCCGACATGGACGACATTGACGAGTAGCCCGCCGTGACCGGCATCCCCCTTCGCTGATGGGGCGCGTCGTGCTAGGATGTCACCATGACCGGACCCAGAGAAGATTTCCGCGCATTCTACCTTGCGAAGGTGGGCCTCGGTGAAGGCTGCGGATGTGCGGAGCGTGTGATCGACATCTTCGAGGCTGACCGGCTGGCGCAGACCCCTTTATCATACCCGGCGCAAGGCCCGGACTCGCTGCGCCGGCGGTGGCGCAGGTTCCTCAATGCCGCCGGGCTGACACGGCGAAGACGCCGCAGATCCTGATACCCGGCATTGCCGGGTTGCGGGTCAGTGCGGATTTGCATAGATACCGGCCATCGCGGTCCATCTCAAAACGGGGCAATCCTGCATGGAAAATGTCGTCCTCATCGTTCACCTTCTTCTGGCGCTCGCGCTTATAGGGGTCGTGTTGCTGCAACGCTCCGAAGGCGGAGGGCTGGGCATGGGCGGCGGCGGTGGCGGTGGTGCCATGTCGGGCCGCGCGGCCGCCACTGCACTGGGCAAGCTGACATGGCTTCTTGCCATCGCGTTCATCGCCACTTCGATGACCCTGACCATTTTCGCCGCGCAGAATTCAGCCGGTTCTTCGGTTCTGGATCGTGTCACCGACGCACCGAGCGAGGAGAGCACCGATCCTGCGCTGCCGGATGCGGGTGATCTGCTTCCTCCGTCTGCTGACGACACGGCGCCGCTCGTGCCCAAAGCCGATTGATCCACAACGATTTGAGGGCGGCCGCGCCATCGCAACAGCATGTTGCGGTCACCTTGCGCATGACGCGCGAATCCTTTAAGGCTTGAGCCCCGTGGTGCTTTGACACGGCAGACGGCTCAAGTCTGACCAAAAGCATGATTTCACGGGGGACGCCAGGCGTATGGCTCGATTTGTTTTCATTACAGGCGGGGTCGTTTCCTCACTGGGCAAAGGTCTGGCATCGGCGGCCCTTGGCGCGCTCCTGCAGGCCCGCGGTTTTTCCGTTCGGCTGCGCAAGCTTGACCCTTATCTGAACGTCGATCCGGGCACCATGAGCCCTTTCGAGCACGGTGAGGTTTTCGTCACCGACGATGGCGCCGAAACCGATCTTGACCTCGGCCATTACGAACGTTTCACGGGCGTCGCCGCGCGCGCGACCGACTCGGTGAGTTCCGGACGCATCTACTCGGATGTCCTCGAAAAAGAACGCCGCGGCGATTACCTCGGCAAGACAATTCAGGTCATTCCCCACGTCACCAATCAGATCAAGGATTTCATCGCCATCGGCGAAGACGAGGTCGATTTCATGCTTTGTGAAATCGGAGGAACGGTCGGCGATATCGAGGGATTGCCCTTCTTCGAGGCAATCAGACAATTCAGCCAGGACCGCCAGCGCGGCCAGTGCATATTCATGCATCTGACACTGTTGCCGTGGATCGCTGCAAGCGGTGAGTTGAAAACCAAACCCACCCAGCACAGTGTCAAGGAGTTGCGTTCGATCGGGATCGCGCCGGATGTTCTTGTCTGCCGTTCAGAGCAGCCGATACCGGACAAGGAACGGGAAAAGATCGGTCTTTTCTGCAACGTCCGCAAGGAAGACGTGATCGCCGCGTATGACCTCAATTCCATTTACGAGGCGCCGCTGGCCTATCACCTGGAGGGGCTGGATCAGGCGGTTCTCGATGCTTTCGCGATTTCTCCCGCCCCGAAACCGGATCTCGGGGTATGGAAGGATGTCGCGGACCGGATCCACAACACGGACGGTGAGGTCAAGGTCGCGATCGTCGGGAAATATGTGCAATTGGAAGACGCTTACAAGTCCATCCGCGAGGCACTGACCCACGGAGGGATGGCAAATCGCGTGAAGGTGGATGTGGAATGGGTGGATGCGGAAGTCTTCGATACCGATGACCCCGCGGTTCACCTGGAAGGTTTCCACGCGATCCTCGTCCCCGGTGGTTTCGGTGAGCGCGGAACCGAAGGCAAGATAAAGGCGGCACAATTCGCGAGGGAACGGCAAATTCCCTATCTGGGTATCTGTCTCGGAATGCAGATGGCGGTCATCGAAGCGGCCCGAAACGTGGCCGGCCTGTCCGATGCCGGCTCCGAGGAGTTCGATCATGAAGCGGGGCAAAAGCGGTATACACCGGTTGTGTATCATCTGAAGGAATGGGTTCAGGGAAACGAGAAAGTCCGCCGCAAGCTCAACGATGACAAGGGCGGTACGATGCGGCTTGGCGCCTATGACGCGATCCTGTCCGAAGGCTCAAACGTGTCGCGGATTTATGGCACCACGAAGATTGACGAACGTCATCGCCACCGTTACGAAGTGGACACTAGGTATCGCCAGAAACTGGAAGAAGCAGGGCTTGCCTTTTCCGGGATGTCACCTGACGGGAGGTTGCCCGAGATCGTCGAATGGTCCGGTCATCCGTGGTTCATTGGTGTCCAGTTTCACCCCGAGCTGAAATCAAAGCCGTTTTCCCCGCATCCGCTATTTGCTGATTTCATCAGGGCCGCGGTAGAAACCTCGCGCCTCGTTTGACGCCCGGTTTGTCGGGCCCGTCACGACAACCGCAAAACCAACTCCGCTTCCCCACCTGAGGCTTGAGCGCACCTCAATCGGTCATCAGGGCTTGCGCTGCGGCGCGTGCCTCCTGGGTGACGGTATCGCCGGACAGCATCCGCGCGATCTCGTCGATCCTTTCGTCAGGGCCAAGCGGACTCACCGTCGAAAGTGTTTCATCGTCGGTCACGTTCTTCTCCACCCGCCAGTGATGCGATGCCAGCGCCGCCACCTGAGGAGAGTGAGTGACAACCAGAACCTGACCACCGTGAGACAGGTTTGCCAGACGGCGCCCAACCGCGTCCGCCGTCGCACCGCCAACACCCCGGTCGATTTCGTCAAAAATGAGAGTACGGCCGCTTTCCGTGCCCGTCAGACACACCTTGAGGGCCAGAAGAAACCGGCTCAATTCGCCACCGGACGCAATGCGCGCAAGCGGACCGGCCGGCGCGCCGGGATTGGTGGCGACAAGGAATGCAACCTCGTCCGTGCCGTCGGGCCCCGGGTCGCAAGCCGTGATCCCCGTTGTGAATACCGCACGCTCCATCTTGAGCGGCGCCAGTTCAGCGGTCATGGCGCGGTCCAGCGCGGCAGCCGCACCGCGACGTGCGGCGCCCAGTTTTTCGGCAGCATTCGTATAGACGGTCTGCGCCTCCCGCAGCTCAGCGTCCCGCGCCGCAAGCTCGGTGTCCCCACTTTCGACCGCGTCCAGACGTGACCGAAGATGCGCCGCCAACCCCGCCAGGTCATCCGGCGCCACTCCGTGTTTGCGTGCCAGGGCCCTTATCGCGAACAACCGTTCTTCCGCCTGTTCAAGGTCTTGCGGGTTGAACTCCAGAACCTCCAGGCAGCGTGTCACGCCGTTCAAGGCGTCATCCAGTTCCACCAGCGCCCGCCCGATAGCCGCGATCGGCGCGTCAAGCTGCCCCTCCGCATGTTCCGCTGCGCCTTCAAGCCAGCGGAGCGCATTGCCCGCGGCCCCTTCTGCCCCCTCTCCGCCAAGTGCGTCCCGGGCTTTTACGATATCGGCACTGATACGTTCGGCAGCCTGCATCATGCGACGGCGCGAATCCAGGTCCGCCTCTTCGCCCGGTTGTGGCGCAAGTGACTCCAGTTCAGCCAGAGAGTGCCTCAGGAACTCTTCATCGCTGCGTGCGGTTTCAAGTTGTTCCGCCGTCGCATCACGTTCCTGCCGCGCGGCGCGGACCGCACGCCACGCAGCGCGCACCGCGGCCCTCTCTTCGAAGAGCCCGCCATACGCATCCAGCAATTCGCGGTGCCCGCGTGCGTTGAGAAGACCACGATCATCCTGCTGTCCATGAAGCTCGACCAGAGTCTCGGCCAACGTCCGCAGCACCTGGCCCGAACAACGCCGGTCATTGACCCATGCGGTCTTGCGGCCATCGGTTGTGTTGATCCTGCGCAGGATCAACTCGTCTCCCGCATCGGGCAACCCGGCTTCCTTCAGGACGTCGCGTGCCGGGTGATCGGGTGTCAGATCGAACCAGGCCTGCACTTCGCCCTGGGTGGCGCCCTGCCGAACCAGTTCCGCACGACCGCGCCACCCCAGCACGAAACCCAGCGAATCCAGAAGTATTGATTTTCCGGCCCCTGTTTCACCGGTCAATACGTTCAGGCCCGGCTCGAACCCCAGTTCCAGCCGGTCAATGATTAGCATGTCGCGGATGTCGAGCCCTCTGAGCACCCTGCCCCCCTCAGAGACCGATTCCTACAGCCAGCGGCCCTGGATCATCTGGCGATAAATCTGCCGCAACCAGTTGTCGCCCTTCGCCTCCAGGGTCAGGCCCCTTGAAGACAGCAACGCATAACTGTCCTCGTACCATTCGGTTGCGCGGAAGTTGTGACCCAGTATTGCCCCGGCTGTTTGCGCCTCGTCGGTCAACCCGAGCGAAAGGTAGGACTCGACAAGCCGGTGCAGCGCCTCGGCCGTGTGGGATGTTGTCTGGAAGTCCTCGACGACTGTGCGGAACCGGTTGATGGCCGCGGTAAAGTGATCCCTGCGCAGATAGTACCGCCCGACCTCCATTTCCTTGGCGGCCAGATGATCGAAGGCCAGATCGAACTTCAGGATCGCGGAACGGGCATATTCGCTGTCCGGATATACCTCGATAACCTTGCGAAGCGCCTGGAGCGCCTCGAACGTCAGCGCCTGGTCACGGCCGACCTCGTCAATCTGGTCATAATAGCTCAACGCCAGAAGATACTGAGCATAGGCCGCATCTTCATCTGTCGGATAGAAATCGATATAGCGTTGCGCCGCCGAGCGACTGTTGGCGTAATCCTTTGCCTCGTGATAGGCAAACGCCTGCATGATCACCGCGCGCTTTGCCAATGCCGAATACGGGTAGAGACGCTCGACCTCCGAAAAGCTCTTGGCTGCAAGTTCGGGCTCATTGTTCGCAAGATCGTATTCGGCACGCTCGAATATCTGTTCGGCGGAAAACTTCTCGTAGTCCAATTCTCCGCGGGAGGCTTTCCCGCTATCCTTGGCCGTGCATCCGGCCATGAAAAGGCCGACAAGCATCACTACAACCAGTTTTGTCCACGACCTGCCGAGTGTCATGCTGGGTAAACCTTCTTATCAGATGCCGGATTTGTAGACGAGTCTTCAGGGTGGTGCTAGCACAGAAATCGGCAAGGCAAAACGACCTTGGCGCAAATCCGCCCCGAGAGAAAGGCCGCGTCACGCGACCTGAGGCATCTCGCCCATGTGAACCCCGGCACCTGGCAGGCGCGCGCACATTTCGGCATCACACTCAACCACTTCGAATGCATCTGGCCGTGTGAACAGCGCACGCAGCAAGGTGTTGGTCAACGCGTGGCCGGCCCGCGAGCCCTGATAATGCGCCAGCAAGGGCGCCCCTGCCAACGCCAGGTCCCCAAGCGCGTCAAGCATCTTGTGGCGCACAGCCTCATCGCTGTGGCGCAAGCCACCGGGGCTCAGCACCCGTTCACCGTCAACGACCACTGCATTCTCCAGAGTGCCACCAAGGGCCAGACCGTTCGCGCGCATCATGTCGACATCCGCCTTGCGACAGAACGTGCGGCTGCTGCACAATTCCCGCACGAAGCTGCCATTCGACATATTGAGCGATTTTCTCTGGTTGCCGATGGCGGCGTCCTCGAAAGCGATATCGAACTCGATCAGAAGCGTGTCGTGCGGAACAAGGCGCGCCCGCGCGTCGCCGCGTGTCACTTCAACCGGTCTTGTCACCCGAATGGCGCGCACGGGGGCATCGTATGTGCGCAAACCGCAATTGAGGATCCCCCGGACGAAGGTGGCCGAACTGCCATCAAGAATGGGCAGTTCCGGGCCATCGACGATCACCACCGCATTGTGCACGCCGCAGCCGGCCAAGGCCGCCATCACGTGTTCAACAGTGGACACCGATACGCCGTCGTGGTTGATCAGACGGGTGCAAAGGGGCGCTTGCTCGACCAGGTTCCAGAGCGCCGGGATCGGCGCCGCATCCGGCCCCAGATCGCCCCGACGAAAAGAGATGCCATGGTCGGGAGGCGCCGGCAATATCCGCGCCCTCGCAGGCAGGCCGGAATGCAAGCCTACCCCGTCGAAAGCAACATATGACTTGATCGTCGTCTGCAAACAATCCCCCTGATTCCGCAGCAGATCCCATCCCCACAGGATAACCTTTTCTTTAGAAGCGGACCGGGGCACGCTCAACTCAAACTTTGCAACGTCCTGAAACATGGGCCGGCCGGCCGTGGGCGGGATTCTGCCGACCCGCCGCAAATGAGGAGGTCAAAAATGAAAAGAGCCGCTCGAAAGCGGCCCTTTTGCGAAAGGTCCGATCGCGTTCAGTTGGCCTGACGACGAAGGAAAGCCGGAATCTCGATCTGTTCGTCAGGTTCTTCCTCCGGTTCCGGCGCCGCAGGTTGTTGCGCCTTCATCACAGGTTGCTGACGGGCGGGACGTTGCTGGGCCGTTTGCTCTGATTCAGACCCGTGCCCGGTCATGCGGTTGAAAAGCGAGTTGATTCCGAACCGGCTTTTTTCGGCCTGCGGCTCTTCGCGCTGCGCTTCGGCCTGACGCCCGCGCGTGCGGCCCACGGCCACCTGCAATCTCTCGAGGGTTTCCGGCGACGGTGAACCGGGGCGCGGCGCCTGTGGGGCCACGAATTCCTCAAGCTCGTCTTCTTCCTGACCACCATAAGCCGCGGCCGGTTCTTCCCGCGGCACATAAGCCGGCGGCGGAAGGTCATCACCGGCGCTGTCCTGCGCGTAGTGCTGACCCCGCGTCTCGACCGATGCATGCTCGGCCGATCTTTCGTGCCCCTGCGCGGCCTCGGGTTCGAAGATGTCTTCCATCTGATCTTCCGCCGCGGCGCGCTCCGCGTCGATCCCTCCGAAGAGCGAGGGCTCTTCGGCCGTGTGCTCGGCAGCGGCTTCGCTCAATCGCTCCGGTTCGGGGGCGGGCTGCACATTCTGCGCCGGTTGAAGCGGCTGTGCCAGCGACCGGCGGGGAACAGGAATATCGGTCTCGATCTCGGACGCATCGATCCCGGTGGCCACGACGCTTACACGCATCGCTCCCTCCATGGCGGCATCCAGGGTGGAGCCGACAATGATATTGGCTTCCGGGTCAACTTCCTCGCGGATGCGGTTGGCTGCCTCGTCGAGTTCGAAAAGGGTCAGATCATGACCGCCCGTGACATTGATAAGAACGCCCTTGGCCCCCTGAAGGCTGATCTCGTCCAGAAGCGGATTGGCAATCGCCTTTTCCGCGGCCTGAATCGCGCGGTCCTCGCCGTTGTCCTCGCCGGTGCCCATCATGGCCTTGCCCATCTCGTCCATCAC
Source organism: Roseovarius sp. TE539 (assembly GCF_003298505.1). Lineage (GTDB taxonomy): Bacteria > Pseudomonadota > Alphaproteobacteria > Rhodobacterales > Rhodobacteraceae > Roseovarius. Next base: position 34,534 of record NZ_QNGB01000011.1, read on the forward strand.
CGCACGGACGTCGGCAAAATCGAGATTGATGAGGCCCGGACGCACCATGAGATCAGTCACACCCTTGACCCCCTGGTAAAGAACGTCATCGGCCATCGAGAACGCTTCGGTGAAGGTCGTCTTTTCATTGGCCAGCCTGAAAAGGTTCTGGTTGGGTATGATTATCAGCGTATCCACGACCTTCTGAAGGGCGTCGACACCCTCCTCGGCCTGGCGCATCCGCTTGCTTCCCTCGAACTGAAACGGCTTGGTGACAACACCCACCGTCAGCACCCCAAGCTCCCGGGCGGCTTGCGCGATGATCGGCGCGGCGCCGGTGCCGGTGCCTCCGCCCATTCCGGCGGTTATGAAACACATGTGCGATCCGGCAAGATGATCGACGATCTGTTCTATGCTTTCTTCCGCCGCGGCCGCACCGACCGAGGCCCGTGCCCCGGCACCCAATCCTTCGGTGACCTTGACACCAAGCTGAACCCGGTTCTGTGCCTGAGCCTGCTGAAGGGCCTGCGCATCCGTGTTCGCGACGACAAAATCGACCCCGTCAAGCGCCTTGTCGATCATGTTGTTCACTGCGTTTCCGCCAGCCCCGCCAACACCGAACACGGTGATCCTGGGCTTGAGTTCATCCCGTCCTGGCATCGTCAGGTTAAGTGTCATTGCTCTGTCCGCCTGCTGTTGCGCCCACATTCGCGGGCCGTTTTTCTGCCTGTTAACCCCATTATTACCGATCACGCCCCGCAGCGTCACGAAAAAAACACTCGAAACACACCATATATGCTCGTTTTTTGCTCCTTTTTCGCGCCATATCGCCGAATTGGGTACATTTTGCGGTTACCAGTTGTCCCTGAACCATTTGAACGCACGCTTCAGAGGGCGCGTTGCGTACCTGTCCACGGGCAGGTCAAAATCCCACCATTCGTCCTGAGGATTGGCTGCGAAAAGGCACATGCCCACGGCTCCGGCAAACCCGGCGCCCGTCGCGGCCTGAGGAAGGCCATGCACCCGCAGCGGCCGGCCAAGCCGCACCTGCTGTCCCAGAATGCGGCTTGCAAGCCCGTCCAGGCCGGGTATCTGGCTGCCACCGCCCGTCAGCACGATCTGCTGGCTGGGAAGACAGTCGAAGCCGGCCGCGTCCAGACGTGCGCGAACCTCTTCGAGGATTTCTTCCACGCGAGGGCGCATGATACCGATCAGTTCGGCCCGGCTGACGGTGCGGCGGTCATGCTCGTAATCACCGGTGTCACCACCGATCTCGATCATTTCCCGGTCATCCATCCCCGTCGCGACAACACCGCCATAGAATGTCTTTATCCGCTCGGCCGTCGCAGCGGGCACCTGAAGCCCCATGGAAATATCCCCGGTCACATGCTCACCACCCATGCGCACGCTGTCGGCATAAATCATGTGTTTCTTGACGAAGATCGAGAGCCCCGCCGTGCCGCCCCCGAGGTCGATGCAGGCCGCTCCCAGTTCCTGCTCGTCTTCCACGAGCGAGGAAATCCCCGCAACGTAGGCCGAAGACGCCAAGCCGGCCAGTTCCAGATCACAGCGCTTTATACAATATGCGAGGTTCTGAACGGCCGTTGCGTCAACGGTGAGCATGTGCATGTCTGTCGAAAGCGACTGCCCCATCTGGCCGCGCGGATCACTCAAGCCGGTGCGGTGATCGAGCGCGAAATTTACGGGCTGCGCATGAAGCACTTCGCGGCCGGCGCCGTAATCGGGCATATCGCAGGACGCGAGAACGCGGCTCACATCCTGTTCGGTCACGGTATGGCCTTCCAGCTCAACGGTCCCGTCCAATCCATAAGATCGCGGCCCGGCACCCGACAGGCAGGCGATCACGTGATCCACCCGGATCTGGGCCATCTTCTGCGCTGCCTGTACCGCGGTGCGGATCGCGCGTTCGGTTTCCGCCATCGCGTCAATCTCGCCGAAACGTACCCCGCGCGACCGCGTGGTCGCGGCGCCAATGACGCGAAAGCCCGCCTGCCCGGCCATCGCACCAATGCCCTCGGCTTCGGCAAGACGGTCACGCCCGTCGAAGCGCAGGACAAGACATGCGATCTTTGACGTTCCAACGTCGAGCACCGCCACGACACCACGCTGCATTGCCGCACGGCGCATCTGCCGCATCGTCCTTTGCGATTCATAAAGCTCGATCATCGGCCCTCCTTCTCCGCCACAAGTCTGCGAACGCGCCACCAATGTTCCACGGCATTCCCGTTCATCCGCACCGTGGGCCGTTCCGACAGCCTCATGTCCACGGCGGCAATGTCCCGCGCCATGAGGTCCTGTGCCTCGCTCAGCGCGATCACCCTGTCCAACGCCCGTGCCGGCTGTTTCTCGGGTAGAAGAATGCGCTGATCCCGGTCGAGGACGACATTCCAACGGCGCTCTCCCACGCGCACCAGCCCTTGCAGGCGCGAGCCGAGGGGCGCCGCGGCCCGGTTCAATGCCAACGCTTCGGCAATCGCCTCTCCCGCGCCTTCGCCCGAGACCAGCGGAAGCGCCGGCTTTTCGTCGCGCGAGTCCACCTTGCCGATGATCACACCCTGCCGGTCGATCACCGCCAGCCCGTTTTCCCGCTGCCAAAGCGCCGCGGGCTGGCGTTCTTCGATGTCGAGTTCAAGCACTCCCCCCTGACGAATACGCACCGAGGCCGCCGCGACAGCCGGCAGATCTTCGACCAATCCGCGCACCGCATCGGGATCAAGATCAAATGAACTGACAGGGAGAGGATAGGGAAACAGTTCGCGCACGGTGCCTGCCACCCCGTCGCTCGCCCCTTCGACTGCCAGCAACCGGACCATGAATTCGGGGCGCGTTTCGAATTGATGACGAAGTTCGGCAAATGTCAGGATCAGTGCCTCGCGGTTGCGCGGCTCGGAAAGATAGGCGACCCCGAGCCCGAAGCTCAGGCAAAATGGGATGCCCACCCGAAGAAAGCGCCTGAAAAGGGGCGTCAGCATCAGCCTGTGCAACCTGTAGCGCAGCCGCGACGGCGCCGGGTCGTGACGGGATCTCACCTGTTGCACGACGCGTCCTCCACCATCCAGCGGCACAGTTCGGGAAAGGATATCCCGACCTGACCCGCCTGCTCGGGCGACAACGAGGTCGGTGTCATCCCCGGCTGCGTATTTGTCTCCAGCAGGATCAGGCCGTCCCGTCCGCGGTGTTCATCCCAGCGGAAATCAGTGCGGCTCAGCCCCCGGCAGCCCAGCACCTCGTGCGCCGTCAAGGCATGGTCCATGCAGGATCGAAATATCTCGGGCGGCACCTCTGCCGGAACGACGTGGTGCGATCCACCGGCAGTGTACTTGGCGTGATAATCATACCATCCGTCGGTGATGATATCCGTCACGGTCAGCGCCCGGTCGCCCATCACCGTAACGGTGAGTTCGCGTCCCGGCGCGAACGCCTCGACCATCACCACCTCCGGCATGTCATCGTCCAGCAGCGGCGGTGCATTGGCCTTTTCACGTACGATGTAGACACCAACCGACGACCCTTCGTTATTCGGTTTGACCACATAGGGCGGCGAAAGAACGTGACGGCGTCGCACCTCGTCGGCGCGGGCAAGGATGCTTTCGACAACAGGCAGGCCCGCGGCCCGGTAAGCCTCTTTCGTTTTCTGTTTGTCCATGGCGAGCGCCGACGCCAGCACACCCGAATGCGTGTAGGGAAGCTGCATCCATTCCAGCAGGCCCTGGACACAACCGTCCTCGCCCCACCTGCCATGCAGTGCATTGAAAACGGCCCGGGGCCGGATCTGATCAAGGCGCGCGCACAGGTCGTGGCCGGCATCGACCTCGGCCACCTCAAAGCCTGCGTCCCTCAGTGCGGCGGCACATTCACGTCCCGTGGAAAGCGACACCTCCCGTTCTGCGGAGGGGCCGCCCATTATCACCGCCACAATCGGGGTTGTCCTGCTCGAACAAACCACCTTTTGCCTCAATATATCGGATCGTTTTGCGATCCTTGTCTATTCAAAACCGTCGCCGGCGTCTTGCGCCGGGCGGTCGGGAGCCGGTTCACCGACCCTCATGATTTCCCAGACTAACTCTATTCCGCTGCTTTGGAAAACCCTTTTTCGCACCTCCTCGCCCAGGGCTTCGAGGTCGGCGGCGGTGGCCGTTCCCGTGTTGACAAGAAAATTCGGATGCTTCGCGCTCATCTGCGCGCCACCGAGTCGCGCCCCGCGCATCCCGGCATCCTCGATCACTTTCCAGGCCTTCAGATCATGCACATCATCGGCGCGGCCGGTCGAGGAATAACCGGCCGGATTACGAAAGGTGGATCCGGCCGTGCGCTCCCTCGTCGGTTGTGTCTCGTCCCGCTTCGCCAGTTGCGCAGCCATCTTCGCATCAAGCGCATCGGGGTCGCCCGCCGGCCCCTCGAACACCGCCCGCGTGACGATCCAGCCGTGCGGCAGATCGGTGTGCCTGTAGCGGAAATTCAGGTCCGAAGCCGTCAGCGTCACGATGTCGCCCGACCGGGTCACCGCCTCCGCCTCGACGAACACATCCGCGATGTAGGTTCCGTAACACCCGGCGTTCATGCACACCGCCCCGCCAACAGCCCCCGGAATGGTCCGCAGGAAGGTCAGGTCGATCCCGGCCTGTGCCGCATGTCGCGCAACATGGGCGTCCAGCGCGGCCGCCCCCGCGATGACCCGGTTGCCCTCGATACTGATGCTGTTGAACCCGCGGCCCAGACGGACCACCACCGCGCGCAAGCCGCCGTCGCGCACGATCAGGTTGGAGCCCACACCGATCGGAAACACCACGACGTCCTCGTCAAGCGCGGCAAGGAACCGGGACAGGTCGTCGGTGTCCGCCGGTTGGAAAACCCAATCCGCCGGCCCACCGACACGCAGCCAGGTAAGATCGCAAAGCGGCCGGTCTGCGGTCAGTCTGCCGCGGGGCGTGGGCAATCGGGTCATGCGCCGGTTTTGCCCGCAGCGGGCAGCAAGGTAAAGTCCCGGTCCCGCCATCCGGGTGAAAAGCAGCGTCCACAGGCCCGGGCTTGGCGTGCAAGGGCCGAACCATCAAGCGTCGGGCCGATCCGAGATCCGGTTTTGCCTGCCGCACAGTCGTCGTTGAGAAAATCGTTCCAGCTATGTCCTCCGGCGCCGCCACCAGCCGATCACACCCCCTGCCAGAACTCCGAGAGCACCGGGCGCGGCCATCAGAAATGCGAGGATCGCATACCCGATTCCATCCCAACCCCGAACCTGGCGTCCCTGCCATACAGCCCAGACCATGACTGCAATCAGCAGCAGCGCCAAAACCGGCACGGCCCAGCCAATGCCATGGCGCATTGCGAGAACCCCGATGATCAACGGGATCACGAAACACAGGACCGGAACGACATAGACCATGAAGGCCATTATTCACCGGGACCGGATCAAGTCCAGTCAAATTGCGCCTTCGCAAGAACCTCCGCGCGGCTCAGCGTGTTGCGACGGCAGACAGCCCGCGGAGGCCGATGGCGGGCGCAGGCTTCACGACATCAGAGATCACGATACCAGATGACACCCGTCACCGCACCGATTGCCATCCCAGCGAGCAGCCCCGGCGCCATTGAAACCAGTAAAAGCGCGATCCTGCCCTCCAGAGCCAGGGTTTTCAGCGCACCCAACACGCCGGCCGGGGCGAAAAGGAAGGCAAGTCTGGTGATCGCCACGCGCCGCCGCTCGCGCCATTCATTCAGGCAGGCGAATGTCCAGGGTCCGGTCAGGACCGCGGCGAGAAGCATCATGGCCACCTGTGACAAGGCGCTCGTCATACCGGTCTCCAGCCTTTCCAACTCTCCTTCACGTCCGACCTCCGCGTGGCCGAGGGGAGCCGTGACCCGCCGCCGGATATCGTCCCTCACCGCCGCCTAGAAACCAGCCGCCACAGCCGGATCATGGGCCACCGCAGTACCGACATCGCGGCAACAAGGCACAAAAGCCCGGCTACCGGCCCGGTCTGGTAGGTCACGAATCCCAGGATCGGCACACCGATGGCGATCAGGAGATAGGCGTTTGTCCAGTGCCTGTCGCGGCTGGGAAACATCGCGATAACGTTGGCAAGGATCGCCCACAGGAATGCAAGTATCAGCGAAATCGGCATCATTTCCCCGCGAATGTCATTGCCAGGGCCATCAGCGCGGCCACGAGTCCGAACACCGGCACCCCCATCGGGACCATGAAGGGCGCCTCCGGTTCGCGGCGCTTCATCGAGATGAGGGCCGCGTTCACAAGAACGAAACCCACCAGCAAGACGGTGGACGTGACCTCGGCCAACCGCGCGACGGGAAGGGCCAGCGCCCCGATGATCACCGCGGACCCGACCATGACAGTTGCCAGCACCGGGGTCCCGAAACGCGGGTGGGCATGATGAAACATCGAGAACGCATCGGAGCGTCGGCCCAGTCCGAACAAGACCCGCGCGGCCATCACCATCTGCGCCAGAACTCCGTTCAGGGCCGCGGCCACCGCTATTAGCGCGAGAAACGCGCCCCCGCCGCCATGCGCGGCCTGCCAGACAAGTTGCAAGGGGCGTTCGCTCGAACCAAGCTGCCCCAGCGGAACAACGCGCACGGCGGCGATCGTGACCGCCACGTAAAGCGTGATCGTGATGACCAGCGACCAGAGGATCGCGCGCGGCAGGTTGCGCACGGGATCCGGGGTTTCTTCGGCCATGTTGACGATGTCCTCGAACCCGATGAAGGCAAAGAAGGCCAGAACCGCGCCGGCGCCGATGCCCGTCCAGACAATCGGCCCGGGAGCAGTGAAATCCGCCGTGGCCGGCGCGGTGAACCCTGCCGAAACGACCATGACGAGCCCAAAGACTTCGAGCGCGGTGAAAATCGCTGCCAGGGCAAGGCTTTCCAGGACACCGACCACGGCCACCCCCAGAAGGACGAGCCCTATGAAGATCACCGTCAAGGTGAAGGGCAAATCCAGAACGGCCAGTAAATAGCCTGTCCCGCCACGCAGAACCGCGGCGGCCGAAACGGTGCCAGCTATCACGATCCCGAGTCCCACGACGATGCCGAGAGAGGGCGCTTTCAACCCCTTTGCCACGTACACGGCCTCGCCCGCCGCCTCGGGCAGACGGGTCGAGAATTCCGCATAGGCAAGAGCCGTCGGCGCGGCAACCAGCCCCGCCACCAGAAAAGCGAGCGGTGCCCATATACCGGCATCACCAACCACCGCCCCCACAAGCACGTAGATGCCCGCCCCAACCATGACTCCCACCCCATAGGTGGTCAAAAGGACCGGTCCTATGCGGCGTTTGAGTGCATCGTCAGGCATCAAGCTACTCCCCGAGAATTTCCGGCAGGTTGTTGGCCCAGACGCTGATCGTGCCGGCGCCGAGACAGACCACCATGTCACCCGGCTGCGCCTCGGCACGGACCAGACGGGCCAGGTCCGCCTCGGTCTCGATCGGATGCGCCGCGCGATGACCGTGGCGAACCAGACCAGCCACGAGATCGTCGCGGCTTGCCCCCGGTACCGGCGCCTCTCCGGCGGCATAGACCTCGGCAATGCCCACTACGTCCGCATCGTTGAAACAGGCGCAGAAGTCATCAAAAAGGGTGCTCAGGCGGGAATAGCGATGTGGCTGATGCACGGCGATAACGCGCCCTTCGGTGGCCTGCCGCGCGGCCCGCAGGACCGCCGCGATCTCGACCGGGTGGTGGCCGTAATCGTCGATTATGGTGATACCGTTGACCTCGCCGACCCTGGTGAAACGTCGGTTTACGCCCCCGAATTCGGCAAGCGCCTCGCGGATCTGTTCACGTTTCATGCCCAGGTGCCGGGCCACGGCCACCGCCGCGAGGCAATTGCTGACATTGTGGTCGCCGGGCATCGGCAAGCTGCACCCGTCGATCCGCTTGCCCTCCGCCTGAAGCCGGATGTCGAAATGCGCGATGCCGTTTCGATACCGCAGATTCCGTGCTCGCACGTCGGCCTGCGCGTTGAAACCATAGCTTACGACACGCCGGTCCGTGATCCTTCCGACCAGCGCCTGTACCTCGGGATGGTCGGTGCAGCAAACAGCAAGCCCGTAGAACGGTATGTTGCTCACGAAGTCATGGAACCCGCGCCGAAGCGATTCGAAATCACCCCAATGTTCCATATGCTCGGGGTCGATATTGGTGACGATCGCGATGGTGGCGGGCAGTCGGTTGAAGGTGCCGTCGCTTTCATCCGCCTCCACGACCATCCATTCGCCGCCCCCCACCCGCGCATTCGACCCGTAGGCATGGATGATCCCGCCATTGATCACCGTGGGGTCGAAATTCCCATGATCCAGAAGCGCGGCCACCATCGTTGTCGTCGTCGTCTTTCCATGAGTGCCGGCGACAGCGATATTCGATTTCAGCCGCATCAACTCTGCCAGCATCTCGGCACGCTTGACAATGGGCAGGCCGCGCCGGCGCGCTTCGTCAAGCTCTGCATTGCCGGGCTTTATGGCGCTGGAGATGACAACAACCTCGGCATCCAAGAGATTGTCGGCGTTCTGACCCACAAAGATCCTCGCACCGGCCCGCGCAAGCCGCCGTGTCAGATCCGATTGTTTCAGGTCGGACCCCTGCACATCATACCCATGGTTGAGAAGAACTTCGGCTATGCCGGACATCCCGATCCCGCCGATACCGACGAAATGGATCGGGCCGACATCACCGGGAAGCTTGGTTGCCGCATTCATGCGTCGCGTCCTCCATCGGCCAGCGTCTCGACCATGTCCGCCAAACGCTCGGGTGCATCGGGCAAGCCACACGACATCGCCGCATGTGCCATTTCCGCGGCGCCCTCGGGGTGGCCAAGCACCATCTCGATCTGCTCGGTAAGGGTTTCGGCCTTGAACCGCGACTCCGGGATGACGATCGCGGCACCGGCGTTGGCAAGGCCGCTCGCGTTGGCAGACTGGTGATCATTGGCCGCCGCGGCATAGGGCACGAGAATCGAAGGTCGCCCTATCACCGAGATATCCGCGACGCTGGAGGCGCCTGCCCTGCTGATGACCAGCTGCGCCTCGCTCATCCGGGCCGCGACGTCGCGGAAGAATGGCCGCACATCCGCAACGACACCGGCTGCCGCGTAACACGTCTCGACACGATCCAGATCCTCCTCGCGCGCCTGATGGCTGACTCGCAGATCGCGCAGCCTCCCGGCGGGCAGCGCCGCGATGGCCTCGGGAACCACATCGGACAGGATGCGGGCGCCCTGGCTTCCCCCCATGACGAGGATCGACATCGGATAGTCGCCCGGCGGAATGTACGGAGCCCCGGCCCGTTCCAGCACATCTGCTCGCACAGGGTTGCCCACATGTGCCGCTTCGACGCCGGCCGGCATATCCCCGGGCCATATCCCGCACGCGACACGGTCGACCCGGCTGGCGAAAATCCGGTTCACACGGCCCAGCACACCATTCTGTTCGTGGATCATGCGGGGCCTGCGCAGGATCCACGCTGCCCCAAGAGCGGGGATCGTCGGGTATCCGCCAAACCCCACCACGACATCGGGGCGCTCGCGCGACATCCGCAGCGCAGCCCCGATCACGCCGCCTGCAATGCGGAAAGGCGCGAGGGCCTTTGCCGCCATGCCACCACGCGCGAAGGATGCACTGGAAATCTGCGAGATCTCGACAGCCGGGGGAAAATCGTCGGCGAAACGGGCACCGCGGGGATCGGTGCTCAGCTTCACGCGCCATCCCCGGCGCAGCATGACCTCGGCAAGGGCCTGAGCGGGGAACATGTGCCCACCGGTGCCGCCGGCAGCGACCATCACCATTGGCTTGCGCCCGTTCATCGCCCCAGACCCCGCAAGAGATCCCCGATCTCCCCCTGTGGCCGTTTGCGCGTGAAAGCAAACAGCATACCGACCGCGATGCCACCCGCAATCAGGGAAGAGCCGCCATAGCTCACGAATGGAAGCGTCATGCCCTTCGCTGGCAGAAGCCGAACCGCAACCCCCATGTTGATCATTGCCTGAACGCCGAACATGGCCGCCAATCCACAGCCGGCAAGCCGGGTAAAGGGATCACGCTCTCGCATCAATCTCAGAAGCGAACGAACCACGATCCCGGTATACAAGGCGATGACGATCAGCACCAGGATCAGGCCGTATTCCTCCGCTGCCACCGCTATGATGAAATCCGTATGCGCATCGGGCAGCTTCCACTTGACCTCGCCTTCCCCGACCCCGGCCCCGAAAAAACCCCCTTCGCGAATGGCGTTGGTCGCAAAGCCCAGCTGTGTATTGGGGTCCAGTTCCGGCGACAGGAATCCGTCGATCCGACGCGCGAAATGCTCGGAACTGTCATAGGCGACCACGCCGGCGGCCACCGTTGCCAGCGCCAGTACCAGAAGCAGCGGGATCGAAGCCCCGGAAACAAAATACATCACCCCCCAGCCAAACAGCACAAGGGCGGCCTGCCCGAAATCGGGCTGCATGGCCAGAAACGCCACGATAACCAGGGCGAGGGCCAACGACAGGCTCAGACCGGGCGGCCCATTGATTTCCCGGCTCGCGGCCATCATCCATGCCGCCACCACGACAAAGCCGGGCTTGAGAAACTCGGACGGCTGAAGCGAGGCGAACCCGAGGGAATACCACCGCACCGCACCCTTGCCGAAATCTGTACCAAGCACCGGCAGAAGCATCAGCGCGAGCATGGAGACCAGAAAACCCACCACGGCAAGGCGCCGCACCAGAACCGGGCTCATCATCGAGGTCAGGAGCATTGCGGCCATCGCAACCGCGCCGAACATCGCTTGGCGCTGAACATAATGAAACGGGGCGAAGCCGTTTCGCTCGGCCAGAGGCGGAGAGGCCGCGAGACCAAGCAGAATACCGATCCCGAAAAGGATCAGCACGCTTGACATCGACCACTTGTCGATGGTGCGCCACCACTTGGGCAATACAGGCTCGCCGTCCCTGACAGGGAGCGACCCATAGACCATTTCCGTCATTCAAGAACCGCCGAAAGCTGCCTCATGTCCCGCCCCTTAACGGGGTCTGTGACAAGGAGACTAGCAGGCTAATTCCGCGGTGGGAAGCGGGAATGCCAGTCGCGTTTCGGGGTCATGGCCAAAGTAACACAGGCCATGACTGCCGCGGCTCATGCTGCATGCGTGCCGCGGATCGGATAATCGTTGCCACGAATGAACTCCAGGCCGCCGGCAAGCGCGTCAAGATCAGGCCGCGCGAAGGGCGCATTCGAAATGTCCAACAGATGCAGGAGCCCCTTTTCATTGATGACGAAAACACCCGGTTCCGGGAAAGGCCGGTCGGTCTCCTGCGGCCCGCGCAGATCCGAGATATAGACGCCGAGGGCACGCATCTGGTCTATCCGCATACCGTAGCCGATTGGCATGGTCAGGCCCAGATCGTCGGCCATCGCGCGCGCCTTCTCCTCCGGGTCACCGGACACGATCACGACATCCACCGACGCGTCGTGAAACCGCGGTTGCAATTCTTCCAGCCTGGTTAGGTACTTCTTGCACAGGGGACAATGAAGCCCGCGGTACACCACGACCATCTGCCAGTCACGGCCACCCCCGGGCTCTCCCAGGGTCATTGTGCCCCCGCCCAATTTCGGAATTTCCAGTTTCGGAAAGGTTTCCCCGGATTGAAGTCCCTGCATTTGTGATACCTCGCGTTTCATGACATTCGACAGCCTGTCCACGGAAAGCCACAACTACAAGCGCTTCACGGAAACTTGACCACCAGCTGGCGCTGAGGCAGAGGCGGACCATGAAAGTCGAAACGCTGATCCTCGGTGCCGGTGCGGCCGGCATGATGTGCGCGGCGCATGCCGGGCCGGATACCCTGGTGATCGACCATGCACGCGCGCCCGGCGAGAAGATCCGTATTTCCGGCGGCGGGCGCTGCAACTTCACCAACCTGCACACCGGCCCCGGGAATTTCCTTTCGCAAAACCCCCATTTCTGCAAATCGGCCCTCGCCCGGTATACACAGTGGGATTTCGTCGACCTGGTCGAAAGACATGGTATCGCGTGGCACGAAAAGACGCTGGGCCAACTTTTCTGCGATGGAAAATCCGGCCAGATCATCGCCATGCTGCGCCATGAAATGGACGCGGCGGGCGGGGTTCTGTGGCTGTCCGCGACACTGGCCGAACTCACCCATGACGGGCAGCAATTTTCAGCCGTGATAGATCACGCGGGGGAACGCCGCCAGGTGACGGCGCGACATCTCGTTCTGGCGACGGGCGGCAAATCGATCCCCAAAATGGGCGCTTCAGGTCTTTCCTATGACATCGCGACGCGTTTTGGCCTGAACGTTACCGATACACGCCCCGCGCTGGTTCCCTTTACCTTCCCGGACAGGCGCTTCGCCGCGCTCGCCGGTCTTTCGGTAGCGGTGCGCGCGGCGGCCGGGCACGGTCAGTTCGACGAAGCACTGCTTTTCACCCATCGCGGCCTTTCCGGACCAGCCATGCTGCAGATTTCCTCATTCTGGCGCGAAGGTGACACGATCACGGTGAACCTCGATCCGGACGGCACCCTTTACGACAGGTTGCGCACCCGTCGGACCCGTGCCGGCGGTCACCGGATCACGACCGAGCTTTCGCACCATTTTCCCAACCGCCTGGCAGATTCATTGGCCGAATTCAGCGGTGTCGCTCTTTCGGGCAACCTTGCAGATCAATCGGATGCCACGCTGCAGCGTCTCTGCGCCGGCCTGTCCAACTGGCAACTCTTGCCGTCCGGAACCGAGGGCTACCGCACGGCCGAGGTCACGCTTGGCGGAGTGGACACGGACGGGCTTTCGTCCCGGACGCTCGAAGCCCGGCACATACCCGGACTTTTCGTGATCGGCGAAGCCGTGGATGTCACGGGCTGGCTCGGCGGGTACAACTTCCAGTGGGCCTGGTCCTCGGGCGTGGCCGCCGGTCAGGCGATAGCCGCACGCCGCCGGCAGTGATCCCGCCTGCGATTGCGAATCTATTTCCAGGTCGGATGGAAACGATCTGCCGGTGACAGCGTGAAGATCTCGCACCCGCCGGAGGTGACACCGATCGAGTGCTCATACTGCGCCGAAAGGGACTTGTCGCGTGTTACGGCCGTCCAGTCGTCAGCCAGAACCTTCGTCTCGGGCCGGCCCAGATTGACCATCGGTTCGATGGTGAAGAACATGCCTTCCTCCAGCACCGCCCCGGTGCCCGCGCGCCCGTAATGCAGGACATTGGGCGGCGCGTGGAACACCCGCCCGAGGCCGTGGCCGCAGAAATCGCGCACCACCGACATGCGGTTGGCTTCCACGAACTCCTGAATCGCGTGCCCGACATCTCCGAAGGTATTGCCGGGGCGCACCGCCTCGATCCCCTTCATCAGCGCGTCATGCGTCACCTGCAACAGCCGTTCTGCCTTGCGGCTGAGCTTTCCGGCCACGAACATCCGGCTCGTGTCGCCAAACCAGCCGTCGACGATAACGGTGACGTCGATATTCAGGATGTCCCCGTCCTTGAGCTGTTTGTCCCCGGGAATCCCGTGGCACACCACGTGGTTCACACTGATGCAGCTTGCGTGCCTGTACCCCTTGTAACCGATCGTGGCCGATGTGGCACCGGCTGCCTCGACCTTGTTCTCGATCATCCGGTCCAGCTCGCCGGTCGTCTGACCGGGCCTCACGTGTTCGGCTATCTCGTCAAGTATGCGCGCCGCCAATTCCCCCGCGCGGTGCATTCCGGCGAAATCCCCGGCCTCGTGGATGCGGATGCCGTCCTTGGTCACGCGTCCGCGGTGCTGTTGCTTCACGCCTTGCCTCCATTCGCCTTGCCGGCCACGTCTTTAGCCATAATCAAAGACAGAGGCCAGTGCCCCGACCCGACCAAGGGCGAGTTCGGGGCCCGATAAGAACCCGAAAAGCGCGTGTCGCCCGCCGGACCGGCAGGCTAAGCCCGGAGACGGGAAACGGCAAGGGGGGTGATTCGGCCCGCCCCGGCGCCTTCCATCGCTGCATTCGCCGTCCGGCAGCCCTTGTGCCCGATACGGAGCGGGACAATAGCCGCCCTGCTGCGCCTCGACCCCCTCATTCCCCGGATCGTTCGGGATGCCGCGCGAATTCCCCTCAGGCCGGACCCCGATACACGGGCAGGGCCTTTCCGATGCCGATCGCATCCGGCGTGATCTCGACGTCGTGGGCGACAACCTCCACCCCGCTGCGCCGGGCGCGCGCGACGGCATTTGCGTAATCGGGATCGAGATCGGCCGCAACGCCAACACCAATGCAGTCCGTCCTTTGCACGAGATAAAGCAAAACGGCCCGGCAACCCGCCTTCGCGACCGCTGCCAGTTCATCCAGATGACGCGTCGCGCGGGCGCTCACACTGTCGGGAAACTCTGCCAGTCCGGAGCGCCGCACAAGCGTCACCGACTTGACCTCGACATAGGCATCCGGCCGATCAGCCTGCTGCAACAGGAAATCCACCCGGCTGCGCTTACCGAAACGCACCTCGGGCCGGTGTGTTTCGTACCCCGCCAGTTCGGGCAGCTTGTCTGCCGCGAGCGCCGCACGAACCACCCGGTTCGCCGCGCCCGTGTCGATCCCGACGAAATGACCGTTTTCGAGCTCATTAAGCCGCCAGCCATACGCCAGCTTTCTTGCAGGGTTCTGGTTCGGCTCGACCCAGATACGCGCCCCCGGTTCGGCAAGCCCGATCATTGACCCCGGATTTGGACAATGCGCCGTGACCTCGCGACCGTCCTGCAGCCTGATATCGGCAAGGAACCTTTTGTAGCGACGGATCAGCACCGCGGGCACGAGAGGGGTTGGAAAGCGCATGCCACCGCGCCTATACCCGGACCGGCGCCCTTTCAAGGAGGCACGAATGCCCAACCCAACCGCTGCCATGCTCGTGATCGGCGACGAGATCCTCTCGGGCCGGACACGCGATGCAAACATGCACCATCTCGCCAATGAGCTGACCCGTACCGGAATAGACCTGCGCGAGGCGCGCGTCATCGCCGACGATCAGGATACCATCGCGAGGGCCGTTCGCGAACTCAGCACCGCCCATGACACGGTGTTCACCTCCGGCGGCATCGGTCCCACCCATGACGACATCACGGCGGATGCGGTGGCGCGCGCTTTTGACCGTCCGATCGGCGTCCGTGCGGATGCGCGTGCGCTTCTGCAGGCGCACTATGACCGGGCGGGGCAGGACCTCAACGAGGCGCGGCTGCGCATGGCGCGCATTCCCGAAGGCGCGACATTGATCGAGAACCCGATCAGCGCCGCGCCGGGATTCACCATCGGCAACGTGCATGTGATGGCCGGTGTTCCGGCAATCTTCGAGGCCATGCTCGCCTCGGTTCTGCCCACCCTGACCGGGGGCGCGCCACTCCTGTCACAATCGTTGCGCATCTTCCGTGGCGAGGGGGACATCGCCGGGCCGCTTGGAGAACTCGCCCGACGCTATCCACAGCTTTCCATAGGATCCTACCCCTTCCAACAGGATGGTGCCTTCGGCGCACAGGTGGTGATCCGCGGGGATGACGGTGCGGCGGTGGATGCGGCAATGGCCGAACTCTCGGCAGCCTTCGACGGATGAGCCGCGGCCTCCCACCGGCGGACCGGCTGATCCGGACTGTCGCCGCCACATGGCCGCCGGCAGCAGCCTGGCGGTCGGGACCGTGGATGATCCGGGACGGGGCCGGCGGCGGCAAGCGCGTCAGCGCTGCCACGGCCGAGGACAGGTTTGACATCAGTGATCTGCCGGCAGCCGAGTCAGCAATGCGCGACCTCGGCCAATCCCCCCTGTTCATGATACGCCCTGGCGAGGAGCGGCTGGATACAATTCTCGCCGGGCGCGGTTACACTCTGGTTGACCCGGTCAACATCCATGTCGCGCCCTTGGCCACCCTGACAGAGCAATACCTGCAGCCCGTAACCACCTATTGCGTGTGGGAGCCGTTGGCCATCATGCTCGATATCTGGTCCGCGGGCGGGATCGGTCCGGAACGGATCGCGGTCATGCATCGCGCGCCGGCGCCCCGGACGGCCATCCTCGGGCGCACCGAGAATCATCCCACCGCCGTCGCCTTCGCGGCAATGAATGAGGGGGTCGCAATGGTGCACGCGCTGGAGGTCATGCACCGCCATCGGCTCAGGGGCCTGGGACGCACCATCATCACCCAGGCTGCGCATTGGGCATTGGCGCAGGGGGCAAGCCACATTGCGGCGGTCTGCACCCGCGACAACAAGGCTGCGAACGCCCTGTACTCTTCCCTCGGGATGACGGTTGTGGGAACATATCATTATCGACAGAACCGGAAAGGCCAGCAATGAACGACCAAGACAAGCAGCCGACCGCACTCGATCTTCCGATGGTTGATCCGTTGCCCGAGAAGACGCGGAAATACTTCGACATCTGTAAAGAAAAGCTCGGACTCGTGCCCAATGTTCTGCGCGCGCATGCGTTCGACATAGAAAAGCTCGATGCTTTCGCAGGGTTGTACAACACGCTGATGCTGGCGGATAGCGGGCTTTCGAAACTCGAACGCGAGATGATCGCGGTCGTCGTGTCGTCGATCAATCGCTGCTGGTATTGCCAGGTTGCTCACGGCGCCGCGGTGCGTGACCTTTCCGGTGATCCGGCGCTTGGCGAGGCGATGGTGATGAATTGGCGGGCCGCGGATCTTGACGCGCGTCAGACGGCAATGCTTGGCTTCGCGGAGAAAGCAACCAGGGCCAGTGCCGAAATCACCGAGTCCGATCGTGCAGCCCTTCGCGACGCGGGGTTTTCCGATCGCGATATATGGGACATCGCCAATGTCACCGGGTTCTTCAACATGTCCAACCGCGTGGCAAGCGCCACCGGCATGCGGCCGAACCCGGAATATCACGCTCAGGCGCGCTAGAAGGATGCGGACCGCGGGGGCGATCCTTGCACTTGTCTTATGGATGATGCCGGACGAATCAAGCGCGGCGCTGGAGCTTGATCTGCCCGGCAAGCCCACTCTCTCGGCCGAGGTCATACGAAATCCGGACAGCTACATGCTTCCGGTCGGCCCCTGGACGGACGGCCGGATCCCCACCACCCAGGTGTCCGGCAGAGTGCTGCAACAGGCCTGGCGTCTGCAGGCTTCGGGCATCACGACAGGACAGATCATTGCGCCGTTGCGGAAACAGGTGACGGATCTCGGATACGAGATCCTGCTGGATTGTTCGGGTCGTCAGTGCGGCGGTTTCGACTTTCGCTTCGAAACGCGGATCCTGCCCGCACCGG
Source organism: Roseovarius sp. TE539 (assembly GCF_003298505.1). GTDB lineage: Bacteria > Pseudomonadota > Alphaproteobacteria > Rhodobacterales > Rhodobacteraceae > Roseovarius. The sequence goes on from NZ_QNGB01000011.1 coordinate 51,792, forward strand.
ACATGTTCGTCGATCTTTTCGATTACCGGTTCCTGGCGGCACGCAAGCGCAACGGCCCGAAAGGCGAGGCAATATCGATCCTGGTCAGCCGCTCTGCCGGAACCGGTTACGTGCAGCTCATTCAGGTGACACCGACGGGCGGCACACCGGTGCCGACCCGGCCCGCCGACAGCGAGAAGGAGACCGCGCACAGCGGCGTAACGGAGATGCCGCCGGTCGCGGAGGAAATCGAAAGCGAGGGCCACGTGATCCTTCGCGATCTGGAGTTCGAGACGGGATCGGCCCAGCTGGGCCCCGGGCCATTTCCGTCGCTCGTCGCTCTGGCAGAGTACCTGCGCGCCAATCCATCCCGGCGTATCGCCGTGGTGGGACACACGGACAGTACCGGCACGCTCGAGACAAACATCTCCCTGTCGCGTCAACGCGCCTCCGAGGTGATGACACGGCTTGTCGAAAAGCATGGCATACCCGCCGGGCAGCTCGAGTCCGGCGGAATGGGCTACCTCGCGCCGGTGGCCCCGAACCTGACCGGCGCCGGCCGGGACGCCAACAGACGTGTCGAAGCGGTGCTCGTCAACAGTGAATGAAGCCGGGAAAGGTCTGGCGGACTGGCGGTCGGACCGCTCACGGCGCCTCCATCGGGCGCGCAGGATTGCCCACCACGGCGACACCGGCCGCGACGTCGCGGGTGACGACGCTGCCCGCCCCCACGATCGCACCATCCCCGATCTCGACCCCGGACAGAAGGATTGCCCCGCCCCCGATCCAGACGTTCCTGCCAAGGGTGACGGGCCTTCCCCTTTCAAGCCCCGCCAGGCGCAGATCAGGATCCTTGTGATGTTCGGGGCAATAGATCTGAACCTGCGGGCCAAGCATCGTATCGGCCCCAATGTGCACCGGCGCGGTATCCAGGACAGTACACCCCGCGTTCATGTAGACGTTGGCGCCAAGATGTATGTTCATGCCATAGGCGCAATGGAACGGCGCCTCGATTGTGACGTTCACACCGACATCTCCGAAGAGCGCCGAAAGCTCGGGCGCGATGCCATGCCGTGCCGCGGGTGCCGCGGTGTTGTGCCTGTGAAGGGCTTCACGCGCAGCCGCCTGCATAGCCAGGAGTTCAGGCGCCTGGCACCTGTACCATTCCCCCGCCTGCATTTTCTCGCGCTCCGATTTCATGCGGCACCCGCAGGCCGCTCAGTGAACATGACGCTGGCGGCGTGCAGCGCGGGCGGCACCGGTGTGAATCGGGCATGTCGCCTGTTCAAGAAATTCCACGAACGCCCGCGCTGCCGCGCTGCTTGCATTGCGAACGGATGGATCCGACAACGCCTCGCGGGCGGCGCGCGGCGTGGCCGTTCCCTCGACATTCAACACCCATTCCAGAAAGCACAGGCGCGCGGCCCTTTCGGCATCGCTGCCGGTGGTATCGCTATGTTCCAGCCCGTCAAGGATCTGCGCAACCGTCATACATCTTTCTCCGAGGCCGCACCCCGGGCCCTTGGGGCGAGGACGACAGGATGAGCCGCAAGAACATACCGCGCGTTCGATCCATGCCGCTCCCCGCGGATTCACGTTCACACAAGGCTGGTTTCCGGGCTTGCCGGGATAGGATACGGCGCCTTCCCGGGCCCCGTCTGCCCAGTGGCATCATGCCGCATCCCCCGGACTTACCGTTGCGGGGGCAGCGCCGGAATTGCACCGGCTTCCCAATTATCCGCCCCGCGGGGCGGCACCTTGAACCATCAGTCTGACCGAGCAAAGACCGGCGCGCAAGACCAGAATACAAGGCCCTGCGAATGCCATGGCGCGCCATGGATTCGCCGCGTGAAGCCCGGACCGAAGGCGTATTCCGGGATCAGAAAGGGATGTCCTCGGGTCCGGTAACGAACTTCGCCACCACGTGTTTCACCCCAGCCTTGTCGAAGGCGATCTCCAGCTTGTCGCCCTCGATCCCGGTGATCTCGCCATACCCGAACTTCTGATGAAATACCCGTTCGCCCAGGGTATGGGCACTGACCGCCTGGCTGTCGATCACGGCGTGCCTGGTCTCGCGCGGCCGCGACAACGGACGCTCGGCGGCCCGCGCTTGCATGCGACGCCATCCGGGGGAATTGTAGGCATCCGCGTTGGCCGCCCTCGTCTCCAGCCCGCTTTCGGCGGCCGCCGCCGCGCCGTAGCCTCCACCGTAAAGCCCCGGTGGCGTGAGCACCTCGACATGATCCTCCGGCAACTCGTCTATGAAGCGCGAGGGCATCTGCGATTGCCATTGGCCAAAGACACGGCGATTGCCCGCAAACGAAACCGTGCAGACCTCCCCGGCCCGGGTGATGCCGACATAGGCAAGGCGGCGCTCTTCTTCCAGCCCCTTCAAGCCGCTCTCATCCATCGAACGTTGCGACGGGAAAAGCCCGTCCTCCCAGCCGGGCAGGAAAACAGCCGGAAACTCAAGCCCCTTCGCGGCGTGCAGGGTCATCACCGACACTTTCTCGCCCTGCGTCTCGGCCTCGTTGTCCATGATCAGGCTGACATGTTCCAGAAAGCCCTGCAGGTTGTCGAAGCCCTCCAGCGCCTTCACCAATTCCTTGAGATTCTCCAGCCGGCCCGGTGCCTCCGGCGTCTTGTCGTTCTGCCACATCTCGGTATAGCCGGACTCGTCAAGGATCATTCCCGCGAGGTCCGTATGGGTCAGATCCGACCCGTCCATCATTCGCTTCCAGCGGGCAATATCTTCCAGCAACCCACCCAGGGCCGCCGCCCCACGGCCCTTGATCCTGCCTTCGTCCACGGCAAGCCGGGCACCTTCGACGAGGCTTGCCCCGTTTTCGCGCGCCGCCGTCTGAATGGTCTGCTGTGCCTTGTCGCCCAGCCCGCGACGCGGCGTGTTGACAATCCGCTCGAAGGCCAGATCGTCGGCCGGGCTTACCACGAGCCGGAAATAGGCCATCGCATCGCGTATCTCCAGCCGCTCATAGAAGCGTGGCCCGCCGATCACCCTGTAAGGCAGACCGATGGTCAGGAACCGATCCTCGAAGGCGCGCATCTGGTGGCTCGCCCGCACGAGGATAGCCACCTCATCCAGTCCGAAACGCCGGCCCCCACGGGTGCCGCCCTGCATCGCCTCGATCTCCTCCCCGATCCAGCGCGCTTCCTCATCGCCGTCCCAGTGGCCGATCAGCCGGACCTTCTCGCCCGCCTGCGCCTCGGTCCACAACTCCTTGCCCAGACGACCCTCGTTGCCCGCGATGACCGCCGAGGCTGCAGCGAGGATATGGGGGGTGGACCTGTAGTTCTGCTCAAGCCGAACGACATGGGCGCCCGGGAAATCCTTCTCGAAACGCAGAATGTTGCCGACTTCGGCACCGCGCCAACCATAGATCGACTGGTCGTCATCGCCCACGCAGCAGATGTTGTGGTGCCCTCCGGCAAGAAGCCTCAGCCACAGGTACTGCGCAACGTTGGTGTCCTGATATTCGTCCACCAGTATGTAGGAAAACCGGCTGCGGTAACGTTCCAGCACGTCCTCATGGGCCTGGAATATTCCAACAACGTGCAGCAGCAGATCACCGAAATCGACAGCGTTCAATTCCTTCAGCCGGGCCTGATACTGCGCATAAAGGGCCACCGCCTTGCCATCATAGGCCGTAGCCTCCGAAGCCGGCACCTTATCCGGCGTCCAGGCGCGGTTCTTCCAGCCGTCGATGACCGACGCCAACTGTCGTGCCGGCCACCGCTTGTCGTCAATGTTCGCGGCCCGGACAAGCTGCTTGAGCAGCCGTAGCTGATCATCCGTGTCCAGAATGGTGAAATTCGATTTCAGACCGGCCAGTTCGGCATGGCGCCGGAGCAACTTGACACAGATGGCATGGAACGTCCCAAGCCACGGCATCCCCTCGATCTGCTGTCCCAGCATCTGGTGGACCCGCGTTTTCATCTCGCGCGCGGCCTTGTTGGTAAAGGTCACGGCAAGAACGCTGTCGGGCCGCGCCCGGCCGGTGTTGATCAGGTGCGCGATGCGCGCGGTCAGCGCCTTGGTCTTTCCTGTGCCGGCGCCGGCCAGCATCAGCACAGGGCCATCAAGTTGCTCCACGGCGGCACGCTGCGCCGGGTTCAGCCCGTCAAGATAGGGCATCGGCCGCGCGGCCATCGCGCGCGCGGCCAGAGATGCGCCTTCGAAGGCCTCGGATTCGTCGAAACTGCTCATGTGCAGAAAGATAGCGCGACGGCGCCGGGATTGAAAGATGTTCGGTTAATGTTCCATGGCTTCAATGTCCCCGGTGCGGCGCTGGCCGGCCCGTCAGGAGCCCAGTTCATCCGCCGCCAGCGGGTTCAGATCACACAATGATCCAAGCAGCCCCCCGGCAGGCAGATCGTCGCGGCTGTCATCGCCGAAATCCGGGCGCATCGCCGCGGTTTCGGACCAGCGCAGGATCGCCGCCTTCGCACATCGCGCATAAGTCACGCCGGCGGCGGGCGCGACGATACCCATTTCATGCTCGAATCTGCCGACATACCCGTCCCGGTCGATCAGTATGACGACCGGCTCCTTGTCGGTCAGATGCGCAAAGAACAAAGCCTGATGCACGCTGTCGCGCGCCGAGCTCTTGCCGTCCAAGCCCACCTCTATCACATGACGCGCTGTTTCGCAGTCAACGCGGACATGGCGTTTCATCTCGTAGCCGTCGAAATAGTGGCGCGTTTCCGACTCGCTTCCAGCAAGAAAGGCGCACAGCAACCCGGCAAGTTCGACTTCTCCCATCCTGTGCCCTTGCGAAATTGCGTGTTAACGAAGGTTAACAAATCGTTAACACGGCAAGACCCGCCCGGCAAATCCCCGAATTCAGAGCCTGATCCGTTCAGCACGCAGAGGCGCCTTCGCCGACAGCAGCCGCGGAGCCCCGTTTCTTTCGCATTGGCAATCCAAACCAACATGGCCGCCCTGTCCACGGGGGATCGGCAACCGCGCCAACCGGGCATCTTGCAGGGCACAAATCGTCCGAAACCCTCAAAAGGCCGTTCCGATGCGTTCGACACCGGACTGCCCCCGGGGCAACGCGCACGACCATGGAACTCCGCCGTGCTTTCAGCCGTTGGTCTTACCGTCCACGGTTTCGGCCAGCGCCTCGGCACGGGCGGCGATCTCGGCCAGCGTGTCGGTCACGTCGTCCGGGACCACCGGCACCTCGATCCGTTCCGGTTCCGGCGGCGGCGTGTCACGCAGTTGCTTGAGTTCAGCATCGCGCTCGGCCAGCTTGTCCTCGGCTTCCCGCAGCTTGTCCTGCAGCCCGGCCGTCTTGTCGGCGAGCATCAGCCCCGCCATCAGCAGCATCCGCGCCTCCGGAATACGCCCGATCTGCGAGGCGAGAACCGACGCCTCCTCGTCAAGCATCGCCGCCGCAGCGTGCAGATAATGCTCCTCGCCTTCCTGGCAGGCCACTTCGAAACTGCGGCCTCCGATCTCGATCTCGATCTGCGGCATCAGGAACCCTCCGCCTGCGATGTTTCCCCGGCATCCCCGAGAACACCATTCAATTCCGCAAGGACCGTGTCAGCTTCCGCCCGGTCCATCGCTTGCGCAGCGCGCAGCGCATCCAGCTCCGCCTCCATCGACCGCTTGACCAGATCGGCATCAGCCAATCCGGCGGCATTGGCTTCTCGCAGGGCACGGTTGTTCTCGCGCAACTTGTCATTGGCCGCCCGCAGGGATTGAATCCGGGCATCAAGCTCCTTGAGCGTTTCCGGCGCGTTTATCGCGGCTTCCTCGGGTTTTGCAGGCGGGTCCGTATGGGCGGACGCCTCCTCGGCCTCAAGCAGTTTCGCACGCAGGTGCTTCACACGTTCCTCGAGCTGCGCATTGGCCAGCTTCTCGTCATCAAGCAGCTGCCTCAAATCCTCCGGGGCCGTTTCATCCTCCTGAGTCGCGTTGTCCTCCGCGGCAACGACCATTCCGTCCAGACCCTGCCCGATCCGGTCAAGCGCGGCCATGATGCGCCGCTGCATCTCGTCGATCTCGCTCATCCGCCAACCTTTCTTCGTGTCGTTCTGGCGTCCCGTCGATCCACCCGTCGAATCGCCCGGAGCGCGGGTTGGTGTCAAGTGTAGCGAAAGGCAGGCAAAAATGCTTCCCCTCCGGCAAGATCGCGCCCGCGCGACGCGCGTGGCCGCTTGATCTTTGACCTGGTCCTGATATTGAGCGCCGTGATCATGCCAACCGAAGGAAGAGTTTTCCGTGGACATCGCATCCCTGCGCACCGCCAACCCCGATCACTGGGCCAAGGCCTGCGCCATCCGTGCCCTGACCCTCGATGCAGTGGACGCCGCCAATTCCGGCCACTCCGGGATGCCCATGGGCATGGCCGACGTCGCCACCGTGCTGTTCGAAAAACACATGAAGTTCGATGCGACCCGGCCCGGATGGCCGGATCGGGATCGTTTCATCCTGTCCGCCGGTCATGGGTCGATGCTGCTCTATTCGCTGCTTTACCTGACCGGTTACGAGGGAATGACCATCGACCAGATCCGCGCCTTCCGGCAATGGGGGGCGATCACCGCCGGTCACCCTGAAAACTTCCTGCATGACGGGATCGAGACGACCACGGGACCGCTTGGCCAGGGCCTTGCCAATTCTGTCGGTTTCGCCATCGCCGAGGAAGCGCTGCGCGCCCGGTTCGGCCGCAAGCTGGTTGATCACCACACCTATGTCGTCGCTGGCGACGGCTGCCTGATGGAGGGCGTCAGCCAGGAGGCGATCACGCTTGCTGGCCGCCAGGGCCTCGGAAAACTGATCTTGTTCTGGGACAACAACAACATCACCATCGACGGCGAGGTTGGCCTGGCCGACCGCACCGATCAGGTCCGGCGTTTTCGTGCCGCCAACTGGCAGGTTCTGGAAATAGACGGGCATGACCCAACTGCCATCGACGAGGCGATCAGCGCCGCAAAACGCTCCCGCAAACCCACGATGATCGCCTGCAAGACGCATATCGCCCTTGGTCATGCCGCGCAGGACACGTCGAAGGGGCATGGCGCCCTGACCGATGATGAACAGAACGCGGATGCCAAGGCCGCCTATGGCTGGACGGCCGGACCTTTCGACATTCCCGCCGACATCAAGACGTCATGGGAAGAAACCGGCCTCCGCGGGCGCCCCGACAGGATGGAGTGGGAGGCACGTTTCAATGCCCTTTCCGATCGCCGCCGCGCCGAATTCACCCGCGTGCAGGATGGTGTTGCGCCGCGAAAGCTTTCGGCGCGCATCAAGGCCCTCAAGAAACAGATCAGCGCCGAAGCGCCAAAGGTCGCGACGCGCAAATCCTCCGAGATGGTGCTTGAAGTGGTCAACCCGGTAATGCCGGAAACAATCGGCGGCTCGGCGGACCTTTCGGGCTCGAACAATACCCGAACCGGCGACATGACGGTTTTCGACGAGGGCAACCGCAAGGGCCGCTACATCCATTTCGGCATCCGCGAACACGGGATGGCCGCGGCCATGAATGGCATGGCCCTGCATGGCGGGGTGAAGCCCTATGGCGGCACCTTCATGTGCTTTACCGATTACGCACGCCCGGCGATGCGTCTTGCGGCCCTCATGCGTGTGCCCACCATCTTCGTGATGACCCATGACAGCATCGGTCTTGGCGAGGATGGCCCCACGCACCAACCGGTAGAGCATCTGGCCATCAGTCGTGCCACCCCGAACACGCATGTATTCCGGCCCTGCGACACAGTGGAAACCGCCGAGGCCTGGGAACTCGCGCTGACGTCCGGCGGCACGCCCTCGGTGCTGTCTTTGACGCGTCAGGGGGTGCGGACGCTCCGGACGGAGCACAAGAGCAAGAACCTCACCGCGCAAGGCGCGTATGTGCTGGCAGAGGCCGAGGGCAAGCGAAAGGCGATCCTGCTGGCAACCGGCTCGGAGGTCGAGGTCGCGATGGCCGCACGGGCGCTGCTTCAGGAAGACGGTATCGGCACGCGCGTCGTCTCGATGCCGTGCTGGGAACTATTTGCCGAACAGGATGAGGCGTATCGCAAGCGCGTCCTGCCGGCTGGCGCCGTGCGGGTCGGTGTCGAGGCCGCCGTCAGGCAAGGCTGGGACCGCTGGCTTTGCGGTGAACGCGGGCGGGCGGCCAAATCGGATTTCGTCGGCATGGACGGCTTCGGCGCCTCGGCACCCGCAGCAACGCTGTACGAGAAATTCGGTATCACGCCGGAAAACGTTGCCGGGAAGGTCCGCGCCTTGCTCTGAGCCCGCGCGCGGGCCACGCCCGGCGGGGCCCAACGGTCAACCTTGAGGCCGCGCCGGCCATCCAGTCGCGGTAACGGTCAGGGCTGTTGGTCTTGCTCTCAGATCAGCAGCCGGCGCGGATCGCTCATGAGGGCTGCGTACCGCACACAGAATCGCGCCGCATCGGCGCCGTTGATCACCCTGTGGTCATAACTCAGGTCCAGCGGCACCATCGGCACCGGCTGCCAGGCCTCTCCATCCCAGGTCGGCACGATTTCGGTGCGCGTGAGACCGAGGATCGCCACTTCGGGCGGGTTCACGATCGGGGTGAAGGCCGTGCCGCCGATACCTCCGAGATTGGATATGCTCATCGAGGCGCCGCCCATCTCTTCGGGCCTGAGCTTGCGCGCTTGTGCGCGTCCGGCCAGATCTGCGATGTCCCGCGCGATGGCCCACAACCCCTTGCAGTCCGCGTCGCGGATCACCGGCACCATCAAGCCGTGCCCGGTATCCACGGCGATCCCGACATGCACGTAATCCTTGACGATCAGGGTCGTTCCCGCGGGATCGAGAGACGCATTGAAACGGGGAAAATCGCGCAGGCAACGGGCCAGCACGGCAACATGAAAGGCCAGAGCCGTCAGCTTCACGTCACGCGCCGCCGCTTCGGGCTTCAACGCGGCACGGAACGCCTCGACCGCGCGCATGTCCGCCCGGTCGTGATGCGTGACCTGCGGAATCATCGTGTTGGCAGCCCCCAGGTTGGCGGCGGCAAGTTCGCCGATCCGGCCCAACCGCTCTTCCCGTACGGGTCCGTATTGCGCGTGATCGACCCGCCAGAACCCGGCGGCGCCTGCGGTTGCTGACGCGGCGCCGGCGTCCGGGCCGCCCCCTGTAGCGGCCCGATCAACGTCTTCACGTCCAAGCGTTTCCCGCCCGGTATCCCGCGCCAACCGCTCCAGGTCCACACCCTTGTCACCGGCATATTTCTCGACCGACGGGCTTGCCTTGTAGCTCATGAGTCCACCCTTACCATTCCGCCGATATATACTGTGTTTCCATGAATTCGAGCATCCCTTCGTGGCCACCCTCACGGCCGAGCCCGGATTGCTTTGTCCCACCGAACGGCGCTGCCGGGTCGCTGACAAGTCCGCGGTTCAGGCCCACCATGCCGTAATCCAGACGTTCGCAAACCTGCAGCGCGCGCTTGAAGTTACCCGAGAAAACATAGGCGACGAGGCCGTATTCGGTGGCATTCGCGCGGCTGATCACCTCATCCTGTTCGGTAAAGGTCTGGATCGCGGCGACCGGACCGAAGATCTCGTCATGGACACATTCGGCGGTTTCCGGCACGTTCGACAGCACGGTCGGCGGGTAGAAGTACCCCTTGCCGGTTTGCAGTTCGCCGCCGCACTCGATCCTGGCCCCCTTCGACACCGCGTCGGCGACGAATTGCGCAACCTTGTCACGTGTTTCGGCATTGACCAGCGGGCCGACATCCACCGAAGGATCAAGACCGTCTCCGACCTTGAGCGCCGCCATCGTCGTGGTCAGCCGGGCGGTGAACGCCTCCGCCACGTCCTTGTGCACGTAGATTCGGTTCGCCGCCGTGCAGGCCTCGCCCAGGTTGCGCATCTTGGCCAGCATCGTGCCGGTCACGGCCTGATCCAGATCGGCATCCTCGAACACGATCAACGGGGCGTTTCCGCCCAGTTCCATCGCCGGCTTGAGGACCTGGTCGGACGCGGATTTCAAAAGCTTGCGGCCCACCCCGGTGGATCCGGTGAAGCTGACCACACGGACACGCGGATCATGCAGCATGTGATCGACCAGCGCGCCGGTGCGCCGCGACGGCAGCACATTCACCAGCCCCGGCGGAACCCCGGCCTCTTCCAGAAGCGGCATCAGCGCGAGCATGGTCAGCGGCGTTTCCGACGCGGGCTTGATGATCACGCCGCAGCCCGCGGCCAGCGCCGGGGCGATCTTGCGGGTGCCCATTGCAGCTGGGTAATTCCAGGGCGTCACCAGCACCGCCAACCCGGCCGGCTTGTGCTGCACGACAATGCGCGCGCCCGACGCGGGAGCACGAGTGATCAGCCCGTCGGCGCGCACCGCTTCCTCCGCGAACCAACGAAAGAACTCGGCGGCATAGGTCGCCTCTCCCTTCGCATCAACGCCGGCCTTTCCGTTTTCCAGCGTGATGAGACGGGCGAAATCATCAAGACGTGCGGTCATCAGCTCCCACGCGCGGCGCAGCACCTCGGAGCGTTCCCGCGGGCTGCGCGCGGCCCAGTCGGCCATCGCCGCCTCGGCGGCACCGAGCGCCGCATCCGCATCGTCGGTCTCGGCCGAGGCGACCGAGGCCAGAACCTCCTCGGTGGCGGGGTTTACGACGTCGAAGCGGGCCTTTCCGGCCCCCTCGCGCCAGGTTCCGTCGATGTAAAGGTCGGTATGATCCACGTCGGGCCTCCGCTGTCAGAGAAGATGCCGCAGCGGATCGGAAAGCCGCGCGGTGAAATCGGTGATGAATGCCAGCGCCTGATCCTCGTCAATCTGCGCGGCGGTGAAATCCAGCGTCACGATCAGGTCGTCGCCTTCGCGCCCCATCGTCACGGCGGGTGCCGAAGGCGTGGACAGGCGCATGCCGGTGATCGCGCTGTCCGAAAAATCCCGCAGGATCAGCGCAGGCCCGGTGGTTTCCTCGGCCTCCACCTGCTGCGTGAGACGGTGCAGATCCGGGTCGGCCAGCTTGCGGGCGGGGCTGGCCACACCGGTCAGCGCCACCGTCAGCGACGCATTGCCGGCGTCACGCGCGCGCCGCAGGGCGCCGCAGGCGAAGGCCGCCCAGAGAACCGGCACGGGCGGCGCCGTGGCCCCCTCGGCGCTGATCCATGCATGGAATTCCGCCCCCGGCGTGGCCGGGACGCGGGCCGTGATCTGCATCGGAAAGTCATCAGTACCGGGTGTGGCAGCACGGGTTTGGCCCATCCCGCGCAGTACCTCAAGATCCTTGACATGATAGGGTTGCGGGTGTCCCGCCTCGGCAAGCCGTGCCAGATCCAGCCCCTGTTCGGCCGCCAGGCGCCGCGCCTTGGGGGAGGCCAGGATGCGCCCGCCGGCTGTCGGCGCAACCGGCGCCGGACCGTCCTTCGGGACGGAAGACGGGGCCGGACGCGCCGGCTTGGCCGGGGCGGTTTCTGCCGGGGCCGCCCTTGCCTTGCGCTGTACGGGTGCCGCGGGTTTCTCCGCCGAAATGACGGCCACGGCCGCACCTACGGCCACCTCTTCGCCAGCCTCGGCCAGAAGTGCCGCAACATGGCCCGCGTGCCCGGCGGGAACCTCCACCGTGCTCTTGTCGGTCTCGACCTCGAAGAGCGGGTCATCGGCCGCAACCTGCGCGCCCGCCTCTACCAGCCAGGCCACGATCGTGCCACTGTCCTGCGACATGCCAAGGGCCGGCATGATCACCTCCCGGCCCTCCGGCAGCGCCGCATCATCGGGCGGATCGTTTGTCGCATCCGCGCCCGCACCGGCATTGTTGCCGGTCATTCCGCTGTCCTCCGGGGTGTCCGATATCATGGCAACGGCGTTGCCCACCGGCACATCTTCGCCGGCGCCGGCGCGCACATCAGTCAGGTAGCCGTCATGCGCCGCCTCGACCTCCATCGTGGCCTTGTCCGTCTCGACCTCAAAGAGCGCGTCACCGGACGCCACCGCCTCTCCCGGCTGCTTGAGCCAGCTGACGATCCTGCCCGTGTCCTGCGCCATGCCGAGGGCCGGCATGATCACCTCATGCGGCATGGATCATCTCCCCCGCGCACAGCTTGCGCGCATTGTCGGCGACACCCTCGGCCGTGGGCACCGTGATGTCCTCGAGCGCCGGGCTGAAGGGCACGGGCACATCCATTGCCCCCATGCGCAGCACCGGTGCATCAAGGTGATAAAACGCCTTCTCATTGAGACGGCTGGCGATTTCGGCGGTGGTTCCGAAGCTCTGGTGCCCCTCGTCGATGACGATCGCGCGGCTGGTCTTGCGAACGCTTTCCAGCAATGTCGCCTCGTCCAGCGGCACGATGGTGCGCGGGTCGATCACCTCGGCGCTGATGCCCTCGGACGCCAGCTGCTCGGCGGCGGCCTCCGCCACCTGCACCATCGAGGAGGTGCCGATCAGGGTGATGTCGGTCCCTTCACGCTTGACGTTGGCCTCGCCGAACGGGATCAGGAACTCCTCTTCCGGGACCAGCGCCTTTTCCTGGTACATCAGCTTGTCCTCGAAGATCACCACCGGGTTGTTGTCACGGATGGCGGTCTTCATCAGGCCCTTCGCTTCGTAGGCAGAGGACGGAAGCGCGACCTTGAGCCCCGGGATATGCGCCACCAGCGCATGCAGAGATTGCGAATGCTGTGCGGCCGACCGGCGCGTGGCGCCCAGATTTGTGCGCAGCACCAAGGGCACGTTCAACTTGCCACCAGACATGTAGCAGGCCTTGGCCGCCTGATTGCAAAGCTGGTCCATGATCAGGAAAATGAAATCGCCGAACATCAGGTCCACGATGGGCCGCGACCCGGTAAGCGCCGCGCCCACGGCGATCCCCATGAAGCCCGGCTCGGCGATCGGCGTGTCGATCACCCGCTCGGTGCCGAATTCCTCGACCAGGCCGGACAGCACCTTGAAGGGCGTGCCGGCCTCGGCCACATCCTCCCCGATCAGGAAGGTCGTGGGGTCGCGGCGCATTTCCTCGGCAATCGCCTCGTTCACCGCCTTGGACAGGGTAATCTCTCGCATCTCGTTCTCCTCAGGCGGCGTCATTGGGGGCATATACATGCATGTCCACCTCGGACACGTCCGGATAAGCCGCTTCCAGCGCGTAGGCGACCGCGGCCTCGGCATCAGCCCGAATTCCCGCGCGGATTTCGGCCAGCTCTTCCTCGCTCACGATCCCCTCGCCGGTCAGCCAGACGCCGAAATTGAGGATCGGATCGCGGTTTTCCTTCCACTCGCTCTCTTCGTCCTTCGAGCGGTAGTACTCACGGTTGATGTCGCCCACGTGGTGCCCGTGATAGCGGTAGGTTGCCAGTTCCAGGAAGAACGGCCCCTCGCCCTTCCGGGCGCGGGCGATCAGGCGTTCCGTCAATTCGTTGACAGCCAGAACATCCTGTCCGTCCACCTTGTGCGCTTCGATGCCGAATGCCTCGGCCCGCGCGGTAAGCGATCCGGCCGCAATCTCGTCGGTACGCGTGTATTCGGAATATCCGTTGTTCTCACAGGCGTAGATCACCGGCAGGTGCCAGAGCGCCGCCATGTTCATGACCTCGTACCACAGCCCCTGCGCCGTCGCACCGTCGCCGAAGAAGCAGACCGCCACGTCGCCGGTCTTGGCCAGCTTGGCACTCAGCGCCGCGCCGGTGGCGATCCCCATCGAACCGCCAACGATCGCGTTGGCGCCCAGGTTGCCGTTCTCCTGATCGGCGATATGCATCGAACCGCCCTTGCCACGGCAATACCCCTCTTCCTTGCCAAGGAGTTCGCAGAACATCTGCTTGAACTCGGCGCCCTTGGCAACGCAATGTCCGTGTCCCCGATGGGTCGAGGTGATCTTGTCGGTTGCCTCGAGCGCATCGCAGATGCCAACCGCTACGGCCTCCTGGCCCGAATACATATGGGTCAGACCGGGCATCTTGGCGCTCAGGTAAAGCTGGTTGGCATTGTCCTCGAAGGCACGGATGCGAACCATCTGCCGATACATCCGCAAGTAGTCCTCGGTGTTGGTCTTCTTGGCCATGGACAGGTCTCCAAAATGGGTGACGGGTGCCGCGCACCCCGCGGGTTTGTCTTGGGACGGGTATGCGCACCCATCGTTAAGCCGTGCCGCAGGAGGGGTGCCGGCAGCCATCAATCAGTAACGGTTGGCGATCGGCAGGTCCTCGGCCGGGAACAGGCTGATCACCTCGCAGCCCGTCGGCGTCACCACCACTTCCTCCTCGATCCGCGCGGCAGAGTAGCCGTCTGCCGCGGGGCAGTAGGTTTCCAGCGCGAAGACCATGCCGGTCTGGATTTCCATCGGATGATCAAGGCTGACCGCGCGGCTGATGATCGGGCGTTCATGCAGCGCCAGGCCAAGCCCGTGGCCGAACTGCAGGCCGAAGGCGGCGTCCTCGGACGGGAATCCCAGGCTCTCGGCGGTGGGCCAGACCTTGGCGACGGTATCCGTGCTTACCCCCGGCTTGATCAGCTCGATCGAGGCATCGATCCATTCGCGCGCCTTCACATAGGCATCGTTCTGCGCGGGCGTCGCGCGGCCGATGTTGAAGGTGCGGTAGTAGCAGGTGCGATAGCCCTGATAGGACTGGAGAATATCGAAAAACGCCTGGTCGCCGGGCCGGAACAGCCGGTCGGTGAAGTTGTGTGGATGCGGGTTGCAGCGCTCACCCGAGATCGCGTTGATCGCCTCGACGTCATCCGAGCCCATCTCGTAGAGCAGCTTGTTGCTGAGCGCGACGATGTCGTTCTCGCGCACGCCGGGCTTCAGCTCCTCGTAGATCATGTGATAGACGCCATCGACCATGCTGGCCGCCTGGGTCAGAAGCTGGATCTCATCCCAGTTCTTGATCTCGCGCGCCGCCAGCATGATCTGCTGACCATCCACCACCTTGATACCCTCTTCCTGCAGCGCGTGGAACATCGCCGTTTCAGCGTAGTCCAAGCCCACCGGCATGTCGGCCATGCCTGCGTCCTTGATGAGCTCCGCGATCATCTTGGCGTATTTGCGCATCAGGCCGAATTCGGGCGGGATGGTCCCGCGCATGCCGACCACGCCGGCAAGGCA
Source organism: Roseovarius sp. TE539 (assembly GCF_003298505.1). Classification (GTDB taxonomy): domain Bacteria; phylum Pseudomonadota; class Alphaproteobacteria; order Rhodobacterales; family Rhodobacteraceae; genus Roseovarius. The sequence goes on from NZ_QNGB01000011.1 coordinate 66,843, forward strand.
ATGGTCGGGCTCCAGCCAGTCGGAATAACGCTGGTGATGCACCGCGGCAGAGCCGAAATCCCACACATAGGGGCTGTCGTCGCCGGTCAGCAGGCAGAAACGGCACATCTTGTCGCGTTCCCACTCGCCGATCTTGGTGGCCGAGACGTAGCGGATGTTGTTCACGTCGAACAACAGCAGCGAGCCGGCGTTGGAGTTCTGCAGCGATTGCCGCGTGCGGGCCAGGCGATAGCGGCGCAGGCGGTCATGGTCGACGCGGCGCTCGAAATCGACCGAGGTATGGCCCCAGGCGGGGAGGCGTTCGCGCCATTCCCAGTTGGGCTCCAGATCCTGCGGAGTCAGCATGTTCGGCATCAGGGCGCGTGTCATCGGAATCTCCTCCGGGCCGTGCATCCGACCCGTTCTTCGTGTTTCGCGTTGAAAGTCAGGGCGTCACTGGATGCACCAGCCGCCGTCGATATGGATCATCTGGCCGGTCATGTAGTCGCTGTCGTCGCTGGCCAGGAACGAGGCCGTGCCGGTGATGTCTTCGGGATAGGAGACGCGCTTGATCTTGAGTTCATCGCGAACGATGTCGTCGTAGGCCTGGCCCTCGCGCTCCTTGAAGCCGATATCCACAAGGTCCTTGTCAAGCTGTTCCCACAGCGGGGTCACCACCACGCCCGGTGCATATCCGTTAACGGTTATGTTGTGCTCGGCCAGGCCCACGGCGCCGCAATGGGTCAGCGCCAGGCAGCCGTATTTCGAGGTGCAGTAGACGGTGACGTCAACCAGCGGCTTGCGCGACGCGATGCTCCCGACGTTGATGATCTTGTAGGGATGATCCTCCATCGGGCCCTGGGCGATCATCTGGCGCGCGGTCTCCTGCATGCCCAGCCACATCGCCTTGGTGTTGACGTTCATGATCATGTCCCAGTTGTCTTCGTCTATATCCATGAAGAACCGGGGCTTGTTGAGGCCGGCATTGAAAACCGCCACATTGATGCTTCCGAACGCCTCGACAGTGGCCGCCACGGCCGCGGCGTTGTCCTCGCGTTTTGTCACGTCCATCTTGACGGTGATCGCGCGCCCGTTGCCCGCCGAATTGATGCGGTCGGCAACCTTCTGCGCCTCGTCGAGATCAAGATCTCCGATGCAGACATTCCCGCCCTGTGCGGCAAAGTTCTCCGCGTTGGCCGCGCCCATGCCGCGGGCACCGCCGGTGATCAATATATTCTTTCCCTTCAGGCGATTGGGGTCCATGGTATCCTCCCTTGAGTGACTTTCGCATTCGCATTCATCGCGTCCTCGGCCCGTGCCTGCGCCCGGGCGAGCGCCTGCGCCGGTGGGGTGACGCCACGCAGCATGTCATGCATCTCGTGTCCGCAGATCCGGATGATCTCGGATATTTCCGGGATCGGCGGACGCGGCCAGAATTGCAGTTCATCGCGCCAGGACATGGCGTCGACGGCCTCGAATATCGGTGACAGGCGATGCACCTCGGGGTCCGCCCCGACCGAATAGCGCGGCACCGTGCGGCTGCCGTTGAGCACATAGAGCTTTTGCGCCTCCGGAGATGTGAACGCGACAAGCGCCTCGGCAGCGTCGGCACGCCGTTCCGGCGACAGGTTGGCGGGCACGCCCAGCACATAGCCTCCGACAGGAGCGACGGGGCGCCCCTCGGGACCCGCCGGATGTGGAAGGTATCCGGTCTGCCCGTTGGCGGGGGACTCCGGGTCAAGTTCGAAATAAGGCGCCAGCAGCGTGTATCCGTAGGCCATGGCCACCTTGCCGGCAGCATAGGGGCGCACACGTTCGTACCAGGACATGGACAGGATGTCGGGCGGCGAATACTCAAGCAACGCCATCAGATATTCCGCAGCGTCAAGAGCGCGCGGCGTGTCGATCGTGGGGCGCGCGCCGCCGCTGGCAAGGCTCTCGGCGTCGAAACCGCCGGCGATTCCGGTCATCTCCATTATCGGTTGGCCGAAATCGGCACAGGTCAGCATGAAGGTATGGCCAAGCGCCGTGCCGCGGGCGGCGTTCCAGGCAATGCCGTAGCGCCCCTTGCGGGGCTCGTGCATGCGCTTGGCGGCCTCCAGCAGCATGTCGGTCGTGTCGGGTGGGTCCAGCCCCTCCGCCGCGAACAGGTCCCGGCGATAGAACAACAGTTCAGGCGTTGTCTGGCTGGGCACACCATACGCACGCCCGTTCCAGTGCGCCGCGCGCCAGCCGGCGGTATGGAAATCGCCCGGATCGAGGCGCGCGATATCAAGCACCTCCTCCAGCGGCATGAGAACCCCCTTTTCGGCGAATTCCCCGATCCACGGAAGATCCACGGCGATCAGGTCATACCGGCTGGCAGGCCGTTCGGCATTGCGCAACGCCTCTTCCCGCAGCCTGTCGATGGAAAAGGCGCGCTGACTGATGTTGGTGCCGATGACCTGCTCGAATTGACGTTTCAGGTTTTCCATCACCATGAAGGTCGGGTCGCCATGTACCAGGATTCGCAGGCCGCCCGCCACCGACAGCGGCTCCGGCAGCACCTGGGGTGGCTGCAGCAGTGCCTTGCCGGGCATGTAGGACCCGCCGAAATAGTATTCCGATTCACCGGTGCTGTCCTGCGCGCCACCGAATGTGTTCATCGACATGCGCCGGACCCGGTCACAAAGCTGCGTGCAGCTCCGGATCAGGCTCGGGCTTGGATGCAAGGAGAAGCTCTTGCCGGTTTTCGACCGCGGGCGCTGCGATACCAGGCCCGCGCCGCTCATCTCTTCCAGCTTGCGCATCCCGGTGGCATAGGGCACCCCTGATTCACCCACCAGATTGGACGCGGTGACCACCCGGCCCTCAAGGTGACTGCGCACAAGGTGCAGGGCCATGTTCAAATAGGGATTCGGCGCGGACGGCTCTATGGCGGTGGCAATTTCGCCGTTGAGATCCTGCAGGAATGCAATGACGTTGAGCACGCTCGTACCATCGCGCTCGGGCGTGATGGAAGATGGCTCGGGGCCTGTCATTCTTTCGGGTGGCATGGCATTCATGGCGGGGTTTGAAAAATTATCCGAATTGAGGATTTCGTTTTTGGCCATTGCGGCCTCCTTTCAGGGTGATCCAGATGAGGCTGCACTGGAATCCGAACTTTGTCCAAACTGAACAATTTATTATCCAATTTGGATATATTTGTTGCGGATTTATCGGACCTGTCGAGGGACACTTTCACAGCGGCGGGAATGCCGTGTCTGCCGACAAGGCGGCGAAATTCGAAACCGCCAAGCCATAACTTATTGGGAGGAGACCAATGAAAATTTCGTTCCGGGCCAGCATGGCCGTTACCACAGCAATAGCCGGGGCCGCCATCGCGGGCGCCGCGGCGGCCGACACCTACAAGATCGGCATCACCCAGAACAATGTCGGGGTCGACAGCTACCAGACGACCTACGAGAAGGCCTTCATTGCCGCAGCCGGGGAAAACGACAACGTCGAGGCCGTTGTCCTGGACGCGGGTGGCGACGTGGCCCGTCAGATCGCCCAGATGGAAGACCTGATCCAGCAGGAAGTCGATGCGATCATCATCTGGCCGACCAACGGCAAGGCTGTGATCCCCGCCGTGCGCAAGGCGTATCAGGCCGATATCCCGGTCATCGTGACCAACTCCAACATTGACGAGCAGGGTTTTGACTTCGTCGCGTCCTTCTCGGGGCCGGACAACATCACACAGGGATCGCGCTCCGCCGAGATCATGTGCGACAAATTCAAGGAGATGGGCATCGAGGACGAGGCGCAGATCGTCCAGATATCCGGCCAGCCGGGCTACACGACCGCGATCGAACGCGCAAAGGGCTTCGAGGATCGCCTGCCCGAGGTCTGCCCGGACGTGAACTTGGTGGAAACCCAGCCCGGCGACTGGAACCGCGAGAAATCGCAGAAGGTGATGGAAGCGTTCCTCGTCAAGTATGACGACATCGACGGTGTGTATGCCGGGGACGACAACATGGGCGTGGGCGCGCTGAATGCCGCCAAGGCCGCCGGGCGCGATGGCATCATCTTCGTCGGCGCCACCAACTTCGCGGTCGGTTACGAAGCCATGGGCCGCGGGGAATACTGGGGGTCGATCTACCAGTCGCCTGTCGATGACGCGGAAGCGGCGCTCAAGACGGCGCTCGATATCCTCAACGGTGAGGATGTTCCTTTCCTCAACTACTTCGACACGCCGAAGATCACCCAGGACAACATGGACGAGTTTTCCAAGCCCGTCTTCTGATCACTCCCGGGCTGCGCGGGTCCTTCGGGGCCTGCGCATCTTTTCAACCAAGTCTTCAACCCGGAGGATCCGCCATGGGCAGCGTCTCGGGCAGGGCCTGTCTTGTCACCGGAGCGGCACAGGGCATTGGTCGCGCGATTGGCGAGGCGCTTCTGGATGAAGGCGCTGATGTCTGCTTTGCCGACATAAACGGCGCAAAGGCCGCAGAGGTGGCCAAAATGAACCATGGCCGGGCCGAAGCCGGCGGCGGCAGGGTTCTATCGGCGCCGGTGGACGTGACGGACCGTGGGCAGGTCCGCGACATGATCGCCCGCACCGCTGACACCTTCGGCAGACTGGACGTGAAATTCAACAATGCCGGGGTCAACAAGCCGATGAACTTTCTCGACGTGACCGAGGACAATTGGCGTTACATAATGGATGTCAACGGCCTTGGCGTCTTGATCGGGATGCAGGAAGCCGCCCGTCAGATGATCGCCCAGGGTGGCGGCGGCAAGATCATCAACACAGCCTCGATCGCCAGCCGGCAGGGCTTCGACAACGTCGCGCCCTATTGCGCCAGCAAATGGGCGGTCGTTTCGCTGACGCAATCCGGCGCACGCGACCTGGCACGGCACGACATAACCGTGACCGGATTTGCACCGGGCGTGGTAGCCACTGAAATGTGGGAGGAGGTCGATCGTGACCTCATGGCCATCGGCGCATCCGATCGCCCCGGCCAGGCGATGGAGGAATTTTCGGCCGACATTCTCAAGGGCCGTGTCGCCGAGCCGGCGGACATCACCGGCACGACGACGTTTCTGGCCTCTGCGGCCAGCGACTACATGACTGGCCAGATCGTCATGATCGACGGAGGCATGACACTGGTCTGATGGAATTCCGGTCACATTTGCCGGAACAGGGAGGAAGACAAATGGCTGACACCACATTGAAATCCGTTGGCGGATTTCTGGCCCGTCAGGGCATCCTGGTCGCGTTCGCGGTCTTCATGATAGGGTTCGCCCTGGCCAACGAGCGTTTCGTGGACATCGACAACATACTCGGCGTTATCCGTTCCTCGGCCATTCTCGGGGTGATGGCGCTCGGTGTCACATTCGTGGTCATCAGCGGCAACCTCGATCTCTCGGTCGGCTCCATGATGTCCTTTTCCACCATCGTGGTTCTGGACCTGCACGACAAGATCGGGCCGGAACTGGCGATACCGGCGATGTTCGGCATGACCCTCGCCCTCGGGGCGCTGATCGGGTTCTTGGTCGGATATCTCAGGCTCAATTCGCTGATCGTGACCCTGGGCATGCTATCCGCGATCCACGGCCTCACGCTGACCTATTCCGGCGGCAAGAACATGGATATCGACGACAAGCAGGGAACATGGTTCGGTTTCTTCGGGCAGGACGAGGTGCTGGGCATGCCGGTTCCCATCCTCATATTTGTCCTTCTCGCGGCGGTGCTAACGATGCTGCTGGCGAAGACCCCCTTCGGCCGCAAGGTCTACGCCGTGGGCGGCAACGGGGTGGCGGCCACGTTCTCGGGCATTCCACGCGCGCGAACCGTGTTCTTTTGCTACATAATCTCGTCGTTCTGCGTCGCGACGGCCGGCCTCATCCAGGCCAGCAGAAGCCTCGGAAGCCAGAACACCGTGGGCCAGGGGCTTGAACTGGAGGTTCTGGCGGCGGTCATCCTTGGCGGTGCGTCGCTTCTGGGCGGGTCCGGCACCGTGATAAAGACCGTGATCGGGGTGCTGATCCTTGGCTTCATTCAGAACGGCCTCCTGCTGATCGGACTGGAGTTCTATTTCCAGTACGTCGTGACCTGGGCCATCATCATCCTGGCCGTGTGGCTGGATATCGCGGTCAAGCGCGGGCACCTCTGGTCGCCGATCGCGTGAGGAGAGAGACAATGCAGAAAAGCGTACTCAAGAACCACGCCAAGGAAGGCGCGATCTGGGGCTTCATCGTGCTCGAACTGATTTTCTTCGGCATTGCCGGTGAATACATGTCGATGACCGAAACGGCCTTCCTCGCACCCGACAACATGATCCTGCTGCTCAAGCAGTCGGCGCCGCTGGGGATCATCGCGCTCGGCATGACGATAGTCATGATTAACGGCAATATCGACCTGTCGGTCGGGGCAACTTTCGCGCTCTGCGCGATCGTGATGCTCGATTCGATGACCTGGCCGATCCTCGCGCCGCTGGGGGACTGGGCGATCCCGTTCGCGTGGGGGCTTGCATTGCTGACCGGCATGCTGATGGGCCTCATCAACGGGCTGATCGTCTGGAAGACGGGGGTCGACGCGTTCATCGTCACGCTGGGAGCGATGCTGGGCTTTCGCGGACTGGTCTTCATGTATAACGGTGAACAGCCGACCTTCCACCTCAACTGGACAATGGTCGACATCGCCGAATCCGCCCCTCTGGGCATTCCGTTGCCAATCCTTGTTTTCGCCGTCTGCATCGCCGTCGTGTGGTGGATCATGAACAGGACGGTCCACGGCCGCAATGCCTATGCCATCGGCGACAACCGCGAGGCCGCGGTCAATGCCGGTATCAAGGTCGGGCCCCACATGGTCTGGAACTACGTGCTGATCGGGTTTCTTGCCGCGCTCAGTTCGATCACCTTCTATTCGGAATCGGGATCCGTGAATCCCAATGACGGGATGCTTTACGAATTGTGGATCATCACTGCCGTGGTTCTGGGGGGCACCAAGCTGACCGGCGGGCGCGGGTCGATCATCGCCACGGTCGGCGGTATCCTGGCCATTCAGCTGATGCGCAAGGGCCTCGGTTTCATCGGCGCGGATACGGCGATGGTCAACCTGGTCATCGGCTCGATCCTGATTGCGGTCCTCTATCTGGACCGGCAACTGAACCGCAAGGGCGAAGAGGAGCTGAAGATATGAGCACCGAACAGATACCGGCCCTGCGCCTCGAGAATATCGTCAAGACCTTTCCCGGGGTGCGCGCCCTCGACGGCGTTTCCTTCACCGTCATGCCCGGAGAGGTGCATGCGTTGATGGGCGAGAACGGTGCCGGGAAATCCACACTGATGAAGGTCCTGGGCGGAATCCATCAGCCCAACGAGGGGCAGATCTTCATCGAGGAGCAGCCGACGGTGATGAATTCCCCGCTCGACGCCAAGGCCAAGGGCGTGGTGTTCATCCATCAGGAACTCAGTCTCGCCGACGAACTGCCGGTGGCGGAGAATGTGTACCTGGGCGAGCTGCCGCGCAAATCCTTCGGACGGGTGGATTGGAGCAAGCTCCATGCCGACACCGATGAAATCCTGAAACGGCTCAACGTGGGCTTTGGCCCGAAGGATCTGGTCGGCGACCTTTCGATCGCGAACAAGCAGATGGTCGAGATCGCCCGCGCCCTGACTGTGGACGCCAAGGCCGTGATCTTCGACGAACCGACCGCGTCACTCACGGACGCCGAGAAATCGGTGCTCTTCGAGGTCATCGAGGATCTCAAGAGCCGCGGTGTGGGCATCGTCTACATCTCGCACCGGATGGAGGAGATCTTTCGCATCTCAGACCGGGTCAGCGTTCTGAGGGACGGGCAGTACCGCGGGACACTGGAAACCGCGGACACCAACGAGGACGAGGTCACTCAACTGATGATCGGCCGCAGCCTCGATCTTTCGCGCAATGTCCAGCACGGCGAACTCGGCGCGGTCGCCCTGGAGGTGCGCAACCTTTCCTGCGGCAATCTCTACCAGGACATCAGTTTTCAGGTCCGGGAGGGCGAGGTCGTCGGTTTCTACGGGCTGGTGGGCGCAGGCCGGACCGAAATCGCGGAAACGCTGTTCGGGTTGCGCGATCCCACTGCCGGGACCATCCTTCTGGACGGCAAGGAAACGACAATACATTCACCGATCGACGCGATCGGCGCCGGCATATCGCTTGTTCCGGAGGACCGCAAAGGCCAGGGCCTGGTTCTGGGCATGAACTGCCGCGACAACATGACTTTGCCGCAGGTCGATGACATGACAGCCGGACCCTTTGTCAGTGACGGCGCCGAGGTCGCGATCTTCGATCAGTATCGCGACAAGCTCGAGATCAAGACGCCGGGCTGGAAGCAACTGGTGGGCAACCTCTCCGGGGGCAATCAGCAAAAGATCGTCATCGGCAAATGGCTGTCGATGCACCCCCGGGTCCTGATCGTTGACGAACCCACCAGGGGGATCGACGTCGGTTCTAAATCCGAAATCCACAAGCTGATCCGCGAACTGGCCGGTCAGGGCTATGCCGTGATCGTCATTAGCTCGGAAATGCCCGAGGTGCTGCATGTCTCGGACCGAATCATCGCGATGTTCCATGGCCGGATCACCCGCACCTTCACATCCGACGAAGTGACCGAGGACAATCTCGTGCAGGCCATATCGGGCATCACACCGGAGCAGGGGGCGGCCTGACATGCGTGTGGGTGTCGCGGGGCTGGGGCGCATGGGCGCCCACATGGCGCGCAACCTGATGCATGCGGGCCACGAAGTGACGGTCTGGAACCGTTCCGCCGAAAAGGCGGTGGCCCTCTCCCATGAAACCGGGTGCGGCATGGCACAAACGCCGGCGATGCTGACCGCCGGGGCCGAGGCGGTCATCACCATGCTGGCCGACGATTCCTCGTCCGAGGCGGTGCACATGGGCGCGGACGGGCTCTTTTCCGGCAGCGGCGCGCGCTGGTTCGTGGAGATGGGCACCATGAGCCCCGATCATATCCGCGCCCTCGCCGCCGCCTCGCCCCCGGGGGCGAGGGTGATCGACGCACCGGTATCAGGGGCCACGCAGGCGGCCGAGGCCGGGCAGCTGATGATCATGGCGGGCTGCGACGAAGACACCGCAGAGCCGCTGATGCCGCTCTTCGAGGCCATGGGGAAAAAGACCATCTGTCTCGGGCAGACCGGGGCCGGGGCGGTGATGAAGCTTGCCGTCAATTCACTGATCCACGGCATCAACCAGACGCTCGCCGAGGCGATGACCCTCGCCGAGGCAGCGGACATCATGCCCGGGGACGCCTTCGACGCGATCGAGGCCTCCGCGGCCTGCGCGCCGATGCTGAAATACCGCCGCCCGCTCTATCTGAACGAGAGCGCGCATGACGTCACCTTCACCGTGGCCCTCGCGCGCAAGGACATGGAGGTGACGGCGGACCTAGCCGGGAAACTGGGCGTGGCGATGCCACAGGGGCATGTCACGCTCGACACGCTCAGGCAGGCCGAGGCGCAAAGTTACGCGGCGCGCGACATGGCCGCGATCCTGACATTCATGCGAGAGGCAAACAAATGAAGGCAGCACTTTTCGTGGGCGGCTGGGAAGGCCACACTCCCACCGATTTCGCGGATTGGTACAAGGCCCTGCTGGAGGCAAACGGGTTCACCGTCGATGTCCACGAAACGCTGACACCGCTGGAGCGTCCCGGCGACCTGGCCGATCTCGACCTGATCACGCCGATCTGGTCCTCGGCCCGCTCGGGTCACCAGGAGGAATTCGGCAACATGACGAAGGCCCAGGAGGACGGGTTGCTGGAACTCGTCGGCAATGGCTGCGGGCTGGCCGGCTGGCACGGCCACATGGGGGACGCGTTCCGCGACCGGCCCACCTATCACTTCCTGATCGGCGGGCAGTTCGTGGCCCACCCGCCGGGCTGGCCCGACAACCTGCAGCCGCGCGAGGATTATATCGACTATGACGTGACGATCTGCCGGCCCGACGACCCGATCGTGCGGGGCATCCGCAGCTTCCGCCTCACGTCCGAGCAGTATTACATGCTGGTGGATCCCTCGAACGAGGTACTGGCCACCACCACCTTCTCGGGCGATCACCTGTGGTGGATCGAGGGCACGGTGATCCCGGTGGTCTGGAAACGCCGGTGGGACAGGGGCCGCGTCTTCTACTGCTCCATCGGGCATGAGCTGGACGACCTTCGGAAACCGCAGGTGACCGAGATCATCCGCCGCGGCGCGATCTGGGCCGCGCAGGGCAAGGCGGTTGCCGGCGCCCCGGTCACCGCCTGAAACGGTGCCCCGGAAAGCCCCGCCGTTTCAGTGGAAATTGGTGAAATAGATGATCGCCACCACGATGCAGACCGGCACCACGTAGACCCCGAGGATCAGCTTGCGGCGGATCGAATCGTCGTATTCCGCAAGCCCTTCCTCGACAAAGCGCTCGCGATCTCCCGGGCGCCCGGCCTCTTCCCATTGCCTGAGCAGCTTGCGGCGCCGCACCGAACGGGACCACAGCGACAAGACCACGTAGAGCACCGAAAGCACCACGAACCCGATGACAACAAGCCGTGCCAGTGCCAACATGGCAGGTCTCCTCGCTTACGCGCGGTTGCCCGCGTCCATTTCCGCTCCTGCCCGCAGCGCGCCGCGCTTCCGAAGGCGCTCGCCGCCGCATGATCCGGGCGTGCTTTCACAGGCACGGAGCATCGTCTTTGTCCGCCATCCGCTCATTCCCTGCCCGCGGGCGGGGCCGGCGCCGCGGCAAGATCCGACAGGATCGGGCAATCGGGGCGGTCGTCCCCCGCACAGGCCGATACAAGGTGCGCCAGCGTACGGCGCATCTCGCCCAGTTCCTCGAGCTTTGCGTCGATTCGCGCCAGATGACCCTCGGCGATACGCTTGACGTCGCCGCTCGCGCGGGTGTGGTCATCATAGAGGCGCAGCAACTCCCGGCAATCTTCTATGCTGAACCCGAGAGACCGGGCCCGACCCAGAAATGCCAACTTGTGCAGATCCGCCTCGGAAAACCTGCGGTATCCGTTGGCATCACGGCCCGACGACATCAGCCCGATATCCTCGTAATAGCGAATTGTCTTGGCCGGAAGCCCGGACCGGCGTGCCACATCCCCGATTCTCATGCGCGCGCCTCCCGCGGGGCCGGACCACCCGCTTTGGCCCGGGCTTCCGAGAGGACCGTGCCACCGCCTCCCGGCCCGGTATCCACCGTCTGCCGCCGCAACCGCCGCAGCCGCAGCGCGTTGCTCAGCACGAAAACGGATGACAGCGCCATCGCCCCCGCCGCCAGAACCGGCGACAAAAGCAGCCCGAACCAAGGGTAAAGCACCCCTGCCGCCACGGGGATGAGGGCCACGTTGTACCCGAAGGCCCAGAACAGATTCTGGCGGATATTGCGCATCGTCGCCCTCGACACCTCGATCGCATCAACCACGCCACGCAGCTCGCCGGACATCAGGACCACATCCGCGGTTTCAATCGCAACGTCGGTGCCGGTGCCGATAGCGATACCCGCATCCGCGTGGGCCAGCGCCGGGGCATCGTTGAGCCCGTCTCCGACGAAGGCCACCTCGCCCCCGGCCTTGCGGCGCAATTCGTCAAGAGCCGTGACCTTGCCGTCGGGCATCACCCCGGCAACGACGTGGTCTATTCCCGCCTCGGCAGCGATCGCGTCCGCGGTCTCCCTTCGGTCGCCGGTTATCATCGCCACACGCAGGCCCTTGTCATGCAGCGCCCGCAATGCCGCCACGGCATCCGGCTTGAGGGGGTCGGCCACGGCCAGAAGTGCCGCCAGCTGTCCGTCGACCGCGGCGAAAAGCGCTGTGCGGCCCTGCCCGGCCAGCGCATTGCCGTCCTTAGCCAAGGATTCCGTATCAATGCCTTCACCTTCCATGAGACGCTCCGAACCGATGAGCACCCGGCGTCCGTCCACCTCGGCCTTGAGACCCTGACCGGTGATGCTTTGGAACCTTTCGGCGCGCGGCGGCTGCAGCCCCTCCGCGGCGGCCGCCCGCTCGATCGCCTTTGCGATAGGATGCTCAGACGCGCTCTCGGCCGCGGCGACGAGGTTCAGCACCTCGGTTCGGTCATGGCCCTCAACGATCACCAGGTCGGTCAACTCGGGGCGGCCCGCTGTCAATGTGCCGGTCTTGTCGAAAGCCACGACCGACACATCCGAAAGGCGTTGCAGCGCATCACCCTTGCGAAACAGAACGCCCATCCCGGCCGCCCGCCCCGTACCGACCATGATCGAGGTCGGTGTGGCCAGGCCCATCGCGCAGGGACAGGCGATGATCAACACCGAAACGCCCGCGACGAGAGCAAGCGTCAGCGCCGGACCGGGCGCCAGCAACAGCCAGGCCACAACCGTGAGTGCCGCCGCCGCCATGACCGCCGGCACGAACCAAAGTGTCACCTTGTCAACCAACGCCTGCACCGGAAGCCGCGCCCCCTGCGCCTCCTCGACCATGCGAATGATCTGGGAGAGTGTTGTATCAACGCCCACCCTGGTTGCCCGCATGGTCAGGCTGCCGCTGCCATTGACCGTGCCACCCGTCACCGCGTCGCCCGCGGCCTTGCCGGCAGGCTCGGGCTCTCCGGTGATCATGCTCTCGTCGACATGGCTTTCGCCTTCCATCACTGCGCCGTCGACGGGAATGCGTTCGCCCGGCCGCACCAGAAGCACGTCCCCCTCGGCGACGCTGTTCACCGGCACGTCCACAGGGCTGCCATCGCGCAACACACGCGCATCGCGCGCCTGCATGGACAGCAACCCGCGGATGGCCTCGCCGGTGCGGCCCTTGGCACGCGCCTCCAGCCACCGACCCACCAGAATCAGCAGCACGATCACTGCCGCTGCTTCGAAATACACCGCCCGCACCCCCTCGGGCAGCAGCCCCGGCGCGAAGGTCGCGATCACCGAGTAGAGATAGGCCGCCGCCGTGCCCACCGCAACGAGGCTGTTCATGTCCGGCGCCCCCTTGAACAGGGCGGGCACACCCCTGAGGTAAAATTCACGTCCGGGCCAGAACAGCACGAGGGTGGTCAGAACGAACTGCACCACCCAGCTCACCTGCTGTCCGATCGTCTCTTTGACAAGGGCATGAAGGGCCGGCACCATGTGCCCACCCATTTCCAGCACCACGACCGGCAGGGCCAGCGCCAGGGCCAGGATCGCCCGGCGGGATTGTTTGCGGGCCTCCTGTTGCTTGCGCTCACCGGGCTCCACGGCGGCCCCCTGCCGCACAGGCTCGGCGCTGTATCCGGCGTTTCCTACTGCGGTCAGCAAGTCACTGTCCCGCACCGCGCCTTCCAGGACCGTGGCGCGGGCGGTTTCTGCGGCCAGGTTGACCTCGGCCTCCAGAACCCCGGGCACGGCCTTCAGCGCCTGCTCGACACGTCCCACACAGGTGGCGCACGACATTTCGTGGACAGCCAGCGTGACAGCCCCTCGCCGGGCGGGATAGCCAGCCTCGTCAAGCGCCGCAGCCACCTGAACGGTATCAGCGGGCTGCGAAAGCCGCAGCCGCACGGTCTCGTTCGCAAGGTTGACGGAGACCTCGCTGACACCCGGTATAGCAGCGAGTGCCCTTTCGGCCCGCCCCACGCATGATGCGCAGGACATCCCGTCGATGGAAAATTCCAGTCGGGTCTCTGTGGTGGTCATGGCGCGGCCCTTTCCTGACTCTACCCGTCAGTTAATGCTTCCAGCAACTGGAAGGTCAAGGCCTGCACTGAAATCAACCGGTCGGGATCCCCGCTTGAAGCGGCATGGAGTCCATTCGCTGAATTTCCCCGGGGACAGGGGCCGGACCCGCGGCCGTCCGTTATCCGGCACAGCCATCACACGCATGCTGGACACACGCCCGGCGCGACGGCAAAAGAGTGGCATCGCCGCGATGAAAAAGGTATGGCTGCTGCGATTCATCGCCGCGACAAACGCCATGAGGCCGCCGATGCCCGATACGATCCTAGACCGCTGCGAAGCCCAGGGACTGCGCATGACGGAACAAAGGCGCACCATCGCGACCGTGCTCCAGGATTGCGATGACCACCCGGACGTCGACGAGCTTCACGCCCGCGCTTCCCGGCGGGACCCGCGCATTTCCATCGCCACCGTTTACCGGACCGTCAAGCTGTTCGAGGAGGCCGGCATCCTCGACAAACTGGAATTCGGCGACGGCCGCGCCCGTTACGAGGATGCCGAGCGCGAGCATCATGATCACCTGATCGACCTTCACACCGGCGAAGTTATCGAATTCGTCGACCCTGAAATCGAGGCCCTTCAGGAACGTATCGCGCGCAAGCTCGGCTACAAGCTCGTCGGCCACAAGATGGAACTCTACGGTGTCCCGCTTTCCAAGGGCTGAGCAAGAACGGCGCCGCCGGTGACGTCATGATCATATAACCAGGCGTAGCGGGCCATCATCCGCTCGGGGGCCACTGCCCCGCCCAGCCTTAGCATCGCGTGCGCGGCGCGGCGCAATGGCCCGAAGGACAGGTGATATTTCCAAGCGTTCCCACTGGCGGCATCCACCACCTTGCGCGCACGCGTCGCACGCCGGAGCTGATACGTATCGAGTCCGGTTGCCACGCTTCCGGAAGACGCAACGCTTTCGGCCAGAACCCAAGCATCCTCAAGGGCCATGGACGCACCTTGTGCCATGAAGGGCAGCGTGGGATGCGCCGCATCGCCCAGCAACCCCGCACCACCCGCGTGCCAACAACGCGCCACGGGGTGCCGGAACAATCCCCACAGACCCACCTCGGTCACCGCATCCAGCATCCGCCGCGCCTCCGGTCCGAAATCCGCAAAGGCTGCCCGCAGGGCCAGCGGATCATCCTTCTGGCTCCAGCTTTCGGCCGCCCAGGCGGCACGTTCCTGCACTGCGACCAGGTTCAGGAATCGACCGTCACGCAAAGGATAACTGACCATATGGCGGTACGGCCCCATATGCACCCGCGCCTCGGCGCCAGCACCGTCAACATTGGGAATCACGGCCCGCCATGCCACCTGACCGGTGAAAAACGGCTCCGCCGGCCCGTTCAGGACCGGCCGCAGGACCGAATGCAGCCCGTCCGCCCCGACAATCAGGTCGGCGCCAAGTTCGGCACCGCTGCTCATGCGCACCCGCGCAGGTGGCCCCGGCTCCACGGATGACACCTTCTGCAGCAGGCGGATCCGAACCCCGGCCTCGCGCGCACCCTCTGCCAGGAGGTCTATCAAGTCGGCGCGATGCACGAAATGATACTCCTGCCGCTCAAGACGCGAAAGGTCCAGCCTGAGGACTTCACCGCCGCGGTAATCCCGCAAAGATACAGCCCGAGCAGGCACCGAAACGGCGCGCAGCCGCTCCCCGAGACCCATCGCTTCCAGCACCGCAAAGCCGTTGGGGCTGATTTGCAGACCGGCACCGACCTCGGTGATGGCTTCCGCCTGCTCCAGAAGCGTTACATCGGCGCCACGCAGCGCCAGCGCGCGCGCCACCGACAGCCCGCCGATGCCGGCACCGACCACCAGTGTCCTGAGACCCTTCACCGGAATACCCTCCTGTCAGAAGATCATACAGATAAAAACGCCGGGGCGCATCACGGCCCCGGCGTCGCCTCGGATCCATGCTTCGATCCGGCACGCTCAATCGTCGCGATGAACCTTCTCGCGGCGCTCGTGACGCTCCTGCGCCTCGAGGCTCATCGTGGCGATCGGCCGTGCGTCCAGGCGCTTGAGGCTGATGGGTTCACCGGTCACTTCACAGTAGCCGTACTCACCTTCCTCGATCCGCCGCAGCGCCGCTTCGATCTTCGCAACCAGCTTGCGCTGCCGGTCCCGGGTCCGCAATTCAAGCGCCCGGTCGGTTTCCTCGCTCGCGCGGTCGGCCACGTCGGGGATTGCGCGGGTCCCGTCCTGAAGTCCCTCGATGGTGTCACGGCTGCTGGCGAGGATATCCTCCCGCCACTTGATGAGCTTGCGGCGGAAGTATTCCGTCTGGCGCTCGTTCATGAATGGTTCGTCTTCTACCGGCTGGTAATCTTCGGGAAGAAATACCTGGGCTTTCATGTCAGCTCCCTTGTCCGGGCCAACGTCTGTCATTGCAGTCTCCTCAGACAACTGGCACCTGTCGTGTTGCGGGCAATACTCCAACCCTTACGGATTGTCACTAGCCAATCACACGACATTGAAGCGTTTGCGGGCAGTCGTTAGGTTGCCCGTCGACACGCACAGGAAACTTCCCGAAAAGGACTGAAAAAACATGAAATTCGAAGGGACCGAGTCTTACGTCGCCACTGACGATCTGATGGTGGCGGTCAATGCCGCGGTGACGCTGGAACGTCCCCTGCTGGTCAAGGGAGAGCCCGGAACCGGCAAGACCGAACTGGCCCGTCAGGTGGCATCGGGGCTCGGGCTGGAGATCGTGGAGTGGAACATCAAATCCACCACCCGCGCCCATCAGGGCCTTTACGAATACGACGCCGTTTCACGCCTGCGCGACAGCCAGCTTGGCGACGAGCGGGTGCACGACGTGGCCAACTACATTCGCCCCGGCAAGCTCTGGCAGGCTTTCTCCACGGACCGCAAGGTGGTTCTGCTCATCGACGAGATCGACAAGGCCGATATCGAGTTTCCCAACGACCTGCTGCAGGAGCTCGACCGGATGGAATTCCACGTCTATGAAACCGGCGAGACGATCCGCGCCCGGCATCGCCCGGTGGTCATCATCACGTCCAACAACGAGAAGGAACTGCCGGACGCGTTCCTGCGCCGCTGCTTTTTCCATTATATTCGGTTCCCCGACCCTGAAACGATGGAACGCATCGTCGAGGTTCACCATCCCGGCATCAAGAATGAGCTGCTGACCACCGCCCTCACGCAATTCTACGAGCTGCGCGACCAACAGGGCCTCAAGAAGAAGCCTTCGACCTCCGAGGTGCTTGACTGGCTCAAGCTGATCCTGGCCGAGGATCTCGGCCCGGAAGACCTCAAGCGCGACGGGGCCGACGCCCTGCCCCGTCTGCATGGCGCGTTGCTCAAGAACGAACAGGACGTTCATTTGTTCGAACGCCTGGCGTTCATGGCCCGCGGCCGACGGTAGGCACGGCGTCGATTGCGGCGCGAAACGGGTTCCGGCCGCGCCGCGAAGCACTCGATGTGGCAGGCATTTTGCATCCGGGTCAGGGTCAGCCACCTGGAAAGCCGTGTCAGCCGGTGTTCCACGCCCGGGCCGCCGACCGGTATCCGGCCCTTCTCAAACCGGCGCTCAGCGTGCAAGCTGTGGACCTGATCGTCGGGCTTCAACGGCCCTATCCTGATTCGCCATCGAAGGACTGCGGCCATATCCCTGTTTTCGAAACATGAATCGCAACTTCCGCAAGATGTGCGACGGGCGCAACGACTCGGCCCCAGTTTCGCCCAAAACTCTCCTTACCGTGGACAGGGTGGACGGCGAGATTGGCCGTCGCCCCGAACCGGAGCCGGAATCGATCCTCCGGTGCACGACGAAGGGCATGGTCGGAGATTCAGTTTCGGGGGGAGCGTGCGCAACCTAGTCCTGCCTTTGTGCCTCATGCTCGGGGCCTGTGTACCCGGCACCTCGGGGGAGCTGCCCTCGCGGGCCGCGACCCAGGTCGACAGTGCGATGCCACCGATGAAATCATTCCCGGCGCCGCGCCCGGTGCCGCCGCGGCGGTCCAACCGCGATATCGCGCGTGATTTCATCGAACTGAGCATGGAGCTGGAATCGGGCCGCCCGCTCAAGACGTTCACACGTTTCGAGGAACCGGTCACCGTGCGCGTCACCGGCGCACCGCCGCCGTCGCTGGTGCCCGATCTCAATCGCTTGCTTTTGCGTTTGCGCCGTGAGGCCCGGATCGACATTACCCATGTCGGCGCGGGGGCCGGACCCGCCAACATTACCATCCAGGCAGTGCCGAGAGCCGAGATTCGCCGTCATCTGCCGCAGGCTGCCTGCTTCGTTGTGCCCAACATCACCAGCCTTTCCGAATATGATCGCGCCCGCCGCAGCCGCAAGACCAGCTGGAGCCGCCTGACACGCCGCGAGACACTTGCGATCTTCGTTCCAAGCGATGCCGCGCCGCAGGAGGTCCGCGACTGCCTGCACGAAGAACTGGCCCAGGCGCTCGGGCCGCTCAACGATCTTTATCGCCTTCCCGACAGCGTCTTCAATGACGACAACGTGCATACCGTGCTCACCGGCTTCGACATGTTGGTCCTGCGCGCCTATTACGCGCCGGAACTGCGCAACGGCATGAACCGGCGCGAGGTGGAGGCACGACTGCCGGGCATCCTGTCGCGGCTGAACCCGGCCGGAAACAACCGCCCCTCCCGAGCTGTGACTGACACCCCGCGCGCGTGGATACGCGCGATTCAGACAGCTCTCGGACCGGGGACCGCGGCGCTGCAACGCCGCAGTGCAGCCACGACAGCGTTGCGCATCGCACGCACCGTTGGCTGGACAGATCATCGCCGGGCATTCAGCCACTATGCACTCGGACGGCTGATCCAGAGCGCGGATCCGAAGGCGGCCCAGGCCCATTTCGCTGCCGCCGACAGCTACTACCGCCAGACGCCGGGCACCGAACTGCACCGTGCCCATGCCGCTTCACAGCTGGCCGCGCGCGCCATCGCCCGTGGAAAAGGGGACGTCGCACTGATGCTTCTGCAACCGCATCTGGCGGTCGCCGAACGCCACGAGAACGCGGCACTTCTGGCCACGCTCATGATGCTGCGCGCCGAAGCCCTGGAATTGACCGGTCGCAGCGCCGAGGCCCGTGCGGTGCGACTGGACAGTCTCGGGTGGGCGCGTTACGGCTACGGGGCGGACTGGGCCGTCCGCGCCAAGATGCGCGAGGTTTCGGCCCTCAATCCGCTCAAGGACCGCACCGACGGGTAGAGGACACGCATGATCATCATTTCCGGCACCGTCCTGGGCGCCGCACTCGGGGCCTGGCAGGCCTGGCGGCGCAAGGGCCGTCCCGCCGACATCGCGCTCTACGCCTTTGTCTACGCGCTAATCTTCACGCTGGCGGGCCTTTTCGTTACCCTGATCATACACCGTTCAGCGGTCTGAGGTCGTGTTCCTTCCTTTCTTCGATAACCTTCGGCGGGCCGGCGTGCCGGTCAGCCTGCGCGAATACCTGACCTTCCTAGATGCCATGTCGGCCGGCCTGGTGACCTATGATGTCGACGGCTTCTACTACCTTGCACGCAGTGCGATGGTGAAGGACGAACGCCATATCGACCGCTTTGATCGCGCCTTTGCCAACAGCTTTTCCGGGCTCGAGTCGATCACCGCCGAACAGGTGCTCGACGCGGTGGACCTGCCCGCTGACTGGCTTGAAAAAATGGCCGAAAAGCACCTCACGCCCGAGGAAAAGGCAGAAATCGAGGCCCTTGGCGGCTTCGACAAGCTGATGGAGACGCTGCGCGAGCGCCTCCGCGAACAGCAAGGCCGTCATCAGGGCGGCAACAAATGGATCGGCACCGCTGGCACCTCTCCCTTCGGCGCCCACGGCTACAATCCGGAGGGGGTGCGTATCGGGCAGGACCGGTCCCGCCACCGCCGCGCCGTCAAGGTATGGGACAAGCGCGAATTCCGAAATTTCGACGACAGCGTCGAGCTGGGAACCCGCAACATCAAGGTCGCGCTGAAACGCCTGCGCCAATGGGTTCGCGACGGTGCCGAGGAAGAACTGGACCTTCAGGGCACCATCCGGGCCACGGCCGAGCACGGCTACCTTGATGTGCAGACCCGCCCCGAGCGGCGGAACGCCGTCAAGGTCCTGCTCTTTCTCGATGTCGGCGGGTCGATGGACGATCACATCAAGGTGGTCGAGGAACTTTTCAGCGCCGCGCGCGCCGAATTCAAGCATCTTGAGTACTATTATTTCCACAACTGCCTCTACGAGGGGGTGTGGCGCGACAATCGCCGCCGTTGGGATGCGATCATACCCACCGACGAGGTGCTGCGGACCTACGGAGCGGATTACAAATGCGTCTTTGTCGGCGACGCCTCGATGAGCCCCTACGAAATCGCCTACGCCGGTGGCGCCAACGAACACTGGAACCCCGAGGCCGGGCAAGTCTGGCTCTCGCGTGCCCGCGAACAGTGGTCGGACAACCTGTGGATCAATCCGGTGCCGGAAAGGTTCTGGCCACATACCCATTCCATTTCCATGATCTCGGGGATATTCGAGGGCCGGATGGTGCCGATGACGCTGGAGGGTCTGGATCGCGGCATGCGCGAGTTGGTGCGGTAGCTCGCCACCACGAATTCCGCGAC
The DNA here is from genome assembly GCF_003298505.1 of Roseovarius sp. TE539. Classification (GTDB taxonomy): domain Bacteria; phylum Pseudomonadota; class Alphaproteobacteria; order Rhodobacterales; family Rhodobacteraceae; genus Roseovarius. Next base: position 87,122 of record NZ_QNGB01000011.1, read on the forward strand.
CGCCGGAAGTCCGAATGGCGGCGATTCACGGGGCAACAACAGGTGCCGCTTTACAGCGGACGGGAAAGACCCGTTCAAGACGTCCGGTGGCAAAAAGCGCCGGTCCGCACCCGGTCAGGCTTCCAGCTCCACGTCCCAGTAAAGGAAGTCAAGCCAACTTTCATGCAAATGGTTCGGCGGAAACTTCCGGCCCAGGTTGCGCAGCTCCTCGGCACCGGGCATCCGGGGCGGTTTGCGCAGGCTCATCGCAGCCCTCCGCAGACTCTTGGCCCCCTTCCTGAGGTTGCAGCGGCTACAGGCGGCCACAACGTTTTCCCAGCTGGTAACACCGCCCGCCGCGCGCGGCACGACGTGGTCGAAGGTCAGATCCCCTTTCGAGCCGCAGTACTGGCAGGAGAACTCGTCACGCAGGAAAAGGTTGAAGCGCGTGAATGCCACGCGGATTTGCGGTTTGACATAGTCGCGCAACACGATCACCGAAGGGATGCGGATCTCGGTGCTGGGACTGGAAACCGTCTGATCGTACTCGGCGACGATGTCCACACGCTCAAGGTAGGCGGCCTTCACGGCGTCCTGCCAGCTCCAAAGCGACAACGGGTAATAGGAAAGCGGGCGATAATCGGCATTCAGGACAAGTGCCGGATGATGTTTCATCGACGCGGGATCGCGCACGAACTCGGTTCTGAAATCTCCGTCCATCGTCTTTCCGGCCCCCGCCCGTCAGGCCGGCCGCACCGACCTCCGGGGCGGGACAGTCCGCCCCTCTTTCTGCCCCACTATATCTCGTGTTTTGCTACTGACAACCCTTTGTTCACGCGGCACATCTTGGGTTGTTACTGGCACGATTCCGTGACGGGCATGTGACAGTTATCCACAACACCGGCCAAACGTGAACCGCCACGGGCCAGGGCGGTCAGGGGGCCCGCTCATTCCGCGGCGAGTTGGTCCATCACCTCGTCAGAGGCCTCGAAATTGGAGGTGACACGCTGCACGTCGTCGTCATCCTCAAGGGCATCGAGCAGTTTCATCAGCTTCTGCATGCCCTCAAGATCCAGCTCCGTCGTGGTGGTCGGCTTCCATACCAGCCGGGTCGCCTCGCTTTCACCGAGTTCGGCTTCCAGTGCGTTGGACACATCGTTGAGATCGGTATCCGTACACCAGATGACATGGCCGTCGGCGCCGCTTTCCACGTCCTCGGCACCGGCCTCGATCGCAGCCATCATCACCGCGTCGGCATCACCCGCCTCGGCCGGGTAGCTGACCTCGCCCTTGCGCTCGAACATGAACGCGACGCTGCCTGTTTCACCAAGATTGCCGCCGTTCTTCGAAAAGGTCGATCGCACGTTCGAAGCCGTGCGGTTCCGGTTGTCGGTCATCGCCTCGACGATCACCGCCACACCGCCCGGTCCGTAGCCTTCGTAGCGGATTTCCTCATAGTCTTCGCCGTCGCCCGCCTGGCTTTTCTTGATTGCCCGTTCGATCACATCCTTGGGCACCGAGTTCGATTTCGCTTCTTTCACCGCCAGTCGCAGCCGGGGATTCTTTTCCGGGTCCGGATCGCCCATCTTGGCGGCGACAGTGATCTCCTTCGAAAGTTTCGAGAAAAGCTTGGAACGTGCGGCGTCCTGGCGGCCCTTGCGGTGCTGGATATTGGCCCATTTGGAATGGCCTGCCATGGGATCCTCCGATTGAATGTTTGCGGCTTGCGGCCTCTATATGGCACAGATGGGGGGCCTCGCAAGCCGCTTGACTTCGGTGTGCGGCCGGGGCGTCCGCACGGCCGCCCCAGAGCTTGCAGAGGCATACGGTGACAACTGACCAGATCATCCTGTTCGCGATTTTCCTCACGCTGTTCGCCCTGCTGATCTGGGGGCGGATACGGTACGACATCGTGGCATTCTCGGCCCTGCTTGTCGGTGTGCTCGCCGGGGTTGTTCCGGCCGACACGGCGTTCGACGGCTTCGGTCATCCCGCCACGATCATAGTGGCGCTGGTCCTCGTCGTCTCTGCCGGCCTGGTGCGTGCCGGCGCGATACAGCTCATCACCCGGACGGTCATTGATCAGGGACGTTCCATGCAGGCGCACATCGCCAGCATGGCCGGTGTGGGGGCGGTCCTTTCGGGGTTCATCAACAACGTGGCGGCGCTGGCACTGTTGATGCCCGTCGATGTGCACGCGGCGCGCAAGGCCGGACGCTCTCCTGGCCTGACACTGATGCCACTTTCATTCGCCACCATTCTCGGCGGCATGGTCACCCTGATCGGCACCCCGCCCAACATCATCATCGCGGCGATCCGCGAGGATGAACTGGGCGCACCTTTCGCGATGTTCGATTACGCGCCCGTCGGCGCCGTAACCGCCTTGGCAGGGGTGGCTTTCGTGGCGCTGCTGGGATGGCGCCTCATTCCGCGCCATATTGCGGAGACGGACGCGCCAAGTCAGCTTCACGAAGCGTCGGCCTTCATCGCGGAACTATCGGTCCCGGGGGAAAATGCCGCGATCGGTCGGCGACTCGGTGACCTGAGCGATGCGGCGGGAGAGGCCGAAGTCACGATCATCGGACTGGTACGAAACGGACAGCGCCGCTACGGAAACACCAAGAACACCCGGATTGAAGCCGATGACATCCTGGTGCTGGAGGCAGGCGCGGACGCGCTCGAGGATTTCCGCACCGCACACGACCTTGCCTATACGGACTCAAAGCGCCGCAATGTCATCGAGGAAGACGCTCACGGGCTGGAACTTCTGGAACTCGTGGTGCCGCGCGATGCCCGCATCGCCGGCAAGAGCGCCCAGTCCATCGGTCTGCACTGGCGACAGCGCAGTGTCGTGGTCGGGATTTCACGACGCGGCAAGAGGATCCGGGAACATCTGCGCCGTGAAACCATTGAACCGGGCGACATACTGCTTCTGCTCACCCCGTCCGATTCTGCCGGCCAGCTGGCCGAATGGCTTGGTTGCCTGCCACTCGCCGAGCGCGGCCTTCATATCACCCGACAGGACAGGACCTGGCTTGCGATCGGTCTTTTCGCCGCAGCCGTGGGCGCGGCGACGGCAGGGCTGGTGTCACTGCCCGTCGGGCTGGGTTGCGTGGTCGTGGGATATGTGCTGGCCGGGATCGTCCCGCTCGGTGAACTCTACACCAAGATCGAATGGCCGGTGATCGTTCTGCTGGGGTCTCTCATCCCGCTTGGCACGGCGCTCGAGGAAAGCGGCGGTACACAGCTGATCGCGGGACAAATCTCCGCACTGACGGGAAACCTGCCGGCTTGGGCGGTTCTGGTGGTGCTGATGGTCGTCACCATGACGCTCTCGGACGTCCTCAACAATACTGCCACCTGCCTTGTCGCCGCGCCTGTCGCGATAGAACTGGCCCGTACGTTCGGAGTTTCGCCCGACGCCTTCCTGATGGGCGTGGCGGTGGCGGCCTCGTCCGCATTTCTCACGCCCATCGGACACAAGAACAATACACTGATACTTGGCGCGGGCGGCTACGGCTTCGGGGATTACTGGCGCATGGGCCTGCCGCTCGAGGTGCTGGTCATCGCCGTCTCTGTGCCCATGATCCTCATCGTATGGCCACTGTGAGGAGGCTTTGGCAGATGGACAATCTCGAAGCCATAATCGAGCAGATCCTCGCCCGTGGCGACCTGCGCCTGACAGCGGCGGAGCGCGCGGCCCTGGAAGATGCCCCCGAGGATCACGAGCTGGCGCAACGGATTCTTGGCGCCGACGCCTTCAACCGCGGCGATCCGGCGCGTTCGGTCGTGTATTCCCGCCGTGCCCTTGCCGCGCGCGTGACGGTGGAAAACCAGTCCAACCTGATATCCGCTCTTGCACGGGCCGGCCAGCTCGAGGAGGCGGCAGAGCTGACAGCATCGCCGGACTGCTTGATGGACCCGATAACCCAGGCCTCGCGAATGAGCGAAATAAACGCGTCTATGGGCCGCCGGTTCGACGCTCGTGACTGGGGCCGTCGGGCGCTGGATCTCAAGGATGCCGCCGCGCCCGCCGTATCCCAACCGCGCGCAATCCTCCACGGTTTCGATCCGGAACGTCCGGAGCGCAACATCATCGCATTTTCGCTGTTCGGAGCCGATAACCGCTATCTTCACGGGGCGGTGCGGAACGCGGTTGTCGCCCGCCATCTCTATCCCGGCTGGACGCCGCGCTTCCATGTCGATGAAAGCGTGCCGTCCGAAACACTGGACGCACTGATCCGCGAAGGGTCGCAGGTACGCCGGGTGCAAGGATTGCCGTCGCACCGTTTCGGTCTTTTCTGGCGGTTTCTGGTAGAGGACGATCCAGCGGTCGCCCTTTACCTGGTGCGGGATGCGGATTCCGTCCTCAATATCCGCGAACGCATGGCGGTCCAGGATTGGCTGGACAGCGGCCAACCGTTTCATGTCATGCGTGACTGGTTCAGCCACTCGGAACTGGTGCTTGCGGGAATGTGGGGAGCACACCGCGGCAACCTGCCGGGCATGCAACAGCGTATCGTCGACTTCGTGCAGGCGCGGGCCAATGTGCTCAACAGCCGTGCGGTCGATCAGGTTTTCCTGCGCGAGGCCGCCTGGCCCCTCATCCGCGGCCGCGCCAAGGTGCATGACAGCGTCTTCGGCCGGGGTGACCCGTTTCCACAGGGCTGCGATCTACCCGGCAACATGCATGTCGGTCAGAACGAAACCAAACGCCGGCCGCGCCCCGGTTGAACCATCCACGCCTTCGCAAGCCCGCCGAGGTCACAATGGCCAGATGAACGGGATCAACGCCGAAGCCAGCAACCCGACACTCAGGTTGAGCGGAATACCGACCCGCAGGAAATCGGTGAAGCGGTAACCACCCGGCCCGTAAACCAGGGTGTTGGTCTGATACCCGATCGGTGTCGCGAAACTGGCGCTCGCGGCCACCATCACCGCCACGACCAGCGGCCGCGCGTCCACTCCCATGGCATCCGCCAGGCCGATGGCGATCGGCGTGATCACCACCGCCACGGCGTTGTTGCTGACCAGTTCGGTCAGCAGTGAAGTCAGCAGGTAGATCACCCAGACCATCAGGAACGCGGGCAGCATCGACAGGAATGGCGAGATCCAGCCCACGATGATGGACACCGCCCCGGTGGAATCGAGCGCCGCACCGACCGCGAGCATCGCGAATATGAGCGCCAGAAGCCGCCCGTCGACGAACGAGAACGCCTCCTCGGCGTCGATGCAGCGGGTGACGAGCACAACCGCCACCGCCACCGTCGCCAAAAGCAGGATCGGCGCGACACCGATCCCCGCCAATGCCACCACGCAAAGCAGCGCCGCGACCGCCATCGGCGCATGTCCGCGTCGAAACGCCCTTGCCGAAGGATGGGATACATCGACCATGTCCATTTCCGCGGCGAGGCGCTTGATGTCCTCCGGCGCCCCTTCGAGAAGCAATGTGTCGCCCACCCGCACCACAAGCTCGTCCAGCTGGCGGCCGATATTCTGGTTTCGCCGATGCACGGCAAGGGGGTAAACCCCGTAACGACGCCTCAGACGCAGCGCGCCCAGCGTCCGCCCGACCATGCGGCAACCCGGTGTGATCAGAACCTCTACCGTTGTCGTCTCCACCGCCGAAACCTGATCGACCCGGCGCAGGCTCTTGTCGCGCTGCAGGCTCAGCAATTCCGTCATCTGGGTTCGCAGGACCACCCGGTCACCGACCTGAAGCGCCACACCCTGAAGATCGCGGCGCAGAGATTGGTCGCCCCGAATGACGTCGATCAGACGCACACCTTCGCGCTTGAAAAGTTGCACCCCGGTCACCTCGCGGCCGATGAGGTTGGAATCGGGCGGGATTACCGCCTCGGTGAAGAACTTCATCCGCGACCGATCCGACAGCATGTCGGCCATGCTGTCGCGATCGGGCAAAAGGTAGGGGGCCACGAACCGCAGGTAGATCATTCCCCAGCCCACCAGCAGGATCGCGAGCGGCGTGACCTCGAAAATGGAAAACGCTTCCATGCCGTGGGCGCGCGCCACACCATCCACCAGAAGATTCGTGGAGGTGCCGACGAGCGTCAGCGTCCCGCCAAGTATGGCCGCATAACTCAATGGAATCAAAAGTTTGGAGACCGAAACCCCGAGGTTCCGCGCAAGCTGCACGAACACCGGGATCATCACCACGACCACGGGGGTGTTGTTCATCACCGCCGATCCCACGATGACCAGCGCCATCAGCATCGCGACGGCCAGCCTTGGCCGTGTCCTGGCCCGGCTCGCCGCGAGCGCGGTAAAGGCCTCAAGCGCACCCGTGCGCACCAGCGCGCCCATGATCATGAACATCAGCGCGATGGTCCAGGGCGCCGGATTCGCCAGCACCTCACGCGCAGCCTCGTAGGGAAGCAGCCCCAGCGCCAGCAACAGCCCCGCCCCCGCGATGGCTACGACCTCTGTCGGAAAGACCTCGCGCACGAAAAGAATGAACATTCCCGCAACAACCAGCAGCGCGAGCGAGGCCTGCAGGCCCTGTGGAAGGTCGATCAAATACGTCAATCCCTGCCCCGCCGATGACCGTTCAAGCCATCCTGGGTCATGGCGGCGACCGGAGCAAGCGGCATGCGCGTCCTGGGCTGAACAAGCATCAGCCCGGCAAGCATCAACGCCAGCGCCGCCCAGATATAGCCCGAATAAACCTCGCCAAGCAACGCGATCGACCATAGCACGCCGAAGCCTGTCACAAGATAGGAAACCTGTGCCGTAAAGACCGAGCCGGCCCGCCCCACCAGCCATACATAGGCGCTGTAGACCACGGCGTGGGCGAGCGCACTGAGCACCAGCGCGCCATCTGCAACCCCGTAGGGTGGCCGTGGGTCGATCCACTGCCCCGAAAGAAGGACCAACGGCAGCATGACAAGAAGCCCGACCAGCGAAGCCCCGGTGATCAACTGGATCGGATCCAGCCCCGCCGTGCCCCAGCGGGCCAGGGCATTGCCTTCGCAAGCATAGCAAAAGGGCGCAATGAGAGCGACCGGTATGATGGCGGCCATCGCCGGATCCGGCAGGCTCGCCTCGGGCCCGATCAGCAGCACGATCCCCACCATGCCGCAGGCCAACCCGCCCAGCCGGATCAGCCGGAAAGCGTCATTGCCCAGGGCAAGCGCTACCGGAAACGCCATCATCGGCACCGTCGAGAGCAGGATCGCCAGAACTCCGGCCGGCAGATGCCGGGCCGAGAAGTAATAGGCCCACCCGGGGATGACCGTGCCAAGCGCGGCGACCATGAGATAACGCCAGAGTGTCGCACGCCCGAACACCGGCACCCTGCCCCGAGACAGGCAGACCACGCCCAGGAATGCCGCGACGATCACCTTTTCCCAGAAGATCAGGCCGAAGGGCTGGTATCCGGTGCTGACAGCCAGCTTACCCAATGGCACCGACAAGCCCCAGCCCGCGCCCATCGCCACCAGCAGCACGGTCAGCCGCAGCCGCTCAGCCATCTCAGGGACCCGCCTGCACCAGCCGCCCGCCCCTCCGCACCATAGCGATGCGGATCGCCTTGCCGGTGGCGTCATCGGTTTCCAGGTAGACCCCGCTCAGGGTCGCCTCGCCCATGGCCGGGGTAAACCTGCCCCGGCCCATACCGGTAACGAAACGGCGCAGCGGCTCCGCCCTGTCCATGCCGATCACGCTGAGATAATCGCCACACATGCCCGCATCCGACAGATACCCGGTGCCTCCCGGCAGGATCTGCGCGTCTGCGGTGGGCACATGGGTGTGGGTGCCGACCACGAGGCTCGCGCGCCCGTCGCAGAAATGCCCCATGCCCATCTTCTCGCTCGTGGCTTCGCAATGCATGTCCACCAGCGCCGCCTGAACCGCCCCGCCGGGAGGATGCGCGCGCAAGACCGCGTCGATTGCCGAGAAGGGATCGGCAAACGCACGCTTCATGGACACCTGCCCGAGAACCTGCGCGACCAGAACACGGCGGCCACGACTGTCGCTGAACACCCTGTGGCCACGCCCCGGGGCTTCTTTCGCATAGTTCAGCGGGCGCAGGATCCTCGGCTCGGATTCTATGAACTGCAGCATGTCCTTCTGGTCGAACGCATGATCGCCCAGCGTCAGACAATCCGCACCCGCCTCGAGAAGCGCCCTGGCATGGTCACCGGTGAGGCCCATCCCCCCCGACGCGTTCTCGCCATTGGCAACCACGAAATCCAGCCGCCACTCCGCGCGCAGCTCCGGCAACGCCTCGCACACCGCGCGCCGACCCGCGCGCCCCATCACATCGCCCAGAAACAATATTCTCATGACGTGGTGGTAGGCCCGCGGACGCTGGAGGGCAAGCCCGGACCGTCCCTCCCCTGCAGGTGTGCGCCTTTCAGGCACGCAGTGCCGCCCAGATGTCGGCCTCCGGCGGGAGTATTTCCGGAAAGATGAAGATCCCCGCGCCGTCTTCATCTTTCCGGAAATACTCCGGGGGGCCGGGGGCAGCGCCCCCGGGGCCTGCGTGGCCTGAACGCAAACCGGACACGGGTGGCGCAGCCACGCCTGCGGGTCAATCGGTGACAACCCTGCCCTGATCGAGCCGTGAGACCCTGTCCATACGGCCTGCCAACCCGAGGTTGTGGGTGGCGATCAGGGCCGCAAGCCCCGTATCGCGCACCAGGTCCATGAGTGTGAGGAAGACCTGTTCGGATGTCTCCGGGTCGAGGTTGCCCGTCGGCTCGTCCGCCAGCAGCACCCTCGGGGCATTGGCCAGCGCTCTGCAGAAGGCCACACGCTGCTGTTCGCCCCCGGAAAGGGCCGAAGGGCGATGACCCGCCCGTGCCGCGACGCCAACCCGCTCCAGCAGGTCCCGTGCACGGATCTCGGCGCTGCGGCGCGCGACGCCGGCGGCAAGCTGCGGCAGAACCACATTCTCCAGCGCGCTGAATTCCGGTAGCAGGTGATGGAACTGGTAGATGAACCCGACATCCCGGCACCGCGCCCGGGTACGACGGCGATCTCCCAGACCGGCCATGTCCGCACCTGAAATTCGGACCTGTCCCGCATCCGGCGTGTCCAGAAGCCCGGATATGTGCAAAAGAGTGGACTTGCCCGCACCCGAGGGCGCCACGAGCGCCATTGTTTCGCCAGCCCGCAGGGACAGGTCAGCGCCGCGCAGCACCGCGACCTCGCCCTTCTGGCCACGGTTGTAGATCTTCTCGATCCCGTTCAGTTCGAGCACCGCCTCACTCATACCGCAGCGCCTCGACGGGGTTCATCCTTGCGGCGCGGCGCGCGGGAAAGATGGTGACAAGGAATGACAACCCGAGCGACAACGTAACAGCCACGCCCACATCCGCAGCGCGCAATTCGGCCGGCAAGTGGTAGATCTCGCGGATCGACGGATCCCAGACCTGTCCGCCCATCACCATGTTCACGAAACTGAAGACAGGGTCGATATAGATGGCGAATAGACAGCCAAGGATCACCCCGCAGGCCGTTCCGATCAGCCCGGTGAAGGCCCCGCAGATGAAGAAGACGCGCAGGATCGATCCCTCTGTCAGGCCCATCGTCCTCAGGATGCCGATATCGCGCCCCTTGTTCTTGACCAGCATGATCAGACCGGAGGTGATGTTCATCGCCGCGATCAGCACCAGGATCGAGAGGATGACGAACATCACATTGTCCTCCACTTCCAGCGCCCGCAGGAACCCGCCGGAGGCGTCCTTCCACGTCCAGACCTGGCTGCGGCCACCGGCGGCACGCATGAGCGCCGGCGCCATCGCTTCGACGCGCTCCGGTTCGGTCACCATGACTTCAAGCTCATCGGCACGTCCCTCCCGGTTGAAGAAGCTCTGCGCCTCCGCGAAGGGCATGTAGACCCGGGTGCTGTCGATGTCATAGCGTCCGGCGGTAAAGATGTAGGTCACATCGTAGGACTTGACGCGAGGGCTGGTTCCGAAGGCGGTCTTGACTCCGCCGGGCGAGATGATGCGGATCCGGTCGCCGACGGTGATCGACAGTTGCCGCGCCACCCCGGAACCGATCGCGATGCCGCGCCCGAAATCGGCGATCGAGCCCTTTGACGTCTCGGTATCCGCGACGCGCGGGATGGTGCGCAGGTCTTGCGGACGGATTCCGAAGACCTGGACGCCGGCGTTGCGGTTGCGGGCGTTGGCCATCACCTGACCCTTGATCAACGGCGCGACGCGGGTAACGCCGGCCACGTCGCGCACCCGCGCTGCCATCGCGTCATATGCCTCGATCGTCCGATCTATGCGTCCGGTTTCCGCCTCGACCTTTCCGGCATTGTACACCGTCGCATGGGCGTTCGACCCCAGGATCGTGTCCACGAACTCGGTCCGGAAGCCGGAGCGCACAGCAAGCGTCGCAATCAGTGCGAAGACCGCCAGGGTAATGCCGATCAGGCTGATCCAGGTCATGACGCTGACACCGCCCTCGGTGCGGCGGGCGCGGAGATAGCGCCACGCGATCATCCATTCGAACGGGGCAAAGGGGGGTGGGATCTGGCTGCCTGCCACTATGGCCTCGGAACGCTTGGTTTTTGACGAAGAGTGCGGCCTGCGCCGGAGAAGGTCAAGACACAAGCCCGGCCCCGGCCCCGGACACCGCAGGCGGGCTCAGGAGTTTGAGGATCCCGGACACGGTTCCCCGAGCAATACCCCCAAGCGCGTCGGGACGAGGACACAGACCGGTCGACGCGGCCCGCCCCGCGCCGAGACAGAGCGACCACCACGACCGCGCCGCGGATCAGAGCCAGGTGTGGAACGATCGCTTCGCCATCGGTTCGACCCGCTTCACGGGATGATGCGGCGAATAGACCGCGGCGAGTTTCGCGAGGGCCTTTTCCGGCGACAGCTCCTCGGTGGCGCCGGTGCGGCGGCAGGTCAACTCGATCACGCCGTTGCGAAGGCCGCGCGGCCCCACGGTGATCCGCCACGGCAGGCCGACGAGGTCCATGGTGGCGAACTTGCCGCCGGCGCGCTCGTCACGGTCATCGTAAAGCGGCTCGAGGCCCAGTTCCACGATGTCCCGATAAAGCCCGTCGCAAGCCTTGTCGGCCTCGGCGTCCCCCTGCTTGAGGTTGACGAGTCCGACATGGAAGGGGGTGACCCCCTCGGGCCAGACGATGCCCTTGTCGTCATGGCTGGCCTCGATGATGGCCCCGACGAGACGGCTGACGCCGATGCCGTGGCTGCCCATGTGGACCGGCACCGTCTTGCCGTCCGGTCCCTGCACGGTCGCGCCCATGGGTTCGGAATACTTGGTGCCGAAATAGAAAATCTGCCCCACCTCGATGCCGCGCGCCCTGCGGCGCCGCGCCTCGGGGACACGATCATGGAACACGGTTTCGTCATGGGTGTCGTCGGTGCGGGCATAGCGGGCCGTGAATTCGTCCAGTACCGCCTGACAGGCGTTTTCGTCGTCGTAATCAATGTCACGGTCGCCGAAGCGCAGATCGGTGATCTCGCTGTCGTAGTAAACCTCGGATTCGCCTGTATCGGCCAGAACGAGAAACTCGTGGGTATAATCACCGCCGATCGGCCCGCCCTCGGCCTTCATCGGAATCGCCTGCAGGCCCATCCGTTCGTAGGTGCGCAGATAACTGACCAGATGACGGTTGTAGGCATGTTTGGCGGCGGCTTCGGTCAGGTCGAAATTGTAACCGTCCTTCATGTAGAATTCACGCCCCCGCATGACGCCGAAGCGCGGACGGACCTCGTCACGGAACTTCCACTGAACGTGGTAGAGGGTCAGCGGGAGATCCTTGTAACTGCCCACGTGCGAGCGGAAAATATCTGTTATCAGCTCCTCGTTCGTGGGCCCGTAGAGCATGTCACGCTCGTGGCGGTCGGTGACGCGCAGCATCTCGGCGCCGTAATCCTCGTAGCGGCCGCTCTCGCGCCACAGGTCGGCCGATTGCAGGGTCGGCATCAGCATGGGGATATGGCCCGCGCGAACCTGCTCCTCGTGGACGATCCGCTCGATGTTGCGCAGCACCTTGTAGCCAAGCGGCAACCATGAATAAATTCCGGCCGACGCCTGCTTGATCATGCCGGCGCGCAGCATCAGCCGGTGACTCGCGATCTGCGCCTCCGACGGCGTTTCCTTCAGGACGGGCAGAAAATAGCGGGACAGGCGCATTGCGAACCTCGCGGAGTTGTCATTTCGACTTACCGTTTATGGATTCGTGCGGCCACAGACAAGCCGTCAGCGGTGTCTTTCGGCCACCCGCCCTTGCAAGCCGCCGCGCCATGAGCGAAGAGGGAGCCAAAGGAGAAAGAGCGCCAATGGCCCTGCCAGCCAAGACACAAATGCGGTATTGGGGCATCGCCTCGGCGGTGTTTCTTGTCGTGCTGTGGTTTCTGGGCGACGTGATCCTGCCGTTCGTCCTGGGGGCGGCGATCGCCTATTTCCTCGATCCCGCGACAGACCGGCTTGAATCGGCGGGGATGTCGCGCGCGGTCGCGGTGACACTGATAACCGCGGTCGTATTGATGGTGTTCGTCGTCGTCTCGCTTCTGATCATACCCACGCTTATTCAGCAGGCCGTCGCCCTTTTCAACGTGGCCCCGCAACTTTTCAATGATTTGCAGGGTTTCCTGACGGACAAGTTCCCGTCCATCGTGGACGAGGATTCGACCTTGCGCCAATCGCTGGTGGCGTTGGGTGAAACGATCCGCGATCGTGGCGGGCAACTTCTGGAATCCGCCCTTACCTCGGCGGCGTCGCTTCTGAACGTGATCGTGTTGTTCGTGGTCGTGCCGGTGGTGGCCTTCTACCTGCTTTATGACTGGGACCGCATGATCGGGACCATCGACAGCCTGCTGCCACGCGACCATGCCCCGATCATCCGCCGGCTTGCCGGGGAAATCGACGAGACGCTGGCCAGCTTCATCCGCGGGATGGGAACCGTCTGTCTGATCCTCGGGTCTTATTACGCGGTCGCGCTGATGCTGGTCGGACTTCAATTCGGCCTGGTCGTGGGGGCGGTGGCCGGGATCATCACCTTCATTCCCTATGTCGGCGCCCTTTTCGGCGGGGCCCTGGCGATCGGGCTGGCATTGTTCCAGTTCTGGGGCGACTGGCTGTCGATCGCACTGGTGGCGGGCATCTTCGTGATCGGTCAGGTGGTCGAGGGCAATTTCCTGACGCCCAAGCTTGTCGGACATTCCGTGGGCCTGCACCCCGTCTGGCTCATTTTCGCATTGTCGGTATTCGGGGCGCTTTTCGGCTTCGTCGGGATGCTGGTCGCGGTGCCGCTTGCAGCGGCCTTCGGGGTGCTCGCGCGGTTCGCGATCGAACAGTACAGGCACAGCCGGCTCTATCAGGGGCTGTCGGACCGTGATCCTGAATGACCTCGCGGCAACTGAGCTTCGACCTGCCCTCGCGCCCTGCCCTCGGCCGGGACGATTTTTTCGTGTCTGCAGCGAACGCGCAAGCCGTCGGTCTGATCGAATCGTGGCAAAGCTGGCCCGAGGGCAAGCTGATCCTTGCCGGGCCGCCGGGGGCGGGCAAGACCCATCTGGCGCATGTCTGGGCCGAGTTCACCGGCGCGGAGATCGTGGACGCGCGGGATGTGGCCGGGCGTGACATTCCGGCGCTCGCCTCGCGGGCGCTGGCGGTCGAGGATGTGGATCGCATTTGCGCGGACGCGGACGCGGAAAAGACCGTTTTCCATCTGCACAACCTGATGCAGGCGGCGCGGCACCCTTTGCTGCTGACCGCGGCGCGACCGCCCAATTACTGGCCGCTCGATCTTGCCGATCTGGCCAGCCGTATGCAGGCGACCCCCGCGGTTTTCCTTCAGCCCCCCGATGACGCGCTTCTTGCGGCCGTCGTGATGAAACTTATGTCGGACAGGCAGCTGTTGCCCACCGCGGACACGATTCCCTATCTCACGCGGAGGATGGATCGTTCCTTCGACGCGGCCCGTCACCTTGTCGAGGCGATGGACCGCACCGCGCTCGAAGAGGGCTGCGCGATCAACCGGGCTCTGGCCGCCCGTGTTCTGGACAAGATGGACCCCGAGATGCAGACTTCTTCACCTTCCCGTTACACCGCCCCGGATAAAAGGCAGTCATGATCACCGCCGACTTTCTGAAATCCCCCTTTCCCGAAGCGATCGACCTGCCGGATCTGGATGTCGAGAGCCCGAGCCGGTTTTTCAATCGCGAACTCAGCTGGCTGGGCTTCAACTGGCGTGTCCTGGAAGAGGCGCAGAACCTGCGGGTGCCGCTTCTCGAACGGCTCCGGTTCCTGTCGATCTCGGCGACCAACCTCGACGAGTTCTACAATGTCCGGGTCGCCGGCCTGCGGGAACTGGCGCGGGCCGGCAACACCACACCCGCGGTCGATGGCCTGACCCCGGCCGAACAGCTGGTCCTGATCAACGAGGATGCGCGCAGGCTGCTGCAATCACAGCAGCAGACGTTCGAATCGCTGCACAAGGAGATGGAAGCCGAAAGGATCTCGATCCTGCGGGCCGAAAACCTCACCCATGACGACAAGACATACCTGGCAGACGTTTTTCTGGACAAGGTGTTCCCGGTGCTGTCACCGATGGCGATCGACCCCGCCCACCCCTTTCCGTTCATTCCCAACCTGGGCTACTCTCTGGCGCTGCAGCTTGAACGCAAGTCCGACAAGCGTCCGCTTCAGGCGCTCCTGCCGATCCCGCAGCAGATCAACCGTTTCGTCACGCTGCCGGCCCCCGAGGGCACGCATCGCGTGCTGCCGTTGGAAGAACTCCTGCTGCTCCACCTCGACAGCCTGTTTCCCGGCTACAAACGGCTGGGGCATTGTACCTTCCGGGTGCTGCGCGACAGCGACCTGGAGGTCGAGGAAGAGGCCGAGGACCTGGTGCGCGAGTTTGAGGTGGCGCTCAAGCGCCGGCGCCGCGGCGAGGTTGTCCGCCTCAAGATCTCCTCGGCAGCACCCGAGTCGCTGCGCGCGGTGATCATGGAGGAACTTCACGTCATCCCCGACGAGGTGGTCGAGGTTGACGGCATGATCGGGCTGGCGGACCTGAAGGAGCTGGTTCTTGATGAGCGGCCCGACCTGCTGTGGCCGTCGTTCTCGCCCCGGGTGCCCGAGCGCGTGCAGGACCATGACGGGGACATGTTCGCGGCGATCCGCCAGAAGGACATGCTGCTGCACCACCCCTACGAGACTTTCGACATGGTGGTGCGCTTTCTCAACCAGGCGGCGCGCGACCCGGACGTCGTGGCGATCAAACAGACGCTCTACCGCACGTCGAACCGGTCACCCATCGTCGAGGCGCTCTGCGAAGCGGCGGAGGACGGCAAATCGGTGACCGCGCTGGTCGAGCTCAAGGCCCGCTTCGACGAGGCTGCCAATATCCGCCAGTCACGGCGGCTGGAACGCGCCGGGGCGCATGTTGTTTACGGGTTCCTCGACCTCAAGACCCATGCCAAGATAAGCACCGTTGTGCGCCGCGAAGGTGACAGCCTGGTCACATATACCCATTACGGCACCGGAAACTACCACCCGATCACGGCCAAGATATATACCGATCTCAGCTTCTTCACCTGCAACACGACCCTCGGCCGGGACGCGACCAAGGTGTTCAATTACCTGTCCGGTTATGCCCAGCCCGAACGGCTTGAGAATCTGGCGATCTCGCCGATCTCGCTCAAGCCGCGGCTGCTCGAGATGATCGCCAGGGAAGCGGAGCATGCCCGCAACGGCAAACCCGGCCAGATCTGGGCCAAGATGAATTCCCTGGTCGAACCCGATGTGATCGACGCCCTTTACGACGCCTCCCGCGCCGGCGTGAGGATCAGTCTCGTGGTGCGGGGGATTTGCGGACTGCGGCCCGGCATCAAGGGCCTTTCCGAAAACATACGCGTCAAATCCATCATCGGGCGGTTCCTGGAGCATTCGCGGATCGTCTGTTTCGGCGACGGCGCCGGGCTGCCGCACAAGAAGGCGCGCGTGTTCATCAGTTCAGCCGACTGGATGGGGCGCAATCTAAACCGCAGGGTCGAGACACTCGTGGAAATCGAGAACCCGACCGTCAAGGCACAGATCGTCAGCCAGATCATGGCGGCCAACATGGCCGACGTCGCGCAAAGCTGGGTCATGGCCCCTGATGGCAGTTTCACCCGCGCGGCCACGACCGAAGGCGCCTTTGCCTTCAATTGCCACCGCTTCTTCATGGAAAACCCGTCCCTGTCAGGGCGTGGATCGGCAGGCGCGGCCGACGTGCCCAAACTGACCCATGCCGACGATTGATCCGCGGTCCGGGGCCGCCCGTCCGGGAAAATGGCACCCGTTGCACCGGCTCGATTGACTGTGCACATGATTGACCGCCGGTCGGGATATGGCGCATAGATTATCCGGTCGGACCGGGGGGGAACCATGGACAGCAGCGATCCCGCACAGGACGAGGCCGGGCCTTTCGGGCGCGCGCTTTTCGACAAGCCGTCGGCCCGCGCGCTCAGCCGTGTCGGTGTCGTGGACGTGGGATCGAATTCGGTGCGCCTGGTCGTTTTCGACGGTGCGGCGCGGTCCCCGGCCTATTTCTACAATGAAAAGATCATGTGTGCGCTTGGCGCCGGCATGTCCGAAACCGGCTGCCTGAACCCGCAGGGCCGCGACCGCGCCCTTGCCGCGATCAAGCGGTTCCGGCTGCTGTCAGAAGGCATGGGAACCGGTCCGTTGTCGGCGGTGGCGACAGCGGCGGTGCGCGAGGCCACGGATGGCCCCGATTTCCGCGACGAGGTCGAGAGGGAAACCGGAATCCGGCTGCACGTGATTGACGGGCACGAAGAGGCGCGCCTTTCGGCGCAGGGTGTCCTTCTCGGCTGGCCGGGGTCTTACGGGCTGGTCTGTGATATCGGCGGCTCGTCCATGGAACTGGCCGAGATCGACGGCGGGCAGGTCGGACGGCGCGTCACATCTGCGCTCGGACCGCTGAAACTGCGCGATCTCAAGGGAGGCGCAACAGCGCGGCGCAAGCATATCAAATCGGTTCTATCCGACCTTCACGGAGAACTTGGCGAGCAGAACAACCGCCTGTTCCTGGTCGGAGGGTCATGGCGGGCCATCGCCAAGATCGACATGGAGCGCCGTGGGTATCCCCTGCATGTGCTGCACGAATACCGGATGTCCACCAAGGCGGTGCGCGAGACGGCGAAATACATCGCCTCCCAGGACCTTGAGGCGCTTCGCGGCCGTGCCGGCGTGTCGGCGGCACGCATGGCACTGGTGCCGCATGCCTCCGAGGTGTTGCGCGGAATCGTTCACCGTTTCAAACCCCGCGACATCGCGGTTTCAAGTTACGGGATCCGCGAGGGCCTGCTTTATGAACAGATGCCCCAGCAATTGCGGGACCGCGATCCACTGGTCGAAGCCTGCCGGTTCGCCGAGTCCAAGGATGCGCGCGTGCCGGGGTTCGGCAAGGTGTTGTTTCATTTCATCCGTCCGCTCTACAAGTCCGCGCGCGACGACCGCCTGCGTCTGGTCAAGGCCGCCTGCCTGCTTCACGACGTGAGTTGGCGCGCCCACCCCGATTACCGCGCCGAAGTCTGCTTTGACAACGCGACCCGCGCCAACCTTGGCGGCTTGAAGCATTCCGAGCGTGTGTTCCTCGGCCTCGCGTTGCTGCACCGCTATTCCAACAAGCGCGAGGGCACGCGCTTCGACGACCTTTTCGAGCTGGTGGATGAACGCCAGAGACACGAGGCGGAAATCCTCGGAAAAGCCATGCGTTTCGGCGCCATGTTGTGGCTGAAGGAGGATGCGTGGCCCGGCGAAATGCGGTGGTTTCCCAAAAAGAAGGAACTGGAATTGCGCCTGTCACCGAAAGCCGAGGCCCTTTTCGGAGAGGTGGCGCAATCGCGATTCCAGGCCTTGGCCGGGGCCCTTGGTGCCGAAACGCGCATTATCGGCGCCAAGCCGCCCAAGAAATCCGGGAAAAAGTGACGCGCGACGGCGCCGGGCGGCGCCGCCGCACAATCAGATCTCGATCTCGTCTTCCGGCTGCGGCGCCGGCTCCACCTCGTCTTCCGGCGGCTTGCGGCGAATGATGATGTCGCCATTGGGCAGGATCTCGGGCGGTTCGTAGGCGCTCAGGTCCTCGATATCCGACAGCAGCCGGGCAAGTGCGGGGCCCATTTCACGCATGAAATCCCGCAACGCGGGGCGCATTTCGTCCGCCATCCCTTCCAGATCCTCAAGCGCCGGCTGCATCTCGCGCATCATGCCTTCCATGAACAGGCGCAAGCCTTCCTCGATCAATGGCCGCCCGTTGTCCTCCTCAGGCTCCTCGGCAAGAGAGGGCGTGGAAAAGACGCAGAGAAGGGCAAGCATGACCGTGATCTGTTTCATGCTGGCATCATAGGCGGGCATGACGACAATTTTAAGATCAGATTTCGATATCCAGCGTCACCGGGAAGTGATCGGAGGCCGCAAGGAGGGCCGCGCGCAATTCCGGCAGCTTCCAGCACTGAGGGTCATCGAACGGATGCCAGATACGCCATGACGGCGCGCGCCGCATCAGGTCGGGCGAAATCATCACGTAGTCCAGAAGGGCCTGCATGTAGCGGCCTTCGGACGACACGTAGAAGCGCGCGGTGCTGCTGACCGCGCCGAACTTGCGTTTCAGGGCGTTGCGGGCGTGCGGATCGTGAAGCCCGCGCCGTCCCTCGTCACCCATGATGATCTCGACCGAAGAGCGCCCGAAAAGGTTCTCGAACTCGTCGAGACCGGGACCGTCGTTGAGATCGCCCAGCAGGACAAGCGACTCGCCCGCATCGAGGTGATCCGCGACACGCTCGCGCAGCCATATCGCCTGTGCCAGCTGCTTGCGGCGATTGGCAATGCCGATGCGCATCGCTTCGTCGCGTGTCGCGGCACCGTGAGGGGCCTTGGACTTGAGATGCGCCCCGATCAGGCGCAGCGCCGTGCCTTCACGGGTCCGGGCGTCGATTTCCAGAGGGGGCTTGGAAAATGCGACAAGATCCTCGGTCGCGTCGATATCCAGGTCGATACGGAACACGCCGTCGAAACGGGGGGCCTGCCGCGCGCCCTTCTTGCCCGTCGCCGGTCCTTTCGGATCATGCCGTACCGTCAGGATATCGGGATCGTAAAGAAGCGCGATTTCCTGCTGCGTGTCATTGGCAAACCCGACAAGGGCCTTGCGTGCCCGCAGGTCCATCACCCGGGCGAAGTTTTCGAGCGCCGCAACCGTCTCGCGCTGGCCGTTGTGATCAGGCGCCTCGATGATCATGACCGCATCTGCATCAATCGCGGTGAAGACGATACCGAGTGCGGCGATCTGATCCGATCGCGTCACGTCGTAGCGTGCCGACCATTCCCCGTCGTCCAGAAGCTGCCCCGCATCGTCGAAGAGGGCGTTGAACCATTCGACGTTGTAGCTGGCGATCCGCATCACGCCCGGCCCTTGTTGATCTCTTCCCAGGCCCGGTTGATATCGGCCATGCGCCGCTGCGCCAGCTTGATCGCCTCTTCGGGAACCCCACGCGCCTGCATCCTGTCGGGATGACAATCCCGCACCCTTTCGCGCCATTTCCGGCGGATTTCGTCGAACGGCATATCAGGGGTCGCGCCGAGAACGCTGTAGGGATCAGGCTCGGCATCGTCGATGAAACGGCTGCGCAGGGCGCTGAACTCCGCGCTTCCGATTTCAAAAATTTCGGCCACCCGCCTGAGGAACGCGTCCTCCTTGGGATGATACTCGCCATCGGCGAGCGCGATGTGGAAAAGCCCCTCCATCAGGTCGCTCAGGGTTTCCCGGTCGGACGCGAACATCCGGTTGATGCGCGCGGCGTAATCCTCGAATCCCGCGGTGTCCTGCCGTGCCAGATTGAAGACACGGGCCGCGCCGGCCTCGTCGGCCGGGCTGATCCGGAACACCTCGCGGAAGGCTGTCACCTCGTCGCGGGTCACCAGCCCGTCTGCCTTTGCCATCTTGGCGCTCAGCGCGATGACGGCAATGGTAAAGGCGACGCTGCGTTCAGGCGGGCTGCGCAGACGGTCGAACACCCGGGCCAGGCTCTCGCCTTTGGCAAGGGCCGATACGGCCTCGGCTATTCGCGTCCAGATTGACATGGCATTCAACCTATCGGCTTTGCGACAGGTTGTCAGGGCGCGCCCGGAGAAGTTTTTGCAAAACGATGAGATCCATCCAGCGACCGAACTTGAACCCGACCTCGGGCAACACCGCGACGCGCCTGTATCCCAGCCGTTCATGGAAGGCCACACCGCCCGGGTTTTCAGAACTGACCCCGGCAATGAGGGAATGTACGCCGGCCCGGGCGGCATGGTTTTCAAGCGCCGTCATCAGCGCGCGCCCCACGCCGCGGCCCCGCGCACCGGGTGACAGGATCACTGTATGTTCCATTGTGTGACGGTACCCGGGGCCGCGCCGGAACTGGAAATACGTGGCCAGGCCCAGCAAGACCCCGTTTTCCTCGGCCACCAGGAACGCCTGCCCCGCCGCCGCCCGTTCCGCGATGTCGGCGGCCAGCCCTGCGACGCTCTTTTCCTCGGTGGTGAATGTCACCGATGTGTTGCGGATCTGAGGGTTCCACAGCGCAACGAGCGCCGCGCAGTCACCCGTGGTCGCCGGTCTGATCCTCACCTGAGCCACCTTCGGCCGGCGGGTGTGGCAAACCCCGCTGTCAGGCCCGGCGCAGCGGTTTCGAAGCTGATCCGGCGGTCATCGAGGACTGGCGCGATTTCCGCTTCGAGCGCCGCAGCCTCGGGATGAGAGATCACAAGGGTTTCAAGGCGACATCCCCGTTGCATCAACCGTCGCGCCGGATGATCCGGACATTGCCACTCCATGAGTGCCGGAAACATGTTGTCATAAGCAAGCCGGCCATCACCGGGAACCGCCATGCGCCATTTCAGATCCCCGCGCTCAAGATCGACGGGCGAACCGGCCCCGGGCAGTTGCCGCAGCATCCCGGCAAGGTCGGCGCACCGGCAGATCCAGTTGCCAAGCCGTGGCGGACCGGCGCGCCGGTCAAGATCGAACCAACGGGGCTGGTCGGGCGCGCGGGCATCGGGATCAATCGCGATCACTTCCAGGTAGAGACCGTCCTTCAGACCCAGAAGCATGTTGTGGGTGCCGAAACGCGCGTGCCGCCCCCCCGGTTGCAGGGGCAGGCCAAGCGCCTCTTCGACCATTGTGCACCCCTCTTCGAGGGTCGTGGCGGTGACGGCGAGGTGATCCAGTTCCAGTTTCATGCGCCCCCGATACCGGCGTTGGCGAAAAATTGGAACCAGTCAGGATACGTCGAAGGCGATGAGCCCGCGACATCCCGCGCGTTCAGGCGGCATCGAGCATATCCAGGACAAGGTCGATGACCTCATCCTGCTGGTCCCGGGAAAGGTTGCTGCCCGACGGAAGGCAGAGCCCGTCGCGAAACAGCGACTCGTCGAATCCGCATCCCACGTAGTGGCTGCCGGCAAAGACCGGCTGAAGATGCATCGGCTTCCACACCGGGCGCGATTCGATGCCATGTGCCAGCAGCCGCTTGCGCACATCCTCACGGGTCACGCCCAGAAGGTCGGGGGCGAAGGTCACCACCGTCAGCCAGTGCGTGGCGCGTCCTGCCGCCGGGTCGGGCATGAAGCCCAGCCCGGGACGCTGCAGGGCCATGCGATAACGGCGATTGACGGCGCGCCGTTCCCTGACGCGCTGCTCCAGCACCTCCATCTGACCAAGGCCGATCGCGGCGCAGACATTGCTCAGGCGGTAGTTGTAGCCATGAGTCGCGTGTTCGTAATGCGGCGCCGGTTCCCGCGCCTGAAGCGCCAGGAACCGGGCGCGCGCCGCCGCGTCGGCGTCACGTGTCACAAGCATCCCGCCGCCGGACGTGGTGATTATCTTGTTACCGTTGAAAGACAGCACGGATGCGTCCCCGCCGGCACCGCACATTCGCCCGCACGCAAGGCGCGCGCCAAGGCTTTCGGCCGCATCCACCACCACCGGCACGCCGTGGCGCGCTGCCGCCGCCTCGATCCGCGCCAGATCGCAGCCCCGGCCATAGAGATCCGTGGGAACGATGGCCCGCGGCAGCCGTCCGGTGCGGACCGCCTCGGCAAGCGCCTCCTCGATCAGGCCGGCATCCAGTGTCCAGTGCGCCGGGTCGAGATCGAAAAAGACCGGGCGCGCACCGAGATATAGCACCGGAAAGACGCCGCCCGCGAAGGTTGCCGATGACATCCACACCTCGTCGCCGGCACCGACCCCGGCCAGGCGCAGCCCGAGATGCAGGGCCGCCGTTCCGGAAGACAGTGCCACGCAATGCAGCCCCTCACCGAGATAAGCCGCGACGCGCGCCTCGAACGCATCGAGCTGAGGCCCGAGGGGCGCGACGCACCCCGTGGCGAAGGCCGCCTCGACGTTCTTCAACTCTTCGCCCGCCATGTGCGGGCTGGACAGGAAAATCCGCATTCAAGCTCCGTTGCCGTTGCCCGACGGCCAGTCCGGGCCGACACGGGCAGCCACCAGAGCAATAGCCCCGATACCCGGGCAACACAACCTTTGGATGTTTTATCAGTCCGACATGATCGTTAAGGTGTTGGCGGATCTAACCCAGGACTGAAAAGCTCGACTCTTCGTTGATCGGACGCTTTCGGGAATAGAAGCCAACATCGATCTCGCGCCCGACATAGGGCAGCCTGTACTGCAGCGGCTGTGCATCGTGATCCGCGCCGCCCTCGCAGTAGTTGATCAGCGCCGCCATCATCTCGCCCGCGATGGGGGCGTTCTTGTACTGGTTCCCGCTTGATCCGCAGGCCATGTAGAAGCCCGGCAGGCTGGATTTGTCATAGATCGGAATCCAGTCGGTCGAGGCATCGTAGAGATCCACCACCCCGCGGGTACGTCCGGGGATGCCGAGGGACGGCACGCGCTGCGCATAGCGCATCGCCTGTGTCGTCCATTGATCCGTGAAATCGCGGTTGTAGGTGATGTCGTCCTCGCACCACTGATGGGTGTCGCATTCGGGATCCTCGGACCCGATGAGGATGTGATTGCCCTGCTCGGGCCGCACATAGCAGGCGATGTCGCTGTCCGAGACGATCAGGCCGTCACGTTCGAAATCGAACCCCTCGGGTGCTGGAACATGCACGACCTCCTGGCGCAGGGGACGCGTGCCGATGGTCATGTCCTCGGTCACGCCGGCCATCCGGTTCACGATCGAGGATCCCGGCCCGGCGACATTGACGACCACCGGCGCGTGCACCTCTTCGCCGTCGTGCAGGCGCACACCCTTGACGCGCCCGCCTTCCTGCAGGATTTCGACGACTTCGGAGCCGGTGCGCAACGCGGCTCCGCTCTGGCGGGCGGCGTCCATCATGTTCTGTGCGCTGAGCGCCGGGTCGTTGACGTATCCCGCACGCGGCCACAGAACCGCCCCTTCGAGACGGCCGCCAGTGGGTTCTCCGAAGGCCGGGTCATCCATCCGGCGCGCGGGTGCGAAGGTGTCCATCGAGTAGATGGGCAGCCGCGCCTCTATCTCGGCGGCGGTCCATTCCTCGAACGGGCAGTCCAGTTCGCCGCTGTATTTCATGTGCTTTTCCAGGTGGCCATTGGCCGCGGTCTTCATCACCAGGCAGCCGGTCTCGCGAAACTGCGCAAGGTGGGCGTCGCCCGGCAGGCCCAGGTATTCCGCCCAGTCACGCCAGTAATGATACCCTTCCCAGGCAAGCGCGGTGCCATCGAAGGTGGAATAATGCATCCGGATGATCGCACAGGAGCCGGCGGTGGAGCCGTGCCCGGCCTGCGTGTTGCGATCCACCGAAAGGGTCTTCCAGCCTTGCCGCGAAAGGCTCAGCGCCAGTGCGGCCCCGATCACCCCGGTGCCGATGATGATTGCGTCTGCGGTTTGGGTCATGATGTCTCTTCGCGTCCTTTCTGTCGTTCGAAATGCGCCCGGGAATAGGCCCGGAATTCTTCCACCTCCTCCGGCTCGGGATGGACGCCGGTAAAGACGAAGAGATAATGCGGCACCAGCGAAAGGCGGAACTCCACCGGTTCGTTGAGCTGCGCAAGGTCATAGCCGATCTGCATGTAGTAAAGCACCCGGGCCCGCGTGACCGCCTCGAGGTGTTCGTAGCCGTACCGCTCGAACATGGCCCTGAGCGCCTCGACCCGGCGCGCGTCGGACTGGTCCAGCATGCGGCGCACGCGGCCGGATCGCCGTGCCCAGTCCCGCACCGCGAAATCGAGCGCGGTATCGAAGAGCGCCTCGTTGACGACGCAGCGATAGACATTGCAGACCGCCGCCGTGATCGAGGCAGCCGGGGTTTCGGCCTGCGCCACGAGGGCGGCGGTGTTGCCGGCCTCCCAGCGGTTCAGAAGCGCATCAAGCAATTGCTGACGGGACTTGAAGTACCAGTAGAAGGACGACCGCGACACGCCCATCCGATCAGCGATGTTGAGGACCTTGACCTGTTCGACGCCATCACTGACCAGGACATCCATGGCCACATTCAACCAATCGGCGCGCGTCACCTTGACGTTGCCGACCAGCGGTTCGGCGCTCGGGTCATTCCGGTGCAGAAGCGGCCCGCCCATTCCTCAGCTCTCCGGGGCGGCACCGCCGCGGGCGGTGTGCATGTCGATATAGGTGCGCAGCGCCTCGGCGCGGGCGGGATCGACGGCGGGTCCATCGTCGCTTTCAAGGATGCGTTTCCAGATCGCCGTCGCACGTGTAGAGGCGTCCATGGCCCCGCGATCCGACCAGGTGCCGAAATTCGACCAGTCGGCGACCAGCGGATCGTAGAATTCCGACTGGTAGCGCGCCATCGTCTGGGCCGCGGCGAAGAAATGCCCGCCCGGTTCGACCTCTGAAATGGCGTCAAGCCCGATCGCATCGGTGCCGGCCTCGGCCGGGGTGCAGAGTTCCGCCACCATCTGCAACACCTCCAGATCGGTGATCAGCTTCTCGTAGGACACGCTCAGCCCGCCTTCCAGCCAGCCCGCAGCATGAATCACCACCGTCGCCCCGGACAGCAGGCACCCCCACAGCGCGAACTGTGTTTCATGGGCGGCCTGCGCATCCGCGATATTGGCCGCGGAGCCGCTCGCGCAGCGCCATGGCAGTCCGATATGCCGGGCCAGCTGCCCGGCCAGCAACGATGCCTTGAAATGCTCGGGCGTGCCGAAGGCCGGCGCCCCCGATTTCATGTCCACGTTGGAGGTGAAGGTGCCGTAGCAGACCGGCGCACCGGGCCGCGCGAGCTGTGTCAGGGTTATCGCGGCAAGCGCCTCGGCATGGCTGAGGGTCACGGCCCCGGCGACGGTGATCGGGGCCATCGCCCCCATGAGCGTGAAGGGCGTGACAATGGAAACCTGACCGTGCCGGGCGAAATCGATCAGGCCCTGCGCCATGGGAATGTCGATCTGGCGCGGCGAGTTGGTGTTCACTATGGTGTAGCAGTGGCTTTCGGCGGCGAATTGAGCATCGCTCAGGCCGCGGAAATCGCGCAGCATCTCGAAACTTTCCAGCACCTGCGGGGTGCCGCGCGAGAAGATGAAAGGCACCTTGTCGGACTGTGTGAGCTGGGTTTCCAGAGTGAAGTAGTGGCGCAACTCGGGCGTCACATCCTGCGGCTCGACAAGGGGCGGGATCATGTGCAGCACGTCGAAATGCTGCGTCAGGCGGATCAGTTCCCTGAAGTCGCGGGCATTGCCGGGCCGGCGTCCGCGTTCGAGATCGGTGGCATGCGGCGCACCCGCTCCGGGCTGAAAGACCAGCCGGCCGAGTTCAAGCGTGATATCCCGGTCGCGCGCCCCCGCGCGCACCGGCACCGAGCGTGGCGCGCTGTCCAGGGCGGCGGCCACGATATCGCGCCCGATACGGACCATTTCGGTCTCCTCGTCAACGATCGCACCACCGGCGGCGAATATCTTCCGTGCTTCGGGCAACAGGATCTTGACCCCCTGGTCCTCCAGAACCCGCAGCGCCGCGTCATGAATCGCCTCGAGGCGATCCTGGCTGACCGCGTCCATCGGCGGGAACGGGTTGACCAGGTTGCGGTAATCGGTCTTGCGCGGCGGTGCCCCGGCCCCTGTCCGGCTGCCGGGGCGGCCACGCCGCCGGCGCCCTGAATTCTCGATCAGCGTCATTGTCGCATCGCCTTTCCGTCAGGATCGTAGGGGGAGGCAGGGATGACCCGCGCAGGCCGTTCCACGCCGACGACATGCACCGAAAGCTCGGCTCCCACGGCCGCATGGGCCGGTTCCACAAGCGCCATGGCCAGCGATTTATCAACCGTGTGGCCATATCCGCCCGAGGTCACGAAGCCGACCCGCCTGCCCTCTTTCCAGACCGGCTCGAACCCGCTTGCATCAGCATCCGCTGCGTCGATCTCCAGGGTCACGAGAACCTGCGCCGGCCCGTTGCCGTCGCGTTCGGCCAGGGCCGCTTGCCGGCCCACGAAATCGGATTTCCGCCAGTCGATCCAGCGGTCCATGCCGGTCATGCCGGGCGTGTAGCCCTGGGTGAATTCCGCCGACCAGATGCCGAAGCTCTTTTCCAGCCTCAGGCTGAGCAGCGCATTGAACCCGTATTCGCGGATGCCCTCGCCGGCGCCCGCCTCAAGCAGCGTGCGGCGCAGGGCGATGTGATCGCCCATCCGGCAATGGATCTCGTAGCCAAGCTCGCCCGCGACCGACAGGCGCCCGATCCTGCCGCGGATCAGCCCGACATCGAAATGCCCGCAGCCCATGAACGGCAGGCCGGCGATATCGCCATCGGTCGTCTTCTCGAGGACCGCGCGCGCTTTCGGACCCGCCAGCGAGAATCCGACCATTTCCTCGCCAAGGTCACGGATGTTGACTCCGTCCTCGATATGATCCCGGAACCAGCGCATGTGCCAGGCACGCAGGTAATAGCTGCCCATGATCCACCAGGTGCCGTCACCCCAGTTGAAGATCGTGAGATCCCCCTTGAGCCGCCCGTCATGGCCAAGCATGGGCGCCAGCCGCGCGCGACCCGGCCCGGGCAGGCGCGACGCCATCATCCGGTCGAGCCATCCCTCGGCATCGGGGCCGGTGACCTCGAACCGCGAGAAACCCGAAATGTCCAGAAGGCCCACATCGCAGCGCACCGCCCGGCATTCCTCGGCCACGATCGGGAAGGCGTTCGAACGCCTGAGGGTGGGGGTCTCCTCGAAGCCTTCGGGTGCGAAGTAAAGGGGCAGTTCCAGGTCCCAGCCGGCGCCCCAGCGGGCCCCGGCCGCGGTCATCGCGTCATGCGCGGGTGCCATCTTGAGGGGCCGGCCGGCCGGAAGCTGCTCGTTGGGATAGGTCATCACGAAGCGCCGGGTATAGAACTGCCCGGTCGTTTCCCTGATGTATTGCTTGTTGGCCGCGAATTCGCCGTAGCGGGCCACGTCCATGCCATAGACATCCGCCTCCGGCTCGCCATGGATCATCCACTCCGCGAGGCTCTTGCCCACGCCGCCGCCCTGCAGGAAGCCGGCCATGACCGCGCAGGCACACCAGTAGCCACGTTTGCCCGGCACCGGTCCGACCAGCGGATTGCCGTCCGGCGAGAAGGTGAAAGCGCCGTTGACCCAGTTCTTGACGCCTGCGTTCTGAAGGACCGGGTAGCGTTCGAAGCCCAGGGTCAGCTCCTTTTCGATGCGGTCGGGTTCTTCCTGCAAAAGCTCGATACCGTAATTCCAGGGCGCCCCGTCCATCATCCAGTGCTTGTGATCCACTTCGTAGATGCCCAGCAGCATGCCCTTCTGATCCTGGCGCATGTAGGTGAACCCTTCGAGGTCGACGACAAGCGGCATTTCTTGGTCCAGTGCCGCGACCTCGGGGATCGTCTCGGTCAGGAGGTAATGGTGGGCAAGTGGCGAGACCGGAAGCTCGATGCCGGCCATCCGGCCGACCTGCTTGGCCCACAGGCCCGCGGCATTGACGACATGTTCGGCCCGGATTGTGCCCTTCTCGGTCACCACTTCCCAGCCGTCCGCCATCTGGTTGAGTTCCAGCACCCGGTTATGCTCGATCACCTCGGCGCCGTTCTTCTTCGCGGCGCCGGCATAGGCATGCACCGTGCCCGTGGTGTCGATATACCCCTCGCGGTCGGCCCACATTCCGCCAAGGATCCCGTGGGTGGACATGACCGGACACAGCTCCCCGGCCTCCTCGGGGGTGATCAGGCGGACATCCTCGATCCCGATGGACTGGAAAACGCGGTAGGCCGATTGCAGCCAGTCCCAGCGGTCCTGCGTGCCTGCCAGGGTCATGCCCCCGGTCATGTGCATGCCCACCGACTGGCCGCTTTCGGCCTCGATCTCGCTCAGCAGGTCAATGGTGTAGGCCTGAAGGCCGGCCACGTTCGGATCCGCGTTCAGGGCGTGAAATCCGCCGGCGGCGTGCCAGCTTGATCCCGCGGTCAGCACCGAACGTTCGACAAGGCACACGTCCTTCCAGCCGAACTTGGCGAGATGATAGAGGACGGACGCGCCCACGACCCCCCCACCGATGACCACGACCCGATAATGCGATTTCATTCCGCCCTCCGATACTGGATGCACCCGATGATTCCCGGCAGACGGTAATCAGACTGGGCAAATCTGTCTAGACATAGCTGTCCATTGCTTGATTCCCCGTCTCTGGCAGGCCGGAGCGTCACCCGACATTTACAAGTCCCCGGGTGCCCGGTAACTTTGGCGCTGTGCAGGTCGAGCCTGCGCCGCTTATGAGGGCATGCTGTTGTGGGAAACGAACCGGCCGGTAAAGACAGGGGGCTGTTCACCGCCCTCACCAAACACGGCACAGACATGTCCGTGTTCGAGCATGAGACGTTCATGCGCGGTGACATCCTGATCCGCGAAGGCACTGACGCAGACGCGCTCTACCTTGTTGAATCCGGACGCTTCCGGGTCGAGAAATCCGGTGTGCACCTGGCTGACATCGGCGCCGGAAACCCGGTTGGCGAAATCGCGTTCTTCACCGGTGAGAAGCGGACGGCAGACGTGATCGCGGCCCGGGATTCCGTTGTCCTGCGGCTCAAGCGGAACGAGTACGAGGCGCTCTGCCGCCGTGATCCCGACATCGCCCAAGCGACCCTTGCAGTCCTGGCCGGGCGGCTTGCCGAAACCAGCCGTCGTGTCACCGCCGACGAAACCCCGCCGCCGGCACAAAGCATAGCCCTGGTCCCGGCAGGCGACGGCACGCTGCCCGAAGGATTGGCGGAACGGTTGTTGGACTCCCTGCGTCTTTACTGCACCCCCAGGGCGGTCACGC
This sequence comes from Roseovarius sp. TE539, assembly GCF_003298505.1. Taxonomy (GTDB): domain Bacteria; phylum Pseudomonadota; class Alphaproteobacteria; order Rhodobacterales; family Rhodobacteraceae; genus Roseovarius. The sequence goes on from NZ_QNGB01000011.1 coordinate 116,376, forward strand.
TGGATGCCTTCAGGGACGCGCTCGGGGATGCCTCGTATGATAGCGGCCAGGCGATCGCCTGGCTCAGCGACCGGGAACGCGAGGCGGATTGTCTTGTCTATGTCGCCGATCCCGATGATGGCGACTGGACCAGAACGGCGATTCGACAGGCCGATCAGGTGCTCATGGTTTCGCCCGCCGGCCCGCCGCCCGCCCATTCCGAGATCGAACGATTCATGTTCGACCTCCTGCCGGCGGAAAACAGGCGGTTGCTTCTGGTTCACCCGCAACGATCCGAGTGGGTCCGGGGCACGGATGCCTGGCTCGAGTCGCGCCCTTGTTTCATGCATCACCACCTTTGCCTTTCGGATGATGACGATCTGCAGCGGCTGGCCCGCTTCCTTTGCGGCCGGGCCGTGGGTGTCGTGTGTTCGGGAGGCGGCGCCTTCGGCAGCGTTCAGGTCGGTGTTTACAAGGCCATGCGCGAAGCCGGTGTGCCGCTGGACATTTTCGGCGGCACGAGCGTGGGCAGTGCCATGGCCGCCGCGTTTTCGATGGGGCTGGACAGCGACGAGATCGATCGGCGCACCGAAGAGATATTCGTCAAGAGCGGAGCACTCAGCCGCCTGACCGTCCCGCGCTACGGCCTTCTGGATCATACCGAATTCGACCGGTATCTCCGCATGAGTTACACCGAGGGGAACATCGAGGATCTGTGGCTGCCCTATTTCGCCGTGGTCAGCGATCTTTCCTACAACACCAAGGAGGTCATGCGCACCGGCCCTCTTTGGCAGGCGGTAAGGGCCTCCTGCGCGATCCCCGCCGCCCTGCCCCCCTTTTACACGAAGGAGGGGCGGATGCTGGCAGATGGCGGCATGCTGGACAACATGCCCTACAAGACCATGCACAGCCTCAAGGACGGACCGAACGTGATCATCGGCATTCGCCGGTCGAGACCGCAGTTGTTCGATGTCGATTACTTCGCGCTGCCCGGCCGCGCGGGCCTCATTCGCGCCTATCTGCTGCCGTTCGGAAAGATCCTGCCGCGCGCGCCGGGGCTCATGTCCACGATATTGCGCAGTTTCCTGGTGAACCAGGCAGCCCGCGATCTTGAACTGAAGCCGGAAGACCTGCTCATCCGCCCCGACCCGCCCGACGGTCTGGGTTTCATGAACTGGGAAAGGCACGGAGAGCTTTACGACATGGGATACAAGCTTGCGTGCGAAACGATCGAAGACCCCGGTCCACACGCCGCGGCAGTCAGTGCCCTGATGACGCTTGCCCGGATCAACCTTGAGCGGGGTATCGAACGGCCTGCGGCACGGGCCGAAAAGGAGACGCCGGAAGACGCAGCGGCCCGGGTGGCCGATCAATCCGCCCCTCTCGACCGGGCCTGATCCGCCTCCGCCACCTCTGTTCCCGGGCCGGCGGGCAATGCCCGCGGCATTGCCCGTTTCCGGTTTCCAAAGTGTCAGGCCCGGTCAGCCATCTATGCGAATGGCCTCGTTTTTCGGGTCGTACGGGCTGTCGCAGGTGATTTCGGCATCCCACAGGCTGTTGAGGATCTTCACCTGAAGTTTCTTGCCCTCGACCGCGTGTTCGGGCGTGACATACCCCATGCCGATGGACTTGCCGAACGCCACCGAGTAGCCACCCGACGTCAGACGCCCGACGCGCGTGTCACCGTCATACAGCACTTCCGATCCCCAGGGATCGGCGTCTTCCGGTCCGTCGATCAGGACGGTCACGCATTTGAAGCGCACCCCTATGTCGTTCATCGCGTCCTTGCCCAGGAACTCCTTTGACTGGTCCACGAAACGCGGCAGGTCGGCCTCAAGCGGCGTGGCGTCACGGCCCAGCTCGTTGCCGAAGGCGCGGTAGCTCTTTTCCTGACGGAGCCAGCCCTGCGCCCGCGCGCCAACCAGTTTCATGCCATGCGTCTCGCCCGCCTTTTCCAGAAGATCGAAAAGGTAATTCTGCATCTCGATCGGGTGATGCAGCTCCCAGCCCAACTCGCCGGTATAGGCCACGCGGATCGCGCGGACCGGGCACATTCCCAGCTCGATCTCGCGCATCGAAAGCCACGGGAAACGCTTGTTGCCCAGCACAGTGGCAGTGTCCGCGTCCTTCACGACCTCCTTGAGGACATCGCGGGATCCGGGACCGGCGATGGCGAAGACACCCCATTGGTTCGTCACGTCCTCCACCGCGATGTAGCCGAACTCGCCCGCCTTGTCCTCGGCGCATTTGCGCAGGTAGTCGCCATCGTAGTCGGTGAGCGCCCCGGAAGACACCAGATAATAACTGTCCTCGGCCAGACGCACGATCGTGTATTCGGTCCGCGTGGTCCCCTGCGGCGTGAGCGCGTAAGTGAGGTTGATACGCCCGACCTTGGGCAGCTTGTTGCAGGTGAACCAGTCGAGGAAAGCGGTGGCGCCCGGTCCCTTCACCGTGTGCTTGGTGAAGGCGGAGGCGTCGAGAAGGCCAACCCCCTCGCGCACCGCGCGCGCTTCGTCCACGGCATATTGCCACCAGCCGCCGCGGCGGAAGCTGCGCGCCTTGTGATCGAAATCCGCCGGGGCGTCGAGCGGGCCGAAATAGTTGGGCCGCTCGAAACCGTTGACCGCCCCGAACTGCGCACCGCGGGCCTTGAGGCGGTCATAGCTGGGCGCGGTCCGAAGCGGCCTGGCGACCTCACGCTCCTCGTCCGGATGGTGAAGAATGTACACGTGGGAGTAGGCTTCCTCGCATTTGCGGGCCGAATACTCGGTCGTGGTCCAGTTTCCGAAACGCTTGGGATCGAGGCTCGCCATGTCGATCTCGGCTTCGCCCTCGACCATCATCTGCGCCATGTAGTGCCCGGTTCCGCCCGCGGCGGTGATGCCGAAGGAAAAGCCCTCGGCCAGCCACATGTTGCGAAGTCCCGGCGCCGGCCCCACCAGCGGATTGCCGTCGGGAGTGTAGCAGATCGGCCCGTTGTAATCGTCCTTGAGGCCCACCTCCTCGGAGGACGGGATGCGGTGGATCATCGACATGTATTCTTCCTCGATCCGCTCCAGATCGAGCGGAAAGAGGTCGGCGCGGAAACTGTCTGGCACGCCGAATTCGAACCGCGCCGGTGCGTTCCATTCATACGGTCCGAGGATCCAGCCGCCCCGTTCCTCGCGGACATACCACTTGGCGTCGGCATCCCGCAGGACCGGGTGCTCGGGATTGCCGGCGTTGCGATAGTCCTGCAGGGCGGGGTCGGCATCGGTAACGATGAACTGATGTTCGACCGGGATCGCGGCAGACTTGATCCCCAGCAACCTGGCGGTGCGCTGCGCATGGTTTCCCGTGGCGGTGACGACGTGTTCGGCGGTCACGACAGTCTGTTCATCCGATGGCACCAGGTTGCCGCCCTTCTCGACCATCTTCGTCAGGGTCACCTTCCACTCGGAGCCGGTCCATTCATAGGCGTCGGCCTGCCATTTGCGTTCGATCGTCACGCCGCGCTGACGGGCGCCCTTGGCCATGGCCATGGTCACGTCAGCCGGGTTGATGTAGCCATCCGTGGGGTGATAGATCGCGCCTTCCAGATCCTCGGTGCGCACCAGCGGCCAGCGCTCCTTGATCTGTGCGGGGGTCATCCACTCGTAGGGCACGCCAACCGTCTCGGCGGTGGAGGCATAGACCATGTATTCGTCCATGCGTTCCCTGGTCTGCGCCATGCGCAGGTTGCCAACCACGGAGAAGCCCGCGTTGAGGCCGGTTTCCTCTTCAAGGGTCTTGTAGAACTTGACCGAGTGGTCGTGGATGTGGCTGACCGCGTATGACATGTTGAACAGCGGCAGCAGACCGGCCGCATGCCACGTGGATCCCGATGTAAGCTCGTCCCGCTCAAGGAGCATCACGTCGTCCCATCCGAACCGGGCCAGATGATAGGCGATAGAGGTTCCGATGGCACCGCCACCGACGACCAGGGCTTTGACATGCGTTTTCATGGCTGTGCGACTCCCTCGCGAACTGAATTTGGCGGATCATCGCTGAAACAAACGAAAATCTCACGGCTCAGCCGACCTAAGAATGCGCAAAACCGACGCCGAGGACGAAAGAGTTCCGAACGCGGCGCGGGATGGGACGGGCACATGTCACGGGCGTGGCGAAACTACCGGGACACGGAACACGACTTCCCGACCGAGGTCGTCCTGCAAGCGCCGCCCGGGTCCTGCGAAAGGCGCCGCGCCGCCGGGACATCATCCGCCACCGACTCCGCCCCGCTCCGGTTGTCGGTCACCGGGGCATCCGCGGTCATGTCCCGTGGCGCTTCGGCAGGACGTCCCGCTTCGGACAGCTTTCCATCCTTTGCAACAAGCCCGTCCCGGTCTGTTCCGGCGCCCCCGGGCTCCGGCCCTTCGGGAAGGACCGGCGCTGCCTGCGCACCCGCAAGCCGGGTGCGAACCGTTTCCGCATAACCGGCCATCGCAAGATCGCCGAAGGGCTTGCCGGAAACCCGGCTTTGTGTCACGTAATCGGCCGCCGTCACCGCGAGTCCGGCGACAGCGACAAACCCGAAGGCGAAATAGTTTGCCATGTCATACCTCCCTGGCGGACCAGGTTCTGGGAATGGCCCGCGATCCGGGCCAAACTTGGATGACAGCGTGCAATCTTCGCGGCGCGAAGCTATTTGCCGAGCGCGATGCCCTCACGCCGCGGATCGGCGCCACCGCGCAGGACCGGCCCGACCGAGATCGCATGGAGACCCGAATTGAGCCCGCGCAGCCGGATATCAAAACCAAGCGCCTCAAGCGGAGCGGCGAGGTCTTCGGCGCGGGTGCCCGCCTCGATGTCGAAGGTACCGAAACGGTTGACCAAGTGCGGCAGGGCCACTGCCTGCTGTACATCCATCCCCCAGTCGAGATGCGCGATGATGGTCTTGGCCACGTAGCCGATGATGCGGCTGCCGCCCGGGCTGCCCACCACGAGAACCGGCGCCCCGTCGCGCATCACGATTGTCGGCGCCATGGACGACCGCGGGCGTTTTCCGGGCTCCACGCGATTGGCCACCGGCACCCCGTCCCGGTGCGAACGGAAGGAAAAATCCGTCAACTCGTTATTGAGGAGAAAGCCGCGCACCATAAGCCGTGAGCCAAAGGCGTTCTCGATGGTGGTGGTCATCGAAAGCGCGTTGCCATACGTGTCAACAATGGAAATATGCGATGTGGAGGGCCGTTCCATCGCCGCGTTGTCAGCCCGGTTGAGCGCGTGATCAAAGGCCGGTTTGCCCGCCGAGACGGCATCCAGAGCTTGTGTGCCTTGCAAAAGCCGCGCCCGTCGCCCAAGATAATCGGGCTCAACCAGCCCCTTGACCGGAACCGGCACGAAATCGCTGTCGGCCATGTACCGCGCGCGATCCGCGAAGGCCAGACGGCTGGCATCTCCGAGAAGCCGCCAGGCAAGGGCCGAGTCAGGCCCCATCCCCGACAGGTCATACCTGTCCAGCATGCCCAGGATCTGCCCCACCGTGAGCGCCCCCGAAGACGGCGGTCCCATCCCGCAGACGCGGTGCCCGCGATAGGCCGCACAGACCGGCGCGCGCTCCTTGACCGCGTAAAGGGCCAGATCGGTTTCGCTCAGCAGGCCGGGATTGCCGGGTGCATTGCGCACCGTCGCGACGATGTCGCGCGCGATGGCACCCGAGTAGATGGCGCCGGCCCCGTCCTCGGCCATGCGCCGCAGGGTTTCGGCATATTCAGGATTGCGCAAGGTATGCCCCGCCGCCAGCGGCGTCCCGCCCGGCAGGAAATAATCCCGCGTTTCCGGAAAGCGGGCAAGACGCGCGGCGTCGCGTTCGACCAGAGCGGCAAGCCGGGGGCTGACCCGAAAGCCCTCCTCGGCAAGGCGGATCGCGGGCGCCAAGAGCGCCGGCCACTCGGCCCGGCCCCAACGGACATGCGCAGCCTGAAGAAGCGCCGGCGTTCCGGGCACACCGACCGAACGCCCGCCCACGACCGCCTCGAAGAACCCGAGGGGCTGTCCGCGCGAATCGTGGAACAGGCGCGGCGTTGCCGCCAACGGCGCGGTCTCGCGGCCGTCGAGCGTTGTCATTTCGCCTGTCGCAGCATCCCACCGCACAAGGAAGGCACCGCCCCCGAGCCCGGAACTTTGCGGCTCGACCAGACCCAGAACCGCCTGAGCGGCAACCATCGCATCCGCCGCCGTACCGCCCGCCGCCAACACGTCTGCGCCCGCTTCGGCCGCTAGAGGATGGGCCACGGCGATCATCCAGTCCCGCGCCTGCACGGGGCGACCGTCCGCCTTGCGCCCTTGCGCTTCCAGAACGCGCGCCGACCCGTCCGGCGTGCCTGCACCGCCGGTTTCGGGCTCGACACCATCTGCCGCCTGCTGTGTCCATGCGCCCGCGGGCACGAGGACCAAGAGCAGGAGTGTCAGGCAAATCCGGTATCGCATCTTCCCGTCTCCAGCCCGGGCCACAGTCACAACATCGCCGGGACGACCTGATCGGGCGGGCGGTGCCCGTCGTCGAACGTCTTGATGTTGACCAGGACCTTTTCGCCCATTTCCACACGACCTTCCAGCGTGGCCGATCCCATGTGCGGTAACAGGAAAACGGTTTCAAGCTCCCGCAGCCGGGGATTGACCTCAGCCCCGTGTTCATAGACGTCGAGGCCCGCACCGGCGATCTCTCCCGCCCGCAGCATTCGTGTCATGGCGTTCTCGTCGATCACCTCACCGCGCGAAGTGTTCACGATCACCGCTTCGGGCTTCAGGAGTTTCAGACGCCGCGCGTTCATCAGGTGAAAGGTGGACGGGGTATGCGGGCAATTGATGCTGATCACGTCCATCCGCGCCACCATCTGGTCCAGGCTTTCCCAATACGTCGCGCCCAGCTCGTCCTCGATCTCGGGGCGCAGGCGGCGGCGGTTGTGATAATGGATCTGCATTCCGAAAGCCGCGGCGCGTCGCGCCACAGCCTGCCCGATCCGGCCGAGCCCCAGTATGCCCAGCCGACGGCCCCCGACGCGCCGCCCCATCAACGCGGTCGGCGAAAAACCCTCCCATTCTCCCGAGCGCATCACTGCCATGCCCTCGGGGATCCGCCGCGTGACACCCAGGATCAGCGCCAGCGTCATGTCCGCGGTGTCCTCGGCTGAGACGCTGGGTGTGTTGGACACCAGGATGCCGCGTTGTCGCGCGGTCTGGACATCAATGTGGTCCACGCCGGCGCCATAATTGGCAATCAGTTTCAGCCGGTCCCCCGCCTGTGCGATCAGGCCGGCATCAATCGTGTCGCAAAGGGTCGGCACAAGCACGTCGGCCGAACGCACCGCTTCCGCGAGTTCCTCGCGGGTCATCGGCGTGTCATCGTCGCGCAGGCGCACGTCGAAAAGCTCCTCCATCCGCTTCTCGACCGTCTCGGGCAAGCGTCGCGTTACGACAACACTCAGGCGTGCAGTTGGCATCGCACCTCTCCTCGTTCTTCCAAACACCGCGCGTTACTGCCAGAGTGACGCAGGAAAAGTCGGGGCACAAGAACCCCGCCGGAATTTGACGGGCAGAAAGCGGATAGAGGCGATGAAATCAATTGCGGTCTGCGCGGCGCTTCTTGTTGCCGTTGTCGCCGGGGCTGCGTCGGCGCAGGATCGCGGCCCGATCACCAACCTGCCATTGCCACGCTTCGTCTCGATGAAGGCGGTCGAGGGCAACGTGCGGCGGGGGCCAAGCCGGACACACCGGATCGACTGGGTGTTCAAGCGCCGCCATGTCCCGCTCCAGATCACGGCCGAATACGGACATTGGCGGCGGGTGCGTGACCGTGACGGGGCCGGGGGCTGGATGCATTATTCACTGCTGTCGGGGGCGCGCACGGCACTTGTCGAACAGGACATGCTGGAGATGAAATCCCGCCCGGACCCGGATGCCATGACCGTTGCGCGTCTCGAACTCGGAGTGATCGCCCGCCTCGAGGAATGCCGGCACGCCTGGTGCCAGGTGTCCACTGCCGGGTACGAGGGGTGGGTTCAAAGGGACCGGCTGTGGGGGGCAGCGGCAGCATCACACGGTGACTGACCGCCCCGCGCGGAATCATCCGCCGCCCTCCGTCGCGACCTCGGGCAAACCGGCCGGATTTTTTGAAACCCGCCTCTTGCACAGCCGCCGGGACCGGAGTAGGAAACCGGCCACTGCTGGGGTGTAGCCAAGTGGTAAGGCAGCGGTTTTTGGTACCGTGTACCGTAGGTTCGAATCCTACCACCCCAGCCAGCGCCCCTAAATACTTATTTTTCAATGAGTTAGGCGGGAACTGGTTTCCGCCTCCGGAACACTTTTCCGGATCATGGATCTGTCTCATCTTCGGCTCTTTTCACATCGACGAGTCGATCAGGGCAGAAAGGTTGCAACACCTGACCGTCAGAACGGTATAAGCAGGACAGCACACCCCACCCTCACCATGACTGCACCTTGTAGAATCGGCACAGGACCCGTCATCGTTTGTCTATGTGCGGACGTTTCATAGACCCCAACCTGCGCGGCACCGAGTTCGAGTTCAGCGAACTCAAGATCACGCCATATCCGCGCCGGTTCAACATCAAGCCGACGCAGGAGGTCTATGTGTTCCTGGGCCAGGAGCTGACCTGCGCGCGATGGGGCCTGATCCCGAGCTGGCACAAGGGCGATCTGAAGGACTGGCGCGCCAGCACGATCAACGCTCGGATCGAGGATGCGGCGACCAAGCCCAGTTTTCGCGGGGCGTGGCGCTATGGCCGCTGCCTGATCCCCGCAGGCGGCTACTTCGAGTGGACCGGCACCAAGAGCCCCAAGCAGCCGCATTTCTTCTCCAGCGCCGGTAACGAGGAGACACTGTGGTTCGCGGGCCTCCTGTCGGTCTGGAACGATCTGCGCACCAGCGCGATCCTGACGCGTGCGGCGAATGACACCGTCACGCCGATTCATGAACGCATGCCGGTGATCCTCAACAGCACTGAGCGTGAAGACTGGCTGTCAGGGTCCGACCGGACCGACCTTGGTGAAGGCTACCGCGTCAAGCATCACGCGGTTGCGCGGTTCGGGATCAGGGATGAAGGAGAGGCGCTGATCGAGCCGATGGCATGACCTCGCTGAACCAAGTGCACCAGCTACCCGGCAACTACTCCAAGCATGTCTTGCACCAGCATCCTACGAGCGAAATGCGCTGCAACACACTCGTATATATGGGGTAGATGCTAACCTATCAGCCCTCCCGCGCCGCTCTTTGCGCGCGCTTGAAGAAGTGCCGAGTAGCCTGCTCGCGCGCGTCCTTATCGGTCATGACGATGTTGCGCATCTCGTTGTCGTTCTGAAACATCTTGACCATGCCCTGGAAGAACGCCTGCGAGAATGCGTTGTAGACCACGTCAGCGGGGTTGTTGCGGACCATCTCGGTCATGTCCTCGTCCATGATCTCGCGGGTGACGCGCTCGAAGCGAAGGAAGTCGTCGCGCGAGAAGCTCGTCCCGTGCCGCTCGTTGAAGGAGTCGATGATCTCCGAGAGCGACCGCTCCTCCTCCTCGGTATAGGCGTTCGCACCGAACTCGGTGATCGGATCGAGCGTGGCAGTCTCACACATCGCAAGCCTGCGAACGATCTCTACATACTACGCGCCAGCGCTTCGGCTTGTTTTATGACCAACTTCACCGCTTCGGCCTGAAGGTCTGGCGGATATCCATATCGCCGAAGGATACGTTTCACGGAAACGCGCATTTTCGCCCGCACATCATCGCGTTGCCACCAATCCACGCCGGAATTCTCCCGAACGGACCTCACGAGTTCAGCCGCGATCACCTTGAGCCGGTCGTTGTCCATGACTTCGACGGCGCTCTCGTTCTGCGCCAAAGCGTCGTAGAAGCTCCTCTCTGCCTCAGACATGTCGTCCTCAGGCTCGGCGCTTAGGTCTTTGGCCATGCCGATAAGCTCTTGAATGACCTGAAGGGCGTCGACGCTTCGGTTGTGATATCGTGCGATCGCGTTCGTGAGGCGCTCCGAGAACTTCTGGTTCTGCACGACGTTGCCCCTAGTCCGGGCCTTGATCTCTCCATTGAGAAGCTTCTTCAGGGCTTCGACCGCGAGATTCTTGTGCTGCATGTGCTGGATCTCGAGGAGAAACTCCTCGGACAGAACGCTGATGTCCGGACGATCAAAGCCACACGCGTCGAGGATGTCGACCACCTCCGTGGATGCAACGGCGCGATTCAGAAGTTGCTCGATCGCGAAATCCGGCGAGGAATTCCGCCCGCCGCCCCCCTTCAAGTCGAGCTTCTGAAGAGCCGATCTGACCGCGAGGAAGAACGCAACCTCTTCCGCGTGCGCCTTGGCCTCCGGTGAGCCGGCCGCCAGCTTGAATGCGTGGGCCAGGGCCGCGACGGCATCGAGAAACCGCTTGCCGAAGTCCTTGTGGCCCTCCCGCCCGTCGTCGCGCGCCTCTTGAAGAACATGGTCCGCGGCCGCCGGGAGGATATCCAGGCGATCGGCTGCCGTGCCTCCGAGGACCTGAGAGTAGTCGAAGCCATGGAACAATCCGCGCGCAACCTCAAGCGCACTCAGAAAGGCTGCGACAGCCTCCCGTTCATCGACACCGGTCTGGGCCTGGTCGCCCAGGGAATAGTGCGCGAGGGCTTTCTTCAGATCGGCGGCGAGACCGATATAATCGACGACGAGACCGGCGGGCTTTCCGGCGAAGACCCGGTTCACACGTGCGATTGCCTGCATCAGTCCGTGTCCCCTCATGGGCTTGTCGACGTAGAGCGTGTGCATGCAGGGCGCATCGAAGCCGGTCAGCCACATGTCACGCACGATCACCAGCTTCAGGGGGTCACTCGTGTCCTTGTATCGTTTCCTCAAGGATTCCAGCTTCGCCTTACTGCGAACATGCGGCTGGAAATTCTGAGGATCCGTGGCGTTTCCAGTCATGACGACCTTCACCGCACCAGACTCGTCGGTTTCAGAGTGCCACTCAGGGCGAGCCGCCACGATGCGCTTGTAAACCTCGACGCAGATCCTGCGGCTCATGCAGACGATCATCGCCTTGCCATCGATGGCTGCCAGGCGGGCATCGAAATGCTCGAGGATGTCGGCGACTACCGCATCGAGACGCGGGCCAGCCCCTACCAGTTTCTCGATCTGCGACCACTTCTTGGCTGCGGCTCCTACCTCGTCCTCGGGCAGCGCCTCGGTTGCCTCATCGAATTCCTCATCGAGACTGTCGCGCACCTCCTCGGCGATCTCTACACGGGCCACGCGGCCTTCGTAATAGATCGGCACGGTCGCACCGTCTTCAACGGCCTGCGCAATATCGTAGACGTCAATGTAGTCGCCGAACACCGACCGGGTATTCGCCCCGACCAGTTCCACGGGTGTGCCGGTGAAGGCGACATAGACCGCGCGGGGCAAGGCCGTGCGCAGGTGATGCGCCAACCCATGCCGGACCTCACCGGTCTTATGGTTCATCCTTGCTTCGAAGCCATACTGCGTGCGGTGCGCCTCATCGACCATGACGATGACATTGGAGCGATCGGTGAGCTCGGGGAAATCCTGGCCGCGCTCGGGCCGGAACTTCTGGATCGTCGAGAACACGATACCACCCACCTGTCGGTTCAGCAGCGTCTTCAGCTCCTCGATGCTGTCCGCTTGAACCGGCGTCTCGCCAAGAAGGTCCTTGCACCGACCGAATGTGGCGAACAATTGATTGTCCAGGTCGTTGCGATCGGTAAGAACCAGCACCGTCGGGTTCTCCAGGTCCGGCAGGTGCATTGCTCGCCCGGCAAGAAAGGTCATCAGGAGCGATTTCCCAGAGCCCTGAGTATGCCAGATGACGCCGCCCTTACCGTGGTCGCCGCGCGCAACGAGGATCGACTCCATGGCCTTCCGGACCGCATGGAACTGGTGGTAGCCGGCCGTCTTCTTGATTGGTCCCTTCCCCTCGTCCTCGAAGACGGTGAACCAGCGCAGCATATCGAGTAGAACGGACCGGTTCAGCAGCCCCTCGGTCAGCGTGTTCAGAGCGAGGCCTTCACGCTCCGACAGGATGGTCTCGCCATCAACGGTTCGCCACCGCATGAACCGGTCGAGGCCCGCCGAGAGCGTTCCATATCGTGCGTTCAGCCCGTCGGAGATCACCGAGAAGACCGAGGTTCGGAAGAGGTTCGGAATATCGGCCTTGTAGGTCTCGATCTGGTTGAAGGCCGCGTCGATGTCGGCCCCCTCGGTGCCCTTCAGTTCGATCACAATCAGAGGCAGGCCGTTCAGGTAAATCACGACATCCGGGATGCGCGCGTTCTTACCGACCATGTCGACCTGGTTGAACGCGTGCCAGGCGTTGTCATCGTCATCCCAGTCCACGAGCCGCGCGCGATCATTGCGCTCTTCGCCACTACGGAAGTAAGTAATGGGGACGCCGCCGGTCATCAGGCCGTGCAGGCGGCGATTCTCTGCCATGAGGTCACCGGCGAAGGTCTCGTCGGTGACACGGGTCATTACCTCCTGCACCGCGCCGTCCGGTAAGTCCGGATTAAGTCGGCGAACGGCCTTCTCGAATATCCCCCTCAAAATTGCCTCGTGGAAGCTGCGCCGTTCCGGGTCGCGCTTCTCAGGCGAGATCTCCGCCCCGGAGGCGGCGGCGTAGCCCAGCCCAGCCAGCTTTTCCATCATGAAGTCCTCGAGGTCGGATTCCGAGTTCCAGGCCATCACGCACCACCAGGCTTCATGCGCGCCGCCAGCCCCCGAACAGGCTCAGAGAATGCCTCGTCGATCTTCCGGTAGTGGTCGACCAGCCAGGCGATCATCTCCGGCCAGTTCTCCTTGCTGTAGCCCTGGACCGGTGTCTTGCAGACAACCATGCTGACCTTCTTGTCGTCGATCCGTCGCCATTCGAGTTCCTCGCCGACGGTCTGCTCATGCGTCTCCCTGTTCTCGGCAAGCTGGTCGAAGAGCCATTTGTTCTCACTCGGGTCAGATCGGTTCAGCTGGAACTCGACCCGCACCTCATGCCGCAGGAAGATCAATGTCAGTGTGACGCCAGAGACGCCGATGCTGGAGTTCAACCAGTGATCGCGCGACGGGGTGATGTTCTGCCATCGCTCCAGGCCTGCGCTGCGGAGCGCCTCCAGGGCCTGCTCCCAAAATTCGAGCCGCATCTGGTGGTTCCACTTCTGGGCCCCCTTGGCCGTCTTCTCCTCGCTGTCCTTCTCGGCCATCCGGATCATGTAGTCGGCGGCCTCCGGCGTCGGAATCACCTGCTGGAGGTCAACGAAAGTCTCCTCGCCGAACCGGTAGGGCACGACCTTGACGCAACGCGCGTCAATCTGGTGCTCGCGCAGCCAGAGCACCGTGGCCGTCACTTCCCGCCGGAAATTCGCGGCGATGAATACGACGCGCTGGTTGGTGCCGTCGTTCAGCACGACCTCGTCCAGCGTGTCCTCGCCGAGGAACTCGCAGATCAGCCCGGCCGCGTCGCCGCCGCCCTGGCGGTCGAGATACTGCTGAAAGATGCCCACGATCTCGGCCTTCTTCAGGCTCGAGCAATAGGCGGCGTATTTCAGGGCCTGCCAGACGACATCCCGACCGGAATCGTCAAGCTTGTTCTCAATGATGACCAGCTGCCCGGCCCGGTCCAGTGCGAGCAGATCGAGCCGCTCTCGGGTGCCGTCGAAGCCGTCGAACTCCTTCTGGATGATCAGCAGGCCGTCCTCGCCCTCGCTCATCGCCTCGCAGAGGGCGTCCGGCATGGTGGCGAGCCATTCCTGAAGATGCTCCCGCTCCCGGAACCCGACCTGCGCGAAGCTGGTTCGCTCGAGCTTGCGCAGGCGGTTGGCGGTGCGATCAATCTGGAACATGGTTACTCCTCGAAATGTCGCACTGATAGTCGAGCGCTTGCCTCGATAATGCGACTGCCACCAAGTATTCGCCGACAAGACTTTCCCTCTCACGATCAGAGAAACGCTCCATCAACCCAAGGAATATACTATGAATTGGCATTAGCGACCGTCCAGATTGAGATACACCTCTGGCTCCCCGTATCTCAATTTGAACGCCTTCAGCCATGCACTGACCTCTTCTGGATCAAATGCACCGTCAGGCGTAAGCGCCAGCTCCACGACGCGACACGTTTCGCCAGAGGGGTTCATTCGATCATCCCAGATATCTGCCTGCAGACCGACGCATTCATTCGAAATACTGATCTGCACTGTTGCGTAATCCTCAAGTTCCTCAACATCCGGGTTTTGAGGAGGGTAATGCTCCGTCCACGCCAGTGAAACTTGGAAGTCGAAAGGTGTCCGGGCGAGTATGCTCTCCAACGCATGCACCGCGGCCTCACACGTAATCCGCACTTCGAAAGATCGACTGTTGACCGTGCCCACGTTGCGAAGGATTTCTTCGAGGATGTCTGCGTCCCTCCGGGAGAGCATCCAGGCGTCATCGACTTCGTCTGTCATACGACCTCCTCGACCTGTTTCTCGGCCTCGCGGATGCGGAGTTCGCCGGACATGAGGCGCGGGAGAAGGGAGTCGCGGAGGGCGGCCAGGTTCGCGTTCTCTGCGCAGAGGCCCGCGAGCCTATCGAACCATGTTCCGGCGAGGTCGCGGAACGCGCTCCGGACCGGGTCTGGCGCGACCACACACGGCAGCGGCCGGAAATTCTTCTTCGAAATCTCCTGGAAGGTCGATCCGTTCGCGTTCGCCAAGACTGTGAATCGGCATGCAAAAGTGACCCACTTGGGTGGGTATGATCATCTAAAACTGACCCACCTGCATTGTTAACATCCGTGCGCTTTGGCACGGAGGAAGAGCAGGTGTTACTGATGGAAACGTCAA
>NZ_QNGB01000012.1 GCF_003298505.1 Roseovarius sp. TE539
TTCAATAAGATCAAACGCTTCCGCAGGATCGCATTGCGTTGCGAGAAATCCGTCAGCTCATTCAAAGCCTTCGTTGATCTCGCATGCGCAATGGCTTGGATCAGCTAAATGCAGACGCCGCCTAGAGGGCCGCTTGGGTGGTGCGGGCGATGTCGGCCACAAGCGCACCAAGCCGGTCGGGGGCCCGGGTCTGGCCTGTGACCCACTGGTACAGATCCTGGTCGTTTTCCGAAAGCAGATCATCATAGAGATCCAGCTCGGCCTCGTTCAGACGGTCAAGACGATCATCCGCGTAGCGGGACAGGATGATATCCATCTCCTTGATCCCGCGCCGCATCGACCGCATGCGCAGGCGCTTGAGACGCGTCTCGCGCGGTTCAGTCATTCATGGCGTCCTGCAGAAGGCGGTTGCGCAGGCTTTTCTCGAGACGCCCGAGACGATCAGCGGATTGCGAAAGCTGTGTCTTGAGGTCCCTGATCTCGGTCAGCATTTCCGCAACGTCCGGGGAAAGCTCAACCGCGTCTGTCGGCGGTTCGGGTTGCTCGCCCTGGCCGCTGAGCAGCCAAAGCAACGAAACATTGAGCAACCCCGACATCATCGACAGCTTGTTGGCGCGCGGTTCGGAAATATCGTTTTCCCAGCCCTTGAGCGTCTTGAGCTTGACACCCAGCCGTCGTGCCAGCTGCGCCTGGGTCATGCCCGCGCTCTCGCGCGCGCCGGCCACGCGATCACCGAAAGTGGTCGCCTCGGGATCGAACCAGCCGTCCTTGGTTTCGCTATTCATCTCTTCCCTTTCCCGTGATCTTTCTTGATCGCGCTTTGGGCGCACCGTAAGACATCCGAGGGATCAATACAAACCGGAGCGGTGCATGACCTTCCTTTCCGCGACACTATCTCGCGTCAAACCGTCGCCGACGATCGCCGTCTCCACGCGGGCGCGGGAAATGCAGGATGCGGGCGCGGATGTCATCGGGCTGGGCGCAGGAGAACCGGATTTTCCAACACCGGACAACATCCGCGCGGCGGGCATCAGGGCGATCGAGGACGGACGGACGAAATACACCGCGCCGGACGGACTCGCGGAGCTGAAAGAGGTTATCTGCGCCAAGTTCAGGCATGAAAACGGTCTGGATTACACCACCTCTCAGGTGAGCGTGGGCACTGGTGGCAAGCAGATCCTCTACAATGCCCTGATGGCGACCCTAAATCCGGGTGATGAGGTTGTCATACCGGCGCCCTACTGGGTCAGTTACCCGGACATGGTGCGTCTGGCCGGCGGCGAGCCGGTGATCGCGGAGGCCGGCATCGCCACCGGTTTCAAGCTCACGCCCGCGGCACTGGAGGCGGCGATCACGCCGCGCACCAAGTGGGTCATCTTCAATTCACCGTCAAACCCGACCGGGGCAGGATACGCATGGGATGAACTGAAAGGGCTGACGGATGTTCTGCTGCGGCACCCGCATGTGCATGTCATGACCGACGACATGTACGAGCACCTGGTCTATGACGGTTTCGAATTCTGCACGCCCGCTCAGGTGGAACCCCGCCTGCACGACCGCACGCTGACCTGCAACGGTGTCTCCAAGGCCTACGCGATGACGGGCTGGCGGATCGGCTACGCGGCCGGCCCCGAGACCCTGATCGCCGCCATGCGCAAGATCCAGAGCCAGAGCACCTCGAACCCCTGCACGATCAGCCAGTGGGCGGCGATGGAGGCATTGACGGGCCCGCAGGAGTTCATCGCCGCGAACAACGCCGTCTTCCGGCGCCGCCGCGACCTGGTTGTCGACATGCTGAACGCGGTCGACGGGATCGCGTGTCCGGTGCCGGACGGCGCCTTCTATGTCTACCCGTCCATTGCCGGTCTGATCGGAGGGCGCACGCCGTCGGGGCGCGTCGTCGACAGCGACGAGGCTTTCGCGACCGCACTGCTGGAGGAGGCGGGCGTGGCCGTGGTGTTCGGTGCGGCCTTCGGTCTTTCGCCGAACTTCCGGGTCAGCTACGCTACCTCCGATGCGGCGCTCGAGAAGGCCTGTGGCCGGATTCAGGAGTTCTGTGCCGCGCTGAAGTGAGGAACGGGCATGGCCGGGGATCTGCCGGAATACTATTTCAGGGTGCGCGAGAACGGCGCCTTCGTGTTCCGGGTTGATACCGAAAACCGGCAACGGCGCATCGACATGGATCAGATCGCCGTGGTCAACATACGTAACGGCCAGATCAAGCCGCATGGCGACCGCGAGTTGTCACAGCGGGACATGGAGGTGATCCACGACTGGATGGCAGAACGCGAGGACATCCTCGCTTTTCGCGACATCGACGATATTCACAGGGCGGTCGATTACCTCAACACCACCGCGCACTGGGCGCAGTCGAAGGCGACCGACGAACAACTCGAGATGGTCACCGACGCACTTCTTCTTGCGATGCATGATCTGCGCACCGTGCTGGTACGCAAGAAGGCCGACCGGCTGCTCAGGGAGAAAGAGGGCTGACCGGCCCTCTCCCGGGTGTGGCAAGGAAAACGGTTGCCCCCCAAACACGTGTGAGCGTTCCCCGCAGGCGTGGCTGCGCCACCCACGTCTGTTTTGCGTTCGGGCCACGCAGGCCCCGCGGGCTCTGACCGTCGCCGTTGTCTCCGGCGTCAATGGCGCGACAATGACAACCTCCGCCGGAGTATTTGGGGAAAGATGAAGACCCCCGGTCCGTCTTCGTCTTTCCTGCAATACTCCCGCCGGAGGCGTCCCGAGGCGGCGGCCGAAGGCCGGCAACGAGACAGGACTGCGCGCCTGAAAGGCGCACATTTCGGGACGGGTTCGCGTGTGACCATGGCAGCCTTTGGGGCATGATCGACCATGTAAAGGGTGGGCAGGCTCAGTTCATCCGTGCCGCACCGGCGCGTGACGACCATGCCCAGAACCGCGCCATCATCAGGATCGCGGCAAAGGCCAGTCCGATCGCCAGTCCCAGCCAGACGCCCACGCCGCCCCAGCCGAGAGTGAACCCGAAAACGTAACTCACCGGCACGCCGACGGCCCAGTAACTGAGCGCGGCGATGATCATCGGGATGCGGGTGTCCTGAACCCCTCTGAGAAGCCCGAGCGCCATCACCTGCCCGGCATCGACAAGCTGGAAAAGGGCCGCCGCTGCCAGAAGGCCGACGCCGATCGCGATGACGCCCTCGCGGTCTGGTTCGAGGGGGTTCATGAACAACCCGATCAGAACCTCCGGCACGATCAGGAGCACGACCATTGTGAGTGCCGCGACGACAAGCGAGATCCCCACGACGACCGCAGCCCCGGCCCGCAGCCCCGGCCCGTCGCCGCGTCCGAAGGCCTGACCCGCCCGCACTGTGGCAGTGTTGCTCAGCCCGAGGTGGACCATGAACACGACGGCGGTGATCTGCATGGCGATGCCGTGCGCGGCAAGCGGCAGCTTTCCCAGCCATCCCATCATTACCGAGGAGGCGGCGAAGAGTCCGACTTCGGCCAGGTTGGTGATCCCGATGGGCCAGCCGAGTCGGAACACGGCGGCGAAAGCATCCCGGTCGGGGCGCCAGAGCCGCCGAAAGAGCGTGTGTTGCGGCAGGACCCGTGCCGCGTAGATCACCAGAGCGACCATCGAGGCGGTGGTCACGATGAGCGATGCGACGCCGGCCCCGCGCACTCCCATCTCCGGAAATCCGAGGTTGCCGAAGATCAGCAGATAGTTGATCGCGATGTTGAGGCCCACGGCCCCCACCGTCACCCAGAGCACCACCTGCGTGCGTTCGAGTGCCGAAAGGTAGGACTTGAGAACCATGACCATCAGGGCAGGCAGGATCGACCAGCCGTGCAGGCCCAGGTAATCCCCGGCAAGGGCCGAGATTTCGGGGTCCTGACCCAGAGCCACGAGCACGGGCTCTGCCAGGAGGAGGATCGGCAGCACCGCTGCCGCGAACAGCAGCGAGGCCCAGATGCCCATGCGCGTGTAGCGCCGGACCTGCGCCTCCTCGCCGGCCGAGTCCGCCATGGCCACCATGGGCATCACGGCCCAGGCAAAACCCGACCCCATGATGAAGAAGACGAAAAAGAGCGTGCCCCCAAGAACTTCGGCGGCCAGCGCCGAAACCGAATACCAGCCCAGCATCACCGCGTCGCTGAGATTGATGGCGAACTGTGCCAGGTGGCTGCCAATCAGTGGCAGCCCGAGGCCCAGGACCGCGCGCGCGTGGTCACGATATGAAAACTGCGGCTGCATGACGCTGCCTTAGGACCGGCGTGCCGGGCGTGCAAGGGCGCCTGTGCAGGGTGGCCGCGGCATGCCATGCAGGACCCGGGCTGTTTTTCAACGCGCTTCTGTCAGGCCGCGGCGGACATGCCCTCCTCGGCGCGTGCGCGCAACGACGCGTGAAGCGCCCGTGCCTCGTCCAGTCCATCGGGCGGGCAATCCGGGTCGGCCCCTTCGGCGGGAGGCCGGATGAGGGCGCGGCACTTGTTGAGGAAACCGGGATGGCGCCGCAGCCCCAGGCTGTCGCAAAGCGGGCCGATATCGCCTGTGCGGCCCAACCTTTCATGATCGACGAGGTCGATCCCGGTCTCCCGGGACAGGTACGCATAGGCACAGCGCCAGTAGCCAATCCAGTAAGCCAGGTCATCCGGATCGTGGCGGTTCACGATCTCGGGCATCCCCTCGAACAGGATCGGACGATGCAGCGGGCCGAATTCGAAATGCCCGATATCCGCCATGTAGCGCCGCGCGAAGGCATCGTCGGCGAGCAGCTTGCTGAAGTGCATGTGCTGGCGGTGCATGGAACGTGCATGCGCGAGCGGATCGCGCAGCGGCACGATGATCCGCGCCTCGGGGAAGGCGGCGCGCAAGGCCGGAATCCGTGCGATGTTGGCATTGTTCTTGGACAGGTAGCGCGCCTGTACCGCCTTGTTGCCCTTGCGAAGATGCAGAACCCGCCGCATGTGATCCGACAGGCCCCCGGCAAACCCGACCGGCAGGGTCGACCAGGGAACGATGCCATCGTCACGGTAGTGATCCGCGAACGCCGCCAGCCACAAGACCTCTTCGAAGGCTTCGGGGCTGTCGACATTGACCATCATGCCGTCTCCATGGGCCCGCTCTCTCAGGGTCCTGTCGGTCTGGAAGCCGCTGGACAGGTGGTGCCACAGGACCGGCGCACGCACGAAGGGCATGTCCCTGTAGGTGTGACTGGCCAGGGACGGGTGCAGGCTCAACAGTTCCAGCAGCAGGGTGGTTCCCGCGCGCGGCAGGGCGGTTATGAAGACCGGGCGTGACGGGTCGATTGCCGCCCAGCCACGCCCGAAGGCCATTGCTTCCATCTCGGCAAGCACGGTTTGCAGGGCCGGTGCGGCGAAGGCGAGCCTGTGAAGTGTACGATCCAGCATGGAATAGCTGCTGACTGTCATCCGGCCTGTCCTCCGCTCCAATTCAGGCGCCGCCACGCAACCATCGCCGCAACCGGCAGGGCGAGGGTGACGGCGATCACCTCCGGACGCACCGAGAATGCCGCCACGGCGGATGCATCGGAGAGCCCGGCCAGATCGCCCGCCAGGACCGGCAGGGCGGTTGCCGCGGCGACGAAAACGGCGCGCGAAATCAACCGCACAAACCCCCGGAGCGACAGCAGGGCGGCCCGTTGCAGGGCGGCCTCCTTCTGGGCCTCGTCCATTTCCGCGCAACGTGTTATGCCGATGGCCCGGCGCAAACCGGAGATTTCAGCGCGGGCGACAGAGATGACGCCGCTTGTCCGAAGCGCGGCGAGGAACGCGGCACAGGCCGCTGCGAATATTGCCAGCGTCATTCCTTGCCGGGCGCGCCCGGCGCCGCCCCCGCCTCGGTCTGTCGTCCGCGTGCGGCCCTGACGAGCCGCTTGACGGGATACCAGACGAAACCGGCCAGAAGCAGCGCGATCACGCCGATGAAGGCCAGAACCGACCCGATGGCCGTCAGCCCGGCCCCCGGACCGACATAGGCCAGGGCCGCTTCCGGGGCGATCACCGCCGCGGCCAGCGCGGTTGCGAGAATTCGTTCATTCATTGCTCATTCCCTCGTTCTACGGGTCGCAGGACCACGTCTTTACGTCGAAATAGCCTTCGGGAACCCTTGCGGCCTCTTCGATGAGCGCGGCATCCTCCGCGTCATAGGCCAGCACGTATTCCCAGACCACTTCACCGTCCGGCGTTGCCTCGAACACCCGGCCGGCAACGGATTCTGTGATCAGAATGTTGCCGTTGATAAGGCGTTGATGTGTTCCCATTATACCAGAGGCGAATTTGTCTTCTTTTCCTCTGGGATGCAGAATCCGGCTTTCGCCGGTTGCCGGATCAAACCGAAGGATCCGGCTTTCGTCCACGAACCGGCCGCTGCCCCTGGCGCGGTTGTTGTAAACTTCGATCCGGCCGTCGGGCATTACATCCGGGTCGTGCTGGCGCACCCAGGGACCGCGCTGGTGCCAGTTCACCGCGCCGGTTTCCGAGTCGAGAATGACGAGCATGTGCATGTTGCGCACCGAAACCAGAAGATCCCCCGCCGCGACGCCGTCGATTCGCTGTGCGAGGGCGGGGGTGACGACCTCGATGTCGTTGATATGCGTCGGATCCAGGATGTCGGCGGCGAACCCGTCGTAAAGCGCATCCTCCAGCCGCGCGTCCACGATCGCCCGCAGGACAGAGAATTCCTTTTCCACCCGGCCGGCAGATGACACCTTGAGGATCGTATTCTCGAAATTCTTCCATCCGCCGGCAAGTTCGGTGGCTATCCATTCGCGGTCGGTGCCGGCTGGCAGGAGCGCGGCATCGACTTCGGTGATCGGCCGGTGCGCGGGTATCCAGTAGCCGCCGTCCCGTGTGCGGGTGACGGAGTGATGGGTCATCCTGTCCACCGTCCACAGAACCTTGCCGCATCGGTCGAGCCGGGCCGTACCGTGCTCACTGATGTTGACCACCAGGCTGCCGTCGCGCAGGGCCACGAACCCCTGCGTGTGGTAGTTGAATCGCGATTTAGCGATGTTTTCGGCCGGCACGATATGCTCGGGGTCGGGCCAGATCTCGAAAAGATCCACCTTCCAGCGGTGTAGCTCGCGGCCGGCCATATCCACCACGCGGACTTGCGGGCCTCCGGGCAGCAGACCCTGCACCAGTGTCAGGCCCGGTTGCGCGCTGGCGCTGTCATGGACGGTCACGCCGTCGCCGGTGTGCCGGATCGGATAGAGCTTGGCCGGTTTGGTCTGGGTCACCTCGTTCACAAGCTGACGTGTCGAGTCGAGCCCCCGTGACAGGAACCGCGCCGGTTCAAGGTCGTTGGCCCCCAGAAGCGCACCGGCAACGAAGGCAAGTCCGATCAGGGATACCCAGTGCCAGTTCGCCGACCGATTTCCGCCGTCTTCCGGTTCTCTCGCCATGTCACTGCCCGTGTCACATTGTTTTTTCGATGACGATCGCGTTTACCCGACATCATGCCCGGCCTCCTGACGCCGAGCAAAGATTTCCGGTCTTTCGCGGCATGATGATGCGAAGATCCTTGCAGGCATGACACGGTCGCCCGCAACGCATGACGGGGCGGCGTCTGCCGGTCAGGTCACGTTGGCAGCCGAGGTTTCAACGGCGTGAAGGAAGGACCGCGCCGAGGAACTGGACGACAGCAGCAGGAAGGCGTCCTTGCCGGTGCGGATCACGATCACGCCCAGATGCTCCATTACCGTTCGCGCCGCGTCACCGACTGCGAATGCGTCGTCATGCAGGTCCACCGGGCAGATCCGTTCCAGCGCCGCTCGGCAATCCGGGCCGGAAACCCCGAGCCCGCACCACACGTCTGTCTGATCGGTAAGATAGGCAGCATCACCCAGTTTCGCGGCAACCACCGCAAGGGCATCCGGCGCGGGATGCTCGAAGAGGACGAAAGCACTGTCGATGCCAAGCCGGAGGAGCCGGGTGCGCCCGGCCTCGCAGGTCAGGGATTTGCCGATTCCGGGCAGGTCGACGCCGAAGCCCGTCTCGATGGCCCTTTCCGCTGTGTCTTCTTCGCCAAGGGGGAGGGCCAGCGAAACGATGGCAAGATTGTCCGGCGCGGCCACGCGGATGCCGCCGAAGCTGCGGTCGTGCCCGGCAAGCGGAGGGGCGGGAGTAAGGGCTTGATCAGGCACGAAGACGCTCTCCTTCCGGGTCGATGAAATGGGCCGATACGATCTCGACCTCAACCTCGGTGCCATGCACCGGGCTGACAGCCCGCACGATTTCCCCCTTCCGGGTATCGCCCGACTTCACGAAGCCCAACCCGATCGAATGGCCCAGTGACGGGGAATGGGCCACCGAGGTCATCCAGCCCTGGTCGTTCTCCATGTTCGCCGTTTCGCCGCGATTGATGAAATGGGCCCCGGCGACGAGCGGTTGCGTGCGGTCAACGGGGCGAAAGCCCATCAGTTTCACCGCATCGTCGCGAACCATCTCGGGGCGTTGCGACAGGATGTTGCCGATGCAATCCTTCTTCCGGCTGACCATGCGGCCCATCCCGAGGTTGTGCGCGGTCGTCTGCCCGTTCAACTCGTTGCCGGCGGCATGACCCTTCTCTATCCGCATCACGCCAAGCGCCTCGGTGCCGTAGGGCACGGCGTCGAATTCTGCCCCCGCCTCCATCAGCACACCCATCATCGCGTTGCCATAGCGCGCCGGCACGGCGATTTCATAGGCCAGTTCCCCGGAGAAGGAGATGCGGAACAGCCGCGCCGGCGTGCCTCCGCAAATGGAGATTTCGGCACAGGCCATGAAGGGAAACGCCTCGTTCGAGATGTCATGGTCGGAATCGACGATCTTGCGCAGAAGGTTGCGCGAGTTGGGGCCGGCCACCGCGAATTGTGCCCAGCCATCGGTGGTCGAGATCAGATGCACGTCCAGGTTCGGCCAAAGGCATTGACGCGCAAATTCCATTCTCCGGAATACCGTGACGGCATTTGCGGTGGTGGTGGTCATGACGAAGTGATGTTCGCCCATCCGCGCGGTCGTGCCATCGTCGTAGGCGATACCGTCCTCGCGCAGCATCAGGCCGTACCGGACCCTGCCAACGGCCAGCGTGGAAAAGCCGTTGGCGTAGACCCGGTTGAGGAATTCGGCCGCATCCCGGCCCTGAACGTCGATCTTGCCCAACGTGGTCACGTCGCAGATTCCGACCGAGGCGCGGGTCATCAGGACCTCGCGGTCGACACTGTCGCGCCATCCCGTTTCGCCGGGCCGCGCGAACCATTGCGCCCTGAGCCAGTTGCCCACCTCCACGAAGGCGGCCCCGTTGGCCGCGGCCCATTCATGCGAAGGTGTCAGCCGGTAAGGGCGGAAATCCCGGCCACGCGCCCGCCCTGCCAGGGCGCCCATCGAAACCGGCGTGTAAGGCGGGCGGAACACGGTTGTCCCGGTCTCGGGAATGGTGTTTCCGGTTTCCTCGGCAAGCACCGCGAGGGCCGCGATGTTCGAGGTCTTGCCCTGATCGGTGGCCATGCCCAATGTGGTATAGCGCTTGAGCAGCTCGACAGAGCGGAACCCCTCGGCATTCGCCTGTTTCACGTCCTTCACTGTCACGTCGTTCTGAAGGTCCAGCCATGCGCGGCTCCTGCCCTGACGGACATGCCAGAAGGCGGCCGCCTCGTGCGGTTCGTCCTCGGCCCGCGGCAGATCCGTCCCGGCCGGCGTGATACCGAGATCTTCAAGACGGGTCACGGCACTTGCACGCCCTTCGGCAAGTGCTGCGGCAAGCGTCATTGCCCCGTTCGCGGCCCCGGCCACGGCCATGCCCGGCGGCAGCGCGTCGCCGGGGACGAAGGCGCTCAGGTCCTCGCGCCATTGCGGCCGTCCCCCCTGATGACAGGTCAGATGTACATTGGGGTTCCACCCTCCGGACACGGCGAGGCAGTCAGCCGGGATCATCTGCCCGTCGGCGAGGGTAACCGATCTGAGCCCCTTGCGGCCCGTCGTGTCGGCCACGGTGGCATTCCTGACGTGCCGCGCACCGGGCACGTCGCAGACCGCCGGCGCATCGCGCGTGTCGATGATGGCGGTGACCTCGACCCCTTTCGCGGCCAGATCCGCGGCCGTGCGCCAGCCGTCATCATTGTTGGTGAAGACCGCCACCCGCCGCCCCGGGGTCACACCGTAGCGGTTGAGGTAGGTCCGCACCGCCGCGGCGAGCATCACGCCGGGCCGGTCATTGTTTCCGAAGGCAATCGGACGCTCGGTGGATCCGGCGGCCAGTACCGCGCCACGGGAGTAGATCCGCCAGAGAATCTGCCGGGGCTTGCCTCCCGGTTCCGCCAGATGGTCCGTGCACCGTTCCAGCGCGCCATAAATGCCGTGATCATACGCGCCGTGGACGGTGGTCCGCGTCATCAGGCGGACATTGCCCATCCCGGCCAGTTCCGAGACGGCGCCGCGCGCCCATTCCGCGCCGGCCATACCGCCAAGCTCCAGGGTTTCGGCGTTGAGGCGCCCGCCGGGGGTGAAGTCCTCGTCGGCGAGGACCACGCGGGCGCCGCTCCGGCCGGCCGTCAGCGCCGCCATGAGTCCCGCCGGCCCGGCCCCGATCACCAGCAGATCACAATGCAGGAAGCCCTTGTCGTAGGCGTCCGGATCCTCCTGCATGGAAAGCCGCCCAAGCCCCGCAGAGGCACGGATCGCGGGCTCGTACAGCTTTTCCCAGAACGCCCGGGGCCACATGAATGTCTTGTAGTAGAAGCCCGCCGACAGGAATGGCGACAGCAGGTCGGTCACCGCCATCAGATCATGTTCGAGCGACCCGCGGTGATTCTGGCTGCTGGCGTGCAGACCGTCCCACAATTCGGTCACCGTGGCCCGCGTGTTGGGCTCCTGAAAGGCACCCGACCGGAGCTGTACCAGCGCGTTGGGTTCTTCCGGCCCGGCGGTGAAGATCCCCCGCGGACGGTGATACTTGAACGACCGGCCGACCAGTTTCTGACCGTTGGCCAGCAAGGCCGAGGCCAGCGTATCGCCGGGATGTCCCTGCATGGGCTTGCCGTTGAAGGTGAAACGCAGCGTCCGGCCGCGGTCGAGCTGGCCGCCGCTGACGCGATTGACCTGGCTCATCTGTCGCGCCCCCGTTCGCGGGCGGCATCGCGGGCAAGCTCCACCCCGGTGATTTCATGGGTTCGCGTGTCGCGCGTGACCACCAGCCAGGAACGATCTCCCTGCTCGTGATACCACAGCTCCCGGTGCGGCCCGGCGGGATTGTCGCGCAGGTAGCCGTAGTCGACGAACCGGTCCATGCAGTCCGGCGCCTGCCAATCCGGCCGGTCCATGAGCGCAGCATCGCCAAGATAGACAAACTCGGCGGCATCGCGGGGGCCCAGAAGCGGGTGATCTATGATCATGGCATCGCACCTCGAGTATTTTCGGAAAGATGAAGCATGCCCGTTTGCCCTTCAATGCAGGTTGGGCTGGTTGCCCACGCCCTTTTCGTCGATGAGGTGCCCGCGCCCGAAGCGGTCCAGGCGCAGTTCGGTGGCCACCGGGTGGGGCCGGTCCGTGGCCAGCAGGTGTGCGTAGCAATAGCCCGAGGCAGGCGTGGCCTTGAAGCCGCCGTAGCACCAGCCACCGTTGAAATAGAGCCCCTCCACATGGGTCTTGTCGATAAATGGGGAGCCGTCCATGGACATGTCCATGATCCCGCCCCAACTGCGCAGCAGGCGCGCCCGCCCGATCATCGGCATGATCGCCATGCCGCCCTCGGCCACGTCCTCGACCACGGGCAGGTTGCCGCGCTGCGCGTAGGAGTTGTAGCCGTCGATGTCGCCGCCGAAAACCAGTCCGCCCTTGTCCGACTGGCTGACATAGAAATGCCCGGCGCCAAAGGTGATGACACCCGGAAGCACCGGCTTGAGCCCCTCGGTGACGAAGGCCTGCAGGACGTGGGACTCGATCGGCAGGCGCATGCCCGCCTTCGCCATCACCCGGCCTGACGATCCGGCGACGCAGACCGCCACCTTGCGGGCGCGGATGGGGCCGCGCGTGGTTTCCACACCGCGGCATTTGCCGGCATCGATGTCGAATCCCGTGACTTCGCAATTCTGGATAATGTCGACGCCGTTCCTGTCGGCCCCGCGCGCGTAGCCCCACGCCACTGCGTCGTGGCGCACGGTGCCGCCGCGCCGCTGGAAAAGCCCGCCCCTGATCGGAAAGCGGGCGTTATCGAAATCCAGGAAGGGAAGTTCGGAGCGCAATTGTTCGGCATCGGCGAGTTCGGCATCGGCGCCGGCGAGCATCATCGCGTTGGCCCGCCGCACGAAGGCGTCGCGCTGCGCATCCGAGTGAAAGAGGTTCAGGATCGATCGCTGGCTGACCATGGCGTTGTAGTTGAAATCCTGCTCCAGCCCTTCCCACAGTTTCAGGGAAAGTTCATAGAAGGGCTCGTTCCCGGGCAGCATGTAGTTGGAGCGGATGATCGTGGTGTTGCGCCCCACGTTGCCCGACCCGACCCAGCCCTTTTCGAGTACCGCGATATTGCGCAGTCCGTATTCCCGGGCGAGGTAATAGGCGGTTGCCAGGCCGTGGCCACCGCCGCCGATGATGACGATATCGTATTCCGGTCTCGGCGCCGGATCCCGCCATGCCGGTTTCCAGCCCGCGTTTCCGGTCAGGCCTTCGCGAAGAATTCTCAAGGCATTGTAGCGCATCCGCGTCCATCCCCGTGATCCGGGTGCCACAATCGCGCTTGTCGTCCGGATCGACTTTCCGGTAATGGACGGATACATATCCATTATGGTCAAGGCCGTCGAATTTTCCGATCGCACCAGACGTATCGGCGTTCTGCCCGTTCCGGGCTTCGCCCTGATGTCCTATGCGTCCACCGTGGAGCCGTTCCGCGCCGCCAATCTGCTTGGTGGCCGGACGCTATACGATCTGGTCGATATCGGTCTGTCGGACAGCCCGGTGCCGAGTTCTGGGGCCGCAAGCGTGATGCCCGCCGCGCGGGTGGGCGATGCGCTGAAGCTCGATTATCTTTTCGTGGTGGCCGGTGGTGATCCGACCGGATTCAGCGATCCGGCCGTTACCGGCTGGCTGAACCGGATGGCGCGTGCGGGCACCCGGCTGGGCGGGGTTTCCGGCGGTCCCGTGATCCTGGCCCGGGCGGGGTTGATGGACGGCCGGCGCATGACCGTGCATTGGGAGCACGCGGCGGCGCTGGCCGAGATTTCGCCGCATCTCATGATCGAACGGACGCTCTACGTGATCGACCGGGATCGCGTCACCTGTGCGGGAGGGACCGCGCCGGTGGACATGGTGCATGCGCTGATCGCCGGGCACCATGGATCCGCGTTCGCGCGGCTGGTGAGCGACTGGTTCATGCATACCGAGATACGCCCCTCGGTCGGGCCGCAGCGTGGCGGGCTGGCGGCGCGGGTGGGAACCAACAGCGCCCCGATCCTTGATGCCGTGGCGGCGATGGAAGCCAATCTGGGCACGCCCCTGGGGCTTGGGGACCTGGCCGCCGCGGCACAGCTCTCGCCGCGTCAGCTCAACCGGTTGTTCCGTGAAAAACTCGGCACCTCGACGATGCGCTACTACCGTGATCTCAGACTGGACCTGGCGCGCAGCCTGCTCAGGAATTCGCCCATGTCCCTGACCGAGATTGCGCTGGCCACGGGATTTGCCAATTCGTCCCATTTCTCCCGGCTTTACGCGGATCAATACGGTGGGCCGCCCTCGGCTGTGCGCTGACCGGTCAAGTTTCCGCTTGCGGCCGACGGGAAAATTCTCTTCTTTCCGGTGAATTCGCGGCGCGCATTGAAAAGGCGGAGACTTGGAAAGCTACGACTACATCATCGTCGGCGCCGGCTCTGCCGGTTGCGCCGTCGCCGACCGGCTTGCCCGGGGCGGCCGCCACAGCGTCCTCGTGCTGGAGGCGGGCGGCCGTGACACGTCGCCCTGGCTGACGCTGCCGCTGGGATACGGAAGGACGTTTTTCGATCCGCGCGTCAACTGGAAGTTCGAGACCGAACCGGAAGCCTCCCTCGGAGGGCGGCGCGGCTACTGGCCTCGGGGCAAGGTGCTGGGGGGCTCCAGCGCGATCAACGCGCTGGTCTACGTGCGCGGACAACCGGGTGATTTCGACGACTGGGCCGCGGCGGGGGCGCATGGCTGGGCCTGGCGCGACGTCGCGCCGGTCTTCGACGACATGGAGTCCCGGGTGGCCGCGGACGGCCGGCGCTCGGGGAACGGGCCGGTCTTCGTTCAGGACGTTTCCGATCAGGTGCATCGCGTCAACCGCTATTTCTTCGCCGGGGCCGCCGCGCTCGGGCTGCCGGGCACGGAGGATTGCAACGGTGCGTCCTTCGAGGGCGCCACCACTTACCGGATCAACACACGCAACGGCGCCCGCTGGTCGGCGGCACGGGCATTTCTGAGGCCCGCCCGGCGGCGGGGGAACGTGACGGTGCGAACCGCGGCCCTGGTCGAGCGGCTGACCTTCGAGGGCGGGCGCGCCACCGGGCTTCAGGCGCGTTTCGGACGGCGGAAAAGGCGCTTCGCCGTGCGGCGCGAGATCATCCTTTGCGCCGGGTCTGTCGGCTCACCTGCGATACTGCAGCGATCGGGGCTTGGCGCGGAAGAGACGCTTCTGTCAGCGGGTGTGACCCCGAAGAAGGCGTTGCCGGAGGTGGGCCGGAACCTTCAGGATCACCTTGGTATCAGCTATTACTTCCGCGCGACCGAGGCGACCCTCAACAACCAGTTGGCGCCTTTCGCGGGCAAGCTGCGCGCGGCACTGCGATATGCCTTGCGGCGGCGCGGACCGCTGGCGTTGAGTGTCAATCAATGCGGGGGTTTCTTCCGGTCGGAGGCGGATTGCCCGCGGCCCGATCAACAACTCTATTTCAACCCGGTGACCTACACCACCACGGCGCGGGGCACGCGGACGGTCATCAATCCGGACAGTTTCGCCGGGTTCGTCCTGGGTTTTCAGCCCACGCGTCCGCAAAGCCGGGGCCGGATCGGGATCGTGGATGCCGACCCGGCCACGCCGCCGCGGATCATCCCGTCCTCGCTTTCGGCGCCGGGCGACAGCGATGCCGTGATCGCCGGCGGCCGACTGTGCCGGGCCCTGTTGGGCACGGATGCGATCGGCAACCTGATCGAGGCGCCGATGGGTCCGGATCCGCGCCGCCTGTCGGACGAAGCCCTGCTGGAGGATTTCCGCGACCGGTCCAGCACGGTTTTCCACCCTGTGGGCACTTGCCGGATCGGGACAGGACCGGAGGATTCGGTGGTCGATCCGGCCTTGCGCGTACACGGAATCGACGGGCTTCGGGTGGCGGACGCGTCGGTGTTCCCCTCGATTACTTCGGGCAATACGAACGCCCCTGCGATGATGGTGGGATACCGCGCCGGCAACCTGATACTGGAGGCGGCATGATGCAGCCTGGACAGCCCGGTGCGCGCATCGTCGCGCTGGAGACATTCGTCAATGAGTTCGTCGGTTTCGTCCGGATCACGACCCGCGATGGCAGGCAGGGCTGGGGGCAGCTTTCAACCTATAACGCCGACATTACGGCGCAGGTCTTCCACCGTCAGATCGCCCCATGGAGCCTCGGCCGTGGCGTGGAGGAACTCGAGGCGCTGGTGGCTGAGATCCCGGAGCGCGAGCACAAGTTCCCGGGCACCTACCTGCGGCGGGCGCTTGCGGGGCTGGACACCGCGGTGTGGGACTGGCGCGGCCGGGCCGAGGGCCTGCCCGTGGCGGCGCTTCTGGGCGGATCGGCCGGCGGGTTGCGGGCCTATGCCTCTTCGATGCGGCGCGACATCACCCCCGAGCAAGAGGCCGTGCGCCTGACGCGTCTGCGTGACGAGCAGGGATTCGACGCTTTCAAGTTTCGCGTCGGCGCCGAATGCGGCCACGACCGGGACGAGTGGCCGGGCCGGACAGAGGCCATCGTGCCCGCCATGCGCCGCGCCCTGGGCGAAGAGGTTTCCCTTCTGGTCGATGCCAATTCGGGATTTTCCCCGCCACGGGCGATAGAGATCGGGCAGATGTTGCAGGACAACGGCGTCGAGCATTTCGAGGAACCCTGTCCCTACTGGGAGCTCGAGCAGACCGCAGAGGTGACCCGGGCGCTGGATCTGGATGTGACCGGTGGCGAGCAGGATTGCGAGTTGTCGCAATGGCGACGGATGATCGAGATGCGCGCGGTCGACATCATCCAGCCCGATATCCTTTATCTGGGCGGCGTGGTGCGCACGATGGCGGTGGCCGCAGCCGGTGCCGCGGCGGGACTGCCCTGCACCCCCCATTGCGCCAACCTGTCAATGGTGACGCTGTTCACGATGCACCTTCTGCGCGCCCTTCCGAACGCGGGCAAGTACCTGGAATTCTCTATCGAGGGACCGGACTATTACCCGTGGCAGGAAGGGCTTTTCGAAAACGATCCCTACCGCGTGGAGAATGGCCGGTTGCGCGTGACGGAGGCCCCGGGCTGGGGTGTGATGCCGAACCCCGCTTGGCTGGAAAAAGCGCAATACCGGATCAGCCGCACGGAGTGACGCGCACATCCTCGGTGGCACGGGGATTTTCAGGTATTTCATTAAAGTGATTCCCTGTTGCCCCCGTGTTCCCGTCGGGACATTCGGCCTATGCTGGGGTGTGAACGGGCACGATCGGGGGAATGCCATGCAACGACATCGCGGCGAAATCCGGTTCATTCTCAATGACCGTCAGGTCACCCTGGATGACGTGCGCGCCGATGCAATGCTTCTGGACCACCTGCGGCTGGTTCGCGGCCTCACCGGCACCAAGGAAGGCTGCGCGGAAGGGGATTGCGGGGCATGCACGGTGCTTGTGGGGCGCCCCCGGGACGGCACCGTGGATTATGAACCCGTCAATGCCTGCATCCGGTTCCTCGCGTCGGTGGATGGTTGCCATGTTGTCACGGTGGAGCATCTGGGCGCCGGCGGTACCCTGCGGCCGGTGCAGCGCGCGATGGTGGATCACAATGCCAGCCAATGCGGGTTCTGCACCCCGGGCTTCGTGATGGCGCTGCAGGCCCTGTGGATGCGCACCCCGACGCCCACCGTGACGCAGGCCGAGACCGCGCTTCAGGGCAACCTGTGCCGATGCACCGGTTATGCGCCGATCCTGCGGGCGGCACTGGACGCCTCGGCGCATGGAAACCCTGCAGACGATCCGTTGGTTACCCTTGGCCCCGAGTTGGCGCCGCGCCTGGCGGAGCTGAGAGACGGGCGCCGCGTGGTCTGTGGCGAAGGGCGGAACGCGGTGATCCTGCCATGCAGCGGCGAAGACCTTGCCGAGGTGCTGGCCGAAACACCAGGTGCGACGCTGATTGCCGGGGCTACGGATGTGGGCCTCTGGGTCACGAAGGAGCTGCGCGATGTCGGCCCGGCGGTCTTCATCGGCCACCTGGAAGACCTGGCGGCGGTGGAGGTGACATCGCGGGACGTGACGCTTGGAGCCGTGGCAAGCTATTCGGGGGCCGAGGCTGCGCTCACCGGGGCCTTTCCGCACCTGACCGACTACTGGACACGGATCGGGGGCTGGCAAGTGCGCAACATGGGCACCATCGGGGGTAACATCGCCAACGGCTCGCCCATCGGGGACACGCCGCCGCCACTGATCGCGATGGGGGCGGAAATCACCCTGCGCTCGGCCAGGGGGCGGCGCGTGCTGGCGCTGGAGGATTTCTTTCTCGGATACGGGCGGCAGGACCGGGCGCCGGACGAGTTTCTGGAAACGATCCGGATACCCCGCCCCGAAGCCGGGCGCATTGATGCCGCCTACAAGATTTCCAAGCGCCGGGACGAGGACATATCGGCGTTGGCTGCGGGGTTGAGCGTGCTGGTCCGCGATGGCATCATCATTCGGGCGCGCATCGCTTTCGGGGGCATGGCGGCCACACCTGCACGCGCCCGTGCTGTCGAGGCCGCGCTCGAGGGGCAGCCATGGACAGAGGCGAGCCTTGTTGCCGCTGGCGCGGCGCTGACGGACGATTTCACGCCGATTTCGGATTGGCGCGCCTCGGCGGAGTATCGCATGCTGGCGGCCCGCAACCTGCTGCGCCGCTTCTACCTGGAACGGCAAGCGCCGGGGGGCGGCCGGACGGTGCGTCTTGACGGCGTTCGGGAAACGGGTTGATGAAGGAGAACGTGACCATACGTGGCGGCGCCCATGCCGCGCAGACGCATGACAGCGCCGTCAAGCATGTGACAGGCGAGGCGCGGTACACTGATGACATCGCCGGGCCTGCCGGGATGCTGCATGGCTGTTTCGGCCTGTCTGAGGTCGCGCATGGCCTGATCCGCGATATGGACCTTTCTGAGGTCGCGTCGGCGGCCGGGGTGGTGGGCGTGCTGACCGCCGCGGATATACCCGGCCGGAACGATATCAGCCCAACGGGCCGCGACGATGAGCCCGTCTTTCCGGACCGGGAGGTGCAGTTTCACGGGCAGCCGCTGTTCATGGTGGTTGCCGAAACTCGCGACGCGGCCCGGCGCGCCGCCTTGCTGGCGCGGGTAACATACGAGGAACTGCCCCATGCTCTCGATCCGCTGGCGGCACAAACCGCGGGGTATCCGCATGTGACCGAACCGCTGAAGCTGGAGCGCGGCGAGATTGCCCCGGCGCAAAAATCGGCGGATCATCGCATCCGCGGACGGGTCGCTGTGGGCGGGCAGGATCACATGTATCTTGAGGGACATGTCGCACTGGCAATCCCCGGTGAGGACGACGATGTGATCCTGCATTCCTCCACCCAGCACCCCAGCGAAGTGCAGCACATGGTGGCGCGGGTTCTGGGCGTGGCCTGCAACGCGGTCACGGTGAACGTGCGCCGCATGGGCGGAGGCTTCGGCGGCAAGGAAACGCAGATGAACATCTTCTGCGCTGCTGCTGCCGTGGCGGCGAAGAAATGGACCCGCGCCGTGAAGATTCGCCCTGACCGTGACCAGGACATGATCGCCACGGGCAAGCGCCACGATTTCGTCATCGACTACGATGTCGCGTTTGACGGGTCAGGGCGCATCGCGGCCGTGGACGGTGTGCTGGCCGCGCGCTGCGGCTATTCTGCCGATCTGTCGGGGCCGGTGACAGACCGGGCGCTGTTTCACGCCGACAATGCCTATTATTACCCCAATGTCCGCCTGCGCAGTCGTCCGATGAAGACCAACACGGTGTCAAACACCGCGTTTCGCGGCTTCGGCGGGCCACAGGGGGTGATCGCCGCCGAGCGCATGATCGAGGAGATCGCCTATGCGCTGGAGATGGACCCCCTGGACGTGCGCAAGGCCAATTTCTACGGCCCCGGGGGGCGCGACGTGACCCCCTATCACCAGACCGTCGAGGACAACATACTGAACCGTGTGGTCGAAGAGCTTGAGGCCTCGGCGGCGTATCGCGAGCGCCGCGCGGCGGTGATCGCGCACAACGCGAAGGGCGGCATCATACGCCGGGGCATCGCGCTGACGCCGGTGAAGTTCGGGATTTCCTTCACCGCCACCTGGTTCAACCAGGCCGGGGCGCTGATCCATGTCTACAGCGACGGGTCGATCCATCTCAACCATGGCGGCACCGAGATGGGGCAGGGCCTCAACACCAAGGTCGCGCAGGTGGTGGCCGATGCGTTCCAGGTCGATTTCGACCGGATCAAGATCACCACCACCACGACCGGCAAGGTGCCCAATACATCGGCGACCGCGGCTTCGTCGGGATCGGATCTCAACGGCATGGCCGCTCTGGACGCCGCCGAACAGATCAAGGCGCGGCTGACCGCATTCGCGGCCTGGCACTGGGCGGTGCCCGAGGCTGCGGTGGCCTTCGTGCCCGGCGGGGTGCAGGTGGGAGGGGAGACCGTGCCCTTCGCGGATCTGGTCCGGGCGGCCTATGCGGCGCGCGTGCATCTTTCAGCCGCCGGCTTCTACAAGACGCCCAGGATTCACTGGGACCGGGCGGCGGGCAAGGGGCGCCCGTTCTATTACTTCGCTTATGGCGCTGCCTGCTCGGAGGTGTCGGTGGACACGCTTAGCGGCGAATACCGGATCGAGCGGACCGATATCCTGCATGATGTCGGGCGGTCCTTGAACCCGGCGGTCGATCTGGGCCAGGTCGAGGGCGGGTTCGTGCAGGGCGTCGGATGGCTCACCACCGAAGAACTGTGGTGGGACGAAGCCGGGCGGCTGCGCACGCACGCCCCCTCGACCTACAAGATCCCGTTGGCGTCGGACCGGCCGCGCGTCTTCAACGTGGCGCTGGCCGACTGGTCGGAGAACCGGGAGTTGACGATCAAGAGATCCAAGGCGGTTGGCGAACCGCCCTTCATGCTGGGCATTTCCGTGCTCGAGGCATTGTCGATGGCGGTGGCCAGCGTGGCCGGGTACCGCGAATGTCCCCGGCTCGATACCCCGGCGACGCCGGAACGCGTGCTCATGGCGGTCGAGCGGCTGAAGGGAGCGGTCTGAACGATGGCAGGGCTGCGGGCGACGAGGAACTTTCTGTCGGTCAGGGCGCCCGTGATGCGGGTGCGCGTGGCCGGAGTGCATGGGTCGGCACCGCGCGCGGAAGGTGCGGCGATGTATGTTACGGCAACGGGGGCCTGCGGCACGATCGGCGGCGGCCGGCTTGAATTCGATGCCATCGAGCGCGCGCGCAACCTTCTGGCGGATGGTGTGCGGCGCGACACGGTCGGGGTGAAACTGGGTCCGGACACCGGGCAATGTTGCGGCGGGCGGGTGCGACTGGATCTCGATCTTCTGGACGAGGCGTCGCGTGACCGGATACTTTCGCGGCTGGACGCGCGGGCAAGGGCAAGCCCCCGCGTTCATATTCTCGGGGCGGGGCATGTGGGCCGGGCGCTGGCCGACGCGGTGCAGCTCCTGCCGCTCAACGCGGTGCTGATCGACACCCGGGCCGACGAGCTGGCGCAGTGCCGTGCCGGGGTGGAGACACGTCTTTCGGCCCTGCCCGAAGCGGAGATCGCGACGGCGAGGCCGGGCGACGGTTTCGTGGTGCTGACCCATGATCACGGGCTGGATTTCCTGCTTGCGGCGGCAGCGCTGGCCCGCGCGGATGCGGGGTATGTCGGAATGATCGGATCGGCCAGCAAGCGGGCGCGATTCCGCAATTGGTGCGCCGGGCCGGGTGGCGGCGTGTCCCCCGATGGCCTGACCTGCCCGATCGGGGCCGGCGTGACCGGCGACAAGCGCCCCGCCGTGATCGCGGCTTGCGTGGCGGCGGAACTGGTTTCGGCCCTGCTGCCCGGGGATGCCGGCAGGCAGGAGGCCGGGGCCGACAAGGACACCGATCTTGAATACCAGTAGACCGCACCCGCGCAATCGCCGAGAGGGCCGCGGATATACCCGGGCCGGCGGGCGAACGGCATGACCGGCGCCGCAACGCTGCTGCGCGGGCGGGCGCTCAATTTCCTGTCCGAACCGGAGGGGCCGGAAGACAGCGCCGCCCATGTCTATTTCGAGGATTGCGGAATCCTGATCGAGGACGGTCGCATCAGGGAGGTCGCCGATTTCGCGCAATTCGCCCCGCGGCTGGACAGGCTTCATCTTGTCGATCACCGCCCGCATCTGATGATGGCAGGGTTCATCGACCCGCACATCCATTTTCCGCAGGTGCAGGTTATCGCGTCATGGGGGGCGCAGCTTCTGGATTGGCTCAACACCTACACCTTTCCCGAGGAGGCGCGCTTTGGCGATCCCGATCATGCCGCTGTCATGGCGGTCCGGTTCTTCGACCGGCTGATCGAGACGGGCACCACCACCGCAGCGACCTACTGCTCGGTCCATCGCGCGTCGGCCGAGGCGTTTTTTGCCGAAGCGGCAAGGCGCAACATGCGGATGATCGGCGGCAAGGTGATGATGGACCGCAATGCGCCAGACGCGGTGCTGGACACCGCGCAATCGGCCCATGACGATTGCAAGGCGCTGATTGCGCGCTGGCACGGTACGGGGCGGGCCCATTACGCCATCTCGCCCCGCTTCGCGATCACCTCGACGCCCGCGCAACTGGAAGCCGCGGGGGCGCTGGCGGCCGAACATCCCGATTGCCACGTGCAGACCCACCTGAGCGAGAACCACGACGAGATCGCGCTGACGGCGCGGCTTTACCCCGATGCGCGCGACTATGCCGGCGTCTACGAGGATCACGGGCTTCTGGGGCCAAGGACCCTTCTGGGCCATTGCCTGCACCTGACCGCACGCGAAACCGCCGCGCTGGCCGAAGCAGGGGCGCGCCCGGTCTTCTGCCCGACCTCGAACCTGTTCCTGGGGTCGGGCCTGTTCGACGATGCGGGGCTGCGCGCGCAGGGGCTGGTGAACGCGATCGCCACGGACGTGGGCGGCGGCAGCAGCTACTCGATGCTGCAGACGCTGAACGAAGGCTACAAGGTG
Source organism: Roseovarius sp. TE539 (assembly GCF_003298505.1). Taxonomy (GTDB): domain Bacteria; phylum Pseudomonadota; class Alphaproteobacteria; order Rhodobacterales; family Rhodobacteraceae; genus Roseovarius. The sequence goes on from NZ_QNGB01000012.1 coordinate 22,405, forward strand.
CTGCAATTGCAGGGCCAGAGCCTGCATCCGCTGAGGGCCTTCCACTGGATCACCCGTGGCAATGCCGTGGCGCTTGGCCTCGAGGACAGGATCGGCACGATCGACCCGGGAACCGAGGCCGATATCGTGGTTCTGGATGCGCGTGCGACACCGGCGATGGCGCTGCGCATGGAGCGGGCGCAAACCCTGACGGAAGAGTTGTTCGTGCTGCAGATGATGGGTGATGATCGCGCGGTGGCGGAGACCTACGTGGCCGGCCTGGCCCGCAAGGCCGGGAACGGCAGGGATTGATGCAAGGGCAGCGCCGCGTGGCGGTGCGGAGAATTGCGCAAGGCGTCCGGGCCGAGATGCTCATGCCCGGACGGTTCAGGCAATGGTCAGGATCCGCCTGCCGCTTGCCTGTACCAGCGGGTGATCCGCCGACGCTCGGCCGTCTCCATCCACGTCACGTTCGCGGGGGGCATCGCGCGTGACAGACCGGCATGCAGATAGATCTGCCGCGCGGCGCGGACGATCTGGCGATCGGATTCAAGCATCAGCCCGCCGGGCGCGCTGCGGATACCGGGCCAGGCCGGCTCTGCCGCGTGGCACATGGAGCATCGCCCCAGCACGATGTCCCGGACGCCGGGAAATTCGTCTCCGTGCAGCAATCTGCGCTCCGCTTGTGTCGGCGCGGTGGTCCCGGCCTCCCGCGGTTCCACGGTGCTGAAGGGTTCGCTCGACAGCCACATGATCGCCAAAAAGATCAGCGCGGTCACCGCCCATGTCCATGCGGGTGGGCCCATGCCCGCGTGTCGGGAATTGAACCAGTGCCGTATCGTTACGCCCATCAGAAAGACAAGCACGGCGATCAACCAGCTCTGCTCGGTGGCGAAGGCCAGCGGATAGTGATTGCTGAGCATCAGGAAAACCACCGGCAGCGTCAGGTAATTGTTGTGCGTCGAGCGCAGCTTGGCGATCCGGCCGTACTCAGGGTCGGGCGTGCGCCCGGCGCGCAGGTCCGCGACCACGATCTTCTGGTTGGGGATGATCACCATGAAGACATTCGCGGTCATCAGCGTCGCGGTCAGCGCGCCCAGATGCAACAGCGCCGCGCGGCCGGTGAACACCTGATCATACCCCAAGGACGCCGCCACCAGGAGCGCGAAGAGCAGCACCATGAGAAGCGTCGGCCGCCGTCCGAGGCCGGAACGACACAGCCCGTCGTAGACCGCCCAGCCGACCCCCAGCGATACCCCGGAAATCACCATGCCCTGCCAGGCGGCCAGGTCCGCCTTTGCGCGGTCGATCAGGTAAAGCTCGGCCCCGGCCCAGTAGACGATCATCAGAAGTGCCGCGCCGGACAGCCATGTGGCATAGCTTTCCCATTTGAACCACGTCAGATGCGCGGGCAGGTGCGGCGGCGCCACCAGGTATTTGCGGATATGATAGAACCCGCCGCCATGAACCTGCCATTCCTCCCCGTGCACGCCGTCGGGCATGTCCCTGGAACGGCGCAGGCCCAGGTCGAGCGCGATGAAATAGAACGAGGATCCGATCCATGCGATGGCAGTGACGACATGCAGCCAGCGCACCGCGAAGTCCAACCAGTCGCGGATGATCGCAAGATCCTGCATCGGAAATTCTCCTCCCCGAGAGTTCGCGATGGACGCTACCCGACCCGGTGATTATCCTGAAAGAGCAAAAATTTCCCAACTGCTTCAAACAAAGCCTGAGAATGACACGATGGCCTATCTCGACAATATCCGGACGTTCGTACGTGTCTACGAGCTGGGCAGCATGTCGGCGGCAGCGCGCGATCAGCGTATCTCCGCGGCGGTGGCGTCTTCCCGGATCGCCCATCTGGAGGATCACCTGAACGTCAGGCTCTTCCAGCGGACCACGCGGATGTTGCACCCGACCGAACAGGGCAACCTTTTCTACCACGGGGCGCAGAAGATCCTCGAGGCGGTGCAGGATGCCGAGACGGAAATCAGCAATGTCACCCGCACGCCCCGCGGTACGCTGCATGTCGCCGCTCCGCTCGGCATGGGGCAGCGCCTGATCGCACCGGCGATCCCGCCCTTCACCGCGCAGTATCCGCTGATAAACATCCGCCTGCGCCTGTCCGACCGGCGGTTGGACCTGGCCGCCGAGGGGCTGGACGCGGCGTTCTTTCTCGGTCTGCCCGAGGATTCCACCCTGCGGATCCGCAAGATCGCCGATTGCCCGCGGGTCCTGTGCGCCGCCCCGGAATACATTGCCCGAAAGGGAACGCCGCAGACCGCCGAAAGTCTCAGGGATGACGGTCACGACTGCCTCAACCTCCGCTACCCCGGCGCGCCGGAATTCCAGTGGCCGCTGCAGAAGGCCGACGGTGTCAAGCGCGTCGCCGTCACCGGCCCGTTCGAGTCCGATCACGGCGATGTGCTGACTGCCTGGGCGCTTGCGGGGCACGGCATCATCCTCAAGCCGGCCTTCGAGATTGCAGATCACCTGGCGTCGGGGAGGCTGATCCCGGTGCTCGAACACGAACCGCCCTTGCCGGTGCAGATGGCCTGCCTCTACGCGCACCGCAGGCGCCAGGATCCCAAGGCGCGGCTGTTCGTGGATTTCATGGTGGCCCATTGCAGGGAGGCGTTGGCGGAAAGGCCCTGACCCGGCGGCCCGATCGGACCGGCCTTGATACGCCGCGCGACAGAAAGGACGCCGGGCGCCGGGATGTTGCCGGCCGGCGCGGCCGCCGGCTGCTTCATCTTTCCCGAAATACTCACGCAGACCGCGAAACAGGGTTCCACGCCTGCGCAGCGCGCTCCGTCTGAAGCGGGCGGGTCAGCTTCCGCGGTAGGTGGAGTAGCCGAATGGCGAAAACAGCAGGGGCACGTGGTAATGCACCGGGCTGTCCATGCCGAAACGGACCGGCACCAGATCAAGAAAGCGCGGATCCTGCGGTGGCATCCCGACCGAGTCCAGATATGCACCGGCGTGGAAAACAAGTTCGTAGGTCCCGGGTCGGAACTCGTCGGGCGGCAGGATCGGCGACTCGGTACGGCCATCGGAATTGGTCCGCGCCCCCCGCAGCCGGATACGCGTTTCGGCGTCGATCCTGAAAAGGTCGATTTCCAGGCCGGCGGCGGGGCATCCGCGCGCGGCGTCGAGCACATGCGTTGTCAGGTAGCCTGTCATGTCGGCCTCTTGGCGGTCGGTGTTGTGACTTGAATGCCCGATCCGGAGGTGTCATGACATGTCCGCCGGGCAAAAAGCTCCTTCTTCATTTCTAAGAGAGTAATTCGGATCGCGTTGCAATAACAGGGAAAGGACACCCGGGGAGGCACGGATTGGAACGTTACCCTCGCGACATGCGCGGCCACGGCCCGCACCCGCCGCATCCGCACTGGCCCGGAGGCGCTCGGATCGCCGTGCAGTTCGTGCTGAATTACGAGGAGGGTGGCGAAAGCTGCGTTCTGCATGGTGATCCGGCCTCGGAGGCCTTCCTGTCGGACATCCCCGGCGCGGCACCCTGGCCCGGTGCCCGGCATCCCAACATGGAATCGATCTACGAATACGGTGCACGGGCCGGGTTCTGGCGGCTGCACCGGCTGTTCACCGGGGCCGGTGTGCCACTGACCGTCTACGGCGTCGCCACCGCGCTGGCGCGCAGTCCTGCGCAAGTGGCGGCGATGCAGGCGGCGGATTGGGAAATCGCAAGTCACGGCCTGAAATGGATCGACCATCGCGACATGCCCGAGGCGGATGAGCGCGCCGCCATCGCCGAGGCTATACGCCTGCACACCGAGGTGACCGGCACGCGCCCGCGCGGCTGGTACACCGGACGCAGCAGCGTCAACACGGTTCGCCTTGTGACCGAGGCGGGCGGTTTCGATTACGTTTCCGACAGCTATGCCGACGATCTGCCCTACTGGATCGGGTCCGGCGCTGGTGCGCAGCTGATGATTCCCTACACTCTGGAAGCCAACGACATGCGTTTTGCCGCGGCGCCGGGTCCGGTTACCGGCGCCCAGTTCTTCGATTATCTAAGGGACACGTTCGAGGAGCTTCTGGCCGAGGGCCGGGACGGGGCGCCGAAGATGATGTCGGTGGGTTTGCATTGCCGTCTTGCCGGGCGACCGGGCAAGATCGCCGGGCTGCGCCGCTTTGTGGAGCATGTACAAGCCTCCGGCGCCGCATGGTGCGCGCGCCGCGCCGATATCGCGGCCCATTGGTCGCGGGTGCATCCGGCCCCCGACAAGGTGGCAGCCCCCGCCCCGAGCCAAATGTCGCGGGAGGACTTTGTAACGGCCTTTGGCGGTATCTTCGAAGCCTCCCCCTGGATCGCCGAGCGGGCATTCGAGCTGGAACTGGGGCCGGCCCATGACTGCGCCGAAGGTGTCCACAATGCGCTTTGCCGTGTCTTTCGGTCGGCCGGGGTTCAGGAAAGGCGAGGGGTGCTGGCCGCGCATCCGGATCTGGCCGGCAGGCTGGCGCAGGCGCGACGCCTGACGAAAGAAAGCACCGCAGAGCAGGCGGGTGCCGGGCTTGACGCGCTCACCGATGCCGAGCGGGCGGACTTCACGCGTCTGAACCGGGCCTACACCGGAAGGCACGGGTTTCCCTTCATCATCGCGGTACGCGACCACGATAAGCGCAGCATCCTCGCGGCTTTCGAGCGGCGGCTGGCAAATGACAGCGAGACCGAGTTCGAGGAAGCCTGCCGACAGGTTGAACGGATCGCGTTTCACCGTCTGCGGGACAATCTGGGATGAGCGCGCTGCGGCTTGTCCCCGAATCGCTGACGGCGGATGGTTTTGCCGGTTACGGCGACGTCATCGAGGCGCGTGGCCGGCCCGACCTGATCATCAACGCGGGGCGCTGCGGGCGCTATCACGATCTGGCCCGGCTGGATTTCGGCGATGGTCGGCCCGGGCTCAGTGTGTTCGACGCGCAGGAGGTGGTGCTGCCGCATCGTGTCGACCTCGTGGAGCGGCACCCGATGGGCAGTCAGGCCTTCCTTCCGCTCGGCGGCGCGGCAGTGATGCTGATCGTGGTGGCGGGCGACGCGGGCGGCGTGCCATCGGGTCTGCGGGCCTTCGTCTCGGCGCCGGGGCAGGGGGTGAACCTGCAGCGCGGTATCTGGCACGGCGTTCTGACTCCTCTGGGAGGCGACGGGCAGTTCGCCGTTATCGACCGGGTCGGCGCGGGCGACAACCTTGAGGAATACCGCCTTGACCCGTCCGCGGTTGTGGTGCCGCCATGATCCCCGCACGGCCTTCAGTTTCTCGGGAGGAAACGCAGATGACAGAACACAGCTACCACGTGCCCGAAGGCGGCCTGCCGCCACAAACCGGGCTGCTCACGGACCGGGCGGTGTTCACGGAAAGCTACGCGGTGATTCCGCGCCGCACGATGCGTGACATTGTGACCAGCCGCCTGCCGCACTGGGACAAGACCCGGCTTTGGGTGCTGGCGCGGCCGATGTCGGGCTTTGCGGAGACGTTCTCGCATTACCTCATGGAGGTCGCCGCCGGCGGGGGCAGCACCCGGCCCGAGCCCGATCGTGGCGCCGAGGGTGCGCTTTTCGTGGTCGGCGGCGCGGTGGTGCTGTCAATCAGCGGAGGGGAACATGCCATGAAGCCGGGAAGCTATGCCCATATCCCGGCCGGCACCGACTGGCAGTTACGCAACGATGAAGACGAGGCCGCGGCGTTCCACTGGATCCGCAAGACCTACCAGCCGGTTGCCGGACTGGCGCCGCCCGACCCGGTGATCGCGCAGGAGGCGTCCATCGCGCCCGACCCGATGCCGGACACGCACGGGCAGTGGAGCACCACCCGCTTTGTCGATCCCGAGGACATGCGCCACGACATGCACGTCACCATCGTGACGTTGGCGCCCGGATGCGTGATCCCGTTCATGGAAACCCACGTGATGGAACATGGCCTCTATGTTCTTCAGGGAAAGGCGGCCTACAAGCTCAACCGCGACTGGGTCGAGGTGGAAGCGGGAGATTACATGTGGCTGCGTGCGTTCTGCCCTCAGGCCTGCTATGCCGGCGGGCCGGGACCGTTCCGTTATCTGCTCTACAAGGATGTGAACCGGCACATGCCCCTGGATCGTTAGGGCAATGCCCTGGCCCGGGTCCGCAATCGCGGGCTGGGCGCCACTCGGCGCCATGCGCAAGAACCCGCGCCATTACCGTCGGAGCGTGGCCGGAATCACAGGGAGATCGAACCGTTTGCGAATGAGCCGGCCGCGATGCCGATCGCACGGTGCGAAGGGGCACGGTGAGGGCGCCGGCAGTTTTTCATCGGTTTGGGACCTTCGTGAATGACGAGACGCCTAACCACCTTTCAACCGGCGTAACAGCACGACCTCGCTGTCCGGTTTTATGGGTGTGAACCAGCTGTCGTTATAGACCCGCCCGTCGATAGCCACCGATATGCCGCGTTCAAGCTCCGGTGCCAGGCCGGGGTATTCCCCGGCCAGCCCGTCCAGCAATTCGCGCAACGTTCCGGCCTCTATCTCGACTTCGGTGCTGCCGTCGGCGGCTTCGGCCAGCGAGCCCCACATCTGCACCTTGACCATCGCGTTACCCGTTTTCGATTGCAGCCAGGATTCTGGGCGGTGACATCGGAAGGTCCGTCATGCGCACGCCCGCGGCCTCCGAAACCGCGTTGGCGATCGCCGCAAGGGGTGGCACGATGGATGTCTCGCCCACGCCGCGCACACCATAGGGGTGGCCCGGATTGGGGATCTCCAGGATCACCGTGTCGATCATCGGCAGGTCCGAGGCCACCGGCACGCGGTAATCCAGGAAGCCGGGATTCTGAAGCACCCCGTCATCGCCGTAGATGTATTCCTCGTTCAGGGCCCAACCGATGCCCTGAACCGCGCCGCCCTGGAATTGCCCCTCCACGTAGGAGGGATGCACGGCCTTGCCGGCATCCTGAAACACCGTGTAGCGCAGGATCTTGGTTGCGCCGGTGTCTCGATCCACTTCGACATCCACCATGTGTGTGGCAAAACTCACGCCGGCGCCTTCGGCATTGACCTCGTAATGCCCCGCGATCGGCCCGCCGGTATTGGAGGCGATGGCGGCGATCTCGGCCAGTGTCATCGGTGGATGCTCGCCCGCGTTGGGGCCGGAGGGGCGCGCCGCGCCGTCCTCCCACACCACGGCCTCCTCGTCGATGCCCCAGACCATGGCGGCGCGGCGGCACATCTCGCGCTTGGCGTTGCGCGCCGCCTCGATCGTGGCCAGCCCCACCGCGAAGGTCACGCGGCTGCCGTCGGTCACTTCGTTCTGGCCCAGAGATCCGGTATCGGCGATGATCGTGCGGACCTGGTCATAAGGGATGCCAAGCTCCTCGGCGGCCATCATGGTCATGGAGGCACGCGACCCGCCGATATCGGGATTGCCTTCCGAGACGGTCACCGTTCCGTCCGGCGTTATGTTGAGGCTCACACAGGTGTCGCCGCCGAAATTGAACCAGAATCCGCAGGCCACGCCACGGCCCTGGCCCTTGCCCAGGGGCGCCGACCAGTGCGGATGTGACTTGGCCGCCTCCAGCGTGGCCATCAGGCCGATGGCGGGGTAGGTGGGCCCGTAGGACGCCTTGGTCCCCTCGTCAGCCCCGTTCTTCAGCCGCACCTCCAGCGGATCGAGACCGAAGCCCTTGGCCAGCTCGTCGATCGCGCTTTCAACCGCGAAGGCCGCCATCGGTGCGCCAGGCGCGCGGTAGGCCGCCTGCTTGGGCCGGTTTGTCACGATGTCCCAGCCCACGGTGCGCACGTTTTCCAGATCATAGGGCGCGAAGGCCGACATCGAGCCCATATCCACCGGTGACCCGGGATAGGCCCCGCCCTGATAGCGCAATTCGGCAAAGCCCGCGGTGATCCGCCCGTCCTTCGTCATGCCGATACGCACATCGACCGAGCTCGAGGCCGTGGGCCCGCTGGCCCGCAGAACTTCCGAGCGGCTCATCACCATCTTGACCGGCCGGCCCGCCTTGCGCGACAGGGCCAGTGCCACCGGCTCCAGGAAGACGGTCGTCTTGCCGCCGAAACCGCCGCCAATCTCCGAGGCGGTGACGCGCAGCTGGCCCTGCTCCATCCCGAGGATGGCAGCGCAGGTATTGCGCACCAGGTAGTGCCCCTGCGTGCAGCACCAAAGGTCGGCCTGTCCGTCCGGCCCCATCGAGGCCAGGCAGGCATGCGGCTCGATATAGCCCTGGTGGGTCGCGGCGGTGCGGTAGGTGCGCTCGACCACCCGGTCGGCCTGTGCCAGCCCCGCCTCGATGTCGCCGTGGCCGAATTGCACGCGCGAGATCACGTTGGGTGACATGCCTTCGGGAACCGTCTCCTCGGTGCGGCCCTCATGCAGTGCCGGCGCTTCCGGTTTCATTGCCTCGTCAACATCCGTGACATGGGGCAGGGGCTCATACTCGACCTCGATCAGCTTGGCGGCGCGCTTGGCCACTGCCGGGCTCGAGGCCGCCACCGCCGCCACCGCGTGCCCGTCATAAAGGGCCTTCTCTCCGGCCATGCAATTGTCGAGGATATCGAACACGTCCTCCGGCACCTCTCCGAAATCGGCCCGGGTGACCACGGCCTTGACGCCGGGCAGGGCCTCGGCCTTCGAGGCATCGATCCTGCGGATGCGGGCATGGGGATGGGGGCTGCGCAAGACACGTCCGGTCAGCATTCCGGGGGCCGTCGCATCGGCTCCGAATTTCGCCCGTCCGGTCACCTTGTCGATCCCGTCCGGCCGCACAGGCCGGGTGCCGATCACCTTGAAATCGCGTGTCTTGGATCTGTCGTCGAGTGCCATTATGAAGCCCTCCGCATATCTTCGGCGGTGTCCATGACCGCCCGGATGATCTTGTCGTACCCGGTGCAGCGGCAAAGGTTGCCGGCCAGCCAGTAACGAGTTTCTTCTTCCGTCGGGGCGGGGTTGTGCTCAAGCAGGGCCTTGGCCGCCACCAGAATCCCCGGCGTGCAGATGCCGCATTGCAAGGCCGCCTCTTGCAGGAACTTCTCCTGCAGCGGGTGCAGCTTGTCCCCCTCGGCCATGCCCTCGATCGTGCCGATGTCGTGGCCTTCCGCTTCGGCGCCCAGCATCAGGCAGGAACAGACGACGCGGCCGTCAACGGTGACCGAACAGGCCCCGCAATCACCGGTGCCGCAGCCTTCCTTCGAGCCGGTGAGTCCCAGACGATCGCGCAGCACGTCCAGAAGCGTCTCGTCCGGCTCGCAGAGGAATTCCGTCTGGTCGCCGTTGATACTGGTCGTCACATGGATCTGACTCATGCCGCACCTCCTGCGCGTTCGAATGCAATCTTCGCGGCGCGGCGTCCCAGGACCCCGGCCACATGTTTGCGGAACGCTATGGTTCCGCGCTTGTCGTCGATCGGGCTGGCCGCGCTTGTGCAGGCAGCCGTCAGCGCCGCCTGTGCCGCATCGTCCAGGGTGCTGCCCTCGATGGCCGTTGCCGCTTCCGGCACAAGCGTGACTTTCGGGCCGACGGCACCGAGAGCGACCCTGGCCCGCGCCACCTTGCCGCTTTCATCCAGTTGCAGCGACACGCCGCACCCGACCACCGCGATGTCCATTTCGGTGCGCGGGATGAACCGCAGATACGCATCGCTCGACCGTGCCGGCCTTTCCGGCAGGAAGATCGAGGCGATGAACTCGTTCGCTTTCAGGCTGGTCTTGCCCGGTCCTTCCGGAATCTCGCCGACAGGAACATCGCGTACTCCGCCGGGGCCGGCGATCCGGACGATCGCGTCGGCGGCGAGCATCGCCGGCACGCTGTCGGCGGCGGGTGAGCCATTGCAAAGGTTTCCGGCCAGGGTCGCGCGGCCCTGTATCTGCGTGGAGCCGATCAACCCCACCGCCTCGACAACGCCGGGCCATGCCGCGCACAGCGCCTCGTGCTCGTTCATTTCCGCACCACTTACCGCGGCGCCGATACGCCAGCCGCCGTTCTCGGCGGTGATGTCCTTCATGCCTTCGATCCGCTTGATATCGAGGATCGCATCCGGTTCGATCATTTCCGAGCGGAGCTTGACCAGAAGGTCTGTCCCGCCGGCCAGCATATGACAGTCACCGGACTGACTGGCCAGGAACTCGACCGCGGCATCCACGGTCGTCGGAGCTTCGTATCTCATCCTTTGTGCCTTTCTCGTTGCCCTGGTTCTCGGGTTGAGTGCCGGGGAGTCGATCATTGCCCGGACTCTTCAGCAACTCGCGCCGAGACGCAAACCCAAGTGCGAAGAAATCGAGAAAAATTTCGCTCATCCAGCGTCGCGTGTCGTATGCGCGTGGCACGGACAGGATACGCCCGGTACGCGATTGGCCGGGGTAAAACGAAGCGCGACACCAAGACCGTGCCCCGCCCGGGCAAATATTCAATCCGCAGCAAAATAGATCCATTCTGAACAGTCCGGAACCATCAGGCCAGCCGATCGGCAAGCCGAATTTCTACACTGTATAATATAGGGCCGGATGCACGATCCACCAACCGCTTTTCCGTCATCGGGGGCATGGCGGCAGGTGCCGAATGTCACTTCAACGGGAAAAGGCAGGCGTGAACGCGGCCGTCATTCATGGTGAAATGCGGTGGTTTTTCCTCTCGGCACCTCGGTTGCACGCAAGGGCAGCGGGTGGCGAAATCGCATCCCACGGGGCGGTTCATGAGGCTGGGAACCTCCCCTGAGATCGAGACATGCGTGCGGCGGCGGTCCGGATCGGGCTGCGGGATGCCTTCAACCAGCGCACGTGTGTAAGGGTGCGCGGGTGAACGGAAAATCTCTTCTGCGTCGCCCTGTTCCACGACCCGGCCAAGATACATGATGGCAAGCCTGTCGGCAATGTGACGCACGACGGGAAGGTTGTGGGTGATGATCAGGTAACCCAGCCCGTGCTCGGCCTGCAGGTCCGCCATCAGGTTCAGGATCTCGCCCTGTACCGACACGTCGAGACCTGCCGTCGGCTCGTCCGCGATGATGAGCTTGGGATTGAGCGCGAGCGCCCGCGCGACGCCCACGCGCCGCGCCTGCCCGCCGGACAATTCGTGCGGATAGCGGCCCAGAAGCGGTTTGGGCAGGCGTACCAGATCGGCCAGGCGTTCGGCCTCGGCATCAAGGTCGACCCCTGAAATCCCGTGAATCTCGAAGGGTTCCGTGACAAGCGCCCGCACGGATTTGCGGGGCGAAAGCGATCCGACAGGATCCTGGAACATCATCGCCATGTCACGGCGCAACGGTTTGAACCGGCGTTCGGGCATGTTGCGGATCTGCTCACCCTCGAAATCGATCGCGCCGCCATGTGATCGCAGCAGATTGAGAACGGCGCGGCCCAGCGTCGTCTTGCCTGACCCGCTTTCGCCGACCAGTCCGACGGTTTCACCGGGCCGAACCGAAAGCGACACGTCCAGAACACCATCTACAAACGGATCCGCAACCCCCTTTAGCCGCGCATGCAGCGCGCCCATCGTGCGGAATCTCACGTTGAGGTCGGAAACATCCAGAAGCGGTTCCTCGCCGATCTTTTTCGGACCCGCCGGTCGTCCGGTTTCTCCGGCCTTGACCGTCAGGACCTCGGCGGGCGGGGGCCACTCGGGATCGTGGAAGGGACCGTCCAGAAGATGACAGCGGGCATGGCCACCGGCAGTTCCCGCATTCGGCGGCGGGGTGGTGACGCAGACCCCCTCGATCACACGCTGACAGCGCGGCGCGTAGATACATCCGTGCTGCGGGCGCACCAGATCGGGAATGTCGCCCGGGATCACCGGCAGCTTGCCGGCCTGTTTTTCGATGCGTGCCGGATCACATTCCAGCAGGGCGCGCGTGTAGGGGTGTTGCGGATCGTGGAAGATGGACCGGACATCACCGGTTTCGACCACCTCGCCGGCATACATCACCACCACGTCGTCGCACAGTTCCGCGATCAGTCCCAGATTGTGGGACACCAGCACGATCGTCGCCCCTGTCTCGCTTTGCAACTCCTGCAGAAGATGGATGATCTGTGCTTCCATCGTCACGTCGAGCGCGGTGGTCGGCTCGTCGGCGAGCAGAAGTTTGGGGCCCGTGAGAAGCGCCATGCCGATACCGGCCCGTTGGCGCATGCCGCCCGAGAAATGGTGCGGATACTGATCAATCCGGGCGGCCGGGTCGGGAATGCCGACCTTTTCCAGCATCTCCACCGCCATTCTGCGTTTTTCTTCCCGTGAAAGTTCGGGACGCCGATAAAGGATATCGAACATCTGCCGTGCATATGTCAGCACCGGTATCTGGCTGGTCATCGGGTCCTGGAAAACGACAGAGATTTCCTCGCCGCGCACCGCCTGCAGATCCCTCTGACTGGTGTGAAGCAGGTCACGGTCCTCGAACAGAACCTCGCCCGCTGTCACTTCGGCGTTGCCGGACAGCAAGCCCAGGATCGACCAGAGGATCGTGCTCTTGCCCGAACCGCTTTCTCCGACAATGCCGATGATCCTGTTCTTGCGAACCGGGAACGAGACGTCCCGCAGGGCCTTGACCCGTCCGCGCGGAGTGCGGAATTCAAGGGACAGTCCCCGGATGTCCAGCAGGGTTTCATCGGGTGGTGTCATGTCCTTTGCCATTTCAGCGCCCCTTTCCCATCCGCGGGTCGAAAATGTCGCGCAGCGCCTCGCCGAGGAAGGTGAATCCGAGGGTGGTCAGGATCAGCGGAATGCCGCCCGCCACCACCATCCAGGGTGCGTCGCGGATCACCAGATACCCTTCGTTCAGGATCGTGCCCCAGCTTGCCGTGGGCGGCAGGACCCCGAGCCCGAGAAAGCTTAGCCCCGCCTCGACCGTCACGACGACCGGCACGTCCATCGCGGCGAGGATCAGAAGGGGCCCCACCACATTGGGCATGACGTGATGCCACAACATTCGGAAGACACCTGCCCCCAGCGACCTTTCTGCGAGGATGAAATCGGTATTCCTGAGCGTCAGCGTGGCCGTGCGGGTGACACGCGCATATTGCGGTATCGACGTGATGATGATGATGGCGAGCACCAGTTCCAGGCTGGGACCGGTCAGCGCAACCGTGGCCAGTGCCAGAACGATCGTCGGGAAGGCGCGGACCGTGTCGAAGAGCAGCAGCAGGAAATTGTCCAGCCACCTTGGCCCGAAACCGGCGATCATGCCAAGAACAAGCCCCACGATCAGCGCAACCGAGACGCCGATGGCGGCAATCTTCAGCGCTACGCGTCCACCGTGAAGAATACGCGAGAAGGTATCGCGCCCCAGCTGGTCCGTACCGGCCAGGTGTTCCCATGTGGGCCCGGAAAGACGCGCGGGAATATCCAGCGCGTTCGGGTCGTAGGGCGCGAGCCATGGCGCGAAAATGGCACTCGCGAAAAAGAGCAGTACCAGGACCAGCCCCCCCATGCCCTGCCAGTTGGTCATGAACATGCGAATTTTCTCAAGCCGCTCGCGGGCCGCCGACTCGCGGACCTCGGCTTCGGAGACGTGATCCGGCAAGCCGGTCGAGTCGATGGCGGGCAGGCCGGTTTCGGGATCAGAGGGTTTCGCGGACACGGGGATCAAACCAGGCTATGAGGAGGTCGGACAAGAGTACGACAATGATGTAGAGGGCCGTGGCAACAAGAACTGCCCCCTGCACGATCGGAAAGTTGCGGGCCATGACGGCATCGAAGATCAGCTTGCCGATGCCCGGACGCGCAAAGATGATCTCGGCGAAGACGGTCGAGGAGATCAAGCCGCCGAAGCCCATGCCGATGAGCGTGATCGTCGGCAGTATGGCCACCCTGAGCGCGTAACCGAAGACCACTTTTCGCGGCGTCAGTCCGAAAGCGCGCGCAGAGCGGATGTAGGTCTCGCCCATGACCTCGAGCATCGACGCCCGCACCATGCGGGCAAGGTAGCCGACCCAGGCCAGACCGATGGCAAAGGCGGGCAGGATAAGGTGCAGCGCCTGATCGTGCATGTCGCCAGGCTCTCCCGCGCCGATGGCCGGCAGCCACCTGAGTTGCACCGCGAAGATCAGCAGCGCCCAGATCGACACCAGAAACGACGGCACCGCGATCGTTCCGACCGAAAGAACCCCGGTCACGCGGTCCAGCACGCTGTTCGGTTTCACGGCCGCAAGGCATCCTAGCGGAATTCCAAGGATGACCGCCCAGCCCATCCCGGTGCAGACGAGGGCCAGGGTGAAACCGATCCGTTCATTTATGATCTGCGTGACGGGGCGGTCCGAAAACACGTCGACACCAAGGTCACCGGTCAGCGCGTTGCCGACATAGATCAGGAACTGCATCCAGACCGGCTCGTCCAGGTGCATCTTTGCGGCGTAGCGTGCAATGGCCTCGGGCGTGGCGCGCGGTCCAAGGGCGATTGTGGCCGGATCGCCCGGGATGAGGTGCAGCAGCGAAAACAGCACCAGCACCACAAGGCCGATCACAGCGGCGGAAAGACCAAGCCGTTTGGTGAGGTAAATGAGCATGTCAGGCTCCGGTCGGCGGGGAGCGCCCCGCGCCACGCATGGTGGCACGGGGCGGTGTTGCGGGTCACGCCTTTGCGAAGCGCCGGTAGTTCAACTCGCCCGACGGCGCGGCGTTGATCGTTATATCCGCCGTGTGCGCGTAGGATTCGGGCTCGTGGTTGATCCAGACATAGGCGCCGGTTTCTTCCATGATCTCCTGCATCCGGATGTAGATCGCCTCACGCTTGGCGGTGTCCGTCTCGGCGATGCCTTCATTGTAAAGGCGGTCGAACTCCTCGCTTGTCCAGCGCTCCCAGTTCCATACCCCGACCTGATCCGACACGAACCATTGCGTGGCCTCGTAAGGGTCGGGCGTGGTGCCGAAACGCATGATCCAGAGTTCCAGATCCTTCCACATGTCGCCCTTGCTTTCCTGACCCATTTCCCAGAACGGGCCGCTGTCGAGCGGCAGAACCTTGAGCGTGACACCAACGGCGGCAAGGTTGGCCTGAATGATCTGGGCCGTCAGCATGCGCTCTTGATTGTTCAACGTGCGCAGGGTCAGCTCCAGACCGGACGCCCCGGCTTCATCCAGAAGTGCGCGGGCCTTGGCGGGGTCATAGCTGTAGCCGGTTTCATGGCGCTGACCAAGAAGGCCGGGGCATATGATCCCGTGTGACTTGCTGGTTGTTCCGGAATAGGCCCCCTGCAGGATCGAGTCGACATCGACCGCGTGCTGAAGCGCCTGCCGCACCCGGATGTCCTGCAGCTTGGGGTGTTCGGTGTTCATCCCCATCCACATGTACTGCAACTCGCCGGCGGTGGTGACAGCCGTGTCCTCGGGCATGTCGTTGATGTAGCGCGCCAGCGTGTCCGACCCGAGTTCGGTGCAATCCAGTTCTCCGGCGTCGAACGCGAGTTCCGACGCCTTCACTTCCGTTATCACGTTTGCCTCGACCCTTTCGAAACCGGGTTCAGGCCCGGTCCATTCCGGGTTGAGTTCGAACACGACACGCTGGCCCGGCGTGGCGGAATAGGTGTACGGACCGCAGACGGCCGGGAAGTCATTGGTGAATTTTCCGCCGGCATCCTTGACCGCCTGTTCACAGACGATCGCGCCCGGCCCGTGGCACAGCGTGACCATCAGGAATGGGGCGAAGGGTTTGTTAAGGACGATCGTACCGGTCAACTCACCCGTCACTTCAACATGATCCATGGCGTCGAAGTACCCTGACCAGTCGCTTTCCTTCATCCGTTCGTAGGAAAACTTGACGTCGGACGCCTTGAGCGTGCCATACCCGTTCGACCACTTGAGCCCTTCGACAAGCTCGAAGTCGATATGGGTCGGGTCGCGCTGTTCCAGCTTGGTGACGTAGTGGGTCGGCCGCCACGTAAACGTACCGCCTTCCCGCACATATTCGGCCAGGAAAGGAAGGCATTGCTTTTGCGCCTCGATTTCCGTACCGCCGACCATGTAGCCGGGATCGAGAACGTTGTTGTCTCCGTCGATACGGAGGCGCAGCACCTTGCCCATTTCCGCATGGCTGCGCGTCGGCCAGCCCGAGGTCATCGCGACGGCCCCGACGGCCACCGATGAGGCAAGAAAACCGCGACGTGAAAGATTCGGTTTTTCCATGATCTTCTCCCTAGTGTTGGATCTTTTTATTGTCGTCAATCTAGCCACACGATCACCATGCAATCCATTTCGCGCGATTTCGCTAGTTGACGCCACTTTGGCGTCACATAACTTTTTTGGCGGCGGACGGGTTCTTTACAAGTGGTCACGTGGAATTGTCTCTTTCCATGTCAGGTCTTCGAACAGGGCGTCGCCTTCCCATGCGCGAAGGCGGGCCTCGATATGGAACGCCACGGCGTCGCAGGTCAGGACCGTCTGCGTGAGCGTGTCGACAGACCACTCACCCCGCGAAAGATGGAAACGCCATTCCGTTTCACCGCGTGCGGTGTCCGGATCGTTGCCTGTGACCGAGAAACGTTCGAAGCCCTGGTCGGACAGGGTCAGATCGCTTTCGGCGAACCTGACGTGTCCATGACCATCGCCGACCTGCATCTCGATCCGTCCGGTTGTCGCATCTTCGACGATACGGTGATGCTGATCCGGCGCCTCCAGCACCTCGATTTCAAGCGGTGCCGGCAAAACCGGCGCATCGAATTTTGACAGTTCGTCGTCGTCCGCTGAGGGCGCGCGCAGGGGCAATTCCAGGAAACTGGAATCGGTGTGCAAGGTCATCGTCACGGGTTCGGGCGCGGTCCAGATCATAGGAAAATAGCTTGTCGAGATTGCAAGACGCAGACGGTGGCCGGCCGCGAATCTCTGGGCGACATGCTTCATCGGAACGGTGATGTCATAGATCCTGCCGGGTTCCAGTTTTTCCGGGTGCTCATGATCAGAGCGATGCGTGAGGTTCAACACCCCGAACGACACGCGCGTGGCGGCGCCATCGGGCGCAACGTCGCAGATGCGTGCCGCGATAACGGCGATTGGCCGGTCCACCGAGAGCCTGATAACCACGTTGGCGTCGCCGGCCATCTCCAATGGCTCTTCAAGCGGCGCCGTTTCGAAACAAAGGCTTCCGGCATCCTCGCGCCGCTGGTCGAGTGGGTGGTCGCCGGGGGTGGCATAGCTGCACCACTTGCCCGACGCCATCCCGACCCAGAGTGGTGATCCGTGGGTGAGCGTCCCGACCGGGCGCTCCTGCTGCGTGCCAATCGATCCGTCGGAGCCAAGATGAAACCGGGTGCGGGTGACATTGGGCGAAGGCCAGGCAGGTTCGGCAACCCATCGGCCCGGGCGATCGGCATACCAACCGGCCGGCGGAACGCTGTCCTGCATGTAGAGGCGCAGCTGTGGTTCCTCCATGACGCCGGTTTCCTGCCCCTTCAGCCAGTAATCCCACCAGCGCAGTTCCTCACCGAGGAAATCCATCGCGGGGCCCGGCGCCCCAATATGGGGATACTTGTGCGCCCAAGGGCCGACCAGCCCCTTGCGTGGCCCCTTCAGATTTTCCATCAGCCGGAACACGGTGCGACAGTAGCCATCCGCCCATCCCGAAACGGCGTAGACCGGCACCTGGACATTGTTCCAGTCCTCGCATATGGAGCCATGTTTCCAGAAGTCGTCACGCCTCTGGTGCTCCAGCCAGTTCTTCAGCCACAGGCCGCTGCCACGCAGCCGCTCTCTCCACATCTCCCGCCACGCGTCTCCGGCGTTGGCAGGGTCGGGGGGCAGGCTGTTGCGCCCGAACATGATCGACGACCAACTGAGCTGTTCGCCAAGAAGGCAGCCGCCCATATAGTGTATGTCATCCGCATAACGATCATCCGTGGAGCACAGGGTGATAATCGCCTTGAGTGCGCGAGGGCGCATTGCCGCGATCTGCAGCCCGTTGAACCCGCCCCAGGATATCCCGATCATTCCGACGTTTCCATCACACCAGTCCTGCCTGGCGATCCAGTCTATTGCGTCGTAGCCGTCCTGCAGTTCCTGCTGAGTGTATTCATCGACCATCAGGCCTTCGGAGTCGCCGGCTCCGCGCAGGTCCAGCCGAATGACGGCATAGCCATGTGCGGCCAGATGGGGCTGCATCGTGGCATCGCGCTCCGCGGTGAGATCATTCTTGCGGTACGGAAGATACTCGAGGATTGCCGGAACAGGCTGATCCGATGCGGTCTCGGGTTTCCAGATGCGAGCGGCCAACAGGCAGCCATCCGGCATAGTGACGTATGTGTGGGGCAAGCATTCTATCTCTTGCGGATACGCGTTTTTCATCGGTTCCGTACTTTCCATTCAATATCCTTACGCCAAGCCGCTCACGTGGCGCCGTTGCATCAGCCTCGCTGACGCATCCAGAGAATCCAATTTCGCGAAATTTCGTGACTTGACACTATACCCGCTTCGGTATGCGATAGGGGCATGACATCAGACTTCAGCGCCAACCTCAATCTGCTGTGCAGTTATCAACGCTCGATCGCCGAAGTTTGCCGGCGCCTGCGTTTCAACCGGCAGCAATTCAACAGGTATCTCAACGGACAGTCGCGCCCGTCGCGTCACAACATGCGTCGCATATGCGATCATTTCGGGGTAACCGAAGCGGAAATTCTACTGGACCACAACCAGTTCGAGCAGATGATCGCACTGCGCAGGCGCCCGGTGGAACGCACCGAGCTGGAGCGTCCGCTCCACCACCTCGAACGCATCTATCGCTCGTCGCAGGAGATGCACAAATACACCGGGTTCTATTTTCGTTACTTTTTCTCGTTCGGGAACAAGGGAATGATCTTCAGGTCGCTCGCCTCGGTCCACCACGCCGAGGGCAAGTATTACTGGAAGAACATCGAGATCCTGCGCGATGGTGCCGGCCGCAGAATGACGGGTCTCAACAAGTACGAAGGTGTGGTCTTCTTTCTTGCCGATCGCCTCTACATCATGGAGTACGAGACCCTGGAGGTGAACACCATCACGCAGATGACCCTTTATCCCAGCTATCAGCACCGGCTCGATTGCCTTTTCGGCATCCAGACCGGCGGGCCGACCCGGCGCGGACGCAAGCCGGGCGCGTCCCGGGTGGCGCTGGAGTACCTCGGGCGCAATATCGACGTGCGGCAGGCCTTGCGCCAGACGGGGCTTTTCGACCCTGCCGAAGGCAATATCAGAAGTGACCTTGTAAGCGCGATCACGAACAGTATCGAACCCGGGGAACATGTGCTGGAAATTGATGAGCCGTGACGCGCGGCGGCACGGCTGTCTCTGTAAGCGTGCCGTCTTCGGGATGGCTGTTATTCATCGCTGACATGGCCGTGCTTCGGGCGGTTCTGGAGGTCATGTCCGGGACAGGGTAGACTGCGTCGGATTCGGGGGACGGGGACACTCGCCACCTGACACGCGGGGCATCCGGTAGGCCAAAAAAAACGCCCGGTTGGATCAGGCGAACGAACAGGATCTTTCATGCCGCGTTCCGATGGATTTGCCGTACTCGCCGGCCTTTATGCGGGCCTTGCCTTCGGCATTTTCTGGCTGCCCATTCGTGCGGTTGAAGCGGCCGGTTTCGAAGGCCCCTGGACGATGATGGTCTTTTCGGCGCTGCCCCTACTCCTCTGCCTTCCGGTCGCGTGGGTGAAACGGGCCGACTACAGGTACGGCAACCGCGGCGCCCTTTATGGCGGGTTGCTTGGCGGGGTGGCATTTTCGCTTTATGGTGCGGCCTTTCTGTATACCGATATCATCCGCGCCATCCTGTTGTTCTACCTGATGCCGGTCTGGGGGTTCTTCCTTGCCTGGGCCGTCGCCGGGGACAGGTTGCGATGGTACCGTTGGGTCTCGATCATTCTTGGTCTTGCAGGGCTGTGGGTGGTGTTCGGCAGGGACGCGGAATTGCCTCTGCCGCGCAACCTCGGCGATTGGTGCGGTCTTGCCAGCGGGTTTATCTGGGCGGTGGCCTCGCTCATGATCCTGACTGACCGGCGGGCCAGCGCCGCGACACACGGGGTGAATTTCTTCGGATCTGCAACGCTGTTCTCGTTGCTGATCGCTCTTCTGGCGACACACCAGGGCGTGATCGACCATCCCGATTGGTGGCGGCTGGCGGAAATTGCCCCCTGGGCGTTGCCGGTCGCGCTAATCCTGATTCTTCCGGCCGGATTTGCAACCGTCTATGCGCCGACGCGTCTAAACCCCGGCGTTTGTGGCCTTTTGTTCATGACCGAGGTCGGAGTTGCGGCGGTCACCGCCGCAATCTGGGCGAATGAAAGCCTGGGTGTTCGCGAAGTTGCCGGATTGCTGTTTGTCCTCGCCGCAGGACTGCTGGAACCGGTTGTTGTCGCATTTCGCCGCCGCGGGCCTTTGCCCTCGCAGTGACCGGCTTGAGCATTTGCGGCTGAATGACGTCCCGGCTGCGCGTGCATGGCCCTTGGAACCACACGCCATCACCTGCTTCGGTCGGATGCCGGACGTCGAGGCCGGGCAGGGCATGCAACGGCATGTCAGCCGCCGGCCTTCACTTTGCGTCATCGTCGGCTGCGGCGGGAGGATCCTCGTAGACCGACCAGCCGTAGTCACGTTCCGTTTCCGGCAGATCCTCGGGGCGCACATTGGCTTGCATGAATGTCTTGGCGATGAAATGCGCACTGATCGGCGCGGTAAGGAAAAGGAACAGGGTGATCAGGAGTTCGTGAAATGAAAAAACGCCCTTGATGAGCAGGAAGTAAAGCATCGACGCGATCAGCACCCCGCCAACGCCCAGTGTCGTGGCCTTGGTCGGTGCGTGAAGGCGCGGCATGGTGTCCTTCAGTTTCACGAGACCGAATGACCCGACGATCGCGAAAACGCCGGCCACGATCAAAAAGAAGGATACGAGCAACTCGATCGCCAGGTCCATGAAACCTCCTATTCGATGATGTCGCCGCGCAGGACGAACCTGCAATAGGCGACGGTTGATACGAAGCCGACCATGGCCACAAGCATGGACGCTTCATAATAGACGGCCGTGCCCTTCCAGATCCCGTAGAGGATCAGCAGCGCGATCAGATTTATGACCAGCGTGTCAAGTGCGAGGATGCGGTCCGCGGTGTCTGGACCCATCGCAATCCTCCAGATGTTGAAAACGAGGCCGAGGCCAAAACATCCGAACGCAAAAACGAGGGCGGAGGTGATCATTGGAAAATCTCCTTGAGTCGCCATTCATAACGTCCCTTGATGGTGTCGCGAACCCCGGCGGGATCGTCCGTGTGCAGGCAGTGGACCAGAATGCTTCCGCTATCGGCCGAAAGCATCGCGGAAACGGTGCCCGGCGTCATGGTGATGGTTCCGGCCAGAACGGTGATCGCCTCGGGCGAGGTTATGTTCAGGGGTATGGTGATCCAATGCGAACGAATGTCGCTGTTGGGTTTGAACAAGACGATCAGAGCGACCTGAACATTGGCGATGACGATGTCCCAAAGGACGATGAATATGTACTCGATCACCCTGAGAGGCCGGCCGATCTTGGGCCGGCGTGGCCAGTAGGGACCTGTCAGAATCGGAACAACCATTCCCAGGAACGCGCCGAGGAGCAGATTGCCGAGAGTGACCTTGTTGACCAGTGCCAGCCACACGACCGTCAGGGTGACGCTGAGAATGGGATGGGGGAAGATACGCTTCATCATTGTTCGCCCTCCCCACCCGGTTGGAGCACCGCGTTCACATAGCCCGAACTGTCGTGCAACTGTTCGGCTGCCATGTCCAGGTACCCAGTGACCGGGCCGGCAAAAACCGAGAGCAACGCGAGTATGGCGATCGCGGACATTGTCGGCGCGACCTGGAACGCCGTCGCCTGTGCGGGCGGCTCCTGTGGCGGGCCTTCGTCTCCTTGCGAGGCGGCGTAGTCCGGCCCGTCGCCCTCTGAACGGGTCAACACGGCAGTGGATTTCCAGAAAAGGGTGCTTCCGGCGCGCGCGAACCCGACGATTATGAGGAGAGATCCGATCAGGATCGTCGCCCAGCCCACCGTCATGCCGGGTGTTCCGCGGAGCGCGTCGAGAATGATCAGCTTCCCGAGGAATCCGCTGAGCGGCGGCATACCCGCCATCCCGATGGCGGCCGCAAAAAAGAGGGCTGCAAACAAACCGTTCTGCGAAAGAGGAGGTTGCGTGCTGAGGGCGTCACCGTCGGGACGGCGCGAAATCACCAGGTCGGCCAGGAGAAAGAGCGCCGCCGCCGCGAAGGTGGAATGCAGGGCATAGTAGAGTGCTGCGGTCGTGGCCTGAGGTGTGAAGGCGGAGACGGCCAGCATCAGCGTGCCCATGGATCCAACGACAGCGAAGGAGATCATGGGTTTGAGGCGGCGCGCCCCCAGAACGCCAAGCGCACCGATGGCCAGTGTGACCGCGGCGGCGGGCATGAGCCAGTCACCGATCAGGCCGCCTGTGGCGGCCACGTCCGGGCCGAAGACGATCGTATGTATCCTGATTATCGCGTAGGCACCGACCTTTGTCATGATCGCGAAAAGGGCGGCAACGGGGGCGGGCGCGTTCGAGTATGTTCCGGGCAGCCAGAAATGCACCGGAAAGATCGCGGCCTTGATCAGGAAAACCACCATCAGAAGGATGGCCGCAACCCGTGCCAACGCTGTTTCCTCGACCGGAAGCTCCCGGATCTTCACCGCAAGATCGGCGATGTTGAGTGTCCCCGTCGAGGCATAGAGCGTACCGAGGGCGAACAGAAAGAGGGTGGAACCGGCGAGGTTCATGACCACGTATTGAAGGCCCGCCTGCAGTCGCGCCCGCCCGCCGCCATGGATCATCAGGCCATAAGAGGCGATCAGCAGCACCTCGAAGAAGACGAAGAGATTGAAAGCATCGCCGGTCAGGAAGGCGCCGCAAATCCCCATGAGTTGAAACTGGAAAAGCGCGTGGAAATGGCGGCCACGCCCGTCCCATCCGGATGCCGCGGCATGCAACACCACGATCAGGGCGAGGACCGAGGTGAGCACCAGCATCAGCGCTGAAAGCTGATCGAGGACCAGTACGATGCCGTAGGGTGCGGGCCAGTCACCGAGCCTGTAAACGAATGTATCCCCGGCCGACACGGACGCCATAAGACCGATCGAGATGGCCGCAAGCGCGATCGTTCCGGCAAGGGACGCCGCCCGCGCGAGCGTGATGTCGTGGCGCATGACGAACGCGATGATCGGCGCAAGCAGGGCCGGCAGGATGACCGGCGCGATGATCCAGTGACTCATGAACCGCTTTCCTTTTCGGCCGCTTCCGCCTCTTCGTTTCCGGTCATGTCGATGCGGTCGTGATCAGCTTCCAGGTACGCGCCGAGCGCGACCATGACGAGCACCGCTGTCATGCCGAAGGAAATCACGATTGCAGTCAGCACCAGCGCTTGCGGCAGCGGATCCGAATAGGCCACGTCGGCATACTTGTTCAGGACCGGCGGCGCGTTGATCGCAAGCCGGCCGGTGGCAAAAAGAAAGACGTTCACGGCGTAGGACAGAAGTGCCAGCCCGAGGATCACCGGAAAGGCGCGAAGACGCAGGATCAGGTAGACCCCTCCTGCCGTCAGCACGCCCACGGAACTCGCAACGACCAATTCCATTCTATTCGGCCTCCGGTTTCTTGAGGTTGCGCTTGAGCGACGGGTCGTAATCCATCGGCTCCAGATTTACCGTCTCGCCGGCATAACGCGCGATCCGTGACAAGCTGTAGAGCATCAGCATGACTGCGCCCAGCACCGTCAGGAACACCCCGAGATCGAAGGCCATGGCCGTGGCCCATTCGAATTCCTCGATCGGGGGCCAATGGATGTAACCGTAGGCGCTTGTCAGGAAGGGTTTGCCGGCCAACCAGGCGCCGGCCCCGGTCAGGCCCGCAATGACGACGCCCCACCCGATCATCAGGTGGTATTCGATCCGCTGGCGTCCTTGAGTCCACGCGAAACCGGATGCCATGTACTGCATCAGCAACGCGATCGAGATGACCAGCCCGGCCACGAACCCGCCGCCGGGCTGATTGTGCCCGCGCAGGAAGATGTAGATCCCGACCATCACCGCGATCGGCAGCATCGCGCGCGTGGCGACGACCATCATCAGCGGATGCCTGTCGCGCGAACGGTCCTGGCTGTAGTCACGATTTCGCAGGCGGCGCGAGGCGGGTCCGTTGAGCAACGACTCCATGAGCGCGAAGATGGTCAATCCGGCAATGCCGAGAACGATGATCTCGCCGTAGGTGTCATACCCGCGGAAATCGACCAGGATCACGTTGACCACGTTGGTGCCCCCGCCGCCCTTGTAGGAATTTGCCAGGTGGAAACCCGAAATGGAGGAAAAATCCCGCATGAGAAAGACCATTGCCAGCGCTGCCACGCCTCCGCCGGCGGAAAGCGCGATCAGGCCATCACGCAGGCGCAGGCCGGCTCCGCTCTCTCGGGGGGTCGTGTTGGGCATGAAGTAGAGCGCCAGCAGCAACAGCATGATGGTCACGGTCTCGACCGAAATCTGCGTCAGCGCCAGGTCCGGTGCGGACAGGTACACAAAGCCGCCCGAGACCATGAGACCGATGACGCCGATCAGGATCAGCGCCCGGAAGCGATTGTGATGATACACCAGCAAAAGGCCCGTGGCGGCGATCAGCAGCAGCCATCCGATAGCGGCCACCGGCGGGATTGGAAGCAATTCACGGGTGGGCGGTCCCAACGTGCCGTCGGCATATGCAATGTAACCAAGCGCCACCGTCGCGACGACGAAAATTGCCAGGTAGCGGCTGATCGCACCGGTATGAACCGCCTCGGTCAGACGTTTTGAAAACCCGGCGAAAACGCTGATCAGCCAATCGAAAATTACCTTCGCTTCCGGGCGCGGCGCGGTTTGCCATGTCTTGTCGAGCGGGCGATGCACCGCCAGGAGAACCGCGCCGCCCAGCACCGCGATGATCGACATGAACAGCGCCGGCGTCACGCCGTGCCAGATTTTCAGATGCGGATGCGTGTGCGTGCCGGTGACGGCATCGGCCGCGACCGTCACCAGCGGCTCGGCCAGCCAGGGCATCACCCCGATCAGCATCACGAACACCACCAGCAGCGCCGGCGCCGCGTACATCCCGAAGGGCGGGTCATGCGGATGTGACGGATAATCGTCACGGGCAGGTCCGGCAAAGACGTGAAAGATGAAGCGCAGCGAATAGGCCACGGAAAGGAGCGCACCCAATGTCGCCAGGGCCGGCACGATCCAGTCATTGTCCAGCCAGTAGGTGTGCGATGCCTCCTCCAGCATCATTTCCTTGGACAGGAAGCCGTTGAAGAAGGGTATGCCCGCCATCGACAGCGCCGCCAGCGTTCCGATCAGGGCGGTGACCGGCATGAACTTCGCCAGCCCCCCAAGGCGCTTTATGTCGCGCGTATGGGTTTCATGATCGACGATGCCGGCAGTCATGAACAGCGCGGCCTTGAAGGTGAGGTGATTGATGATGTGGAACACGGCCGCGATCGCTGCGGCCTTGGTGCCGAAGCCCAGGAGCATGGTGAGAAGCCCAAGGTGACTGACCGTGGAGAATGCCAGCAGTGCCTTGAGATCATCCTTGAACAAGGCGATCAGCGCACCGAGCACCATTGTCACAAGACCGGTTGTGGACACGATGTAGAACCAGGCGTCGGTCCCCGACAGGACCGGCCACATGCGCGCCAGCAGGAAGACGCCGGCCTTTACCATCGTGGCGGAGTGGAGATAGGCGCTGACCGGAGTGGGCGCCGCCATGGCGTGCGGCAGCCAGAAATGAAAGGGGAACTGCGCCGATTTGGTGAAGGCGCCCAGCAGGATCAGGATCAGCGCCGGCAGGTACCATTCGGAGGCCCTTATCACCTCGCCCTGCGCAAGGATGTCGGTCAGGTTGTAGCTGCCCACGATCTGTCCGAGGATCAGCATCCCCGCAATCATCGCCAGCCCCCCCGCACCGGTGACCGCCAGGGCCATTCTCGCGCCCTGCCGACCTTCGGGCAGGTGTTTCCAGTATCCGATAAGCAGGAAGGACGACAGGCTTGTCAGCTCCCAGAAGATCAGCAAAAGAAGGATATTGTCGGAGATGACGATACCCAGCATCGCCCCCTGGAAAAGCAGGAGATAGGTGTAGAACTGCCCCATCGGATCCTCGCCCGACAGGTAGTAGCGCGCATAAAGCGTGATCAGTAGCCCGACGCCCAGGATCATGCCTGCAAACAGCAGGCCGAGGCCATCAAGAAAGAAACTGAACGACAGCCCCAGACCCGGCAGCCAGACGATCTCGGCCTTCAGGACTTCCCCTGCGAACACATCGGGGGCGATCACGGCCAGCATGATCAAGGCAAGGATCGTGGGGGCGGCGGTGAAGGTGGCGCAGGCAGTACGGCCGGCGCGGATCATGAGGCCGGGGACAAGCGCACCAAGAAACGGAAGCATGGCGATGATGGGTAATAGGCTGCCGCCGTTGCTCATGTGCATCCCCCGTAAGCGTTTTCCTGTACCCGTGATGCGGGATCAGCCCGTCGAGAACAAGACTTTTTCAACCGAATCCGCTCAGATTAGGCCATCGTACATTCTTCCTCAATCCGGCCGGAAGGCATGACCCGGCCGAATTCTTGGGACAGGGCAAGGCATCTCGGCCGGGCCGGTCGCGGCGGCGCCCGGTTCCGGCAATGACAGTATCCGTACCGCGGCGGCCTCGAGATATCGGTCAGCCAGGTCTGCACGGCGCCGTCGAAAGACCGCACCGTGCTTCACATGTCCCCGTCGGTCTACTACCACTTGATCCATGGCATCTGATGCGGAGGAGAAACGATTTGAAAGTCGCGCTTGTCGCCACCGCCAAGGATGAAGGCCCGTTCCTTCTCGAATGGGTCGCGTTTCATCGGCTTGCGGGGTTCGACCCGATCATCGTCTATCAGAACGACAGCACCGACGGGACGGCGGAAACGCTGGAAACACTCGACAGGATTGGCGCCATTTCCTATTTCGACAATCCGGCCAAGCGCGGCCGCCATCAGGTCAGAGCATACAAACGCTCTTGCGAAGTCGAAGCCTACCGCGCGGCGGATTGGGCCATGGCGCTGGACATCGACGAATTCCTGAATGTCAAATGCGGGACGGGCAAGGTGCAGGATCTCATCGCGGCGATACCGGACTGTGACAGGATACTCCTTAACTGGCGGCTTTTTGGTGCCGGTGGGTATTCTGCTTTGTCCGACCGTCTGGTGACGGAACGATTCACGGTTTGTGACCGCGCATCGGACATGTCGAGGGGTCTGAAAGCCTACAAGTCCCTGTATCGCACGCCCCTGTTTGGGCGCCCCGGTGTGCATCGCGTCCATCCTGTCGATGAAGAAACGGTCACGCAGATCCGCACCGCGAATGGATCCGGGTTGAAGGAGGACGCGTTCGAGATCAAGAATTTCAGGTCCACCGATCCCGGCATGCTGAAACTGGCGCAGATCAATCATTACGTTCTCAGGGACGCCTCAAGTTTCCTTATCAAGGCGACGCGGGGAAGTGCACATCAGCCGGATCGCGACCTGCGGGAGAATTTCTGGAACCGGCGTCAGCGACATTCCCGCGCCGAGCAGGACATCACGCTCAGACAGAGAGCGCCGGAGATCGAGCGGGAAATGCATGCACTGGATGCCCGCAGCGATGGTCGGCTTCAAAAGCTGCGGCGCAAGGCGTTGGTGCATTATCGGACCCGTCTTGAGGAGTTGCTTGAGGATCCCGCCAATCGTGAACTCTTTATTCATTGTGCGCTGACCGCTTGATATCACCCCGAAAAAGCCTGGCGCGCCCTCGGGATTCAATCCGTCCCATCGCCGAGGCGATCTTTTCCTGCGCATCGGCATAGAGCCTTATTTCCTCCTCGGCATCCGGGTAGCGGTCCGGCGCATCCTGAGAAAGATCACCCGTGTCGAAGAGCGTGTTCTGGGTGCCGCGCAAGTAACGTTCGGCAATCATCGCGTTGCATTCCGCGAAATGTGCCATGATTTCAATCCGCTCCATCTTCGTGAAGACATCCCCGGATCGCCGGGGCGCTCCATCGGGGAGGCGTGACATTTCACGCGCCAATTCGCGCACGTTTATCGAAGAGTTGCGCGCGAAGGCTCCCAACTGCTCGGTGACCGCGCGGGAAAGCGTTTGATTGGCATCATGGCGCGGTTGGGCGAATTCCGGGTCGGACTTGTCGAGGCCGAATTCCCCCAGGAAATCGGCCACGATATCGCCGCCCCTGAAGGCGCCGCGTTGAAACCGGCGCACGGTTACGTTCTCGATGCCCACGGACCCGGCAAAGGACTCGAGAACAGTAAGGTAGTCGGCAAGATCCGTTCCTCTCTTGCGGGCGAAATCCCGGGGACTGGCGCGTTCGCGCCCGTTTTTTGTCTTTTGTTTGTACATCGCCTCGAGGAAGTCGTCCTGCCGCCTGAGATAGACAAGGACACGGGTCCTCCGGCGCAAGCCTTGCGGCATGTGTTCAAGGATGGAGGTCGCGATTTCGGGTGAGAAAAAGTTTTCACTGGACATGACGCAATGCCTGCCCGGTTCGGCTTCGACCTCTTCGGCGACCGCTGACCAGATATCGGCTGCAGCGGCGCCGCGCAGGGGGGCGAACAGATTGTTGTGCGATATGTTGGAACGGCCTTCCTTCACGAAATGAAGACCCTTGGCATAAAGCGGATCCTGGTTTTTCATCAGGAAATTCTGAAGTGCCGTGCTGCCGGTTTTGGGCGAGCCCACATGAATCAGCAGGTCGGCGTCAGCACTTTGGCGCGGCGCGTCATCCGGTGCACTCAGGTTCGATGTGGTTTCTTGGGGCATGAGCCGGGCCGCTTGTGTTCAGGTTTCGTAATCCAGAATGGCTGGCGGGTCGGCTTTCATCTTGTGCGTGATGAGCCATTGGCGAAAATCGGTCCAGTCTTCGCGCGCCTTGAGTTCCGTGATCTTGGCGCGGTGCCAGTCCACGGCTTCGCGATGCAGGGCCGCAAGCACAGGATCCGACATCAGTTCATCAAGCGCCGGCCGCATGCGTTCCGCAAGCGGCAGAATGGAACGGTCCTCGAAAGTGTTCACATTCATGTCCGCCCAGTAATGTTCTGTCTGGTCACGCTTGATGTGGTTGGTCCGGCCGCGATCGCGCTTAACCAGAAAGTTTTCGACCGAGCGCACGGCGTAGTGGTGCAGGCGGGCGTATTCGTGGCTGAACCCGTGCCAGGAACGCCAGCCGACCTTGCCCATCGGCCGCAGGTTGCCGCCGCAATCGGACCAGCGGATGTCATCTTCAGTGACGCCGTTTCCGAGGTTCTTGGGGCGATGCGGGTTGAATCGCTTGAATTTGCCGTTGTTGCGGAACATGGTCTTGAAACCGTGTGCCCGCCCCGAGGACGGTCTGTCCTCGTGATCGGCAAGAAAGAACTGTTCGGTGACCGGGCGATCTTCGAAGGTTTCGATCCCCCCGCACCCGAACAGTTTCCATGTGAATGAAACGGCGTCCACCTCTCCCAGGGCATCAATTAGGTCGTCCAGCCGCCGGTGCCCGACCCGGATGTTGAGGAACTCGTCAACGTCGATCCCGAGAAGCCAGTCGGCATCCTGCACCCAGGGATGAAACCGCGCACGCCCCAGAGCCTTGTGCTGGGGGTTGTCCCCCGGGCGAATGCGGTTTGGTCGGTGGCTGGCCACACCCAGTTCCTCAAGCCGCTCCACGATCCGGTCGGTGCCGTCGCTGCAATCGTTGGTGAAGATCACGAAGCCGCTGAACCCCAGGGAAAGATAATGCGCGATCCATTCGAGGATGAACGGCCCTTCATTCTTCATTGTCGTGAAAATTACCCGTTTCGGGGTTCGATCTGAAAGCCGGCTCATCGTTCACGCCTCCGCTTGCTGCGCCTTGCGTACCTTGCGGCGATGGCGCCTGAATGCCGGGCCCACGCGCTCCGCAAGACTGTGATGGCCGGTCTCGATCGCGCGCTCTTCGAGTGCCTTGCGATACCACGCAAGGGACCGCCTGCCGCGGAGAAGGGCATAATAGCTCTCTTCTGTCAGCGTTTCGTCGATGACCATCTGAAACAGCGGCTTGATAAGATTCGCTCTCCGCATGTACACCGCTGAAAAATGCCCTGAGAACCATGACTTGAGAAGCATCACGTTATCGCCTTCCAGGCGTTCGATGTGGCGCCTGTCCGGTTCGAAGAAGGGATCGTAGATCACATGGACCCTGCGGGCGTCCTGAATCTCGAACGCGGCGTCCGAATAGGGCAGGCTCCAGTTGCGCTCCCGCCCCATGCCGAAGCGTTCCTCCCATGGGACGAGTTCGCTGTCCAGCGTCGTCTGCGGCGAGTATGCCAGGACGATACAGCCCGGCGCGAGAGACGCAAACGCCATGGCCGCGAATCCCCCCATCGAGGTGCCCGCCATGACCACCTTTTTGAAGCGGTCGAAGAACCCGTCATCGCCGAGCTTGCGCAGTTGCTGGATGAGTTGAGGATCGCGATACCAATCCTTGCGTCGCGCGATCACGGCCAGATGCGAATACCCGTTGGACCGCACGAAACGGTATGCCCACGGCTCCCGCCCGTAGGAGATGTCGTTCACATTCGAGATGTTGTCGAACGTCACGACCAGGGTTCCGGGATCACGTTCGATGGACACGAGGGCATGATGTTCCAACCGCGTGAGGAAGCCTTGCCGGTCCCCACCGGGGTAAATCTCGGCGAACCACGGTGGGGGCGGGTCAGTGGTGACCCTCGCAAACTCGTCGGGCACACGCGGATGCACCTTGATTGCGTCTGCCCTTGCGGGTTGCGTTGCCCGGTCCCCCGCAGGGTCCGATCCGGCGGGCCGAGGTGCATCTTCGCGTCTGGTGGCTGTCTTTTCCGGCGCCGGGCTTGCCATCCGCCCTTCTGCCGGCCCGGGGCCGCCCGCTCCGTCGGCACCTTCGAGACGTGCCAGCACCGCTTTCCACAGGCCGTGCTTGCGGGTCTGGACCTTTACGCGTTTTTTTTCTTCCTCGCACTGATCGTCATAAGCCTGCCGGATCGCGGGATCTTCCAGGAGCACGGCCAGGTGTTCCGCGCGTGCCGCGCCGGATGTGTGCAGGGATTGATCAAACATCAGGTCCTGCCCTGCCACCTCAAGGACCGGAAACAGATCCTCGGGCATGGCCTGCGCTTTGGGCGGCATCGCATAGGCCTCCCTGAGCAGCAGGGTTTCGACGCTGGGAATCGGCACACGGGCCACGCAGGCAAGGCCGCCTTCGGACGCGGCTTCGTTGTGCTGCCATGTCCTGTCCGCCCGCGGTTTCGGCATCGGTTTGCCCGCGCCGTTGAGCCAGCGCAGGCGCTTGAGGTCATTCATGGGCGCGCCTGTCGGGAAATCGGGCACGCGTGAGGGCCAGACCCCCAGCTTGACGATGCTTCGCCATTCTTTCCTCGCGCCGGGATCAACACGCGATGACGGGCAACAGCGCACCGCCTTTTCCAGAACCGGCCCCGGCGAATGCGACCTTTCCCGGGTGTCACCGAAATACGTCCAT
Source organism: Roseovarius sp. TE539 (assembly GCF_003298505.1). GTDB lineage: Bacteria > Pseudomonadota > Alphaproteobacteria > Rhodobacterales > Rhodobacteraceae > Roseovarius. Next base: position 53,890 of record NZ_QNGB01000012.1, read on the forward strand.
ACAGGCATTGTCATGGCCTGTGGTGAATTCAGGTCCGCCATCAAATCCTGGACGGTGCCATGCGTGGCGAGACCAAGGTATTCGTCCGGGCCAAGAAAGAGCCCCCAGCCGGGTGAAACCTCCGTCTCCAGTTCGGCGGCGCGGATCGCTGCATTCCGGGCCTGCTGTGCGGATTCGGCGGCGTCGAAGGTGATTTGGCTGGTACCTATCACCCCGGAGGCTTCCAACGCGGCCGCAAGCGGCTGAGCCCCGTCGAGGGTATCGGAAAGGAAAACGTGAAACCTGTTCACCCCAAGGGCACGATGATGGGCGACCCATTCCGGGAAGGCGGATGTCGGATGATTCAACCACGTGGTCAACAATACGGTCAGGGGCTTGCCCATGTTACACTGCTCCGCTGCTTCGAGGGTTGCCTTCCCCCGCCTTCTCGTATTTTTTCCCCATCATAAACATTCGAGGGGTTTATGACCAGTTCACAACCCGATGGCCGCGGCTTTTTCTTGGGCCAGCGTCGTGACCAGCTGGGCGCGCGGCTGCTCATGATCCTGACCGCCATCCGCCTGACGGAGGATTATCGGACGGATTTCCGTTTCAACTGGTTCCCTCCGGGTGCGGATGCCCCGACCCTGAGCAACCCCGGAGAGCTGTTTTCCGAGGCGTTCATGGCGCGGCACTTCGTGGACAACGAGGAATACGCTGCGTTTCAGGTAAGGGTCGAACCGATCTGGAAGTTCCTGGATGACAAGACGCCCGACGCGCTGAATGCGCATCTGGATGCAGGCGGTCATGTCATTCTCGACGAGGGCTTCGATATCATCGCCTTCCCGTGGGAAGATCCCGAGGCCCTGCGCGCCCGGTTCCCCGGTCTCATCCGCAAAATCGGGTTCAACGCGCTGATCGCAAGGCGGATTGAAGACATAGACACTGCGCTGTCGGATGCCGGCACGGAAAGCGTCGCCTATCACATCCGCCGGGGGGACATCCTCAATGCGGATCCGTGGATGCACAAGCAGTGGCCGTCAAAGATCGAACCGGACGAACTTTATTCGGCACATCTTCGTGCGAAGAAACCGCGGCTGGCACTGGTCTTTTCCGATCAGTCCGAAAGCATCGCGCGATTCCGGTCCGCCCATCCCGGGGTGAAGGGCATCGAGGAGATCGTCGATCTCGCTGATTGCACGGTGGCACAGAGGGATTTTCTTGAACTTTACGCGATGTCCCGTGCCGGACAGATCGTCGCCCCTGCGATCAGCGCCTTCAGTCGCGCCGCGGCGCTGATCAGCGGACAGGCAAGGCAACGTTTCGTCGATGTGCTTGACAGCACCGAACGGGACGCCGCCTATGAGGCGCTGCTGGCGCGCTTGAAGTCAGGTGTCGGAACTTTCGTCACCCCGAGCGAGGCGGCACATCTCTATGCCAAGCTGGCGGCACGTCTGCCGGTGCAGAACCGGGAAGAGGAGGCATGGGAAATCGGGCGCATCGTCAAGGAAAGCGGGGCAACGAATGCGTTCGTACCGCTTTTTCACGCGATAAACTGCGTGTATCTGAACCGTTGGGATGAGGCGAATTCCAATATCAAGCAGGCCCTGAACGACCCCAATCTTTGGCAGGAGTCGCACGCTGCTGCCACGGCAATACATGCGCTCGTTCTGGGCGCACTCGGCAAGGCGATCCGGTGTCACCGCACCTTTTTACGGGCGTTCTGGCAGAAGCCCTTTCTGCCCGATGTGACCCTGGTGGGGAGTTTCATGATAAATCGCCGGCGCCTGAAGCCCGACCGCCCGGTTCCCTTCAGCCTGCCCGTGGTACAGGCCATGCGTGTGCCTTACATGCGTGCGAACATGTTCCTCGTGCAGAACAAGTTCATCAAGCGCCGGGCCTATGATTTTTCCTCGATCGTGGTCGAGTGGCCCTATTTCGTCATGGACGGCAAGGCGGAACGCGTGGTCGCCAACAGCAAGGCCCTCGAGGAGATCCACGACAAGGTGATGACCAGGGGGGAGGAAACGGACCTGCCCGAACGCGAAAGCTACTGCGCGCTCGTGCAAGCGCGGATGGGAGACCCCGAAGGCGCTCTCAGGCGCCATGCCAAGACCGCCGAGGCGATGCGCGGGCATATCATGGTCACCAAGCGCCAGGCCGAAATCCTTGCAATGTCGGGACGGCCCGATGAGGCGGCCGAACTTATACGGCCACTTGCCGAGGAGAGCGCCAAACAGCCCTACTGGCATTATCTTCTGGGCAGGTTCCTGCGCGATTGCGACCGCCCCGGGGATGCGCGGACTGCCTGGGAAGCGGCAGCCGCAATTGACATGACCACCGCGCAGATCCATTCCGACCTCGCAGAGCTGTGTCGTGACATGGGGGACGTGCACTCCGCCGCGGCCGCATTGGACAGGGCCGCGGAACTGGCGCCGACGCAGCAGAAATTCGTCAATCGCAAGCAGAGGTACCTGAGAAAGGCGAAGTGAACGGTACGTCCCGAGACAGTGTCACAGCTTTCGCATGACGATCACATGGGCAGGATAGTCTGGGTTCCGCTCGCTGAAATCCAGCGCTTCCATCGGTACCGCGACGGACTTGAACTCCGTTCTGAGCAGGCGCTGCAGCCGCCCGCGCTTGATCCCGAAGGAATCGAGCTGGTTGGCCTTGCGCGCGACATGGCCGGCGGTGTGATCCAGCAGCATGACCCCGCCTGACCGGAGACTTTGCAACCAGCTTGAAAAGGCCCGAAGCGGTTCGAAGGCGTGGTCCCAGGAGTTCGAGTAGACGAAATCCGCCAGCCCTTCCCATTCCTGGTTGGCATCGTGGAAATCCCACCGCACCGTCTTCGGGAAGTCCGTCGCGTTGTCGGATATCTCGGTTCCGATGACGTCCGGATCGCCCGAAAGCGCCTGCGCGAACCAGGCCTGTTCCGCGCCCGAGCGCGTGCCGTGGCAGATACCGAATGTCACGGGGCCGACCATGTCCTCGACGAATTCCGCACAAAGGTTGATATGGCTTTGCGGGACGAACTGCCAGTTGATCTTGCGGCGGTTACCCTCCTTCTGGATTTCCCGGTACGTGTCGTAATCCGGGTAGCGGTACAGGTTGAACCCGTCTCCGGCCAGCTTCTGAATCTGGCCGTCGGTGGCGAATCCGGGTGAGCGGAGTGGATCTTCAGATGTCATGCGCTTGCAATTTCCTTCATGAGTTTACGGGCGCAACGCCCCGCGTGACAGGAGACGCTCGACGGCACGGGCGCCATATTCCGGCGTACCGTGAAAGCCGTCTTCATTGACCCACTCCCACGGCAAGAGTTCATCCGGTCCGACGAATTCGGTATTGGGGTCGTAGATGTCGATCCCCATGTCGTCGATTTTCCGTGCGATGCAGGCTGTCAGCGCGTCGATATTGTGGCGGAACCTGAACTTGGGCGCGTTCTTCGGGGCGCGCGGCGGCAGAATGACCGTCAGCCTGCACTTTCCATTGATATATCTGAGAAGCGCAAAGTGTCTTGCACGGCGTTCCTCCACAAAGGCGTCCAGAAGAGACCGGGAGGCGAAAAGGGTATCCCCGGGATCTTCTTTCGGCAGCGCGTCGGGCGGCGGCCAAGCCACATGACCCTCGGCTCCGAATGCCCGCGCAAGATGCCCGCAATGGAAACCGATCGAGGCAATGACAGGAATACCGTTGTCGAATATGTCACCAAGGCCCAGCTGGGTTTCCAGGTTCCTCACCGATGGTCCGAGTGCCGGAAGGAAGGGGCTTCTTGCACGTCGGGGGCCGAAAACCCTGATCTTTCCCTCGTTCCAGTGAATGCCGCCGCTTTTCAGCATGGTGGAACGGATGCCGTGGGCCTCACAGCCCTGGTGCAGTGCAAGAACATGGCTGTCGCCCACCAGAAGCACATCGGGACAGGGCGCCTGATCCCGTCTTGCCCCGGTCTCCGCGACGTCTGTCGAACCGTGATATTCAGGTTTCATTCGAAGCCTCCAGGGACTCCTCTTCGCAGATCAGGTCCTCCTGAGCGAGAGAGGCTTCGATATCCCCGGTGTCGGCGGGACGGTTGCGCTTCCGCTTGCCCGCGGGCGACCGAAGGTCGAGACCGGCGAAGAAATGGCTCATGACCAGGGAAACGCCCGGCATTTCCACCGAACGCAGGTTCGGGGCAAAAAACGCGGCGCGTGCCGGCGTCCCCGCGATGATTTCGTAGGACGGGAAATAATCGACGTGATCCATGGCGGCCGCGAGATCGCCGGCCACGGCGCGCAGTGTCGACTTGGAATACGTGGTCGCGGGCAGAACGTGATGTCCCGATGCCGTGGCTGTCAATGGTACGGGCGATACGGTGAACAATATGCGAAGCTGCGGGTTGAGATCACGCATGATTGACAACGCGGCCTCAAGGTCGGCCCGGATGGCGGGATATCCTGCATTCTCGAATACATGCAGGTCGGCATCGAACTCTCCCGCGATCGTCCCGGGGCACAAAGCATAGGGCGCCATTGTCTCGCGGTTCAGCCAGCCCTCGGTCAGCCCGAGCGTGAAAATGAAAACGTCCGCGTCCCGGACCGAGCGGTGAAATGCGCGTGCCGCCCCCGCGATCGCCGCCCGCGCCTCGTCTGCGTCTCCGAAGCCGTCGGGTTCGATCGTGGGGAAAAGCGCCGGCCTGAAGCGGCCGGGCCCGCCGTTTCCGGTCTCGTGCCAGATTTCCTGATCTTTCGGGGCTTCGTATCCGGCCGCAAGCCGCACCCAGTGTAAAAACAGCCGCGCGGTGTATATGTTTCCGGTGCGCGCGGAGAACACGCCGTAATTGAAATTCCTAGCTGTTTCGGGCGCCATGCCATCCGGCCCCGGTTCGCAGTTGAGCCAGTTGAGATCACGTGCGGTGAGTGCCCGGCTTATATGCTGTGCGAAACAGGATCCGTAAGTCGCGAAAGCCGCATCGGCCGGTAATGTCCAACCGGATTTCCACAGTCCGCCCATACCGAATACGCCGGCGTCCGCAACGGCGGTGCGCCAGAACGCATGGGGTTCCAGATCCGAATAAGGCGATTTGCTGCTCATCTCGACCGTGCCAATTTTTTGAGGGTCATGATAGGCGTCTGAGATGAAAATGTCATGTATCTTGTCCGCTGCTGAAAATCCGGCTACGCACGCTCTTGCGTCGGTATGCTGCGATGACGGGCATTGACATCCGGGCGAACGGAGAATTGCGCCATGATCGAGGACACGGAAATCGCCATGCTCTGGGTGGAGGGGCCGCTTTCCTACATGGAGCAGCTTTGCGCGGTTTCGTTCCGCGATGCCGGGCACAAGGTGAAGCTGTATCATTATGGCCCCGTCGAGAACGTGCCGGACGGTGTGGAGCTGGCCGATGGCAACGAGATACTGAATGCAGGGCACTTCCTGACCCACGGCCGAACCGGAAGCCCGGCCCTGTTTTCCGACGTTTTCCGCTATCATCTTCTGAAGAAGGGTGATGGTGTGATATGGGCCGATACCGATGCCTACTGCGTTCGGCCTTTCAGGACAGAAACCGGCCATTTCTTCGGCTGGGAATCCGAACAATCCATCAATGGTGGTGTTCTGGGCATGCCCGCGGACAGCGAGGCGCTCGGCCTGCTGCTGGAGATGACGGAGGACGAATTCGCCATTCCGGAATGGTACACCGACCGCATGCGCGCGCGACTTCATGCCAAGGCCGAAGAGGGGCGGCCGGTACATGTCAGTGATCTGCCGTGGGGCGTCTGGGGGCCTCATGCGATAACGCATTACCTGCACAAGACGGGAGAGGCTAAATATGCACTCCCGGTACACGGACTTTACCCCGTCCCGTTCAAACACCGCAGGAAAATGGGCTTCGCGTCCAAGCGTGACCGGATTTCAGGCTTTCTTCACCCCGATACCTATTCTGTCCATTTCTATGGCCGGAGGATCAAGCAGTTCCTGGCCGGCCAGGGAGGAACGCCCGAAGAAGGCAGCTATATCGATGCGTTGCTCAAGAAGCATGACGTCGACCCGGCGGCGGCGCCTGTGCCGCCACTCAGGGAACGTGCCTAGGCTTGCCCGCGCATGCAGCCAAGCCATGCCGCCGGCAGTTCCAGATCCGGCAGGTCGGGTTTGTGCCTGCGATCCAACGGATGCGGCAATCCGGTGACCGGCCCGGTGATCGTGGCGCGATCCCTGCGCAAGAGGGTCACCTCCACGACACGGGGGATACGCACCCCGTCGATGACGACGGCGCCGGATGCGTTGTTCGCGTGCAGGTGGACGACCTCGTGGAACGTGACCAGTTTTTCGATCGCTGGCGTGGCCCGCTTGAAAAAGGGTTCCTTGCTGATGATCGAAGGCAGCCGGTGCAATTCGAGGACGATAATCCTGAATCGTTCGAGCAACGGGTCGGGAATGGTGGCGATCGTCGGGTATTCATCGCCCTCGATATCCATCTGAAGCAAGAGGTCGGTTCCCGGCCCCGGGTCAGTCTGCGAAACCCATGAGGCGATGGAAATCCTGTCCTCGGTATCATGTGGGCCAACGAACTTGCGCATGAACTTGCCGCCGGGAATATCAATCACGGGTCCATCGCACGATGCGTCCGCCATGAAAGAGGGAATGCCGTGTTTGGCCAGATCAAGCTCGAAAGTCGATTGCCGGGACACTCCCGGTGAGTAGCAGGCGGCGATCCCGTGAAGATCGTCGGGCACAAGGTACCCGCCATCGCCAAAGGCCCCGACACGGATCAGCGGGGTCGTGGTTTCCACGGGCCGCAGGAAACGAGCCACGCGATCGAATTTTGCCGAGGCGGTAGCCATCCAGTCTCCGCTCCAGGGGTGCCCTGTAGCGTTGTGCGAAAAGCCGCGACAACGCACGTGCGGGAAACTATGTTTGCTGCGCAATGGATTGGCAAGATGGGTGTGCGAATGAAGGATGATAAATCGCCTGACCACTACGTGCGGCACGAGGACCTTGAATACGGTCGTGCGGTTCGCCGGGGCGAGGAGGTCAGCCTGAAACTCGATCTGACAGTGCCCAGGTCGGCCCCCGGTCCCGTTCCGCTTGTCATGTGGATACATGGCGGCGGTTTCCGGGCCGGTCAGAAGACGTGGGCCGGGCACATGACCGATGCCCGCTGGCTGACCAAGGCCGGATATGCCTATGCTTCGATCGACTACCGTCTGAAAGCCGGAAGCGAGGATCTGTCGGCGCCGGTCGCGCGCCGGATGGCAAAACTGCGTCAATACCGGAGTCGTGGTTTCCGCAAGAACCTTTCCGGAGCGGCATCGCTGGCGGCGATGGAAGACGCGCTAGGCGCGCTTGCATGGCTTGACCGTCAGCGCGACCGTTACAATCTCTCCGACTGGGTGGGAATCGGGGGGAATTCGGCAGGCGCGATCACCGCTTTCAACCTTGTTCACCTGAGCGGATTTTTCGGGCTTTGGCGCCCGGCGATACGTGGCCTCGTCAGCATTTCGGGCGGATTTGCATATCCGTCCCTTTATGCACCGTCGCAAGTGCCGGTGCATGCGCTTCACGGTCCCGGTGATGAGCTGGTCGACATCCGTTTCATCCGCGAGATCGCCCGAATAGGCGGCGATGCCGTGGAGCTCGTGGAATCCGAAGACCAGCAACACGGGCGGGTGCGCCTGCACCCGAACGAGCCGCCGCGAGACGCATATGCGCGCATCATCGGGTTTTTCGACGGTGTGCGGCGCGCGGAGAACTGACATTGCAACCCGAGTCCGGGCTCGGCTAGACTCGGGTTTCAAACGGGCCGTCGTCTGATCCACGGGCCCCGATCCCGACCCAAGTCCAGGCGAGGCGACGATGCACGACATGGAAGGCCCTGAAACGATCCGGTCAAACGGCCTTGTGTTTCCCGAGGATCGAACAATCATGACAGCTCGCCTGCGCACCCTTCTGGGCAAGGGCAACTATGAGGCCAGCGAGGCTCGTGCGCTGAAGACCTTCGTCGGAAGTCATTCCTCGGTGGTCGAACTGGGGGCGGGAATCGGTTACATCTCGACATGTGCGGTGCGTCACCACGGTGCGCGAAAGGTGACCTGCATCGAGGCCAATCCGCATCTTTGTGATTATATTCGGCGCGTGCATGCGCTGAACGGCGTGACCGACAGCACCGTGATCAACGCCATTGCGCTGCCGGGCAAGCAGTTGCGGAGCGGCGCTGCCAGCACCCCTTTCTACGTTGCCGATCCTTTCTGGTCCTCCTCGATGGACAAGCCGGGAAACCTGCCGTCACACAGGATCGAGGTGCCGGCGGTATCGCTGGATGAAGTGCTTGCCGATGCCCGTGCGGACGCGTTGATCTGTGACATCGAGGGGGGCGAAGGCACCCTCTTTGATGATGTCGATCTTGGCGATGTGCGTTTCGTTCTGGTGGAACTTCATACCAACCGCATCAAGGCCGACGGCGTGGTGAAGCTTTTCGAGAACATGCACCGTTACGGTTTTTTCTATCATCAGCAGGCTTCGGGCGAAGGCGTGGTGCTTTTCAAGAAATTCCGTGCGTCGCGCCCGATGTGACCGGATCCGCCCGAAGTGGTTTCATTGCGGTTACGGTGCGTTCCGAAATGTGGCACTCGGCACCCAAGATCAAGTTAGGACAGAAGGAAACGTGATGAGATACGCCAGAATCAATGATCGCCTTGCCGGGCTTGGCGGAGCGAAATGGGGCGTGCATGTCCGTGCCAATGTATTGGCCGCGCAGGGCCATGATGTGATCCGCCTGACCATCGGCGAACCGGACGTTTCTGCCCCGGGGGAAATTGTCCAGTGTGCGGCTGACGCCATGACGGACGGACGGACGGGCTATTCCGACGGCCGTGGCGAAATCGGGCTGAGGCAGGCATTGGCAAACAGATACAGTGACCGGACCGGACGCCCGATCGGCCCTGATCAGGTGCTTTGCCTGCCGGGGACGCAGACCGCGCTTTTCGTGACGATGATGGGCTTGACCGAAGAATCCGACGAGGTCCTGACCGGGGATCCGCTTTATGCCACCTACGAGGGCGTGATCAGGGCCAGCGGCGCAAGGATGGTGAGCGTTCCCCTCCGTTCGGAAATGGGGTTCCGCCTTCAGGCCGATGACATTGAGGCGCGGATTACAAGCGCCAGCCGCGCCATCCTCTTGAATACACCGCACAACCCGACGGGTGCGGTCCTGACCCGGGACGAGGTTGCGGCGATCGGAGAGGTTGCGCGCAGGCACGATCTCTGGATCGTCTCGGACGAGGTCTACGAGGAATTGATCTTCGAGGATGTGCCCTTTGCCTCGCCACTTTCGTTCCCCGAACTGGCCGACCGAACCGTGGTTGTGTCTTCGATCTCGAAAAGTCACGCCGCGCCGGGCTTTCGCAGCGGTTGGGCCGTCGCCAGCGCGGAATTCGTGTCGCGGCTCCTGCCTCTTGCGGAAACCATGCTGTTCGGCAATCAACCCTTTATCGCCGACATGACCGAGATGGCCGTCCGGCAGCCATCGGAGGCGGCCGCGGGCATGCGCAAGCGGTTCGCCCGGCGTGCAAAACGTCTGACGGATCGGTTGGAAGGTGACGGGTTTTTCAGGGTCAACAGGCCGCAGGCCGGAATGTTCGCATTGATCGACATCTCGTCGACCGGAATGGATTCGGAGACTTATGCCAGCGACCTTCTGGAAAGGACCGGCGTGGCGGTCATGCCGGGCACGTCCTTCGGGGATGGCCTCGCCGGATGGGTCAGGGTGGCCCTTACGGTGCCGGACGAGACACTGGAACGGGCCTGCGACCTCATTCTCGGGCATGCGGAGAAGATAGGGGAATCGTCGCGGGAGGCTGCACAATGACCACGGTTGGAGAAGAACTGGTCCTGGCTCTTCGGGACAGGGGTGTCGAGGTCGTGTTCGGAATTCCCGGTGTCCATACGATCGAGCTTTATCGGGGCCTTGCGGAGTCGGGGATCAGGCATGTGACGCCAAGGCATGAGCAAGGTGCCGGTTTCATGGCCGATGGCTATGCCCGCGTTTGCGGAAAGCCCGGTGTCTGTTTCGTGATTACCGGGCCGGGCCTCACGAACACGATAACCCCGATGGCGCAGGCGCGGGCCGACAGTGTGCCGATGCTGATCGTGTCCAGTGTCAATCGTCTTGCAAGCCTTGGCAAAGGTCTCGGTCATTTGCACGAATTGCCGGATCAGCACGGCTTGGCGGCGTCCGTCGCCGTGAGTGCCCGACAGGTTCTGGCACCGGCCGCTTTGCATGACACGATTGATGATCTCTGGCGGTCGACAACCGAGGCCCGACCCGGTCCTTCCCATCTTGAAGTCCCCATCGACCTTTTGGAAGCCCTTCACGAGGCCCCCGCCCGGGCCGTGGCCGCGCCACGCCCGCAAAAGTCCCGCGACGGCGCTCTTGTCGAACAGGCGGCACGGCATCTCGGGGCCGCGGATCGGCCGGTTATTCTTGCCGGCGGTGGCGCGAAGCGGGCGGAAGAAGCGCTGCGCGGTGTCGCGGAGGCACTGGATGCTCCCGTGATCCAGACGGTGAATGCACGCGGTCTGATGCACCGGCATCCCTTGATCGTGCCGGCCAGTCCCAGCCTTCGGCCCGTGCGTGATCTCATTGCGGGCGCGGATGCGGTTTTGGCCGTCGGAACCGAACTGGGACCGACAGAATACGATATTTACGCCACTGGCGAGATGGCGCCGATGACGGGGCTTGTCCGGATCGACATCTGCCCTGATCAGTTGTCGCGCGTGGACGCCCGGATTTCCATTGCGGCCGATGCGGCTGCCGGTCTGGACGGGCTGATTGAATTTCTGCCTGCTGACCGGACCCGTTTGGACCGCGGCGGATCCGAACGGGCCGCAGACGCGCGACAGGCCGCGTGGTCGGGTCTTGAGCCTGACATGAGAATGGCCGTCGACATTCTGGAGACGCTTCGCCAGGGTGTTCCCGGAGCGATCATCGTCGGGGACTCCGCACAACCTGTCTACGCGGGAAATCTTTACTATGACCATGATCGTCCCGGTGGCTGGTTCAATGCCGCGACGGGGTATGGCGCGCTTGGCTATGCGATACCTGCCGCCATCGGGGCCGCACTGGCCGCACCCGAGGAACCGGTGATCTGCCTGACGGGTGATGGCGGGGCACAGTTTTCCATTGCTGAACTGATGACGGCCCGCGACGAGGACTTGCCGATCATCTTCTTGGTCTGGAACAACCACGGCTACCTTGAAATCGAAAAGGCGATGAGGGCTGCGGAAGTCTCGGTCGTGGGATGTGACCCGACGCCGCCGGAATTTGCCGCGATCGCCCGGGCTTGCCGGATTCCCTATCAAGCCTGTACCGCTACGCCCGCGGATCTTGCCCGGACCCTCTCGGAACTCCGGGCCAGCGGCGACGGCCCTGTCATGATCGAGATCGATGCGCGTTGAACTGCCGGACCGACCAGACAAGAATGCCCGGCGCCGCGGCCCGCATTCGTCCTGTCACGATGCGCCGGGCAGTCCTGACGCTCAATATGGGGATGCCATGACCGGGCAGTTGCCTGAAATGCTACTGATGCCGGATGTACGAAAATCCTTGCGACTTTGGTTTGGCGCTTGAATCTGGCGTCAATGTCCTTGCATGATCCCTGCCAGTCACTGGGGCGGAAATAATGCGGCAGTATCTCGACGGCTTGCGTCATATACTTGAGAACGGTGAGCCCTCGGATGATCGGACGGGAACCGGAGCATTGTCCGTGTTCGGTATGCAGATGCGTTATCCGCTTGCGGACGGGTTCCCACTCGTCACGACGAAGAAGGTGCACCTCAAGTCGATCATCCATGAACTTCTCTGGTTCCTCTCGGGCGATACGAATATCGCCTACCTGAAGCGGAACGGGGTTTCGATCTGGGATGAATGGGCAGATGACGAGGGTGATCTCGGCCCGGTCTACGGGGCGCAATGGCGGCGCTTCCCGATATGCACGGACGAGCGCGGGACCACGAATTCAAGGGCGGATCATGTGGACCAGATCTCGGAACTTGTCGAATCGATACGCCAGAGCCCGGACAGCCGCCGAATGATCGTTTCAGCCTGGAATCCGGGTGATGTGCCGCGCATGGCGCTTCCACCGTGTCACACGCTTTGGCAGGTGCGTGTGCTGGGCGGCAAGTTGCATCTGCAACTCTATCAGAGGTCGGCGGACATGTTCCTCGGCGTACCGTTCAATATAGCCTCTTATGCCCTTCTTGCGCAGATGCTTGCCCGGGTGACAGGGTACGAACCCGGTGATTTCGTCCATTCCATCGGGGATGCGCATATCTATTCGAATCACATGGACCAGGTAAGACTGCAGCTTTCCCGCGAGCCGCGACCGCTTCCCGAAATGCGCATAAGGCGGGATGTGCGCGATATCCTTGATTTCCGCTACGAGGATTTCGAACTGTCCGGATACGATCCGCATCCGGTGATCCGCGCACCGGTGGCGGTGTGAGGGGCCGATGCTGAGTCTGGTGGTCGCACGGGCGCGCAACGGCGCCATCGGAAAGGATGGCGCGATCCCGTGGCGTGCACCGGAGGACCTGGCGTTTTTCCAGCGCGAGACGATTGGCGGGGCTGTCATCATGGGGAGGCGCACATGGGACAGCCTTCCCAAGAAGCCCTTGCCGCGAAGAATGAACATTGTGGTCACTTCAGGGCCCGGCGGGGGCGACGCTGAATTTTGCTCACTGGATGACGCGATGCCGGCAGCGCTCGCGTCGGGATACACCAGGATCTACGGGATCGGCGGGCAGGGCATCTACGAGGCGCTTTTTCCCCTCGCGGACCGGCTCCTTGTCACCGAGGTGGAGTGCGACGTGGACGGCGCAGACACCTTTTTCCCCGTGTTCGACCTAGGCGACTGGTATCTTGCCAATCGATTGGAGCTTCGCGCCTGTGCGCCCCGATGTGTCCTTTGCGAGTATCTCCGCAAGCACGTTTAGCAGTGCTCTGATTGTCATCCGTTGGCCCGGGACACCCGTAAAGAACCCACCCGTTCAAGGACTCCGCCATGCAGCTTGCCCTCCTTTATTTTTCGACAGCCCTGATTTTTCTCGGGCTCGACACGATTGTCCTCAAGCACCTGATGCGGCCGCTTTTCGAGGCGCATATAGGCACGTTGCTGGCAGACCGCCTGCGGCCTCTGCCTGCGGTTGTCTTTTATCTGTTCTATGTCGCGGGCATTCTGTGGTTTGTTTCCTGGCCATCCTTGCGGCAGGATGCGCCGTCACAGGCGCTCGTGGGTGGTGCGTTTCTGGGGGCGCTGGCTTATGGCACTTACGAATTCACCAATTTCGCAACGCTGCGGGGCTGGCACTGGCACATGGTGGTGGCCGATGTCGCGTGGGGAAGCGTATTGACGGCGGTCTCGGCCTGGGCCGGGGTAAGCATCGTGCGCTCCATCGGGTAGCCACGGTCGTCAAAAAAATTGACAGGTGGTGATGTGGGCTTAGACTCGCCTCAACTGCAATCGAATTACCGGGGGAGCGTCATGCGTTTCACGTCATTTGCCATAGCGGCACTGGCAACCGCCTTCATGTCGGCGGCACCTGCCACGGCATCCGAGGTAAAGATCTATCCTTATGCCACAGCGGTGAATTATTGCCCCGCGGGCCTTCAGCCCGTGGTGCTGAACGGTGTCATATGTTGTGGAACCCCCAATGTACACCAGAGCTACCAGCAGGTGATGCGCCACCCGGTCAAGCGTTCCGTCGGATACAGCCCATTCTGCAAGCCGGGTGAAAAGGGATGTTGACAGAATAGGCGACGGTTGAAGGAACCCGGCGCAAAGAGGGGCATGCCGTAGGGCGTCCAGCCCCTGTCGTAAATGTTGAAACGCACCCCGGTCGCTGATGTGGCTGGGGTGCAATCATTTCCAGCGGCCCTTTCAGCCATTTTATTGACGCGCAGCCATTTGCCTATTTACGGTCAAAACAACCGTTAGGAGATAAAAATGACTGATTTACCTGATTTTTTGAAGCAAGGGGAACCTGCGCGCCTCTTCCCGGTCCTGGCCGACACCAGTCGCGAGAAAAGGATGGCATCCATTTTCCTCTCGCTTCTTCCCCAGATTCCACCCCTGGCAACGGCGGTCTTGAGCACCGTCGGTATGAGGGTCGGAAAGAGAACCACGATCGAAGCATTCACAGAGGTTGTTCTCAAGGAAGGAAGTGACACGAACGATCGTCCCGATGGTCTCCTGATCGTCTCCACTGGCAAAACAACCTGGAGTGCATTGATCGAGGCGAAGATCGGCAAATCAAAGCTCGGGGCGGATCAGGTGCAGCGCTATGTCGAGATGGCAAAAGCCAATGGTATCGACGCCGTCATTACCATCTCCAACGAGTTTGTTGCACGGGCTGATCATTCGCCAGTTTCGATTCCGAAGAATCTCCTCCGCAAGACTGATTTATACCACTGGTCCTGGACCTGGCTTGCGACACAATGCGAGATATTGGCCGTCCAAAAAGCTGTCGAGGATCGCGAACAAACATTCCTTCTCAACGAGGTGCTTCGCTTCCTGAACCACCCCGGAACGGGTGTCGAGCGCTTCTCACAGATGGGATCGGGATGGAAGGATCTCGTCCAGGCCGTCACCAACAACGGAACGCTCAAGAAGACGGCCGCAGAGGTCGAGGAAGGCGTTGGGTGCTGGTTCGAAGAAGAACGCGACCTGAGCCTTCACCTATCCCGCCATGTCGGACAACCTGTTGAGACCATCATCGAGCGCAAGTTGAAAGATGACCCAGTCGCGCGTCTCAAAGCTGGCATTTCGCAGCTTGTGGATGATCAGTGCCTCGCGTCCACCTACCGGATACCCGACAGTGCGGCCGACATTGATGTCATAGCCGACCTGACGCGCAAGACAGTGTCCGCGGGTATGAAGATCAAGGCACCTCTTGACCGCAAATCCACAAAAGCGCGTGTCAATTGGCTCCTGAGAATGCTCAAGGAGGAGGATGACCGGATCATTATTCGGGCTCATTGGCCGGGGCGGGCTCCAGCGACCCAGGAGTCCCTTTCCGTGTTGCGTGAGAACCCAGACTCACTTCAGACAGAGAACAAAGATGCTGCGCCCCACGCATTCGAGGTGCTCCTGGTCGAGAGCCTTGGAAAGCGCTTTGCCGGCCGCCGCACATTCATCGAGGATATCGAGCGCATCGTGCCCGACTTCTATGATCTCGTCGGACAGCACCTGCGGGCCTGGCAGGCGCCACCGCCGCGGCCCGTGAAGTCTCGCCCCGCGAGCATCGAGGAAGATGTTCTGCAAGAAGATGAAGACGACTACCAGGCGTCCTCTGGGGCAGCCGAAGGCTGACGCTCGGAGATTTCTTGATGCCTGAACACGGGCTTAGGCCACCGCGGGCCCGTGGGTGCCGGACGAGGATGCCGTGTGAACTGGAAAAGGTCTCGTTCATAGACAACGCCCTTGGCGAGCCCGAGGCGCATCGCGGGCGTCTGCGCATCGACACCCTTGCCACGCGGCAGCATATAGTTGTGGTAGAAGCGCAGGATGTTTGCGACTTTGGGGGCGGTTTCGGGGTTGTAGAAGCTGTAGGCGTGCCAGATGCGCGCCTGGTTGCTGGCGGTCGGAATGCCACGCTCAAACCCGGCCACCCGGCGGCGAGCCAGATTGAAATAGGCGTCCACAGGATGATTGGACGCACGGACCATAAATCGAGCCAGGCTATCCCAGTCCATATCGCCACGGTCCGTCAGGAGGCGGATTGTCTTTTCGGGTTCTGCCTTCGAATGGTAGGGCCAACGGTATACGCTTTTCGCCAGCTGATTGCCCCGTAATGCGGACGGCCCCCAGCCGAACTGGAAACGCAGATCGAGCACCGTGAGGGCGGCGAGATCGCTCACACGGGGAAACTCATCCCTGACCTCCTCAATCTCATTGTGGAGTGAGGTCAGTGCATCCTGAAGCAGCTCTCGGCCCTTTTGGGCATAGTCCATTCGCTTATCATTGGAGAGCCCCTTCAGGAAGGATACCTCGGCGACATTGACGCGACCCGCCTTGATGTCGTCCACGGCGAGGGCGCAAAGTGCTTGGGCAAATCCAGCGTCAGCGTCGATGCAGAAGTTGGCCCTGCGGAACTCGTTGCCGATCTTCCGTCGAACCAGCATGAGGTGGGCATACATGGCGGCGTCAGCCCGCACACGGGATCCACGCCCAGGGAGCATCAAGTCTCCCCCTGCGGCAAGATCCTCCTTAGAGAATACGCCGTGCAGCTCACGCTTTACGGAATCCAGGTATTCATCATAGGCCCATAACCGGCCGTGCTCGCGCATCGACCTCGGCTTAGCGAAGTCCCCGATCTCTTCCATTCGCTCCTGCAGTTCGCGAGGGTCGACATCCGGATCGTAGTCCATCGTCGCAGCCACAACAAACTGGGAGCCTTTATGGACGGTTGCTGTGTGCAGCATCGGTATCGTGCCCCGCCGCGACTTCACCGGCCAGTTTATCAGGAAGGTCTGCACATCCGTCGAGAAAACCGGCGAGCGACCACGGAAGCATTCGGGCAGCCGCTCCTCCCGCTCGGCGGCGAAGGCCCGGCATTGCTTGTCCAGAAAATCAATCCTCGCGTTGATGTGCTTGAAGCTCACATCCCCGACCTCACACAGGCGGCTAAACGGCATCTTGTTAAGAAGACCTCGAAGAATCGTGCCTGTCTTGTCCGTCTTCTTATGCCGACGCGTCGCGCTGCCGATCGAGAATGTGCTCTTGCAGGCCTTGCATTGGAAACGAGGATCTCCCTTAGCCGTCGTCCCGAACTTGGCATAGGCAGAAGGCGCGAGTTCCACGGGAACGCTGTGGTTTTCACAGCCCAAGGTCTGGCAGTGTTCCCGACCTGTTCTCCTATACAGGTCCGAGACGCGCATGTACTCTTGCACTATTGCGTGGTTGTTCTTGACGACGACTGCCACACGGCACTCGGGACAGGTGTAGCTCCGATCTTCTGCACTTCCGGACACCTTACCGTGTGGGATGTTGCTTTTGGAGCGACCGCCAGGGTTCCCTCGTCGATCGATGGGATCCGGAGGCAGGCCGAATAGCGAGCAGCGCGGATTTCGGCAGACATTGACGGTGAAGCCCCCGACGGTTTCGGGTAGGCGTCTCTTTTGAATGCTCGAAGATTTCTTCGAGCCAGATTGTGATGTTTGCTTGTCAGCTTTGCCCGCCAACCCCTTGCTCTCCAATAGAAACGCCGCCAAAGGGTATTGGCGGCGATCCTAAAGGTCAACATTTACGACAGGGGCTGGCGTAGGGCGTGCCCTTTTCTTTTTGAATTTGCACTTTGCAATGGATGTCATGAATCCGTTACATTTGGCCTGCCGAAGTGATTTGGAGAGGCCGACCTGTTACGCTGTCTTGCGATTATGACGCTGCTTGTTCTGCCGCCGGGCCCGGTGGCCGGATCGTCTCCGATCGCCGAGGTCGTCTGTGAACCGACGCCGGACATGATCAATCGTCTCGAAGCGCAGTTCGGCGAACGGCGATTGGGGCGCGGAACCCGCGGTTACGCGCAGATAATGGAGGTCTGGGCGGACGATAGTGGCGACTGGACCCTGATAATGACCTACGCGTCGGGCACGTCCTGCATTGTCGCCATGGGCGAAAACTGGGAAGGTGTTGCACGCGAAGATCCTGCCTGAAACCAGATCGGCACGGCATGCCGGAAGGTCACCGGTCACCACGTGGTGTCATCCTCAAAGCAGGGTCAGGTTTCCAGCCATCTGACGCCCGTCACGACCATCCTGAAGTTCATAACCGACCTTCTGATTGTCAGCGAGCCCGGTAAGGCCCGATCTTTCAACGGCGGATACATGAACAAATACGTCTTTGCCGCCCTCGTCTGGTGCGATAAAGCCGTAGCCTTTCGTGGTGTTGAACCACTTCACGGTGCCTGTCGGCATGCCGCTTCTCCTTCTGTTGTCGTCCCCGGAAGTATGCCGGGCCATGCGATCACCGTGCCGAACTGCGCCGCACCCCCTCTGGTCTGAGGCGGGCCGGAGCATGCGATCACGGTGAAAATCATTACACGGGTAATGTAAAATGCAAGCGAAACCGCGTGACGCGACGTGCCTCGCCCGGTATTCAGGCGAAAAAGGCGATGGTGATGATAATTTATGGCCTCAGGAATTGTGACAGTTGCAGGAAGGCCAGGAAGGTGCTCTCCGGGGCGGTTTTGCATGATGTCCGCGTGCAAGGCTTGCCGGATGAAATCCTCAAAGCGGCGTTTGCAAGGTTCGGTCCGGCTATCGTCAACACGCGCTCGGCGACGTGGCGAACGCTTGACGCTGTGGAGCGAGACATGACCCCTGTGGAACTGGTGCGTGCATATCCGGCGGTAATGAAGCGCCCGTTGATTGATTGCGCGGGACGGCTGTACCTCGGATGGACCGAAGACGTCCGCAAGGCTCTGGGCGGGTAGCTTTTATTGTGTCTCGTCCAGACGAGGCGGCAGGAGGGATGACATGCGCAACGCGGCTCTGGTGCTCGGTATCATTGGCGGTCTCATCGCGATGTTGGTCGGGTTTCTCAGTTACGGCTACACCGAAGCGGTGGAGTATTTCGGAGAGGTTGATGGGCTTGCCCATCAGGTTGAGAACGTGGAACTTATACGTGGCGTCAGTTTCGCGGCGCCGCTTCTTGCAATCGCGGGCGGCGCGATGGCGCGTGTCCGGGCCCTCTGGGGGGGTGTCCTGATGCTCGTTTCGGCCGGCGCGATGCTCTACGCTTTCGATTTCAATGTCTTCACCATGTTCCCCATAGGCTTCACGGCGCTTGGCGGTGTTCTGGCGGTGGCGGCCGGCAAGCCCGACGAGCCTAAGTCACACTTCTGACGACGAGCCGATCGAGGGATATCGGCCCGGCACCCCGGAAGACAGGAACGACCAGCAGAAAGATCCAAAGTGCGCGCTGATCCATGATGATCGAATCCGGCATCTTGTCGAACCACGCGCCAACGGTCGTGGCCTCCTCGATGGCGCCGTGACCGTAGAGATCGGTGAGAGTCTGAACGATGATGAACCCGATCATGCCGATCGCGGCCAACCGGGTCAGGAGGCCCAGCACGATCAGTGCCGGCAGGATGAATTCGGCCCATGTTCCGGCCAGCACGACAAGGGTCTGCAAAACGCTCATCTGGCTGACATCGTAGCCGGCGGCTTCCATGGCGCGCGGGAAGATCTGTGCATAGGCTCCCATCGAGGGCGAAAAAATTCCACCACCCAGCTTGGTCAGGCCGGAAACCCAGAAATACTTGAGCAGGATCGCCGCGAACAAGAGCCTTGCAATTGTCGGCAAAAGCCAATCCGCGCGCTCGATCCGGGAAAACAGCGCGTCGTGAAGACGAAACAGGTGGGTCATTCAACTCTCTCCGGTGATGATATTCGTGATCGCCTTGCCGCCGATCAGCAGGCCCAGAATATGCGCCAGATCGAAATCGGGATCGACAGCGATGCCCCTGTCGTGGGCGGTGCCCAGCGAGGTTCCGTCAAGCAAACCTTGCAGAAAGGCCACCGCCGCGTTGCTGATCACTGTCATTCGGGGATCGAAATCCGGGCGCAGGATGAGGACATTCTGGGGTTCGTGCACCGCCTTCGGGGCTCCCGGTTCCATCTTGTAGGACCAGATGCCGTGGACCGGCCAGTCCGAGCGGAGAAGCCGCAGAGCGGGGGCCAGATCCAGATGCGCCCCCATCAGGGCTTCGGGTGCCATGGTCCCAAGGATTGCCGGATCGACCGGCGTTGCATCGGCAGCGTGATAGGATTGCCGTAAGGCAAGTTCCAGCCGCGCAACATCGGGCAGATAACCGATATGTGCAAGTGGCTGGAAAGTCTTGAGGAAGTCCGGCATTTCGGTGCCGTACTGGCTGATCATGGGGGCCTCGGGCGGATGCTGCCGAAGGAAAATCCCCGCCATTGCCCTGAATTTCTTTTCGCCGATCAGCTTTCGGACGGCGGGGAAATTGACCTCAAGCGCCTCGGTCAGACTGACCGCCACATTGTTGCGATACACCGAAAACCGGTTCCCCGCGGCGCGGCCGTTTCCGTCGCGGAGGCCGCTCGGCACCGGCGCCGCGGAATCCAGAAGGGCGGCATGAAAATCGGATTGGGAAACGCTCATGCCGGAACCCTTTGAAGGGCGGCTTCGGCGCGGCGCGCTTCGGCGGCCAGGACCGGCCAATCGGGAATGTCGGCATCCCATTCGATCAGCAGGGGGCGAGGGCCGGAGCGGTCAAGCGTGTGATCCAGAAGCGCCCAGACAGGATCGGCGACTTCGCGGCCATGACTGTCTATCAATAGTGGTGCGCCCGTTTCGTCGGCATCCTCGTCGTGACCACCAAGATGGATTTCACCGACCTTGTCCAGCGGAAAGGAATCTATGTAGCCCTGCGGGGAATACCCGAGGTTGGTTGCCGACACGAACACGTTGTTGATATCCAGCAACAGGCCACAGCCGGTACGCCTTGCGATCTCGGCCAGAAAGTCAGTCTCGGACCATGTGCTTTCCGCGAATGTCAAATAACTCGACGGGTTTTCAAGAAGCATGGGCCGGTTAAGGGCCTCTTGTACTTCGTCTATGTGGTCGGCGATGCGCGTCAGTGTCGAGGTCGTATAGGGCAGGGGCAGAAGATCGTTCAGAAAATGACTGTCATGGGTGGACCAGGCCAGATGTTCGGAAAAGCTGGCCGGTTTCAACCAGTCACACAGCTTCGCGAGGCGGGCCAGGTGATCCCGGTCAAGCGGCGTTTCGCCGCCAATGCTGAGGCCGACACCATGAACGGAAAATGCGAAGCGGTCTGCCAGATGCCGCAATTGCGCAATAGGGCGCCCGCCTTCGCCCATGTAGTTCTCGGCGTGAATTTCCAGCCAGGCGACAGGCGCGGGATCGTGCATGATCGCCGCATAATGCTGAGCTTTGTATCCGACGCCGGGCGCGTGCGGCAGGGCTGTAAATCTGGGGGTGGAGTCCAGCATGGCGAGACCTCCGGAATAAAAATCGGTCGTCTGGCGTGGATGCGCGGGAGGATACCCGCGCATCCGGCATTCGGTTCAGGAGGGCAGGTCGCGGCTCAGCTCTTCGAGCGAGCCCATGCGATCACCGGGAAGGTCCACTTCTTCACCGGACTTGGCGAGAACCGGCGAGTCCGACTCGCAGGTGCCGGATTCGACGAGTGTCCAGGCGTTGCCCTGATAGTCGACTGTCGAGGTGCCGGCGCAAGTGGTGCCAGCACCGGCCTTGCAATCGTTCTCACCGGCGAGGGAGACGCCGTAGCATTTCACGTTTTCTGCGGCATTCGCGCCGGTGGCGTGGGCGCCGAGCGCGGCGGTGACGGCACCGGCGATCGCAACGGATTTCATAGCGTTGGACATTTGGAATTGCTCCATGAATGGTTTCGGTCTCATCGTTCGCCCTATCGGTCATTGCCCCCTTGGAGCCTGACCGGCGTGGCGACGATGGCCGTAACGTAAACCGCGATCGCCTGACCGTTCCATTCACAAGCCCGTCAGACACGCGCGCGTCAGGTCGTGTTATCTGCGGCATGCCCCGAGACCCGATATTTGCCGATGGACGGCTTCACCGGTGCGCCGAATTGAAACATTACCGGGGTTCGGGCGCGGAAATGTTACAGAAGATCGGGCGGCGTTGCTTCGTGGCGCAGCACCTCTGTAACATTCGACAGCGAGACGACCTCGCTGTGCTTTTCCCCGAGACGACGCAGCGACACCGTGCGGTCCTCGACTTCGCGCATCCCGCAGGCAAGTATCACCGGCACCTTGCCCACAGAATGTTCCCGCACCTTGTAATTGATCTTTTCATTGCGGGTATCGGCCTCGGCCCGAATGCCAGCTGCCGCCAGAGCTGTAACCACCTCATGAACGTATTCGTCGGCTTCGGATATGATCGACGCGACGACAACCTGGCGCGGCGCCAGCCAGAACGGCAGCTTGCCTGCATAATTCTCGATCAGGATACCCAGAAAACGCTCGAAACTGCCCAGGATCGCCCGGTGCAGCATCACCGGTCGGTGCTTTTCGCCATCGGCCCCGATATAGGTAGCGTCCAGCCTTTCCGGCAAGTTGAAGTCAGCCTGGAATGTCCCGCACTGCCACTCGCGGCCGATCGCGTCGGTCAGCTTGAAATCCAGCTTCGGGCCGTAGAACGCGCCCTCGCCGGGATCAAGCTCGTAGTCGTTGCGCACCGACAGGATCGCCTTTTCCAGCGCCTGTTCGGCCTTGTCCCACACCTCGTCAGAGCCGACACGCACATCGGGACGCGTTGAAAACTTGATATCGAATTTCGCAAAGCCCGCATCCCGGTAAATGTCGCTCAGAAGGGCAATGAACCCCGCGCATTCGTCCTCGATCTGATCTTCGGTGCAAAAGATATGCGCGTCATCCTGCGTGAAACCGCGCACACGCATCAGACCGTGCAGGGCGCCGTGCGACTCGTAGCGGTGGCAAGACCCGAACTCGGCCAGCCGTAGCGGCAGGTCACGGTAACTCTTGATACCCTGATTGAAGATCTGAACGTGGCAGGGGCAGTTCATCGGTTTGAGGGCATTCACACGTTTCTCGTTCGCGTGTTCCTCGTCGATTTCCGTGATGTACATGTTCTCACGGTACTTGTCCCAGTGTCCGCTGGCTTCCCAGAGCTTTCGATCGACAACCTGGGGGGTCCTGATTTCGCGGTAACCTGCCTGATCCAGCTTGCGGCGCATGTAATCTTCAAGGGTACGGTAGACCATCCAGCCATTCGGATGCCAGAAGACCATTCCGGGCGCTTCCTCCTGGAAATGAAAAAGCTCCATCTCCCTGCCTAGCCTCCGGTGATCACGCTTCTCGGCCTCTTCAAGGAAGGTGAGGTATTTCTTCAGGTCTTCCTTGTTCCTGAATCCGACGCCATAGATGCGCTGCAGCATCGGGCGGCTGGAATCACCGCGCCAATAGGCACCTGCGACCGACATCAGCTTGAACGCGTCGGCCGGCAACTGGCCTGTGTGCTGAAGATGGGGCCCGCGGCAGAGATCCTGCCATGGTCCGTGCCAGTACATGCGCACCGGCTCGTCGCCCGGAATGGAATTGATGAGTTCGACCTTGAACGGCTCTCCCGCGTCCTCGTAATGGGCAATGGCCCGCGCACGATCCCAGATCTCGGTCTTCACCTCGTCGCGCTGATTGATGATCTCCTTCATCTTCTGCTCGATCCGGCCCAGATCTTCCGGTGTAAACGGGTCCTTGCGGTCAAAATCGTAATACCAGCCATTCTCGATCACGGGGCCGATGGTGACTTTCACCTCCGGCCAGAGTTCCTGAACCGCACGGGCCATGACATGGGCCAGATCATGCCGGACAAGCTCAAGGGCAGGCGCATCATCCTTCATCGTGTTGATGTTGATGGCCGCGTCCTGCCTGATCGGCCACTGGAGATCCCAGTGCTGCCCATCGACATGCGCGGATATCGCCTTCTTGGCGAGCGAGTTGGAAATAGATGCGGCGACATCGGCGGGGGTTACGCCCGCTTCATACTCACGCTGACTGCCATCGGGAAAGGTAAGAGCGATCTCTGCCATCAGGGTGGCTCCTCGTCGGTTTGGCGCCTACGAAACGCCCGGTTGCGGGTTCATGGCGCCGTATGGCCCGGCACACGCGCCGCGTCAAGGAATTCCTTTCTGTGTGCAAACGTATGCCAAAGGCAACGTAACATATTGACGCATATGGGAAATTTATGTGGACGGCGGGGGAGGGGGGTGTATCTTGACCGAAGTGCAAACGTTTGATCGGCACGAACAACGGAGGAAACGCCCAAATGACGAGGTACAATTCCCAATTCGAACTGACGGTTGATGATGTGGAACTCATCGAGGCGGCCTTGCGCCGCGAGAAGGCGGACCTGTCTTCGCAACTCATCGAGGAGGCGGCGCAAGACGAGATCGACGAAGCGGCGGCCAATGATCCCGACGCCTCGCTGCGACGGATTTCGGAACTTCTTGGACGGCTGCACAACCAGAAAGTATTCTACCGGCCACGCTCGGGCGCATATGTCGGGGGTTGATACCGGCACTGCCCGCGCCGACGGCATGTCATCCACGGGCCCGAGCGACGACTGAATTGCGGGCCGGAACATTCGGAAACCGCCGCCGAAAGGCTATCAGGCCCGAAAAACCGATTTGTCCGTCAGCCGCCGACAGTGCAGACTCCGTGCGCGACAGCACGGAGGGCACTATGCACGAACCGGATCTCTTCAAGACGCCGCAGGGCCGTGAACTGGCCTATCACCGAACGCCCGGTGACTCGCCCGGAGTTATTTTCCTCGGCGGGTTCATGTCCGACATGGACGGGACCAAGGCCAGGTATCTCGAGGATTGGGCCCGGCAGACAGGGCGCGAATTTCTGCGCTTCGATTATTCGGGACATGGGCAATCTTCCGCGCGGTTCGAGGAGGGCTCGATCGGGATATGGGCCGAAGATGCGATGCAAGTCGTGGATCACCTGTCGCAGGGGCCGCAAATCCTTGTCGGTTCCTCGATGGGTGGTTGGATCGCGCTTCTTGTGGCGAAATCCAGGCCCGAGCGGATCGCCGGGCTGGTCACCATTGCCGCGGCGCCCGATTTCACCGAGGATTCGATGCTGGCGGGCTTTGATACGGCACAACGTGCGGCCCTCGAGGCGGATGGGGTTGTCTATCTGCCAAGCGACTACGGAGACCCCTATCCAGTTACCAGAAACCTGATCGAGGACGGTCGCAGGCACCTTGTGTTGCGGGATCGGCTTGACCTTGAGTTTCCCGTTCGGTTTCTGCAAGGAACCGATGACGAAGATGTGGATAAATCAGTGGCAATGACTCTTTTGGAGCATGCAACGGGCGCGGATATGACACTGACGATGGTGAAGGGTGCAGATCATCGTTTTTCCGACGATACCTGCCTTGAATTGATCCGGAGCAGCGTCGAGGAGGTCACCGCGCGTGCAGAAATGCAAAAGTGACCGTCACTGATCTGATAAATCTGAGAAATTTCCGAAGCCTGAATGTCTTTCTGCGGGAACCCGTCCGAAAAGGGTGCGGGGACGCGTTATTCACTCTGCCGCCAAGTCCGAGATGCCTGACCGCCCGGGCGCAGGCGCTGTTTCTGCTTGGTGACATGCGGGGCAGTTTTCAGGCGGATGCGTACCTGCACCTACCCGGCGGTGCCGGGCGGCACCGGTGCCGCTCCAATTCCCTTGAGTTGTGAGATCATTTCCTTGGCGCTGCTCTCGGTGGATGAAAAGCCATGGATCGCTGCGAGCCGGGTGCAATCCAGTATCACGTCCTGAACCGCGCCTTCAGGCGCCTTGCGCCATTGCCAGTTCAGCTCCGCGGCCGTTGCGATTTCGGACATCCGAAGGGGACAAGGCGCGCCGACATTGAGGGTATCCGGCAGCGGCCTGCCGCGGGTGCAAAGGGTTTCAAGCAGGCGCGACAGGGTCAGAGGCCCCACGAAGGAGCGTATGGGTCCGTTGCCGTCCGCGAAACGGTCGATCTTCAATCTGCGCATGGAGGCCGCGTTCAACATCAGAGCATCGGCGCCCAGCACACTCCCGATCCGCAGGCAACATACCTCCATGCCGGCATCGCGATAGGGCGTGCAGGCATGTTCCATGTCACGCTTTGCGAAGCCGTACGGGCTGACGGGGGCACAGGGCGTCTCCTCGGGAAACGGGATGCCTTTTCCGGGGCCGTAGATCACGGCAGAGGAGGCGACAAGCACCCGCTGTGTACCAACGGCGCGGGCCGCCTCCAGACAGGCCACGGCCAATTGCCGGTTGATGTCGAGGTTCGCCGCCGTTGCGGGTGTGCCCCCGGCAAGCATCATGATCGTTTTCGGGGGGCCGTGTGACCGCGAATGCGCCACAAGCGCGTCAGGCCCTTCGAGAGGGTCCCAGATCAGGCTTTCAGGACAAGAGGCTGCGTCGCGCCATTGAAAGACCAGATCAAGCTTTTCCGGCGGTGCCAGAACCCATGCCTTGCGCAGCAATGTACCGACCCTTCCCGAAGCGCCGACCAGCAAAGCCTTTTCAGTCGCGGGCATAAAGATCCTCGTACCGGACGATATCGTCCTCGCCGAGGTAACTGCCGGTCTGTACCTCGATCAGGACCATCTCGACCTTGCCGGGATTTTCCAGTCTGTGGACTGCGCCCAGTGGAATGTAGACGGATTCGTTCTCGCTCAGGAGGCTGACCGTTTCGTCGATCGTGACCTTGGCCGTGCCTTGAACGACAATCCAGTGTTCGGATCTGTGGTGATGGCTCTGAAGACTGAGGGAAGCACCCGGTTTGACCACGATCCGCTTTACCTGGAAACGCTTCCCGATCACCAGGCTTTCGAACCAGCCCCAGGGCCGATGGTCCACCGGGAATTCCGTCGCCTGTGCCGCACCGCGCTCCTTGAGGGCGGCAACGGCCTCCTTGACGCGTTGGCTCTGATCGCGGGGCGCCAGTACGACCGCGTCCGCCATGGCGACGGCAATGATGTCCCTGAGGCCGATACCCACCAGTTCCTGCCCGTTGCCTTCGGTCCGAAGCATGGTCCCCGAACAGTCTATCGCGGTGGCGTGATCCGAGATGACATTGCCGTCGCCATCGGGGCCGCTTTCGCTCCAGACCGCCTGCCAGTCCCCGAGATCCGACCAGCCACCGGAATATGGCATCACCGCCAGGTTTTCTGCATGCTCCATGATCGCGTAGTCGATCGAGATGTCGGGCACCTCGGCCCAGGTTTGCGCATCCAGGCGGGCAAATCCCAGATCCTGCGCGGCGCCTTCGACGGACGCGGTCACCGGCGCCACCATTTCAGGCGCGTGGGCATCGAACGCGTTGATCACCGCGGATACCGGAAATAGGAAAATACCGGCATTCCAGAGGAAATTGCCGGCTGCCATCATCTCGGCTGCGCGTGCGGCATCCGGCTTTTCAACAAACCGCGCGAGGCCGAGCGGTTCCCGGGCTCCGGCATCCGCGCCCGGATCCAGTTCGAGCCACCCATATCCAGTTTCCGGGCGGTCCGGACGGATGCCGAAGGTCAGCAGATCGCCGGCAGAGGCGCGCGGAATCGCGGCGCGCACTGCCCCGCGGAATGCCTCTGCGTCCGGTATCACGTGGTCCGACGGCGCCACAAGCATCAGTGCATCGGGGTCGCGGGCACGCAGCCACAACGCAGCAGCCAGCACGGCCGGCGCCGTGTTCCGGCCTTCGGGTTCGATCAGTATCCCCTGGGCATCCGTCTCCGCCGCGGCAAGCTGTTCGGTCACAATGAAGCGAAACGGTTCGCCGGTGATGATGAGTGGCGCTTCGAACCCGTCACCCTGAAGGCGCTTCACAGAAGACTGGAAAAGACTTTCGCCAACCATGAGCCGGGTGAACTGCTTGGGGTAGCTCTTGCGTGACAATGGCCAGAGCCGCGTGCCGGAGCCGCCGCAGAGGATCACAGGATGGATGGTTGGGAGTTCCGCCATTCCGGCACCTTCTTTTCGTTGCGAACCCTTCTGTGGGCTCAAGTCTCGCGGATGGTCGCGATGTTGTCGCGGTACCAGCGATAGGTGTCCACGAGTCCTTCCTCAAGTCCAAGTTGCGCCTGCCATCCCATCGAGGCCAGGCGGGAGCCGTCCATCAGCTTGCGCATGGTGCCATCGGGCCGGGACGTGTCAAAGGTGATGCGGCCCCTGAAGCCGGTGATATCGGCGATCATGCGTGCCAGATCCGCGATGGATACGTCCTTTCCCGTGCCCACGTTGACATGGCTGAGCATCACATCGGTGTTGGCGGCGTAGATCGCATGATCCAGGTCCATGACGAACAGGCTGGCGCGGGCCATGTCATCGACATGCAGAAACTCCCGCCGGGGCGCCCCGGTGCCCCAGATCATGACTTCGTCACGATTTTCCCTGACGGCTTCATCGAATCGACGGATGAGAGCGGGAAGAACATGGCTGTTTTCCGGATGAAAATTGTCGCCGGGACCGTAAAGGTTGGTCGGCATTACCGATCGGTAATCGGTGCCATGCTGGCGATTGATACTCTCACACAGCTTGATTCCCGCGATCTTGGCCACCGCATAGGGCTCGTTCGTGGGCTCCAGGACACCGGTCAGCAACGCCTCCTCGGTCATGGGTTGTGGGGCCGCACGGGGATAGATGCAGGACGATCCGAGAAACAGCAGCTTGTGCACACCCGCGGCATGGGACTGCCCGATGACATTGGTCTGGATCAGCAGGTTGTCATGAATGAAATCGGCCGGGTAGGTGTTGTTGGCATGGATGCCACCCACCTTTGCCGCGGCCAGGATGACTGCCTCCGGACGTTCGGATCGCATGAATTCGCGCACCGCGGCCTGATCGGTCAGGTCCAGCTCGGAATGGGAGCGTGTGATGATATCACCCGGGTCGGTGCCGCGCGCCAGCAACTGCCGGTGTATGGCCCCCCCCACCATACCCCGATGCCCGGCAAGGAATATCTTCATGCCGTCACCCTCCGATCAGGATTCCTGTGATACCGGGATACCATAGCCGTGGTCCTTCAGAAGGGCGTGGCGGCGGGCGGTTTTCAGATCCTCGGCAACCATTTCGGCGCACATCTCCCGTGCAGTGATCCGTGGCTCCCACCCCAGTTCGTCGCGGGCTTTGGTCGGGTCGCCCAGCAGGGTTTCCACCTCCGCGGGCCGGAAATAGCGGGGGTCAATGCGCAGAATGATATCACCGGGGCGAACCGCCGGTGCCATGTCCGACCTGACGCGCTTGACGGTACCGACCTCGTTGATCCCGGTTCCGCTGAATTCCAGCTCGATCCCCAGCTCGGCAGCTGACCACAAGATGAACTCGCGGACAGAATACTGCTTGCCCGTTGCGATCACGAAATCCTGCGCTTCCGTCTGTTGCAGCATCATCCACTGCATGCGCACATAATCCTTCGCGTGGCCCCAGTCACGCAACGCGTCGATATTGCCCATGTGCAGGCAGTCATCGAGTCCCTGGGCGATGTTCGCAAGACCGCGGGTGATCTTGCGGGTCACGAAGGTTTCGCCGCGGCGGGGGCTCTCGTGGTTGAAGAGGATGCCGTTGCAGGCATACATGCCGTAGGCTTCCCGGTAGTTCACCGTGATCCAGTAAGAATAGAGCTTGGCCGCCGCATAGGGTGAGCGGGGGTGAAATGGCGTCGTCTCCGATTGCGGAACCTCCTGCACGAGGCCATAAAGCTCGGAGGTCGAGGCCTGATAGAACCGGCAGGTCTTTTCCATCCCGAGAAACCGGATCGCCTCCAGTAGCCTCAAGGTGCCAACGGCATCCACGTCAGCGGTGTATTCCGGGGCTTCGAAGCTGACGGCGACATGGCTTTGCGCCCCCAGATTGTAAACTTCGTCCGGGCGGACCTCCTGAAGAATGCGCGTCACGTTCGAAGTATCACTCAGGTCGCCGTAATGCAGCTTGAGGCGCGGATTCGGGGCGTGAGGATCCTGATAAATGTGGTCGATACGCTGCGTGTTGAACAACGAGGCGCGGCGCTTGATGCCATGTACCTCGTAGCCTTTCTCAAGCAGGAGTTCCGCAAGATAGGATCCGTCCTGCCCTGTGATGCCGGTGATGAGGGCGCGCTTCATCCAGCGGTCTCCCGAAGTGTGATCATGACAATCCCGGCGACCAGCGCCAATGCAAATCTGGTACTCGCTTTGCTAAAACTGCGCAACCCGCCGGGCAGCGGCGACGCGCAGCCGGCCCTGCCTCGCATCGCCCGGATCATGGAAAATTCACTTTTGCAGGAGGGTGTTTTCGTTTAGAAAAGCCGAAAACCAGTTTCGGAAAATCGGAAAACATGATGCTCACTTCCTCCGTCTATGACGCCGAACCCATTCCGGAAGCCGCACGTTCTGAAATTGACAGGATGTTGCGCTCCGGGGATCTGTTTCGCTACACCGCGCCGGAAGATGCCCCGGTGACCCTGCTTGAACAGGAATTCGCCGCGATGATGGGGACCCGGTATGCACTTGCGGTATCGAGTTGTTCGGCGGCATTGTTCCTGTCGCTGAAGGCGCTTGGCCTGCCGCGTGATGCAAGGGTGCTGATCCCGGGGTTCACATTCGCTGCCGTGCCGTCATCGGTGGTGCATGCCGATTGCGTTCCGGTTCTTTGTGAGGTCGGCCCGGATTACCGCATCGATATTGACGATTTCGCGGCGCGTCTGACCGAGGATATCAGCGCCGTCATCGTGAGCCACATGCGAGGGCATACGTCGGACATGGATGCGATCATGCAATTGGCGGACGCCGAGGGTATTCCGGTGATCGAGGATGCGGCGCATTCCCTTGGCACCACCTGGAACGGATGCAAGATCGGCACCATCGGCAGGGCAGGCTGCTTTTCGTTCCAGTCCTACAAGCTGGTCAATGCCGGTGAAGGGGGGATCCTCGTAACCGATGATGCCGATATGGTTGCTCGGGCAGTGATCATGTCGGGCGCTTATGAACACAACTGGGCAAAGCATTTCACGGCACCGGACCCGGCCCTCGATGCCGCCTTCGCGAGATGGCAAAATCAGTTGCCGCTCTACAATCTGCGTATGGGAAACCTGAGCGCGGCGATCATTCGGCCGCAGCTTTCCGAGGTTCCGCGCCGCGTTCATGACGGGCGCGCCAACCACGATCATGTTGCCGCCCTGCTCGATACAAGCCCCTGGCTCAGCGTGCCGGACAAGCTTCTCCCCGAGGAAAGAGCCCCGGACTCGATCCAGTTCAATCTGGTGGACATGAATGATCACGAAGCCCGTTCTTTCGCCGAAGCGGCCGCAGCGCGTGGTGTGAAGGTACAGGTCTTCGGCCTGAGCACAGACAATGCACGCGCCTTCTGGAACTGGCATTTCATACCGGGGGGCGTGCCGGATCTGCCGCGGACGCGTGCGATGCTGATGCGGGCCTGCGATGTACGTTTGCCGGCCAGGCTTGATCGGGACGAGCTCGATACCGTGGCGGGCACTCTGCTTGCCGCGGTGAGCGATGTCATGGGGGAACCGCTTCGGGCGTACGGCACTTGAGGGTCGTGCCTGCACACGGGTGTTGACCCGGGCCCGAACTGTGGCAAGCTGCGCCGCAAGGACTTCGGGGGCGTTTGCGCAGGCAAAAGGACGGATCAGATGCAGGAACCGGTGGTTCTGTTGCCGGGCATGTTGTGCGACGCGCGTCTGTACGGCCCGCAATTGACGGCACTGAGTCCTGATCACGCGGTGATGACAGCGCCGGTTTCCGGTGGTGAGCGTATCGAGGAAATCGCTTCGGGGCTGCTTGATGTGCTGCCGCAACGGTTCGCGTTGGCCGGGCTTTCCATGGGGGGGATCGTGGCGATGGAAATCCTGCGCCGTGCCGCCGACAGGGTCACCCGCATCGCGCTCATGGATACCAACCCGCTGGCTGAAACACCTCAGACATCTGCCAATCTTGAGCCCCTGGTGATCAAGGCGCGGTCGGGCAAACCGGCCGAAGTCGCCGAAGCCATGATCCGGCCCGAGGTTCTGGCCCCGGGACCGGGCCGCAGCGAGGTCCTCGCGCTGGTGCGTGACATGGCCGAACACATGGGCGGGCCGGTTGCCGAACGGCAGATCCGGGCCTTGCAGCGGCGGCGCGACTATCAGGCGGTGCTTCGCCGCTGCCGGGTTCCCGCATTGGTCCTGTGCGGGCGACATGATGCGCTGACCCCGGTGAAGCGTCACAGTTTCATGGCCGAACTCATCCCGCATGCCCGCCTTCAGATAATCGAGGAAGCGGGACATCTGCCGGTTCTCGAAGCCCCCGAGACAACGACCCGGGCCCTGCGTGACTGGCTGGTGCAGCCTTTCGTGCTCAGGTAGGCACGAGGCATGAAACCTCGCAAACGCACCGCTTCGACCATGGGCCGGGTTCGCCACGCGAGACGAAGACTTCAGGTCTGGGCACGGCGCCATCTTCCGCCCGGCGCGCGCCTGATCGTGGGGCTGCTCTTCATCGCCGGCGGGGTTCTCGCCTTTCTGCCGGTTCTGGGAGTGTGGATGATACCGGTCGGTCTGGCGATCGCGGCCCTCGACGTTGTGCCCGTCTGGAAGCGCCTGCGCGGCGACCGCAAGGACCGCCGCCGAGGCTCATGATCCTGTATCCCGCCGCTCACATCGCGGCGTTGCGATTGGCGGGCTTTCCCACGTCGGAATGGGGGGCGCTGTTGGCATCGATGAACTCGAGAACGAGGGGGCGTATGTTGTTGCGCCAGCTCTTGCCCGCGAAAATTCCGTAGTGGCCGGCATCCGGTTCAAGATGACTGGCTTTCTTGCTGTCGGGCAGGCCGGTGCACAGATCAAGTGCGGCCACGCATTGACCGGGGGCGGATATGTCGTCCTTGCCGCCTTCCACCGTCTTGACGGCCACATTGGTGATCTTGCCGATATCGACCTTGTGACCGTTCACGACAAAGGCGTTTTTGGCGATCTCCCCGGCCTTGAATACGCGCTCGACCGTCGAAAGATAGAATTCGGCGGGCATGTCCATGACGGCAAGATATTCATCGTAGAACCTGTTATGCGCATCATGGTCTCCGGATTCGCCGCGCGCGACCCGCTGTATCTGATCGGAAAAAGCGCGCGCGTGGCGCTCGGAGTTCATCGACATGAACGACGCGAGTTGCAACAGCCCGGGATAAACCATGCGTCCGACCCCCTTGTACTTGAACCCGACCCGCTGGATCATGGTTTCCTCAAGCTGGCCCATCGTGACCCGCCGGCCGAAATCGGTCACATCCGTCGGTGTTGCGTCCGGATCGACCGGCCCTCCGATCAGGGTCAGGGTTCGCGGTTGGGCACCCGGATCCAGCTCGGCCAGGTAGGCCGTTGCCGCAAGGGCCAACGGCGCCGGCTGGCACACGGCGATAACATGCACGTCGGATCCCAGGGCGCGCATGAAATCCATCAGGTAAAGGGTATAATCCTCGATATCGAACTTGCCCATCGACACGGGGATGTCGCGCGCATTGTGCCAGTCGGTCACGTAGACTTCGCAATCCTGCAACAACGATTTGACAGTGGAACGCAGCAGCGTCGCGTAATGACCGGACATCGGTGCGACCAGCACCACCTTTCTTGATTGCTCGGCCCGGCCGAGCACGTCAAAATGAACGAGATCCCCGAACGGACGCTCAACAACCCTTTCGACGGAGACCAGATGATCCTTGCCATCGCTGCACGTGAAGCTGTCGATGCCCCAATCCGGTTTGGTCACCATGCGCTGAAAGGTTCTTTCGGTCACCTCGCCCCAGGCGGCCATCCATTGGAAAGCGGGGTTTGGCGCCATGCTGAAAATCGGATAGGATGCCAGAGAGAGCGCGGATGCGCCCAACCACTGATTGGTATTCCGGAGGGTCTCCATGAGGTCGTAGGTCATCATGTAGCGCATCGTCGTCTCCTGCTTCGGGCCTATACGCCCGGTTCCATTCGTCGCACTGCCCCTCCGACCGGGCGTCGTTATGCTGCACAGCAGAAACTCTAATGGGAATTCGTTAAAATGGCAACGCAAGAGAGCGGGACAGGGAAAAATCTCGAAAAACTCAACGAGAACCTGAGCCGTGTCGAAGAGCTTTCGCAACGTCTTGTGCAGGCTCTGTCGTCCAAGGAGCCCGCAAATTCATCGCTCAACGCCCCCTCCCAGGAGCTTTTCACCAAGGCGGCAGCGTCCTACTGGGCAGAGGCGCTGGAAAACCCGGGCAAGATTTACGAGCATCAGCTGGAATACTGGGGCAAGTCGGTTCGGCATTTCATGGAGGCACAGCAGCAATTGCTGCACGGCCACGTGACCGACGAGGAGGCGGGCGACACCGATCCGCTGTCCGGCGACAAGCGGTTTGCCAACCCGCTTTGGAACACGCACCCCTACTTCAATTACATCAAGCATCAATACAAGTTGAATGCACAGGCGATCCGGCAGGCGGTCGAGGAGGTCGATGACCTGTCTCCCAAGGAGAAGCGGCGGCTGGAATATTTCTCGCAACAGATTATCGACATGATGTCGCCGACCAATTTCCTGGGCACGAATCCCGATGCTTTGGAAAAGGCGATCGAGACCGAGGGCGAATCCCTGGTCCGGGGGTTGGAAAACCTCGTTGCCGATCTGGAGGCGAACCACGGCGAACTGATCGTGAGGCTGACCGATGAAAGCGCCTTCGAACTCGGCGAGAACATCGCCACCACGCCCGGAGAGGTCGTCTATCGTAACCGGATGATGGAAATCATACAGTATGCCCCGGCCACGGACGAGGTGTATGCCACGCCGCTGCTCGTTTTTCCGCCGTGGATCAACAAGTTCTACATCCTTGATCTGAAGGCCAAGAACAGCCTGATTCGCTGGATCACGGAACAGGGATACACGCTTTTCGTGGTGTCCTGGGTCAATCCCGATGGCAGTTATGCCGATACCGGGCTGGAGGACTATATCGAGGATGGATATCTAAGGGCGATCGAAGAGGTGAAGGCGATCACCGGCGAGGCCAAGGTGAATGCCGTTGGCTACTGCATCGCCGGCACGGTGCTTGCGCTTACCCTGGCGCTGATGAAAAAGCGCGGCGACAAGTCGATCAGGTCGGCCACGTTTTTCACGGCGCTGACGGATTTTTCCGATCAGGGCGAGTTCACGCCCTTCCTGCAGGATGACTTCATCGACGGCATCGAGGACGAGGTTGCCGAGCAGGGTGTCTTGCGGTCCTTCATCATGGCGCGGACGTTTTCCTTCCTTCGTTCCAATGACTTGATATACACTCCGGCAATCCGTAGCTACATGATGGGCGAGGCGCCGCCAGCCTTCGACCTTCTTTATTGGAATGGTGATGGTGCAAACCTCCCCGCGAAGATGGTCGTGGAATATCTCAGGGGTCTTTGCCAGCAGAACGCTTTCGTCGAGGACGGATTCGAACTTTTCGGAGAAACCCTCAGGGTCGGGGACGTTGATGTGCCCCTGATGGCGGTCACTTGCGAAAGCGACCACATCGCGGCCTGGAAAGATTGCTATCGAGGCGTGCAGAAGATGAAATCGCGCTCCAAACAGTTCATCGTCTCGGAATCCGGTCACATCGCCGGGATCGTGAACCCGCCCAGCAAGAAGAAGTACGGTCACTATGCCAACGACAGTCTCGGCGATGATGCGGATCACTGGCTGGAGAATGCGGCGTTTCACGAAGGATCATGGTGGCCACGTTGGGAGGCGTGGCTGCGAAAGCGGTCCGGCAAGAAAATTCCGGCCCGTGAGCCGGGTGATTCCAATCATCCTCCCCTTGCACCGGCGCCTGGCACATATGTGAGACAAAAGGCATCCGACTGATTTTTCAGGCACTTCCAACAATTTTGCTGCGTCGCAGAAAAAATCCTTGAAATGCTGCGCTGCAGCATGCATATTCTGTGCAGACGCAGCAAAGGCGGGCTCCCCGCCAGGTTTCGAAAGGACTGACAAATGGCAAAAGCACAAGACATGAACGACGTGATGAAAGACATCATGGGCGCCTTCCCCGTTGATACGAAAGCAATGGAAGATGTGTTCAAGAACCAGGCGGCGATGAACGAGAAGCTGTCGGGCGTTGCGCTCGAAGCGGCTGAAAAGTCGGCCGAGATCTCGAACAAGTGGACCAAGGAAACGCTGTCGAAGCTGACCGACATGTCTAAGGCGAAGACCGAGCCGGCAGACTATGCCAAGGCCGTGACCGATTTCGCGTCCGCCAACGCCGAAGTCGCCGCCGAGAACATGGCCGCCTTCGCGGAAGTGGCGAAGAAGGTTCAGATGGATACCGTCGAACTGATGATGAGCGCCGGCAAGGAGTTTCAGGAA
Source organism: Roseovarius sp. TE539 (assembly GCF_003298505.1). Classification (GTDB taxonomy): domain Bacteria; phylum Pseudomonadota; class Alphaproteobacteria; order Rhodobacterales; family Rhodobacteraceae; genus Roseovarius. The sequence goes on from NZ_QNGB01000012.1 coordinate 89,755, forward strand.
GACACTGCCAAGGCCGTCAAGAAGGCGACCGACGACGCGACTGCAACCGCCAAGAAGGCGACCGCGTCCAAGTAAGGCGCAGACCATAGCGTTTGCAGTCCCCCCTCCCTGGACACAAGCGCATCCTGCCGGGCGGGCCACATCGTGGCTCGCCCAATTTGTTGCCAGCCCTCCGGTCCGGTCTGTGACGATGCCTGCCCTTTCAATTTCTTCTGTGCTGACATAGGATTTGCTGCAGCGCTGCATTATTGGGAGGGTCGCCCGTGGCTGACAATGAGAAACCGCTTTTGATAAAGCGCTACGCAAGCCGCAGGCTGTATAACACCGAGACGTCGGATTACGTCACGCTGGACGACATCTCGGAATTCATACGTGGCGGTCGTGAAGTGCAGATCATCGACCTCAAGTCCGGTGATGACCTTACCCGCCAGTACCTCCTGCAGATCATTGCGGAACACGAAAGCCGCGGTGAGAATGTCCTGCCCATCAACGTCCTGACGGACCTCGTGCGCAGTTACACCACGCAGGCCACCAGCGTCGTGCCGGATTTCCTGGCCGCCAGTTTCGAAATGCTGCGCGAGGGACAGTCGAAGATGATGGAGAACATGACGAAGGCCAACCCCCTCACGGCGATGCCGGGCATGGAGGCGATGCGCGCACAGCAGGAAGCTTTCATGAAGGCGATGACCGGTGGACGGGCTGACGCAGGCGAGGATGGTGGCGGCCCGGCGTCCGCCTCCGGCCAGGACGACGAGAACCTCGAAGAGATCAAGCGGCAGCTTGCCGAACTCCAGGCGAAACTGTCGAAGATGGACAAGTAGGCGCGATGGTCGATAGCCCTGGCCGGATAACCCTCTGGGGCATCGAGGTGTTCATGGCGGCCGCGGACGAACGTTCCATTTCGGCCGCGGCAAGGCGCCTTGGCGCGAGTCCCTCCACGATCAGCCAACAACTGACCAACCTCGAAAGCGCCGTCGGTGCGACACTGCTGCAACGTAACGAGCGGCCGTTGCGCCTCACGCCGGCGGGCGAGATCATGCATCGCCGCGCTCAGGCGATCATGAACGAGGCGGCACAGGCGCGCGCCGAATTGGCCATGTCCGACCTGTCGATGCTGACACGGTTCCGCCTTGGCATGATCGAGGACTTCGAGGCCGATGTGACACCGCAGCTTCTCACCCACATGGCCACGCAGCTCAAGGGGTGCCAATTCCTTCTGGAAACAGGGGCCAGTCATCATCTCTACGATCTGCTCGATTCCCGGGCGCTGGACGTGATCGTGGCCGCCGAACTCGGCGCCGGGGATGACTGGGTGGAGGTTCATCCGCTGCTACGCGAAGGATTTGTCGCGGCCGCACCGCGCGACAGCGTGACAAAAGGGGAAAATGTGCTGCGGCAACTCAAGCAATTGCCGCTCGTGCAATATACGCAGCGCCACTACATGGGGCGGCTGGTCAGCGCCCATCTGGCACGCCAGAACATGACCCTGGCGCACCGGTTCGAGTTGGACAGCTACCATGCAATTCTCGCGCTGGTGGGACAGGGATCGGGCTGGACCATTCTGCCGCCGCTTGCACTGATGCGGGCGCGGCGCTTCGCCGATCAGATCGACGTTTTCGAGCTTCCTTTCGAACCCTTGACGCGGACCATCAGCCTGACCGCGCGGAAAGAGATCCTCCAGGACATGCCGGCAAGGGTGGCCGAAACGCTCAAGCCGATCCTGCGCGATACGATCGTCGCGCCGGCGATTGCCCGGCATCCCTTCCTCGCGGCATCGCTCAAGCTGCTTTGATGACGGTGCGGATCACGCGGCCCGGCTCCAGCGCCTGAGAACATCCTCGCCTTCCCCGGACAGGATCTGGTCGCTTGGCATGGTTCGCTTGGCGACCGGCTTCGCGGTCTGGTCACGCAGGGATTGTACATCGACGGCATTGCAATCTCCGCCGGGGATGGCCGCGAGGATCGCGTCACTTTCCTCCAGCGAAACAGCGTAGTACATCCGGTCGATCCCGGCGATCATCATCGCCGCAACGCAAAGAGGGCAGGGTTCACACGAGGCGTAGAGCGTGCATCCGGTCAGGTTCGTGGTGCCCAGGGTGCGGCAGGCATCGCGTATAGCCTCGGTTTCACCATGAGAGGTCGGGTCGAGATCGATCACCGAACGGTTGATCCCCTCACCGACGATGCGCCCATCCTTGACCACGACGCCGCCATAGGGCCTGCAGCCCGGATCATCGAGTGCGCGCGCCGCGATTTCGATGGCGCGTCGCATGAATTCCTCGTCTGTCATCACGTTGACCTTCCTTGATGGCGGCTGCCGTCCCATAAATGCGCGGGCATGGGAGCGCGTCAAGCCCGGCGCCTGCCGGTCAGGTGTCGCGCGGGCGCATCACGAGCCAGATCAGTGCTCCGCCCGCCAGGGCCAGGAATGGCGCCATCGCAAGGTTGACCGACATCCAACCAGCCTGTGCGTTCCCGCCCGAGCAATTCATCAACCCGCCCGAGGCCAACGATGCCACCGTCACGCCGCCGAACACGATCAGGTCATTGAGGCCCTGCATCCGGCCCCTCTCATGCGGGGCGTGGGCGTTGGTCAGCATCGTCGTCGCCCCGATGAAGCCGAAATTCCATCCGATTCCCAGCAGAATGAGTGCGATAAAGAAGTTTTCCAGCGCCACGCCCTGAATGGCCACCACACCCGCAGCCGCCAGAATCAACAGCCCGAGGCCCATGATCCGCTCGACGCCGAAGCGGGTGATGAGATGGCCGGTGAAGAAGGATGGTGCGAACATCGCGAGCACATGTCCCGTAACCACGTCCGCCGCGTTGCCCTCGTCAAATCCGCATCCGACCACCGCCAGCGGAGTCGAGGTCATCACGAGGTTCATCAAGGCGTAGGAGACCGTGGCACAGATAACCGCAACGGCGATGCGCGGCGTTGCCAGAAGCTCCAGGCGCGAGCGGCCGCGCGGCGCGTCCTCCGACGGGACAGGCGGGCGCGGGATGTCCAGGAAAAGAAACAGGAATGCCCCGATCAGGTTGACCGCGATGACGGCCAGATACGTGCCGAGAAATGGGATCACCATTGCCTGGCTCGTCACCTTGACAAGCTGCGGGCCGATCACCGCGGAGGCCAGTCCGCCCGCCATGACATAAGATATCGCGCGCGGGCGGAAGATATCGCTTGCGGTGTCCGCTGCGGCGAAGCGGTAGAACCCCTGTGCGGACATGTAGATTCCGGTGAGGAAACTGCCCAGGAGAAAGAGCGGAAAAGACGCCGTCAACAGCCCCCATGCACCGATCGCGCCGCCCGCGGCTCCGCCAGCCGCCCCGACGAAGAAACCCGCGCGGCGCCCAAGTCTTTGCATCAAAGCCGAAACCGGTGCCGCGGACAGCATCGACCCGAGGACGATCAACGAAATCGGAAGGGTCGCGAAACATGGGTTCTCGGCGAGGGATTGTCCTGCCAGCCCGCCGACCACGAAGACCATCGGCATCTGCGCGCCAAGGAACGCCTGCGCAAGAACCAGCACGGTGACATTGCGGCGGGCGCGCCTGTCGTCGACGGGATAGGTGGCGGTTTCGGTCATGGCGGCTGTGCTATCCCGCCCGGCGGCGGGCCGCAAGCCTCAGGCGCAGCGGTCGATGACATGGACAAAGGACCCGTGAACGCGCCCCTTGCTGATCCCGGAATCCGGCATCCGGTTTCCTTCCGCGTCTTCGACCTCGAAAAGCGGTGCCCCCTCGCGTCGGAGCGTGGTGGCATAGTGGAATTCATGCGCGGCGAAGCTGCCGTGAAGTGGACCGCAAAATGCCTTCACGCGACGGTAACCCAGATGCAGCCGCCGCTCGGCGAAGGAGGTTTCAAGAGGCAGCAGGCCAGCCATCGGATGTACCCTGCCATCCGCATCGCACAGGGAGTCCCCCAGAACCATGTAACCGCCGCATTCGCCGTAGATCTCCGCATCCCGCGCCGCCGTCCGCAGAGAGGTCATGAACCGCGATGCCACCGAAAGGCGCCCGGCGTGAAGTTCCGGGTAACCGCCTGGCAGATAAACGAACCCGGCCTCGGGGACCGGATCGTCCGCCAGCGGCGAGAATTCCCTTATTTCCGCGCCGGCCGCGCGCCAATCAGCAAGGAGATGCGGATATGTGAAGGAAAACGCGGCATCCCTCGCCACTGCAATGACTTGTGCAGGCGGGCTCAAAAGTGGGGTGAGACCGGCCTGCGGAAGTGGTGCCGCCAGCGACAGCAATGTTTCTTCATCCAGCGTTAGTTCCAGCGCATCCGCCGCCCGGTCAAGGAATGCCTCCAGGTCCGGGCGTTCCGCTGCCTGTACAAGACCGAGGTGGCGCGAGCCGAGCGAAAGACCCTTGTCGCGTCGCAATGCCGCCAGAACCGGCAGTTCCAGTGGCGCCAGCGCCCGGCGCAGCATTGCCTCGTGCCTGGGTGAGCCGACGTTGTTCAGGATAACGCCCGCCACGCGCACCCCCGGATCATACCCGGCGAATCCGGTGACCAAAGGCGCGATCGACCCGGCCATGCGCCCGGCATCGACCACCAGTATCACCGGAAGACCGAAGAGGCGTGCGATATCGGCCACCGCGCCGCGCCCGTCCGGCGGCGCCCCGTCGAAAAGACCCATTGCGCCTTCGACGACCAGCAGTCCCTCGCCTCTCATCAGCCCGGCCAGTCGTGAGGGTGGCATCGCCCAGGCGTCGAGGTTGGGGCAGGGTGCGCCGCAGGCGGCGGCGTGGAATGCCGGGTCTATGTAATCAGGGCCCGATTTGGCGCCGCGCACCACAATGCCCTGCCGATGGAGAAGCCGAAGGAGCGCCAGTGTGACCGTGGTCTTGCCGGCGCCCGATGCCGGCGCGGCGAGGACGATGCCACTCATGATGCCTGTGCCGGGCGCCCCCGTCCCAGAGGGTCGGTATTGCGCGGCTCTTCGCCGGCCATCATCGTCTGCCAGTCAAGCACTTGCCGCATGAGAACGGACCGTCCGATGCACAGGATCGCGGGAGGCTCCAGACCGGACGCGGCGATATCGGCGGGCAGGTGCGCCAGATCGGTTTCCAGCACCTGCTGATCGCTGGTCGTCGCGGCACAGACAACCGCACAGGGTTCGTCCGGCGCGCGGCCGGCGTCAAGAAGCGCCGCGGCGATCTGCCCGGCATGTTTCATGCCCATGTAGATCACCAGTACCTGGCTGCCCTGCGCGATTGCTTTCCAGTTCAGCGATGACGGCGCCTCGCCCGACTGGTCATGACCCGTGACGAAGGTCACCGACTGGTTCACGTCCCGATGTGTCACGGGGATACCGGCATAGGCCAATCCGCCGATGCCGGCGGATATGCCGGGAATGATGCGGATCGGCACGCCGTGCTGAACCAGTGTCTGCGCTTCCTCGCCGCCGCGTCCGAAGACAAACGGATCTCCGCCCTTGAGTCGCAGCACCCGGCGTCCCAGCCGCGACATCTCGACCAGCCGCAGGGAAATGTCACGCTGTTGCGCCGAGGGTTTGCCACCCCGCTTGCCGGCGTACACATGCTCAGCCTGAGGCGCCCAGTCCAGGATTGCCGGTTCCACCAGGGCGTCATAGATCACCACATCGGCCTGGCGCAGTGCATTGATGCCATGCAGGGTCATCAGGCCCGGATCACCGGGCCCGGCGCCGCAAAGCCAGACCCAGCCGGGTTCCAGCACCGGCCAGTTGCCATCGGGAAGGGTGAGTGAATCGGTCATGCCCCTGTATGCCGCGGATCGGGGCGCCGGGAAAGGTTGCAAGCGACCGGCAATGTGTGCGGGTGCGACATATTGCGGACGTCGATTGCCGATTGGCCCGGGCTTTGCCTACCCCTATAGTCCGCCGCGTATGAACCGGAAACCCGACAAGGAACTGCGCCGTGGCTGGACGACGGGCGCCTGCGCCACCGCCGCGACGCGGGCGGCGCTGATGATCCTCTGGGGGGAGGGAAGACCCCGGAAAACAAGAATTACCCTGCCGCGCGGTGAACGTCCGGAGTTCCTGATTTCGCACGTGGACCAAGGCGATGGATGGGCGGAAGCAGGGGTGATCAAGGATGCCGGCGATGATCCCGACGTGACTCATGGCGCAATGATCGTCGCGCGGGTCGGCGCGTCGGACGGCGGGGTGAGTTTTCATGCCGGGGAGGGCGTGGGGAGGGTGACCAAACCCGGTTTGCCGGTCCCGCCGGGTGGCCCTGCGATCAACCCGGTCCCGCGCGACATGATGACCGCGACGGTGCGCGAAATGGCTGCGCGCCTCGGGCAGGCGCCGGATGTGGCGATCACGATCCGTGTGCCCGGCGGTGCGGCACTTGCGCGGAAAACGTGGAATCCCCGCTTGGGGATCGAAGGTGGAATTTCCATCCTCGGTACCACAGGGATCGTGCGGCCCTTTTCCTGTGCGGCATGGATCGCCTCGATACATCGAGGAATTGACGTGGCTCGCGCCGCCGGGCTGCGTCACGTGGCCGGCTGCACCGGGGCGACGAGCGAGAAAATCGTTCAGGATCTGTATGATCTGCCCGATCACGCGATGCTGGACATGGGCGATTTCGCCGGTGGGCTGCTGAAATACCTGGCCCGTCACCCGCTGCCGCGCATCACCATAGGCGGAGGGATCGGCAAGATGACAAAGCTGGCGCAGGGGGCCCGGGATCTGCATTCGGGCCGCAGCCAGGTGGATTTTGCCGCGCTCGACGAGGTGCTTGGCCATCCCGGGGTCGCAGGGGCCAACACGGCCCTTCAGGCCCACGAGATCGCCGGGGCTCCGATGGCGCGATGGGTGGCCGAGGCGGCGCTCGATACCGTCCGGCTGATGCTGCCACAAGACGTTGCCGCCGACACGATCGTGATCGACCGGGCGGGCAACCTTCTGTCGAGGGCGGGGCCATGACCCTGTTGCTTCTCTCGGGAACGTCCGAGGCACAGGAGATTTCCAAGGAACTGGAAAGTTTGCAGATTCCCGCCATCGCCTCGCTTTCGGGGGCGACCCGCGCGCCGCGCCCCACGGGGTTGCCGACACGGGTCGGGGGATTTGGCGGTGACGAGGCCTTTCGCACTTATCTGCGGCGCGAAGGGATCACTGCGGTGCTCGATGCAACCCATCCTTTCGCCAGTCATGTCTCCTGCCGTAGCGCGCGCATCTGCGCCGAGGAGGAAGTACCGTATTGCCAGGTACTGCGCCCGGAGTGGAAGCCGCAGCCCGGGGATGACTGGACGGTCCTCAAACGCGAGGAAGAAGCGGCACGACACATCAGGCCGGGTGCGACCGTGTTTCTGGCCACGGGGCGTCAGACCCTGCCGCGGTTTGCCAACCTCGTTCAATGCCGTCTGATATGCCGTCAGATCGACCCGCCTGAGGGGGCTTTTCCGTTTCCCAATGGTGAATTCCTGGTCGGGCGACCACCTTTCAGCGTGCAAGAGGAAATGGATTTGTTTCAGAGACTTGGTGTCGATTGGTTGGTGGTGAAGAATGCTGGTGGAACGGCGGCCCGCAGCAAGCTTGACGCGGCAAGGCAACTGGGCCTCCCGGTGGCGATGATTGCGCGCCCGGTGCAACCCAAGGCGCCGAAGGTCACGAATGCGGCGGCCGCGCTGGACTGGGTTGCGGCGCTTTGACCGGGCGTATCATCCGGACGATCGCCGATGTTGAAGAGGGGGCGGCGGTCCTGTGCGAGCGTTGTCCGCGTCTGGCGCAAGCCCGTGAATTGACCGGGCCGTTGCCGCTCAGGCGGAGGCCGGACGGGTTTGAGCAGCTTCTGAACGCCATTGTCAGTCAGCAGGTCAGCGTGGCTGCGGCGGATGCGATATGGTCCCGGATGAAGGCCGCGCGCCTGACTGGACCACGCAAGATAATGTGGGCCGATGACGAAGACCTGCGAAACGTAGGGCTGAGCCGCCAGAAAATCCGATACGCCCGGGCGTTGGCCGGGGCGCGGATCGACTATGCCGCGCTGCGGCAGGCCCCTTTGGAAGAGGTGCTGAAGATACTGACCGATGTGCCGGGAATCGGGATATGGACGGCCGAGATCTACGCGATGTTCAGTCTCGGACAGGCCGATGTATTCGCCCCGGGGGATCTGGCGTTGCAGGAGGCGGCGCGGCTGCTTTATGGCCTGCCCGAACGACCGCGCGAGCGCGAACTGCGTGTGATGGCCGTTCAATGGTCGCCGTGGAGGTCGGTTGCCGCACGATTGTTATGGGCCTACTACCGTATTGAAAAGAAAAGGGAAGGGATCAGATGACACGCGTTCTGCAAGCCGGGCGGAAGGGCCCGCATTCGGGCACGACCCGGTCTGTCGTGGTGCTGTTGCACGGATACGGCGCCAACGGCGCGGACCTTCTGGGGCTTGCCGATGTGCTGGGTGAGCATCTGTCGGACACGTTGTTCGTCGCACCGGATGCACCGGAAGCAATCCCGATGATGCCAACGGGGTATCAGTGGTTCCCGATTCCCTGGATCGACGGTTCCTCGGAAGTCGAGGCCGAGCGCGGATTGCTTGCAGCCGCCGACGATCTGAATGCGTTTCTCGATGCGCTGATGGTGGACGAGGATGTCCTGCCCGAACAGGTGGTGCTGTTCGGGTTTTCGCAAGGGACCATGATGGCCTTGCAGGTTGCCCCGCGCCGAGAAGATGAAGTGGCCGGGATCGTGGCCTTTTCCGGGCGCCTGATGCGCCCGGAGCTGTTGATCGAGGAGGCCGTGAGCCGCCCGCCGGTGCTGTTGATACATGGCGATGCGGATGACGTCGTGCCGCCCTCCTCGTTGCCCGAGGCCGCCGAGGCGCTGCAGGCGGCGGGGTGGAAGGATGTCTATGCCCACGTGATGAAGGGCACGGCGCATGGTATCGCGCCCGACGGTCTTCAGGTGGCGCTGGCCTTCATGCGTGACAAGCTGGGGTTGCAATAGAATCGAAAGGCCGCATCACGGCGAAGACGTGTCCCGAAGAGAAACCTTCGCTCCGCAGGGGGCGGGGCATGACCATGCGACACGGCCCCGCGGCGTCCGGTCAGCGCCCGATCAGTATCCGGATCACCCAGACCAGAAGCGACAGCACCACCGAGACGAGGATGGCGCTGGTCACCGGGATGTATAGAGTGAAATGCTCGCGCTCGATGACGATGTCACCGGGCAGCCGGCCAATCCCGAAACGCGACAGCGTGCCCCAGGCGAGGCCGAGAAAAACGAGCGCGAGGCCAATGATGATCATCAGGCGTGCCATGCCATCACGATAGCTTGATGCGGGGCCATTGTGGAGAGGGAATGGTCCACGACCGCGCCCCGATCAGCGCCCGCGGAGGTGCCGCAGAAAGTAAAGCGCCAGCGCCGGTCCCTCGCGCAGCAGGGCGCGGATCAGGCGCAACCGGCCGGTGCCGGACAAGGACGGGCTGTCGCTTGGGGACGGCAGGCCCAGCGACCGGGCCGCGAGGCGGGCACGCGGTGCGTGATAGCTGTCGGTTACCAGTATGATGTCCCGGATTCCCGCCGCTCGCGCGATTGGCAGCGCGTTGGCGATGTTTTCCCGTGTGTTGGCGGACCGGTTCTCGATGAGGATGGCGGACGCGGGCACGCCGCCGGCCATGCAGAGCCGGCGAATGACCTCCGCCTCGGCGGGCGGGTGGCGGCCGAGACCGCCGCTGGCGATGACCCGCGTGACATCGCCCCGCCGGTATAGGTGCACCGCGTGCAACGCCCGGCGCCGCAGGGCCGGCGAGGGCTGCTCGCCCGGCCAGACGGCGGCGCCGAGAACCAGCGCGGCACGGTGTCCGCGATCAGAGGGGGTGGAAGCTGACATGCACCGACCATAGCGCGCGCGGCGTAGTACGGCGAGAGCGGTGCCAGGGGCCAGGCGGCACGGGCGGACAAGGCCGCGTGCGGCTGATCTTTGCCCGGGGCCGGTGGGTTTGCCGCAGCGGCAGGAAGTCAGGAGTTGCCGCGGCCCGGCTGGACAAGGATGCAAAACGGTGCAATGGCGCACCCGAGCCGCCGCGGCGGTAATACCTTATTCGGATACTTCTTCATGATCTCACTCGATGCTTACCGTGGCCAGTGGCTTGGCAATGTGCGTGGCGACCTCCTGGCCGGGGTGGTCGTGGCGCTGGCGCTGATCCCCGAAGCGATCGCCTTTTCGATCATCGCGGGCGTGGATCCCAAGGTCGGGCTCTATGCCAGTTTCTCGATCGCCGTCATTACCGCGATCACCGGTGGCCGTCCCGGCATGATTTCGGCGGCCACCGCGGCCACCGCGGTGCTCATGGTGACGCTGGTCCGGGATCACGGGCTTCAGTTCCTGCTGGCGGCGACGGTCCTCGCGGGGCTTCTGCAGATTGGCGCTGGCGCGCTGCGGCTGGGGTTCGTGATGCGCTACGTCTCGAAGTCGGTGATGACGGGGTTCGTCAACGCGCTTGCTATCCTGATCTTTCTTGCACAGCTGCCGGAGCTTGACCCGCGCGAGGTGACGTGGCTGACCTTTCCGCTGGTCGCGGCCGGCCTGGCGATCATCTATCTTTTCCCGCTGCTGACCTCGGCCATTCCGTCACCCCTTGTCACCATTGTCGTTCTGACCGCTGTTACCTTCGCCCTTGGCCTTGATGTGCGCACCGTTGGCGATATGGGGGCGCTGCCCGACACGCTGCCTGTCTTTCTGATTCCGGACATTCCCCTCACCCTCGAGACCCTGCGGATCATCCTGCCCTATTCTGTGGCCGTTGCCGTGGTGGGGCTTCTGGAAAGCCTGATGACGCAGAACATCGTCGATGACCTGACCGATACGCGGTCGAACCGGAACCAGGAATGCGTCGGGCAGGGGCTTGCCAATACGGCAACCGGTTTCATTGGTGGCATGGCGGGGTGCGCCATGATCGGCCAGTCGATCATCAACGTGAAATCCGGCGGCCGCGGACGGTTGTCGTCGCTGGCCTCGGGTGTGGTTCTGCTGATTCTGGTGGTCGGTCTTGGAGATGTCGTAAGCGTCATACCGATGCCGGCGCTTGTTGCGATCATGATCATGGTGTCGATTGGCACATTTTCATGGTCATCCATCAAGGCGCTGCGGGTTCATCCCCGTTCCTCATCGATCGTGATGATCGCGACGGTGGTCACGGTTGTCTACACGCATAATCTGGCCATCGGCGTGCTGGTCGGGGTTCTGTTGTCGGGTATATTCTTTGCCGGAAAGATCGCGCAGCTGTTCCGCGTCACCTCGGAAATCAGCGATGACGGCCGCGAGAGAACCTATCATGTCGAGGGTCAGCTTTTCTACGGATCGGTCGAAGACTTCATGGCAGCCTTCGATTTCAAGGAGGCCCCCGAACGGGTCGTGATCGATGTGAGCCGCGCGCACATATGGGATATCAGTTCTGTCCAGGCGCTCGACATGGCGATCCTCAAGTTCCGCCGTGACGGGGCGGACGTGGAGGTGGTCGGAATGAATGATGCCACGGAAACGCTTGTTGACCGGCTCGCCGTTCACGACAAGCCGGACGCGCTTGACAAGCTGATGACGCATTGAGGGAGAAAGAGCCATGACAGGCAAGATCATCGCGCTGGTGGACGGGTCGATTTACTCGGAGAGCGTATGCGGCCATTCGGCATGGATTTCGGGCCGCACCGGTGCACCGGTGGAGCTGATACACGTTCTGGGCCGCCGCGAGGCGCCGGAGAACCAGGACCTGTCGGGGTCCATCAGGCTCGGGGCGCGCACCGCGCTTCTTGAAGAGCTTGCCGAACTTGACGCGCAGCGCGCCAGGCTGGTCGCGCATCGCGGGCGGGCCATTCTCGAGGATGCTCGTGCCATTGTGGACAAGGCCGGGGTCAACGAGATCACCACGCGCTTGCGTCACGGTGACATCGTGGAAAGCATTGCCGAGGTCGAGGATGACGCGCGGGTCATCGTGATCGGCAAGCGTGGCGAGGCGGCCGATTTCGCCAAGGGGCATCTTGGATCGAACCTGGAACGCCTGGTGCGTGCGGCGCATCGTCCGGTCCTGGTCGCATCGCGCGCGTTCAAGCCGATCGAGACGGTGCTGGTGGCCTATGACGGGCGGCGCTCGGCGATGAAGGCGGTGGATCACATCGCGCGCAGTCCGCTTTTCGCCGGCCTGACGGTGACCGTGGCCACCGTGGGGGCGGAAACGCCGGAAACCCTGAAGGGTCTGGCCGACGCCGCGGCGCTTCTCGGGGCTGCGGGGATCAGTGCCGAGACACGTATCGTGCCCGGGCAGCCCGAGACCGAGCTTGGCAAGCTGGTGGAGGACGAAGGCTTCGGCATGGTCGTCATGGGCGCTTTCGGTCACAGCCGCATCCGCAGCCTCATCATCGGATCGACAACGACCGAGATGATACGCTCCTGCAAGGTTCCGATCCTTCTGATGCGATGAGATCCAGGGGCGCGTGGGGTGGACCCGGCATCCGGCCCCTGCCGCCATGCCACAGGGCCGGAATGTCCGGTCAGGCCACCGCGTGCGCGATGGCGCACTGTTTCCACAAGGTCGCCAGCGCGAGCACCAGGCGGTCGATGTCGGTGTCGCTGTGCAACGGACCGGGGGTGAAACGCAGCCTCTCGGTACCTTTGGGCACTGTCGGGTAGTTGATCGGCTGCACGTAAATGCCCCAGTCCCGCATCAGGATGTCCGCCAGCATCCGGCATTTGACCGGATCCTTGATCATCACAGGGATGATGTGGCTGGGGTTGTCCAGGTGCGGGATCCCATGCCGGTCCAGAAGGCTGCGCAGGCGGGTCACCTGCCGGCGCTGCATCTGCCGTTCCTCCCCGGAGGTCTTGAGATGCGCGATCGAGGCCTTGGCTGCGGCGGCCACAGCCGGGGGCAGGGCCGTGGTGAAGATGAAACCCGACGCGAAGGAGCGGATGAAATCGCACATCGCCGCGGAGCCGGTGACATATCCGCCCATGCAGCCATACGCCTTGCCAAGCGTGCCCTCGATCAGCGTAATTCGGTCGGCAAGCCCCAGCTCCTCGGACACACCGCCGCCGCGCGGTCCGTAAAGGCCCACGGCGTGGACCTCGTCGAGATAGGTCATGGCACCGTGCCTCTCGGCCACCTCGACGATCTCGGCCATCGGGCAGATGTCGCCATCCATCGAATAGACGCTCTCGAAGGCAACGATCTTGGGGGCATTGGCCGGCAGCGCCGCAAGCTTGCGGTCGAGGTCCTCCGGGTCGTTGTGCTTCCAGATCACCTTGCGGGCGCGGGAATGCCGGATTCCCTCGATCATGCTGGCGTGGTTCAGTTCGTCCGACAGGATGACCGCGTCGGGCAGGCGGCTTCCCAGGGTGGACAGCGCCGCCCAGTTGGACACGTAGCCGGACGTGAAGAGCAACGCCGCCTCCTTGCCATGCAGGTCGGCCAGTTCCCCCTCGATGGCGACATGATGGTGATTGGTGCCGGATATGTTGCGTGTGCCGCCGGCACCGGTGCCGCATTGGTCGATCACGTCCTTCATCGCCTGGCGGACGGCCGGGTGCTGGCCCATCCCGAGGTAATCGTTGGAACACCATACCGTGACTTCGCCGGGCGCGGCCGCATCATGGCTGCGGGCCCGCGGGAACTCGCCGCACCGGCGTTCCAGCTCGGCGAAGTGACGATAATTGCCCTCTTGCTTGAGCGCGTCGAGCTGCGCCTTGAACATGGCGTCAAAATCCATGATGTCCCTCCGGTCTTGTCGTCTTTGGTGATTGCCCGGGCGCCGGCAGCATCCAGCGCCAGAGTTTCGCGTCCGGCAGCGGCAACACCATCAGCCAATGTTCCAGCAGCGCCAGCGCGGTGATGGCCGTGAGCAGGGAGAACCCGGCGATATCCGCCGGGATCGCCGCGTCGTGAAGCCGCTCCAGCCAGCAGCCCGCGGCGAAGGTCAGCGCAGTGATCGAAACCGGAAACACCCAGTTGAGCCGCGAGATCCGGAAATGGCTCGCCAGATGGCTCAGCGCTTCTGGCAGGAATTCCGTGTTGATCCTCGGAACGCCGAAATAAAGGTTCAGCTTGGCCGAAATGCGCGCCAGGTACAGGATCGTGAAAGTCCAAAGGCCGAACATGTTGATAGCGTCATGCGCATGCAGCCACATGGCGATCAACACCCCTGTCAGCAACATCTCGTGATAGGCAATGGTGCCCCAGGCCCTGATGAAACGTTCCCATTCCGGAAGGTCATCTGGGCAGGCATAGGGATTGGGGCCGGTTATGGCGCCGGTGAGAAATGCAAGCTCGATCCACCCCCAAACAGCCAGCGCCGCCAGAAAGGCCGCATACGCGGCGCCCGGGGTCGCGACCGCGCGCGTCGCGTCGAACCCCCATATGCCGATGCCAAGCAGCGGCAGGCCCAGGACCGTCACGGTCATCCGGGCGCGGAACCCGCGCCGGTCCGCGTGACGCACCGCCCACAGGATCGCCCCGGTGGAAAACCACCAGAAGAAGAGCGCGGCAAGCGCGGCGATCCAGGGTGACGTCATGGCCGGCTTCCTTCCTGCTTCATCTGGCCCGAAATACCTCGGGGGGCGTGGGGGGCCGGCCCCCCACACCGAACGGCGGCGGATGCACCGGGTCCGCCCATCAGTAGGCGGGTTCCAACCGCGTGCTTTCGGGCACTTGATGTTTCCGTGCCGGAATGAGGTAGAGACCGGCGAAAGCCGCCGCAGCGCGCAGCTGCGCGGTGGTGCGCCGGACAAGGGCCACCGGCCCGGTCTGCTGCCTGGCGTGCGCCAGATCGGCATTGGCCTTTTGCAGCCGCTTCAGGCCGGCACTCCAGCGCGGGCTCTCGATATCCAGCGTGATCGGGAAGACCTGCCTGGAAATCTCTGATGTCTTGGTGAACACTTCGTGCCCGTACCAGTCCGGATCGACGCCCAGGGCCTCGTGGAAGGCGGGACGCTGATGGTCGCGCACGTACATCGTGGCGTAGACGGCGGTCAGGAAGAACTTGATCCACCAGACGTTCACGCCGCTGGTCAGCTTCGGGTCGGTCTTCATCAGCAGGGCGAACGCCTCGCCGTGGCTGAACTCGTCATTGCACCATTCCCGGAACCACTTGAAGAGCGGGTGAAACCGGTGCTCGGGATGCTGTTCGAGATGACGGTATATGGTGATGTAGCGCGCATAGCCGATCTTTTCGCTCAGATAGGTGGCATAGTAGATGAACTTGGGCCGGAAATAGGTGTATTTCTTCTTCTGCGTTAGAAACCCGAGGTTTACCGCCACCCCGGCCTCGCGCAGGGCATCGTTGATGAAGCCCGCATGCCGAGCCTCGTCGCGCGCCATGAGCTGGAAGAGCTGGGTGATGTCGGGATTGGCGCCGCGGCGCTTCATTTCCTTGTACAGGACGCAGCCCGAGAACTCGGCGGTGCAGGACGAGATCAGGAAGTCGATGAACTCCTTCCTGAGAGCCGGATCCATCGCGTCCCAGTCCACGTGATCCCAGTCCTCGTTCTTGCGGAAGTGGCCCTTGTTGGGATCCGAGACCATCTGTGCGATCAGTTTGTCCCAGTCCTCGCGAACGGGCGAGACGTCGATCGCGTCAAGCTCGTCGAAATCCGTCGTGTAGAAACGCGGGGTCAGGAGCGTGTTGGACATCGCCGACTCGGTGGCAGCCGTACTGTCGAACTTCGCCTGTTCCTGCTGGATGGCAATGCCTTCCTCGGCGGTTTTCGCGTCAGCGGTATGCTTGGCATGTGCGTTCATAGCGTTGCCTCCCCGGAAAATGAGAATTCGCAAAGCTCCATCACTTCGAAATCGCCCGTAAGGCGCGTCCAGAGCCGTTCCAGCCCGCTGGCGCGGATGATCGTGGCGTCACGATCCTCGGTCACGATCTCGCCGAAGGGAGCCATGATCTCGGGGCCATGGACCTTGACCTCGTCGCCCGGATGGACGGTGGCCCCGTTGTTGAAGCGGACATGCGCGTGCAGCGATTCGAACTTGTGGCTGATCTCAACCGTGCAGGGCGCGTGTTCGATATCCTTGGTCAGCCATCCCATGGCCGCCTCCTTTCTCTACTGTGCCAGCAATCTTGCGAATGCGCTGGCGTTGTCGGCACCGAATCCCATCAGGTCGGCGCGCCACCCCGTCGAGGGGTCGTGGATCTCGAGGCGCCCCGTGTCGCGTTGCAACAGCGTCAGGGGCGTCCCGAGGGCCACGTCATGCTTGCCGCGTTCGTGCAGGACGACCCGGTAGACACCGGAAATGAAGCCGCCTTCCTCGGGGGTCAGATCGGCGATGAGGGTGCCGTCGGGCCGGCGCACGGTGGCCGATCCGGCCATGTCACCAGAGAGCACGATATCGCGGCTGATGACGATCTCGCCGGGGGGAGGTGTCGCGATCAACGGCATGTCGTTCAGCCGCGCCAGGGTGACAAGTGCCAGCACCGTGAGTACCAGAGCCAGCATCGCGCGGGCCATGAAGCGTGGAATCTTTTCCTTGTCATGAACACGCAGGGGCGTTTGAAAGTCGGTCTGGGTCATCGTTGCTGCCTCGGGCTCATTCGGCGGCCATCGCCGCTGTGTCGGGACGGCGGGCAACCACCGGCGTGCTGATCCGCGCCTCGGCGGCCTCCGCCAGCAGGCCCGCCACCTTCTCGGCGTCCGGGATGCAGCGCAAGGCCGGCTGCGTGCGGTTCATCTTCCATGGGCGGACATGCGGCCAGCAGACCAGGTAAGACAGCCGTGTCTTGCCGGCCATATCCAGCGCGACGGTGCCGGTGCCCCCCTTGCGCAGATCCAGATCGGCGTTGCGGACCTGGGAGAACGGCAGGTTCAGCGTCACGGTGAGAGCCGCGCCGATGCGCATCGCGACCCGGCGGTTGGTGATCGTGTAGACGGTTGCGCGTGCCTGCACGAAGGCGATGACGATCAGCAGCGCGCACACGACGGTGCCCATGACGATGAACGGGAACGAGGCCGCGAAGGCGCCGGCCGGACTCACCTGGTCGATCAGCGTGCCGAAGCGCCACAGGGCCAGCACCACGAAATACCCGGCCACCCATGGAAGGCTGAGCGAGTCCCATGCCAGTGCCCACCAGTCGGGGCGGCCCTGCCAGATGATGCGCTCTCCCTCTGGGGGGCGTTCCGGCAGGCCCTTGACGGGCTCGAAGGCGAAATCGTCGTGGCTCATGGTTGTCTCCCTTGCGGCTCTCAGCCCAGTTGCGGTTCGAGCCGCTCTTCGCTCGCGTAGAGGGTGCCGCCGGCGTAGTAGCCGCAGATCTTGTCCTCCTCGAGCAGGGTCACCTGCCGTGGCGAGGCGTGCTGCGGTACGCCGGCGAAGTGCCGGGCAAAGATCGAGCGGACCTTCACACGGTCCGATTTGATCCGCGCCATGGTCAGGGGAACGAGCCGCTTGCCGCCACCTTCGAGTTCCATTTCAAGATAGCGCACCAATTGTTCGGGTTCGTCGATCCACATGTCGGTGATATGTCCGGCGGTGCCGCCGTCACCACCGACCACCGGCAGGCCGCGCGGATCGCGGCCCGCGGCCACGTGATAGTGATCGGTCGCCGACATCGGCACGATCTTGGGATGGCCGGCGCCGTCAAGTTCGGGCAGGTCGCGGCGCGGCGCCCAGGATGCGGGCCCGACACCATCGGCCATCGGATCACCGGTGGGCACAAAGGGAAATCCGTTTCCGGCGGCGGTCTTTGCCAGGGCAAGATCCGTGCGGTCCGGGTTTTGCCCCGAGGGTACCGTCACCTCGCCGCGGCCATGCGGCAGCCTGAATGTCTTGTCATCCGGTACCGGGAACAGGCCCTGGTTGGCGGCTTCCCTGCCGTCATCGTCCTCGAGCGGATAACCCTCGCGCATGTTCTCGCGCTGGATATAGTAGATCAGCAGCGCGAAGAAGATCCAGAATAACCAGATCGAGACGCTCGCGAGGTCGAAATTTCCGAAAAATGGTTCAGTCATGTCTTTGTCCTTTCCGAGGATCGTCGGGTCATGTCGGGAAATCTGCCAGGCCGATACGGGCGGATCCGGGTTTGCCGGGGGGGTCGCCGTGACGGGCGAACCGCACCAGCGGCCCAAGGGCTGCGAGGGTGAGGAAAAGAAGCCCGATCTCCACGTGGTAAACGAAGGAATACCCGGTGGCGGGCGTATCCAGCGCCTCCCCGAGCGCGCCGGAGGTGGCCAGGGCGCCGACCCAGTCGCGCAAGCCGCCGCCCAGGGCGATCGCGAGACCGGCGGCCGTGGCCTGTGCGGCCCCCCAGGCCCCGAGGGCGAGACCGTGCCCGGCGGTGCCGCGCGCGGGCATCTTCATCGCCGCCGTCAGGGTCGAGACGGAAAAGAGCCCGCCACCCAGGCCGATAAGGCCGGCCCCGGTGAAGAACATCACCGGCGACGCCATCGGGGCGGCGAATATCACCACGGAAAACGAGACGATCCCCGCCAGAATGCCGATGCCGGCAATGCGGAAGGGGTCGCGCCCCGCGGCCAGCATCCGCGCCGCGATGCCAAAGCCGAAAAGCGCCCCGGCGGCCCAGATCGCGGTGAGCATCGTGGTCGCCGAAACCGAAAGGCCCAGGATCTCGCCACCGTAAGGTTCGAGCAGCACGTCCTGCATGTTGAATGCCATCGTGCCCATGAACACCACGGCCAGCAGCCGGCCGGCCTGGCCGCCCTGCATGAGGTCGGACCACGCATCACGAAAGCGCGGGCGCGGTGCCGCGCGTTCCGTGCGGGTCATCGGGCGGACCTTTTCCTGTTTCCACAGTGCTATCAGGTTGAGTGTGATTCCGACGACGGCGGCGCCCTGCACCACGCGCACCAGACGCAACGGCGAGAAATCCGTCAGGAGCCAGCCGACGATCACCGCCGACAGGCCCATTCCCAGCAGGAACATGACGTAAAGCAGGGCCACGACACGCGGGCGGGTCGCATCATCGGCGCGGTCAGTGGCAAGGGCCAGCCCCGCGGTCTGGGTCATGTGCAGCCCGAGCCCGGTCATGAGAAATGCCAGCGCGGCCAGCACCTCGCCTGCGAAGGGCACGTCATGCACGGTTTCGCCTGAGAGCACCAGAAGCGCGAATGGCATGACCGCGAGGCCACCCATCTGCCAGAGTGATCCGAACCAGAGATACGGAATACGCTTCCAGCCGATGGCGCTGCGATACGTGTCGGACCGGAAGCCCAGCAAGGTCCGGAACGGCGCGATCAGGACGGGCAGGGCGATCATCACCGCCACGATCACCGCAGGCACTGAAAGCTCTACGATCATGACCCGGTTCAGCGTGCCGAGCAGCATCACCGTGGCCATACCGACCGAAACCTGAAACAGCGACAGCCGCAGCAGTTGTGCCATCGGCAATCCATCGCTCGCGGCGTCCGCGAAGGGCAGGAACCGCGTGGTCAGCTGCTTCAGTTGATCGGGGCGAAGGATCACGGGGCCAGCTCCATCGCCTGGGAAATGTAGAAACCGCGGCTAATGCGCCGCAGTGGCGTCAAGCGGTCCGCCATGCCGGCCACGGCAAGCGCCCGGCTCAACTGCCGCGGGGCGTGCGGCACCATCGTCGGAGAGCGGTCCGCGCGCGGGAAAACCTGTCCGACGCGCCACATCGCCATCAGCAGCGGCGTGCGGGGCGCCACGGTGAAGATGATCCGTCCGGCAGTGCGATCGCCGAGCCGGTTCAGGGCATTCACCAGGTCCGGGCGTGTGTAGTAGATCAGGCTGTCCATCGCCACCACGTGGTCGAAATGCCCGAGCTCTGGATCAAGCATGTCGCCGGTGTGAAAGTTCACACGGGCATCGAGGCGGGAAGGCAGCCGCCTTTGGGCGATATCCACCAGGGATGGCGAGATGTCGACGGCCACCACATCGGCGCCGCGCGCGGCCAGTTCGGCCGTCATCTGACCGGCGCCACACCCGGCATCCAGCACCCGGCACCCGGAAAGGTCATCCCCCAGGCGCGCCAGGATCGCGGCCCGCATCGCGGTCCGGCCGGCCCGTACCGTCCGGCGGATGCGGCTTACCGGTGCATCGCTTGTCAGGCGCGCCCAGACCTCTGTGGCGGAATGGTCGAAATAGGTCTCGACACGAGCGCGCGTGGCTTCGTAGGTCATCAATCGAATCCCAGCAGTTCGAATATGTCGCGATCCTCCATCGGGGCGGGTGCCAGCCCCTCGGTGCCGTTCCACAGCGTCTCGGCGAGGCGGACATATTCCTTGCGGCAGGCGACGATGTCCTCGTCGTCGTCCATCTCGAAAAGCGTCTTCTTCTTGAGCCGGGAACGGCGGATGGCGTCGACATCCGGCATGTGAGCGATCCGGTTGAACCCGACCTTGCCGCAATAGCGGTCCACCTCGTCGGTGTCTTTCGAACGGTTGGCGACGCAGCCCGCCAGCCGAACCTTGTAATTCTTCGACTTGGCCTGCACCGCGGCGATGATCCGGTTCATCGCGTAGATCGAATCGAAATCGTTGGCGGTGACGATCATCGCCCGGTCCGCATGCTGAAGGGGGGCTGCGAATCCGCCGCAGACCACATCGCCCAGCACGTCGAAGATCACCACATCGGTGTCTTCCAGCATGTGGTGCTGCTTGAGGAGTTTCACGGTCTGCCCCACGACATACCCGCCGCAGCCGGTGCCCGCGGGCGGACCGCCGGCCTCCACGCAATGCACCCCGCCCCAGCCGCGGGTGACGAAATCCTCGGGGCGCAGTTCCTCGGGATGGAAATCGACCTCCTTGAGAATGTCGATCACGGTCGGTTGAAGCTGGCCGGTCAGGGTGAAGGTGCTGTCATGTTTGGGATCGCACCCGATCTGCAGGACGCGCTTGCCCATCTTCGCGAAGGCGGCGGAAAGATTGGAGCTGGTCGTCGATTTGCCGATGCCCCCTTTCCCGTAAACCGAAAAGACCTTTGCGCCGTCTATCTTCATTGCAGGGTCCTGGTGAACCTGCACGGATCCCTCGCCGTCCTGGCCTCCGAGATTCGGAATGTCATCACGCGGGCTCATTCTGTGCCAGTCCTTCCTGTCATTTCATGGGTCATTCTGCTGCCACCCCTTCAAGCCGGTCTTCGAGTGTCGCGGCTGCATCGCGGAGTGCGGCGAGCGTCGTTTCGTCGGGCTGCCAGTAGGCGCGGTCATGCGCTTCAAGCAGACGGTTTGCCATGCGCGAGGAGGCTGCGGAGTTGAGGTCCGTCAGGCGCTGGCGCATGGCGTCATCGAGTACGAAGGTTTCCGAAATCCGCTGATAAACCCACGGCTCCACCTGTCCGGTGGTGGCGGACCAGCCCATGGTATTGGTGACATGGCTCTCGATCTGGCGGACCCCCTCGGCGCCATGCTGAAGCAGCGCCTCGTGGAATTTCGGGTTGAGCGTGCGGGACCGCGTCTCAAGCGCGACCTGATCCGCGAGTGTCCGGATCTTTCCGGCGCCGCGGGTCGTATCGGAGATGTAGACGGGTGTTTCCCGTCCGCCGCGGGCCCGTTTCACCGCACGGGAAATTCCGCCCAGAGTGTCGAAGTAGTGATCGACGGAGGTGATGCCCAGTTCGACGGATTCGATGTTCTGATAGGCCAGATCGACATCGCGCAGGGCCTTGTTCAGCAGTGAGTCGCTTTGCCGGGCCTTGCCATTGACGCCATAGGCGAAGCTCTTGCGCGCCACATAGGCGTCGGCCAGCTCATCCTCGTCATCGAATGCGGAGCTGTCGACCAGAAGGTTGACATTGGACCCGTAGGCGCCCTCGGCGTTCGAAAAGACGCGCAGCGCGGCGGTTTCCATGTCGCACCCTTCCTCGGCCATGTAGGACAGGGCATGGGCGCGGATGAAGTTCTGCTCGGGCGGTTCGTCGGCAGAGGCCGCCAGATAAGCGGCTTCCGCCAGAAGCCGTGTCTGCAGGGGCAGAAGATCACGGAAGATACCCGAGAGCGTCATGATCACGTCGATGCGCGGACGTCCGAGTTCGGCGAGCGGGATGAGGTCGGCTCCGGACAGGCGGCCGAAACTGTCGAATCGGGCCTTCGCCCCCATCAGCGCAAGCGCCTGCGCCAGGGGCGCCCCGTCGGACTTGATGTTGTCCGAGCCCCAAAGAACCAGCGCGACGGAACGCGGCAGATCATGATGGGTGTCGAGCAGCAGGTTTGCCTGCCGCGCGCCTTCCCGGCAGGCCAGCTCCGTCGGCATGCGGAACGGATCGAACGCGTGAATGTTTCGGCCCGTCGGCAGGATATCGGGAGAGCGGATCAGATCACCGCCGTGGACAGGTGCGGTGAAACGACCGTCGAGCGCGTTCAGCAGAGCGGGAATTTCCGTGTCCTGCCGCAGCAGGTTGTCGACACGGGCGCGCGTCGCGTCGTCCGCATCCGTCATCAGGGCGATGTAGTCGGCGCGCGCGTCATCCGTCATCGGGCGCCCCATGACGTGCAAGCCCTCCGGGATCAGCGCCGACTCCGTTTCGAGCAGTTCGAGCCACAGCGTGTCCGGATCGGAGCCGTCCATGTCCACGGTTTCCGCCTGCTCGCGGATCAGCATCTCGATCTCCGCGCGCCCGGGCCCGTCCGGGGGCGTCTGACGCCAGCGTGTCAGGCTGTCCTTGAGTTCGGAAAGGCCCTTGTAGAGCCCCGAGCTGGCCAGCGGCGGGGTCAGGTGGGTGATGGTCACGGCCCCGGAGCGGCGCTTGGCCAGGGTCGCCTCGGAAGGATTGTTGGAGGCATAGAGATAGACATTCGGCATGTCCCCGATAAGGCGGTCGGGCCAGTCGTCAGCCCCGAGGCCGGCCTGCTTGCCGGGCATGAATTCCAGCGCACCGTGCATACCGAAATGCAGGATCGCATCGGCGCGGAAGGTATTCTTCAGCCAGAGATAGAACTGCGTGAAGGCGTGGGTTGGTGCAAAGCCGCGCTGAAACAGCAGGCGCATCGGGTCGCCCTCGTAGCCAAAGGCGGGCTGAAGACCGACGAAGACCTTGCCGAACTGCGCCCCGAGCACAAAGACGCCGCGCCCGTCAGACTGGACCTTGCCGGGGGCCGGGCCCCATTGCGCCTCGATCTCGTTCAGCCAGGGCGTGCCATTGACGATGTCGTCGGCCCCGACATGCGCGGCGACATTGGCCTCCTGACCGTATCTTTGCGCCGTGCCTTCAAGCACCGCCTCGCGCAGGGCCTCCACGCTTTCGGGCGGCGTCAGGTCATAGCCGCGTTCGGCCAGTGCGTGCAGCGTGTTGTGAAGTGACCGGAACACATCAAGGTAGGCGGCCGTGCCTGCCGCGCCGGCATTGGGCGGGAACCCGAACAGGACGATACCGAGGCGGCGTTCATGCGCGCGGGACCGACGCAGGACGGCAAGGCGGTCGACCCGCGCCGCCAGTTTCTCGATGCGCTCGGGGCACGGTGCCATCGCCTTGACATCCGACGCGCTGCGGCAGGCGCGGGCGCAGCCGGTGCAGGTATCCTGTCCGTGGCGCCCGGCGAAGACGCTCGGATTGGTGGCGCCGTCCAGCTCGGGCAGGGCGATGAGCATGGTTGTTTCTATCGGGCCGAGACCCTGCGCGGAATTGGCCCATTGGCCAAGCGTCTGGAATTCGAGCGGATGGGCCGCGACATAGGGAACATCGAGGGTTCCAAGGGATTCGACGGCGGCATCGGTGTCATTGTAGGCGGGTCCCCCGACCAGTGAGAACCCGGTAAGCGACAGCAGTGCGTCGATTTTCGCGCCGTGTTCGTCCTGGAAGAAGGAGTCGATTGCCGGGCGCCCGTCGAGACCGCCGGCGAAAGCGGGCAGCACGCGCAGGCCGCGGGCTTCAAGCGCCCGGATGACGGCATCGTAATGCGCTGTATCGGCCGAAAGCACATAGCTGCGCATCATCAGCAGCCCGACCGTGGCGCGCGGCGCCTCCGGTTGCGGCAGGTCTGTGGCATTGGTGGTGATGCGGCCCGGCAGATCGGGGTGGTAAAGTCCTGTATCCGGGTAATCCAGAGGTTCGGGCGCCCGCGTGCCGCGCCAGGCCTCGTGGCGGCAGTAGCGGGACACGAGAAAGCGCACCATCGCCTCGATATTCTCGTCGGATGCCCCGAGCCAGTATTGCATCGTCAGGAACCATGCACGTAGATCCTGCGCCTTGCCCGGGATCAGCTTGAGTATTCGCGGAAGGCGACGCAGCATGCGCATCTTCTTGGCGCCGCTGTCGGGTTTGCCCGGCTTGCCGGAGCCGCGAAGTTTCCTGAGCAGCTTGCGGGTCCCCGATTCCGGCGCGGCCATGTCGAGCGTGCCCATGCGCGTCAGTTTGACGATCTGCGCATCGGCGATGACCCCGGCCATCGCGTCGCAGGTTTCGCGCCGGGCCCGGAGGTCGGGCAGGATCGCGTTCACATGCTCTTCCAGAAACAGCAGGTTGGCGATGACGATGTCGCCGGTTGCGATGGCCTCTTTCGCCGCTTCAAGAGCATCGGGGCACTCCCCCCATTCCGCCGCGGCGTGGACACTCAGGCTCAGCCCCGGGAAATCGGCCGCCAGCCTGTCCGCGACGCGGGCGCACGGGCCGGCAGCGTGGCTGTCCAGTGTGAGGATCACCACGCGGTAGGGCGCAGGGCCGGTTATATCGAGATCACCGCGCATAATGTGACTTGGCCTCGTACAATGTGTCTATGCTGATCTGGCTCAGGCCGCGCTCTGCCGCGAATGTTTCGGTGTTGCGCCGGGCCTTGCCACGGACGAAGAAGGGCACTTTCCGCAATTCCCGCTCGGCCTCTTCAAGCCAGGTCGCGGCGCCGTCCGCGGCGGGGGCCGGTTCCGGGTCGGAAGGGCCGGATGCCGGGGTGGTCCGTCCGGCGCTTTCCGGCCGCGGTGTTGCCTTGTGGCCGTGATGGCTCGCGCCCGCTGCATCGTGGAACTCGAAATCCTCGCGGAACATTGCCAGCAGGTGCTCTTCCAGCCCCATGACCAACGGGTGGACCCAGGTGTCGAAGATGACATTGGCGCCCTCGATCCCCATCTGCGGGCTGTAACGCGCCGGGAAATCCTGCACGTGAACCGGGGCCGAGATCACCGCACAGGGTATGCCGAGCCGCTTGGCCGTATGCCGTTCCATCTGGGTTCCGAGGATGAGTTCCGGCGCCAGCTCCTCGATCCTGGCCTCGACATCGAGATAGTCGTCCGAGATGAGGGCCTCGACGCCGTAATCCCGCGCCAGAGCCCGGATGGGACGCGCCATTTCGCGATTGTAGCAGCCCATGCCGACGACCTCGAAGCCCATCTCGTCGCGGGCGATGCGCGCCGCGGCCGCAACCTGTGTTCCGGCGCCGAAAATGAACACGCGCTTTCCTGTCAGATATGTCGAATCGACGCTGGCCGAATACCAGGGCTGGCGCAGGCGGCTGGTATCCAGGGTCGCCTCGAGCCCCGTGAGTTTGGCGACTTCGGCCGCGAAATCGCGTGTCGCACCCACGCCGATCGGGACGGTCCTGGTGAATGGCTGGCCGAGTTCGCGCTCCATCCAGCGGCAGGCGGCCTCGCCGGTTTCGGGGTACATCAGCACGTTGAAATGCGCCGCCCCGAGGCGCTTCAGATCACCGGGCGTTGCGCCATAGGGGGCCGTGACATTCACCTCGACCCCCAGATCCGACAACAATGCGGTGACTTCCGTGATGTCGTCGCGGTGCCGGAAGCCCAGGGCGGTGGGTCCGATGAGATTGCAGGTGATCGGCCCCGTGCGCGCCACGGGGCGGGCTAGCGCGCGGACGATCTGGAAAAAGGTTTCGTCGGCGCCGTAATTCTCCTTGCGCTGATAGCTGGGGAGTTCCAGCGGGATCACGGGAATCGGCAGGCCCATGGTTTCGGCCATGCCGCCGGGATCGTCCTGTATCAGCTCCGCGGTGCAGGACGCGCCGACGATCATCGCCTCGGGCTGGAAACGCGCGTGGGCTTCCTGACAGGCCGTCCTGAAGAGGTTGGCCGTGTCGCTGCCGAGATCGCGCGCCTGAAAGGTGGTGTAGGTGACCGGCGGCCGGTGATTGCGCCGTTCGATCATCGTGAACAGAAGATCTGCGTAGGTATCGCCTTGCGGCGCGTGCAGGACGTAGTGAAGGCCCTTCATCGCCGTGGCGACCCGCAGGGCGCCGACATGTGGTGGGCCTTCATATGTCCACACACTGAGCTTCATGACCGGCCTCCGGACGCGGGTGCGGGATCGGGGATGGCGCCGGGCGTCGCAGGATCACCTATATCTTCGGATTTCATCAGAAGTTGCCGCCGGTGGAGAGGGCGGGAGAACAGCCCCGCCAGATCGCCGGCCTGCTCGTAGAAGTGAACCGGGGTGAAAACCAGCTCGATCGCCCACTTGGTTGCCAGGCCCTCGGCCTCCAGCGGGTTCGCCAGGCCGAGCCCGCACACCGTCAGGTCGGGTTGCGCGGCCCGGCAGCGATCAAGCTGCAGGTCCACGTCCTGACCTTCCGAAATCGTCGGCCCCTGCGAAAGAAGATCCATGTCCGGGCCGACGACGCTCTTGTGTATGTAGGGCGCGCCGATTTCCACGGCCGTCATCCCGCATTCCCGTGTCAGGAAACGGGCGAGCGGAATTTCCAGCTGGCTGTCGGGGAAAAGGAACACCGATTTGCCATTCAGCGTCTCGGTCGCCTTGGCGACCGCGCGGCGTGCCCGGGCACGGGGGGCGTCGGTAACCGATTCGAATCGTTCCTTGTCGACGCCGAACTCGTGCGCGACGGCTGACAACCACCGGGTGGTGCCCTCCTCGCCAAACGGAAAAGGGGCCGGGATGTGGCGCGCGCCGCGCCGTTCAAGCGCCGAATGCGTTGCCCCGAGAAACGGCTGCGTCAGGGCGAAGACCGTTTCCGGCCCCACGGCGACCTCCTTGTTCGCGGTGCGGGCGGGAAGAACTGTCACCCGGTCGATTCCGAGTTTTTGCAAAAGGTCCAGCGCCTGATCCTCGACGACGTCGGGCAGGGCGCCGACAAGCATCAACTGGCGGTCCCGGGTTTCGGGCAGCGCGGGGACCATCGAAGCAAGACACGCGTCCTCGCCCTCGGTGAATGTCGTCTCGATGCCGGACCCCGAATAGTTGAGAACGCGCACTTTTGGCGCATGGCGTGCACTCAGCCGTTCGGCGGCACGGGAAAGATCCAGCTTGATCACCTCGGAGGGGCAGGAGCCGACCAGGAAGAGTTGCCGGATGTCGGACCGCCGGGCGAGAAGCCGATCGACCTCGCGCTCCAGCTCGTCCTGTGCGTCGGCCAGGCCGGCCAGATCGGTTTCCTCCAGTATGGCGGTGCCGAAACGGGGCTCGGCGAAGATCATCACGCCGGCCGCCGATTGAAGAAGGTGGGCGCAGGTGCGGCTTCCGACGACCAGAAAGAAGGCGTCCTGCATCTTGCGGTGTAGCCA
This sequence comes from Roseovarius sp. TE539, assembly GCF_003298505.1. Classification (GTDB taxonomy): domain Bacteria; phylum Pseudomonadota; class Alphaproteobacteria; order Rhodobacterales; family Rhodobacteraceae; genus Roseovarius. Next base: position 117,115 of record NZ_QNGB01000012.1, read on the forward strand.
GATGATTCCCGTCAGGCCGCAGAAAACCTCGTGCTGGCCGCGTTGCTTGAGGACCGGGGCATCCCGGCATCCGGCCGGGGCGGCAAGTGAGGATTGATGGGTCATGCCGTGGCCCCGCCCTGCAGGCGGGCCGCCCGCAGCTTGAGCAGGAATTGCCCCGCATTGATCACGTAGGCGGCGTAGGCTGCGAGCGCCAGGATCATCAGCCCGGTCGGCGAAAGCGCACCCGAAAACAGGGCCCAGACATACGCGGTATGAAGTGCGATCACGGCAAAGCTGAACACGTCTTCCCAAAAGAATGCGGGCGCGAAAAGATACTGACCGAAAACGATTTTTTCCCAGATCGCCCCGGTGACCATGATCAGGTAAAGGAATCCTGTCTTCGCAAGGATCGAATACGTCGCGGCGGCATATCCTTCGCCGGTCGTCAGAAAGCGCAGGACCAGCCCGAGCGAGACCAGGAAGACCAGGAATTGCGCCGGCGCCAGCACACCCTGGACAGTGGTCCAGACCGTGGTATCCCGGCGCTTCCGCTCGTCGCTCGTGTAGAGCGCGGCTTGATCCGGTTGTTGAGATTTCGCGGGCGCCATGCATCCCCTCGCAGGTCCTGTTCCCATGCAGTGATGCTATTTTCGGAATGGTAAAACTGTCAACAAAAATTTACACCAACCAGTACGGACCGTAAATTCAGGGTGAACACCGTTCTATTTGATCGCCCGCCCGCTCCGGGTGGTTATTTTTCATGTTTCTTTGGGCTGCACCGTTGCTTGACGCTCTGTGGATGCCGGTGTTTCCCAAAGTTGAGTCCAATTCGAGAATATGAATGTAAACAAAAATTGACATTTGATATCGGGCTGCGCAAACTATCTTTCAAGACGGGAGTTGGAAATAAGCCTAATAGTCGCGAACATTCAGCGCCGGGGGGGGGGAGACACATGGGCGACAAATCCGAAGCGGAGCCCTCTGGATTATCAGAAGATCAAGAGCCGGCCCTGCGAAATCTGGTGGAATCCGCGCTGCGCCGGGTGGCGTCGGTGAAAACGAGTTCCCGGCCACGCAGCAGAAACGAGTGGATCGAGCATTTCTGCGAAGCCCTGATGTCCGAATCGGAAACCAGCCACCATGCCGTGCTGTCGGCACTGGTCTCGAGCGGGGTCACTTCCGAGGAGGTCTTTCAGTCCTATGTGCCCGACGCGGCCCGGCGTCTGGGAGAGTTGTGGCTGAACGACCAGGCTACCTTCGTGGAGGTGACGGTTGGGGCATCGCGGTTGCAGGCGTTGTTCCGCAGGCAAGGGTCCGACGCGTCCGGCCGTTGGCTGGACCGCAGCATTCCGTTGGGGCAATCGGTCCTGATGATCACCCCGCAGTATGAACAGCATTCGCTGGGTGCGTTCGTGGCGGCGGACAACCTGCGCCGGCACGGCCTCTGGGTTCACATGGCGATCGGGCTGAATTACCAGGAAATCGCGGAAATGATCATCACAAGCCGCTTCGCGATGGTGGGAATCACCGCCTCAACATGGAATTCGGTTGAAAAAACCGCAAAAATCATCGAGTACATCCGGGCAAACGTGGAAGAGGTTCCGCCAATCGTGATCGGCGGGTATGCTGCTTCGGACCGGCAAGGTGTGGAAAAACTCTCCGGTGCTGATTATGTAGTGATGTCGGCTCGGGAAGCCATCGAAAGGTGCGGGCTGTCGACAACGGTGGAATCGCTGTCTGTGGATCAGGTGACCTGAGCGGGGCGGCATCGCTTTGAACTGGGGTAGGGTGTGACGCGGCAAGGACGTACTTCTGAAAGATTTCGCGCCGGTACTCTACCTGCTCCTGCGAATGTCGATGATCTTGTTGAACATGTCGCGGACCTGGCCGTTGTGCTGGGCCCAGACGATGTGGTTGAAGGCATCTCCGTGAATGCGGATTGCGCTTCGCTGGGGAGCCTCGACCATTGGGTCGGCCGTGAATTCCCCGCGTTCCTGACCGAGGAAAGCCGGCAGAAGTTTGCCGCGCGACGCGCGATGATGAAGGAAAGCCCGGGCTCGATGAGCCGCCCTGTCGAACTCAATCACTTCGACAATGCGACTTGGGAATTCCCGATCCGCTACACCATACACACCCTGAAAGACAGCGCATCGGTTCTTTTGATCGGTCGTGACATGCAGCCCATTGCGGAGGTTCAGCAACGCCTCGTCAAAGAGCAGCAAGCGCGCGAACGCGATCAGCAGAAGCTGCGCCGTGGCGAGACGTTTTTCCGTGTCGTTCTTGAGGCATCGGAGACGCCGATGGTTCTGGTGGATCCCGAAAGTGGCCGGATCCACGACGTGAACACCGCTGGCGCATCGTTGCTGGGGACCAAGACGGACATGCTTGACGGCAATGCCTTCTCTCAATGTTTCGAAGGGCGTCGCCGTAGCGAATTCATGGACGCGCTGCAGACAGCGGCCTCTTCCGAAGAGGTCAGGAGCATGGAACTGATCGCGCGGCGCAATGGCCGTGAAATCGGGCTGATTCCGCAGTATTTCCGCGCCGCCGGTGAGCTTTTCCTGCTGTGCCGCCTGTCCTCCATGGACGACGAGCAAGCCGGTGGATCGGAAGTGACGCAGTCGCTGGCCGCGCTGTTTTCTGCCACCAGTGATGCGATCGTCATGACAGATTCCAAAGGCGTCATCCGCGACGCCAACGAGGCATTCCTGATCCTGACGGACGCTGCTCAATTGCGGGATGTCAAGGAGAAGTCCCTGGGCGATTTCCTGGTCAGGGGGGCTGTCGATCTCAAGCTGATACTTGATGCGTCGATGAAGAAAGGCCGGATGCGAAGCTATGCAGCGCAGATCAGCAGCGTTGTGGGAACTCGCGCGACGGTCGACATTTCAGCGGCCCGTCTCCGGCAGCGGGGTGGCGACCTCGGGTATGGTTTCATCATCCGTGATGTGACGCAATCCGAAGCGGTCGATACCGATCCGGGCGCGGCAGCCGTCAGCGAAGATGCGATGAGGAACGTGATGGACCTTGTCGGCACCGCGTCCCTGAAGGAACTCGTTTCGGCAACATCCGATGTCGTGGAGAAGATGTGCATCGAAACCGCTTTGCAATTGTCGGGCAACAACCGGGTTGCGGCGGCGGAAATGCTCGGGCTTTCGCGTCAGAGCCTGTATGTCAAGCTGCGCAAGTATGGCATCCTGAGCGTAGACGCGGAGAGCTGACCGCGGATTCACCACGGCCGGCGGGCAGAAAAAGCTTTCATTGAACCATATTGTATAGTTTAATTGACACCATGAGTGTCATGTTTAACTTACAAACGACGAGGCGCTATCCCGACCCGCGCGCAGCCCTGACGCTGATCAAGCCGATCACATGGTTTCCACCGGTCTGGGCCTTCCTGTGCGGCGTGGTGTCTTCGGGGGTCGCGTTGCAGACCGCGCCGTGGCTCGTGGTGGCTGGCATGGTGCTGGCCGGACCCGTTGTCTGCGGGATGAGCCAGGCAGCCAACGACTGGTGTGATCGGCACGTCGATGCCATCAACGAACCGCACCGGCCCATCCCGTCGGGGGCGATTCCTGGGCGATGGGGGCTTTGGATCGCGATCGCAATGAGCGTGATCGCGCTGCTTCTGGGGTCTCTTCTCGGCCCCTGGGGCTTCGGGGCCACTGTCTTCGGGGTGCTCGCGGCCTGGGCCTATTCCGCGGAACCCCTGCGCCTGAAACGATCCGGGGTCTGGGGGCCGGCGCTTGTCGGGCTGTGCTATGAGGGGCTGCCGTGGTTCACCGGCGCGGCGGTGCTGTCGGCCGGGGCGCCGGCGTGGCCGGTCATCCTGATCGCGCTGCTTTATGCCGCGGGCGCGCACGGAATCATGACGCTGAACGATTTCAAGGCCCTGGAAGGGGACCGGCAAACGGGCGTGAATTCGTTGCCGGTATCCCTCGGGCCGGCCCGTGCGGCCCGCGTGGCCTGTTGGGTGATGGCGCTGCCGCAGGTGGCCGTCGTCACGGCACTGACGCTCTGGGACAAGCCATTCTTTGCGCTGGCCATTGGCGTTCTGCTTCTCGGCCAGTTCCGGGCAATGCACGTCTTGTTGCGCGATCCCGAGGGGCGGGCGCCATGGTACAACGGCACCGGTGTGATGATGTACGTCAGCGGCATGATGATCGCAGCCTTCGCCCTGCGGTCGCTGGGGGGCGGGTGATGAAGCTTGGCTGGATTGACATCCTTCGCCTGGGTCTCGTGCAGATGGCGCTTGGATCGGTCGTGGTTCTGACGACGTCGACGTTGAACCGTCTGATGGTGGTCGAACTTGCCTTGCCCGCGGTCCTGCCGGGGTTCCTGGTGGCTTTGCATTATGGAATTCAGATCACCCGGCCGAACTGGGGATTTCTTTCGGATGCCGGCGGGCATCGCACGTTCTGGATCATCGGCGGCATGGTGGCGCTGGCCCTCGGTGCATTTGGCGCGACCTTCGGCGTCATCCTTTTCGAGACCGGTTTCAGCACCGCGCTGGCCTTTTCAATCGCGTCCTACGCGCTGATCGGGGTGGGCGTGGGGGCGTCGGGCACTTCCCTGCTCGCGCTGCTGGCCACCGCGACCGCGCCGCATCGCCGGGCGGCGGCCGCGACGATTACCTGGTTGATGATGATCGCCGGGATTGCGGTGACGGCGGGAGTGGTCGGCCTGTTGCTGGACCCGTATTCGCCCGAGCTTCTGCTGAAGATCGTGGCGGTGGTGACGGCGGGGTCGGTGATCCTGACAGTCCTTGCGGTCCTTGGTATCGAAAGTCGCGTCCAGGCGGTTGCGCGCCCCCGTGACCGCACGCGCTTCGTCGACGGGATGCGCGAGGTCTGGGCAGAGCCCGCGGCGCGCAATTTCACGATCTTCGTATTCCTGTCGATGACGGCCTATTTCATGCAGGAACTGATCCTGGAGCCTTATGCCGGGCTGGTGTTCGGGTATTCCCCGGGTCAGTCCACGTCTCTCAGCGGGGTCCAGAACGGCGGGGTGTTCGCCGGAATGCTGACGGTGGGCATCGCGGCCACGGGCCTGCGCATCGGTTCGCTGCGCGGCTGGGTGATCGCGGGGTGTCTCGGTTCGGCGGGCAGCCTTGGCGTGATCACGATGCTGGGAACCGCGGCAGTGCCTGTGCTTCTTGCGCCGGCCGTAACCGTCCTGGGCTTTTTCAACGGGATGTTCGCGGTGGCCGCGATCGGCTCGATGATGGCGCTCGCAGGAAAGGGGCGCGGTGCGCGAGAGGGAACCCGGATGGGGCTCTGGGGTGCCGCTCAGGCCATTGCCGCCGGGTTTGGCGGTCTTCTTGGTGCTGCTGCCGTGGATGCGATGCGTGTTGTCCTGGTCGATGATGCGACCGCATTCGGCGTCGTCTTCGCAAGCGAGGGTGTGCTTTTCGTCCTGGCTGCGGTGCTGGCTCTGCGCGTGATCGAACAGGATCGCGGCCACTTTGGCGCGATCGTTCCGGAGGGATGAACCATGTATGACGTTGTTGTTGTCGGAGGTGGCCCGTCAGGGGCGACGGCGGCCGAGGATCTTGCCCGCGGCGGTCATAGCGTCGCCCTGCTGGACAGGGCAGGGCGGATCAAGCCCTGCGGCGGGGCCATTCCGCCGCAGCTTGTCAGGGAATTCGACATCCCCGAGGATCAACTCGTGGCAAGGATAAACACGGCGCGCATGATCTCGCCGCGTGGCCGAAAGGTGGATATCCCGATCGAGAACGGCTTCGTGGGCATGGTGAACCGTGAGGACTTCGACGAATTCCTGCGTGAAAGGGCCGGTCTTGGCGGGGCGGTGCGCGTCACCGGAACCTACAAGAGGATCGAACGGGACAGCGGTGGCACGCGTGTCATTTATCGTGACAAGCGCAGTGGCGAGGAGCGCGCGCTTCACACCCGGCTGGTCATCGGAGCGGATGGCGCCCGGTCCAATGTGGCGCGCGATGAGGTTCCCGGCTGCGACCGCATACCCTACGTTGTCGCCTATCACGAGATCATAGAGGCGCCAGATGCAGTCGGGGCGTATGATCCGGCGCGGTGCGATGTGATCTATGATGGCCGAATCTCGCCGGATTTCTACGGCTGGGTGTTTCCGCATGGCAAATCGGCCAGTGTCGGCATGGGCTCGATGGTCCGCGATGTGGACCTCAAGAGGGCGACGGCGGATCTGCGGGCCGCAAGCGGCCTTTCAGATTGCCGGACGATCCGGCGCGAGGGGGCGCCGATCCCGCTAAGGCCGCTGGACCGTTGGGACAACGGGCGGGATGTGGTGCTTGCCGGGGATGCGGCGGGTGTCGTCGCGCCAAGCTCGGGCGAAGGCATCTATTATGCCATGGTCGGCGGGCGCGCGGCGGCGACGGCCGCGGCGGCATCCCTCCGGTCCCGGCGTGTCCGCGACCTGCGATTGGCACGACAGCTTTTCATGCGCGACCACAAGACGGTTTTCCGGGTTCTCGCCTCGATGCAGAATGCCTATTACAGATCGGACGATCGCCGTGAGCGTTTCGTCTCGCTGTGTCATGACATCGATGTTCAACGTCTGACCTTCGAGGCCTATATGAACAAGAAGCTCGTCAAGGCCCGGCCCATGGCACATTTGAGGATAGGTTTGAAGAATCTGGCGCACCTGACGCGGCTTGTTCCGGCCTGCCACACATGAGCGATTTCATTCCCACCTGGGTTGATGGCGATCTTGTCGCTGTCGAGAAGCTGGAAGCGCATCGCAAGGGGCTTCTGCACAAGGCGGTCTCGGTTTTCGTGCTGTGTGGCGAAGACGTCCTGATTCAGCGCCGCGCGATGGGAAAATATCATACACCGGGCTTGTGGGCGAATACTTGTTGCACGCATCCCCGGTGGGGTGAAGCCTCGAAAGCCTGCGCGCAACGCCGCCTGCGGGAGGAGCTCGGGATCACCGGGCTGAGCCTGAGGTATCGCGAACAGATCACTTACCGGGCAGATGTCGGCGGGGGGCTTGTCGAACATGAGTGTGTCGACATCTTTGCGGCGGACGTGCCCGATCCCGTGAAGCCGGTGCCGGATCCGGAAGAAGTGATGGACGTGGCGTGGATCGACATGAGCGAACTGTCGCAGCAGGTACGGCGCGAACCGGCAAAATTCACCCCCTGGCTGCGCATCTACTTGGTCGATCACGCCGACCGGATTTTCGCCTGATCCCTTAGGCGGCGTCTGCATTTAGGGGATTCCCAAATCGGTTCTCGTTTGATTCAAGATCAAAAACGGGAGGCGATCTTGAGCAGACGGACTTTGACAGACAGGCAGTGGGCGATCATCGAACCTTTGGTT